>JAJYDE010000022.1 GCA_021777755.1 Deltaproteobacteria bacterium
TTCTCGGCTTTCATCGGCCATTTTCCTTTCTCCTGGAATTTTCAGCCGATCATAGACTCTTTCTTATCTCCTTTCATGCTGGCTTGCCGGAAACTCACAATCGGTTTGTTGATATTTCGCGCATTCGGCTACAGCTCCCCCGTTCCTATCAACGGAAGCTCCTTTTCGACCTTAAAGAAAACTGCCGACTTGGGTCCGACCTTTTCTTCCATCTCCGCGGGGTAGACCTTTCTTCGTAACGATTCGATCAGTTCCACGTCCGTTTCTTCGCGGACTTTGGTGAGGTGAAGCCTTATCCCCTTATAGCCCGGGCCGTTTTCCCTGAAAAGGTATGCCGCATGGGGATTTGAACTCAGATTGTGATGCGTAAGCCGGTCGGGCATAATGAAGGCCAAAGTGCCGTCATCCATGCTGTGAGGCCTGGAGTAGACAGCCGCGTTCACCTTGCCATCGCCATCCGCGGTCGAAAGCACGCCTATTCCCTGGTTGTTTTCGAAGTACTCCTTTAAATCCATGCCGGTCCTCCAAAAATAAGGTTTTGCGTATGCGCCGCCTAGCAGCCACGCTCCCGCCGTCTGGTCGCATGCCGCGGGGTAACTCCTGCCGTTTTTCCTGCAATCCCGCTGCTTGAATTCGTCATGGACACAATATGCGATCGTAGGCTCGGGAAAACAACCTGCCTGTGTTGTAATACTTTTTCAACTCTGCTAATAAAATCGTTATGAGCTGTTTGCAAAGCAGGACCGCTTTATTTGAATTGCCGTGTTTTGAAATATCGGATCTTTTTCTTCAGGAGTACTTTTATGCGGCAACAAAGGTTGGAAAATCCTTGCAATAGACTTTACCTGCTTTCAATTGTTACGCTTTTTTCCTTGCTGCCCTTTTTTGCCACAATCGCCGAAGCCGCCGTCGTACCAAAATTTTCCGCCGGACAAATGGACACGGTCGCCATCAATTCCAACGGTACGCTTTGGGCTTGGGGGTTCGATTTCAATGGGCAACTCGGTGACGGGCGTCAAAGCGATCAGCTGGCTCCCGAACTGATCGACAATCAAAACAGTTGGCTTACGGTTGCAAACGGCCCTTATCATAGTATGGCCATCAAGTCCGATGGAACTCTGTGGGCCTGGGGTTATAATGATTTCGGTCAGTTGGGCGACGGCAGCACCAACAGCAGCTTTTATCCCGAACAGATTGGGGGGAGCGTCCGGTGGTCGTCGGTTTCCGTCGGACAATATTATACCCTTGCCATAAAATCCGATGGAACGCTGTGGGCGTGGGGCTCCAACTCTTTGGGCCAACTGGGCGATGGAGGCACAACCGATAGACACAGTCCCGAGCAGATTGGCTCGGATAATAACTGGGTGTCCGTTTCGGCGGGCGGCTTTCATGCGGCCGCGCTCAAGTCGGACGGGACCCTGTGGGTTTGGGGGTTCAATGATTATGGCCAGTTGGGGGATGGCACGCTCACTTCCAGCTATTCCCCGGAGATGATTGGCTCGGCCAGGTGGAACTGCGTGGTCGCTTCGCGCTATAAGCACACTGTTGGTATCCGATCAGACGGTACGCTTTGGGCATGGGGTTCCAACGTTGACGGTCAATTGGGCATCGGCAGCAGTTTCATCACCTATCAACCCAGTCCCGCGCAGATAGATTCGGGTACGAACTGGGCGAGTGTTGTTGCCGGGGATTTTCACACCGTTGCACTAAAAACCGATGGCAGCTTGTGGGCCTGGGGGATTGATTTCTACGGTGGCACGGCGATCAAGTTAAGCCCTGAACAAATCGGCAGCGATAGTGATTGGATAGCGGTCTCCGCCGGAGATCAGCATACTGTGGCGATGAAATCCGACGGTACTTTTTGGGTTTGGGGAAGAAATAATCATGGCCAATTGGGCGATGGCGGTATAACCGACCAGTACGCGCCCGAACAGCCGTTTTCCACTCCAAACGGCCGTGTGGATGGCGCCTGCGGGGCGTCGAACGGAATGAGTTTGCTGAAGGCCCCGACTTCAAATCTGTGCCTGGTCGGGCTGGCATCCAAAGTAACCGGCGCCGGACCCTGGTCTTGGAGCTGCAAAGGAGCTAACGGAGGTGCCACGGCCAGTTGTTCGGCCTATCTCGCGGAGGTAAACGGCGTGTGCGGTTCCTCCAATGGAAAGGGTTCCTACACGATGCCCAAGACCAACCTTTGCAAGTCCGGCATTGCCTCCACGGTTACGGGAACCGGGCCATGGTCCTGGAGCTGTCAGGGGCAAAACGGGGGCAAAAGCAGCAACTGCTTGGCCCAACTCAAGGTGGACGGGGTTTGCGGGGCGGCCAATAAAGCCAATTTATTCACGCAACCGGCCCCGGATATTCTGTGCGGTACTGGCACCGCCTCTTCGGTTACAGGCAAAGGTCCCTGGAAATGGAGCTGCGCTGGATCAAACGGGGGCAAAAAAGCCTCCTGTTCGGCCAATCTTGAAGTAAACGGGGTCTGCGGTTCAGCGGAGGGAGGAAGCTTTCCCAAGACGCCCACCGCAAACCTTTGCAGCGCGGGACATGCTTCCAAGGTTACCGGAAATGGCTCGTGGAATTGGTCCTGCGATGGAATGAACGGGGGCGGCTCCCAGAGTTGTTCGGCCAACATTGAAGTCATCGGTGCTTGTGGCGCGTCGAATGGAAAGAGTTTCCCCGCAATGCCCGCAGCGAACCTTTGCAAATCCGGCGCGGCTTCCTCCATTACAGGCACCGGGCCATGGGATTGGACGTGCGCGGGAACAAACGGGGGCAAAACGGCAAGTTGTTCGGCCAAATTGCTGATGAACGGGACCTGCGGATCGGCGAACGGACAAAATTTTCTCACTGCGCCGACCACGGGACTTTGTTTATCGGGGACATCTTCCGCTGTTGGCGGCAAAGGCCCCTGGACTTGGAGCTGTGCGGGCTCAAACGGCGGCAGGAACGCGCGATGTTCGGCCAATCTCGAGGTGAACGGCGTCTGCGGCCCGGCCGACGGACAGAGTTTACCGAAGGCCCCCAACTCGAATCTGTGCAGCGGTGGCAAGGCCTCAAGAGTCACGGGAAATGGTCCCTGGAGCTGGAGTTGCCAGGGATCGAACGGAGGTGCCACGGTTGGCTGTTCTGCCGATCCGCGGTAGTTTTTAAGCCGTGTGGTTTTTCAGCTTGCTCTGGTTTAACGGATTTGCGACAGCACTCCTTTTTGCTCATTTCCCGCCGGAAACCGCCTGCGCATGGTCGATTGCGGCCACGAGGAATACCCCGCCGATAATGTTGCCGACAACAGTTCCTTGCCAGCATTTCGGCGCACTTCGCCTCGCGTGACTGTACGGATGGTCATTGATCGATGGTCATGCGCGGTCGGCTTGAAACCTTCGAGGTTGCCGCAATGGCCGTAGAGCCACGCGGATTTTTTTGCGCGAGGGTCCTCGACCCGGTTCGAATAGAGCTTCCAAGTTTTGCATTGACTATTGCTTCCCGATTGAGTTATCGGAAAACCTCGAAAACTCGCTCAGGGACGATGACAGGCAGGACCGGCCTTCTTTCCCCGTCTTGATTCGGCAGGTTATGGACTCCAGGTTCCATGGCCTTCTGGTTCCCCGTTCATGCTGTGTGGTTCAATTAGAGGAGATGGACACAATGATCTACAACATCGAATTTGAAACGCTGCCGCGCGAGGCCATAGAGGCCATTCAGCTGCGGCGCCTTAAGGATACGATCGAGCGAGTCTATGCGACGGTGCCGTTTTATCGCAGGAAGTTCGACGAGGCCGGGGTGCGTCCCCAAGACCTCAAGACCTTGAAGGAACTGACCATCCTTCCCTTTACCACCAAGCAGGACCTGAGGGACAATTACCCCTACGGAATGTTCGCCGTTCCGATGGATAACGTCGTGCGCATTCACGCCTCTTCAGGCACCACAGGGCAGGCGACCGTGGTCGGCTACACGGCGAGAGACATCACGATGTGGTCCGAACTGATCGCGCGGGCGCTTGCCGCCGGCGGGGCCACCCGCGGCGACATCATCCACAACGCCTACGGTTACGGACTGTTTACCGGGGGCCTCGGGATCCATTACGGCGCCGAGCGCCTGGGGGCATCGGTGATTCCCATCTCCGGGGGTAACACCAAGCGCCAGGTCCAGATTATGAGGGATTTTGGCCCGACCATTCTCACCTGCACCCCCTCCTATGCGTTGCACCTGGCCGAAGTTGCGGCTCAGGCCGGGATCGACTTCAGTACGCTTCACTTCAAGTCGGGTATTTTCGGCGCCGAGCCCTGGTCCGAGGAGATGCGCGCTGAAATAGAGCGAAAACTGCACCTGAACGCCATAGACATTTACGGGTTGAGCGAAGTGCTAGGTCCTGGCGTTTCCAGCGAGTGTATCGAGGCCAAAAAGGGCCTCCACATTGCCGAGGATCATTTCATCGCCGAAATTATCGATCCGAAGACCGGCGAGGTGCTGCCCTATGGTGAAAGGGGAGAACTTGTCTTTACCTCGATTACCAAGGAAGCCTTCCCGGTCATAAGGTATCGCACGCGCGACATAACCTCGCTAAACCCCGAGCCCTGCATCTGCGGGCGTACCCATGTGAGAATGAATAAAGTGAGCGGTCGCTCCGATGACATGCTCATCATCCGCGGAGTCAATGTCTTTCCTTCGCAAATCGAAAGCGTTTTGATGGAAATCGAGGAGGTCGAACCCCACTATCAACTGGTTATCGACAGGGTGGACAACCTCGACACCCTGACGGTCATGGTCGAAGTGGGCGAGGCCGCCTTCTGCGACGAGGTCCGGGGACTCCAGGGGATTGAGAGAAAAATCGCCAAGAACATTAAAGAGTTTCTGGGGGTTTCGGCCACGGTGAAGCTGGCTGAGCCGAGAAGCATAGCCCGCAGTGAGGGTAAAGCGCAAAGAATCATCGACAGACGCAAAATTTGAGCGGTATTGGACCAACAGGAGGCGATCATGGAAAAACTCGAACAGATCTCGGTCTTTCTCGAAAACCAGCCCGGCAGACTCTCCGAGGTCACAAGGATTCTTGTCGATGCAAAGGTGAATATAAGAGCGCTTTCCCTTGCGGACACGACCGATTTCGGGATCCTTCGGCTGATCGTAAGCGATTATGAGAAAGCCGGAAAGGAATTGAAGGCAAACGGGTTTACGGTGGGAAGGACCGAGGTGGTCGCGGTCGAAGTCCCCGACAACCCCGGAGGTCTTCACGACATATTGAAATCTCTGAAAAATGCCGATGTCAATATCGAGTACATGTATGCCTTCGTGCAGCGCAGCGGCGAAAACGCAATCATAATTTTCAGGTTCGATAATATCAACGCCGGATTGCACCATTTGAAACAAAGCGGTGTTCGCATAATCGACGGACAGACCTTGTACGAGATGTAAATTGCCACGCGGCAAGGCGGGGCCGATGCCTCCCCCGGTTAGGAATGAAAAAGAAGGAGACGACCCCGGGGTCTCAGAAATACCTTTGCTTCCAACTTTCACGGGCCTCCAAAACCTGGCAAAAAATTGAGGCGTTTCTGCTCCTTTTAATGCGGTATGGTTGTCCACCGGCTTGCCACTGCCGCCTTTTTTCGACCGCGCGAAAGACTGGATGATTTTTTTGAAATCGACAACGGCTGCAAAATCAGATGGTCCGCTGCTAATTGTTCAGGTCGATGTGCCTCAGGAGGAGAACACCGGAGATTATTACTACCGGGCCTATGCTCCAGGGATCGCAATGGCTCGATGCCAGTCCGTCCACACCGTGAATCTCACCAATGTCAACCGAGCGAAACTCGATCTGATGCGGTTTGCCGACCTTCTCGTTTTGAACAATATCTGCGATCCGGACATTCTTCCGGTTATTGAGGCAAGAAAGAAAAGCGGAAAAATAACAGTCTATGAACTGGCCGATGATCTGGCCGACATGCCGGCCTGCAATCCCCGCGGCGAATTCTACCGTGAATCCAAAAACCTGCTCCTGGTAAAAAGGCTTGCCAACTACTGCGACGCCCTGCAGTTCAGTTCTCGGGAGTTGCAGCGGAAATATGGCTATTTGAACGCGATTTCGGTTGTTTTCCCCAATCACATCCTGGAGGTGGCGCCGCAAAGAGAAGATGACTTTCCGGAGAAAATGGTGGTGGGCTGGGGAGGAAGCTTCGGTCACATGGAGGATGTCGAGCAGATTGCCGAGCCTTTGATGGATTGGATCTTGTCTCGAAACGATGTCCGATTCCATCTCATGAGCGCGGCGCCCATCCGGGAGCTTTTTGCAAGATTGCCAAGCGAGCGGATAAAATGGTTTCCGCCCGGGTCTCTAAAGGATTACTACAAGTTTGTCGAAACGCTGCATGTCGGCCTGGCCCCGCTTCGCGACACCCCGTTCAACCGATCACGGTCGGATGTGAAGTTTCTCGAATATGCCGCCCATGGAGTAGTGCCGGTTCTCCAGGCTACGGGTCCCTATCTCGATTCGGTTGAAGATCGCAAGACCGGTTTTTTGTACAGTGCAACTCGTGAGATGATTTCGATACTGGATGCACTGGCGGCCGAGCCAGGGCTGAGAGTGCGGACCGCACGAGCGGCCTGGAGCCATGTTCAAAAAGAAAGAGACCAACTGAGGCGGGGGGGGGACCGGGTGGAGTTCTATCGGCGGCTGGTTTCCACATCCCTCACCGGCTCGGCTCGGCAGTTCTTTGAGGAGTGTTGCGGGTTGGGGGGCGCCGAGGTATGCGGCAGGAATGTCTTTCTCAGGTCCACGCGGTTCGAGTCGCTCCTTCTAAACGGGCTGATGATCTTAAGC
Source organism: Deltaproteobacteria bacterium (assembly GCA_021777755.1). Classification (GTDB taxonomy): domain Bacteria; phylum Desulfobacterota; class Syntrophobacteria; order Syntrophobacterales; family Syntrophobacteraceae; genus SbD1. Next base: position 6,809 of record JAJYDE010000022.1, read on the forward strand.
GATAAGCCCCGCGCCCGGGAAATGTTCCGGGAGGCCATCGAGATGATTCCCGAAAACTATATGCCCTATCTTTTCGGCGCCGGGGTATCCGATGACCCGATCGGTTATTTACAAAAAGCCGTTGCGAAAAACCCGCTTTCCATTTCATCCCGGCTCATGCTGGCGTGGGAATATGGCCGCAAAAACAATGCTGAAATGGCCGTGAAATGTTTTAGGGCGGCGGCCGATATTTTTCCCGGCTATGAGTATCCCTACACCGAATGGGCCCACTTCCTGAAAGCAATCGGTTTGACCTCGCAGGCTTTGCCTCTTTTAAAAATCGCCCTTGGAGTCATTCCCGATGTCCTCAAATCCGCTTCGCCCCTTCCCGGCGTCGCTTAAGGATTTCATTTTGCGTCAACCGGTATCAATCGAGGACATTGACTATCGCAGCGCAGGCAAAATTTCAATCCATCGGTTGTTTACAACCATCCGCGGACCTTCCCTCATCCCATTTTTTGACCTGTTCGCTGGTCATCTTCCCGCGCGGAGGAAGTCTGGGGTCCGCAAAACCCATCCGATCGACATCCAGCCTGTATTGCTCCCGTGACAGGAGCGTGCCCAGGCAGAGGCGCCCGTGGACTTCGACTCCGCTGTCTTCTTGCAGTCGCGACAGGAGTTCGCTCATGACCCATTCGGGAATCAACCGCCGTTCCGAAGGATAGACGAAGCCAAAGAGGATGAGGTGAGACAAAAGCAATCTCCAGTTTGAATCAAAGCGGTCTATAAGCCGTTTCCAGTCGATTTTGTTCCCGCGAGCCAGAAGAATGTGATTCACATCGGCCCCGTCGTATCTTTCCCGCTCCATGACAAAGGCTTTGGACCAGATAATCTCTTCGGGCGGGGCGAATTTTACCGCGATGCCAAACAAGTTCCCGTCCACCGCTCGTTCAAACCAGATATCGTCGACTTCGCTGATGGCGTTTCCCGAATTGAAGATGATATCGATCAGATGACCGTTCCAGGTCGATTTGGCAAGCCAGTGTTCGAAGGCAACGGTTGTTTCGAATCCCGCCCGGGTAAAAACCTCCAGTGTCTTTTCGCAATCCGCCGGTTTTATGAAAACGTCCAAATCCTTGGTATCGCGGAAAATTCCGGAGTAGTTGTGCAGAGCATAGGCGCCGCCGATCAGGAAGGGGAGCCGCGCCCTTATTAGAATTTCCAAAGAACGCCGATAGAATCGGGTCTTCGGCGTATTTTCGAATTCGCAAACATTTGATGCGGTAGTCATTGAAGCCCGATTTCTTTCGCGGGGACATTGAAAACGAAATAGGGGAGGTGATCCGGAAAATGCTTGCTCAAGACTTCAATGGAAACGTTGTAAACAGGTATATTGGTGCTGGTTCTTCCTTCCGGGGACCCTCTGTGGGCGTGGCCATGGAAAACGGCCGTTACCGCAAAACGATTCAACGGCCCTTCCAAATAACTGGAGCCCAGGAATGGAAATATTTCCAGGGGCTCACCCGCGACGGTGCCCAAAATCGGGGCATAATGCATTACTACGATCTTCGGGCCCGAATTTAGCCTCGAGAGTGCTCTTTCCAGTTTTTGTGTTTCCGCCGCGACTTCTTTTACAAAGTTTTTTATGGCCGATTCTCCCCATGGCTGGAGCGCGCGCGGGCCGAACCCGCCACCGAATCCCTTTATTCCCGTAAAGCCGATTCCATGTATCTCGCGACTGTTTCCATCGAGAATCGATATCCCCGCATCGGTAAATATCCGGTAAAGGGTCTCCTGATTTCCGGATTCGAAATCATGATTTCCCAGAACTCCAAGCACCGGAATCTCAGCGAGAGCGCTTTCAGCTTCTTCAATAAAAAGACGTGCTTCTTCGCTGTTGCCCAAGTGAGTGATATCGCCGCACAGGAGCAAGACATCCGCCTCTTTGGCGGCTCGTTGGAAAAGCGGGCGAAAACGGCCTTTCGATTCCAATTTGAAATGAATATCTCCGAACGCGGCCACTCTGACCTCGTTTTCCCCCTCTGATGTTCTCAGCATACCCGTCCCTTGGAAAAGATCGATAAACAGACGATACGTCTATATATTTTAACCATTCCAAGGGGCGCCGGGGACTGTCTCGGCCGGCGGCCATGAAAACTTTTTATTTGATGAATCGCAAGAGTATCAGCAACACGATAGCCCCCACGATCGAGAGGAAAAAGCCGGCCGGATGAAACTTGGCGCCCGCCTCCGGACTTTTGAAAACTCTTCCGAGGAGTCCGCCGAGGAGTCCGCCGACGATCCCGACGCAGGTCGTGGCAATGATCCCCAAGTGATCAGCTCCAGGCATGAGTGCTCTTGCGATCAGACCAATTATGAAACCTACGATCAGCGACCAGATAAGATGGATCATGAGGTGCTCCTATTTTGGGGGGGCGGTTTCCCGGGGTTTTACCAGAAATTCCCCGGCGGGCTTTGGAACGGAACTCCCACAGGAAAATCTTGTCCTAATCTAATATGATTTCGCACTGGCGCAATCGGGCGTAGAGATGATTCGGTTCGCACGGAGAAGAGCCCATATTTGACCGGAGGGGAGAGGGCGTCCGGTCAAAAGGGCTGTGCAGGCCAAATCATACTTGAGAGTTAGAGTTTTTAATGATAAATAGCGAACTCCAAATCAAGTTCACATTTAACGTTTAACCCAACTTCCAGCGATGATGATATTATGGAAATTACAGCCAAAGAGGGCTTCGATCCGGGTAAGAAAGTGGTTGTGAATTCAAACTGCCCCCTGGATCATCGTTGCCCTTTGCCCGATATGTGCGAATTTATCGTTCAATCTTGCCAACAATCTAATACCGGCCCGCCAGCGACAATATATAATTTGCCCGAAATAGACCAAACCAAATGTGAACGTTGCGGGATCTGTGTAAAAGAATGCAGACATGAGGCATTGGAGATCGTGGAGATCTAAATTGCCCTCCTCGGACGTTCGAGTACGGTATTTTCGCCTTTCAGAATGAAACGGGGCCACGGTCACGACCCCGTTTTCCCGGGGCGTCACGATTCGATCCCTGTTTGACCGGGTGGAGATCCGGTTTGCCCTCCGACAAATTTAGCCGGTCCCCTTGGAATGATTTCCGGTTCGGTAAGGCCGGTTTGGCCCATGCCAAGCCTTTCTTTCACACTGTCCAACATATTGCTTCTGTTTTCGGGCATAAAACCGTAAAGAGCCAGACCCGCAAAAGCCAAGGCTATAGAACCCGTCATATAGGGCCGAGTTTTGATCTCTTTTTTTACCCGGTAAGCCATGGCTTGAAGTTTTTCCCGATCAAAAGCTCTCAATCGCCTGGAAATCTCTTCTCTGGCAAAGGCCATTATCAAACTCACGACTCGTTCCGAATTTAGAAGGACCCTCAACTCCTCGATGTCTTCAACAAGCTTGTTTTCCGTCTCGATCATGCCCGATCTCAACTCTTGGATGTCCGAATTCATTTGCCGCATGCGAGTCCTTCTTTGTGACTCTATGTTAATTTGTCGCGCATCCATTTTGTGTCTTCCTTGGCGGTATCTATGGTTTCGCTTGGGAGTATATCCGCGCTCAGCCTTCTTTTACCAAGCATTACAAGTATTGCGCCTATGAGCAGGGCGGCGGCTCCAACGACCAGGAATGCCCATCCGGGGGCGATTACTCTTGAAAGTCCGAGCGCGGCGGCCAGCAGCAAAAAAATAAAACCGGCGTAGAGGACAAAGCCTCCCACGGTGAGCACGGTCGAACTCTTGCCCGCTCTCAGGGCCTTTTGGGATATTTCAACGCCGGCCATCCTGACTTCGTCCCGAATAAGGTTGAGAGCGTTGCGGAAAAGATCCGAGGTGAGCTCTCCCAGCGGCGAGAATGCATTTTGGCTCGTGGTCCTGGTTCTATCCTGCTCAGTGGGGTCCATAAGGCTGCTCCTCAAGCTTTGAAAGATCTCCCGGCGCTCGCTCGGAAAGGGATTCAAATTCCTTTCGGCTCGACAGGCCCCAGAGCAGCACCCCGGCGGCAAAGGCGCCGCCCAGTAAAATCCAGAAACGATTCCGCACCAGGTCTTCCACGCCGATCGCCATCTTTTCCGTATACTTTTCCCGAAGCTGTCTCGATAAGCTGGAGACCCCCTCCGAGCCGACCTCGACCATGTCGGCGAGCGCGGCTTTTTTCTTGTCGCGAAAACTCATGGCCGTGTTGGCGAGCACTTCCGCCACATCATCGAGTTTGACCGACAAGGATTTCAATTGCTCGAAGGTAAACGCACGCGACTCCGCCTCTATTTCCCTGGACAGGCCGTGTCTTACTTTGCTGAAATAGCCCTGGAAATCCTTGTTTTCGACAACCTCTTCAAAATCCTCGCCCGGCCCGTGTGGGGGCTCGGGTGAAACAACATTTTCGAACGACTGGTTTTCTTCCATAGCGCATTATCCTTTCGTGGGAAGAGAGGGAGGTTTGGCGCGATGTTTCGCTAACCACATGATATATTTATTTAAGTATGGACGGCCCATCGGTCAAATGCCCTGAGGCGCCAGGCGAAAATTTCGGGCAATCGCGAAAACCCGGTTTATCTTAAAGCAGCGGTAAGATTTCACGGCGGAGTTTGGCGATATGTTCGGGTCGATAAAAAAATTCATTCTCGATTTGAATAACGAGGTCTCGGATCACAACGTCTACAACGGGGCTGCCGCTTTGGCGTTTTACCTGATACTGTCGATTTTCCCGGCAGCCATTGTTGTGCTGAGCGCTTTGCCCTACCTGCCGATCCCCCACCTCAGCCGTGCCATTTTAAATCTGGTCTCACAAGTGCTTCCGCGGCAATCGGCCCAACTGTTCACCGGAGTTGTGAACGAGGTCGTCTCCAACAGAAACGGCGGACTTCTATCCTTCGGGCTGATATTTACCCTATGGTCGGCCACAAGCGGCATTTATGCCATTATGCAGCAACTGAATATCACCTATGAAGTCAAAGAGGGCCGCCCTTTTTGGAAAGTCCGGGGCGCCTCGATAATACTGCTGGCCATTTTTTTCGTGCTCATAGTGGGGGGATTCAGTCTGATAATAGGCGGAGGGGCGATTCAAGGCTGGGCGGGGGATAAAATCGGCCCGAGTAAGCCTTTACTCATCCTGTTTGCCGCGTTTCGTTGGGCGATCGTTGCCCTGGCTCTTCTTTCGGCCTTTTCAATCCTGTACTATTTCGGCCCCGATGTTGAACAGAAGTTCAAGTTCATCACGCCGGGGAGCGTGCTGGGATTAATTTTGCTGGTACTCGCCTCGCTTGGTTTCCGATTCTACGTCTCCAATTTTTCCAACTACAACGCCACCTATGGAAGCCTGGGGGCGGTGATAGTGTTGCTGATGTGGTTCTATATCGGAGGGCTCGTCATTCTGGTGGGCTCGGAGGTAAACGTCCTGTTGGAACAGCGCCACGCCGACGGCAAGCGCAAGGGGCAAAAACGGGAGCCTAGGTAAGCGGGATGGCGCCTGGAGCCGGCTTCGAGGTCAATATGCCACTGTTGGGCTTCTCATATTAGGTCGAAGGCTTGCCTCACGGGAAGGGGCAAAACAGAAACTCGGTCGCTTCACAGGCGTTGGATGTGCGCGGGAATTCTACGGACAGCAATTTGCCTCTTGAAGGCTGTGATCACCTCCCGGTCAAAGAGGCGGTAAAAAGACTCGATTCCTTTTCCCGTAGGGAACCAAGGCAGATCGAGACCTATGAGAAAAAGCATAAGGGGCGGAAAACTCTGCTCGAAAAGCTGGAGGCAAGGCTGAGATCAAAATAGCAAAAGCTGCCGATCGCCCCTGCCAACTGATTTCGATTTTAATCCGCTTGCGGCGCACGATCGGTTGTTTATATTTATTTTAGAGGATTTTGGAGGCAATTCCGCACAAAAGATCGATTGAAGTCTTAAAAATCGCGCCAATCATCATGGAATACCTGTCCGTTGCTTGCACAAAGGGGAGTTCGCTTTTCCCAAGGCAATGGACTTACCAGCAAGCTGAAAGGAGAAAACAATGAATTGGGATGTTTTGAAGGGCAACTGGAAACAGGCGAAAGGAAAAGTCAAACAGCAATGGGGTAAACTGACCGACGACGACCTCGAAATAATCGAAGGCAAGCGAGATGAATTGATCGGTCGTATTCAGGAGCGTTACGGTTTAACCCGTGATGAGGCCGCAAAGCAGGTGGACGATTTCTATAGCCGTGCCGCCTGAAAATATGTGAAGGGACGGCGCGGCGCCGTCCCTTCCATGCCCCGCTCAATAACCCCGCCCGGCTCTAAGAACCCATTTAACATCATGAATCGTCAGACATGGATAAAGTGGAACCGTCATTTGCGAGTGAGAGCAAAAAACCGGACGGCTATAGATGGCGGCGGCTCCGGTGGTAAGGTGATCCGCGCAATGAATGTGTGGTTAAAAGCGTTGCCGGGGATGAGTGCGACAATATAAATTTCAACCGGCCGGCATGTCTGCTGAAGTGATGGAATCAGGCCACGAACGTCTTTCAGCCGTGTTTACGCGGTGATGGGTGTTTTGTGGCTTTTTTGTCGAAAAAGGGGCTTGAACCTTGAATTGTTTCGGGGAGGGGAGCATGGGGAGGAAGCATGCTATGATGAGGTTTGAGCGGGAAATATTTACTTCCATTTGCCGGGATTATTTACATTTTTGTGGCTATCATCGGGTAGCCGGTCATCTCGGGGAAAAGTCGGCAACCTCCGTGGCAGTGGCAAAAAAAGCGCTCTGCCGCATTCTAATGGTTTTTCTTGTTTCCGTGACTATCGGGGCGTTGCTTTTGGAGTAAACGGTCCTTGCGCCCCCCATGAACGATACCTGGCCGCTGAGGGTATCCGGAATGCTCCCGGGTGATGGAAAACTCAACTACGGCCTGGGAAAGGCCCTGGAAACCCACTATCGCTATCAGGCGGGTCGTTACGTCCAGATCAGCCCCGATTTCCAGTTGATCCAAAATCCGGGCTACAACAAGGACAGGGGCCCGGTGGAGGTATTCGGCCTGCGTGTGAGGGGCTACTGGCTGCCGTTGTGAAAGCGAAATCGAAAAGCGATAAACCCTTATCTCCAGGGTGGGTAATGATTTTTGCCCGGGGGGCCTTGCATGATTGGCTCTTGACTTTATATCGGGGCGGGTTAGTTTAGCCCTTAAACTTTTAGAAGAGCAATTAAGGATGAATTTGTCCATTTCAAATCGCAGAAGCGCCATACTTCGCTACCTGAGCCTGTCTCTGGCGCTCTTCATTTTCGCGCTCACCTCCTGTGTGGAGTTGACGCACGATAAGGACGACTGCGATCACGGTTTTTCCGGACAAACCGTCTTGCATTGGCGCACGGCCAAGCCCCTGTTACCACGGCATGTCTGTGTGGCCTGTCTGATGATACAGGCCTTTCAGGCAGCCCGCATCATCTGGTTCTTTCTCCTCTTGCTCGTTATGGCGGTTTCTTACCGCCGCCAGTCCTATGAGCCCAAGTTCCACTCCTCCTTTCTCTTTGAGGTCTGCCGGGTTCGCGCGCCTCCTTTTCCTGCCCCGGATTTGCCCGGCTTCTAATACTTTCCGCACCCGTTGTCGTAATTTGGAGCTCTTTTGCGCCCGGGGACGATGTGCTCCCGGAGCGCCAGGGCCTGGATGCAGCCCTTTCCAGCCCCCTTGTCTCAAGGAGTGCCAATAAACTCGCCTCCCGTGCGGGCAAGCAAGTTCGTAGGGAATCCATCGCGCGCCGGATAACTTTTCGCCGCCTGAATGTTTTCTTTGCATTAAGGGTGGCTGATAGGGTTTTGTTCGCCAAATATCGGGCGCAATAAACCGGCACGATTTCCATGTTTCAGGGTGACAAAACCGCCTTTTTCTCCGCCGGGCGCCTTTGGTCCCGGTTGCTCAGGAGTAATTTCATGTCCGAATCCAATCACGATGCAAAGAGGATTCGCCTCGCCCTGCTTTGCGCGGCGATAGCTATATTTGCCGCTGGCCTGTGGGTTGGAACCCACACATCGTGCCTGTTCGTGGAAAACGCCGTCGCAAAGATGGCTGATCCCGTCCCCGGTTTCATCCGGCAGGGAGATGAAATCATTATCCCGCCTGGCTCTGCGTATCGCGCTCGGCTAAAGGTGGCCCCGGTCGCTCTTGAAAACATTCCGCGCGTGTTGCAGTTGCCTGCCGTGGTGGAGGCCGAACCGGCGCGTACCGTCAATATCCTTCCGCCGGTTTCGGGCAAAGTGGTGAAGCTCGACGTTCAGTTGGGCCAGGTCGTAAAGAAAGGGCAGCCCCTTGTGCGGATAGACTCGGGAGACCTCGCCCAAGCTTATGCCGACGACGAAAAGGCCAGGGCGGCCTTGAAACAGGCAAAATTCGCTCTCGATCGCGCCTGGGGAGTCTACAAGGTTGGCGGTGGTCCCAAAAAGGACGTCGAAGGAGCACAAAACGATTACCAGCAAGCTAAGGCCGAGTTCAACCGCGCCGAATCTCGCCTCAAGGAAATCGGCGTCTGCCCTGGGGCTCGTTGCAAGACGCGTTTTTTGACGATGACTTCGCCCATAACCGGCATCGTAACCGCCCTTACCACGGCTTCGGGAGATTTCGCAAACGATGTTACAGCCACCCTCATGACCATCTCCAATCTCGATGAAGTCTGGGTTAGCGCCATGGCCCCTGAAAACGACATCGCTTACGTTTCCAGGGGGCAGGCGGTTGGAGTCTCTTTCGACGCCTATCCGGGCAGGATCTTTCACGGCAAGGTATCGTTTGTAAGCGCAGTCCTCGACCCCACCACCCGTCGCACCAGCGTGCGGATTTGCTTTGCCAATACCAAGGGCCAACTCAAGCCCAACATGTTTGCAACCGTCAGTATCCGCATACCTCAGAGTTGCGCGGTCTACGCACCCGACTCCGCCCTTCTTATGAACAATGACAGCACTACCGTTCTGGTCGAAACCAGGCCGTGGGTGTTTGTCAGGCGAATCGTTACGCCCGGCTATGACGAGGGTAATCAGACGCGCGTAGATCACGGATTGAGACCGGGGGACCGCATCGTTGTCAAGGGAGGCGTGCTGCTAAATGATTAGACGCCTTATCGAGTTCTGTCTGCGCAAGCGGCAGGTGGTAACAATAGTTGCGATCCTGGTACTCGTTTTCGGTTACTGCGCGTGGAAAAATCTGACCGTGGAAGCCTATCCCGACGTGGGAGACGTTCAGTGCCAGGTAATCACCCAGGCGTCCGGACTTGCTTCCGAGGAAGTCGAACAGGAGATCACCGTGCCGCTGGAACGTGCGCTGGCAAGCGTTCCGGGCGTAGCGGACATGAAGTCGAGCAGCACCTTCGGTCTCTCGCTTATAACGCTTACATTCCGCGAGGGAGCAGAAGACTACTGGGAGCGGCAGCGCGTTCAGAACATAATCGGCCAGGTCAACCTGCCGCCCGGTATCCAGCCCGGGATGGACTCGGTTACGGGGCCGTCGGGCGAAATTTATCGCTACACGCTTGAATCGGACACCAAGAACCTGATGCAGCTCTCGGAAATCGAGAAATGGATCGTTATCCCGGCCCTCCAGCAGGTCTCCGGAGTGGCCGAGGTCGACAACTTCGGCGGCTACACCATGCAATACCAGTTGCAGGTAAACCCGGTGGAACTCGAGCGCTACGGCATCGGTTTAAACGATGTTGTAACCGCCATCGACAACAACAGTTCCAACGCCGGGGGCAGCCGGATCACCCGAGGTGAGGAAGGCTACGTGATCCGGGGCATCGGCATGGTGCGAACCCTGGGAGATCTAGGCAATATCGTTGTGACCCAGCACAACGGAGTGCCGATCCTTGTGCGCGATCTGGGCAAGCTCACCTACAGCCACCAGGAACGGGAGGGGATCCTTGGCAAAAATGGTAATCCCGATACTATCGAGGGTATCGTGTGCATGCTCAAATACCGGAATCCTTCGATAGTCCTGCGCTCGGTTCATGACAGGGTCGCGGAACTGCAAAAAAAACTCACCCCCATGGGCGTGAGCATCGTTGCCTTTATCGACCGGGATCAACTGGTCCGGCTGACCGTCCACAAGGTCGTGGAGATCGTTACGGGGGGGATCGCGCTGGTTTTCATCGTGCTCATGCTCTTTCTCGGCAACCCGAGAATAGCCCTGACCGCGGGGGTGACGATACCGTTTGGCCTGGTTACGGTTTTCATCGTTATGTATCTTACCGGCATGTCGGCCAACCTGTTTTCTCTTGGCGCCATAGACTTCGGCGTAATCGTGGACGGAGCGATCGTGGTTACCGAGGCGTGTTTGCGAATGCGTGAGGATGATCCTGCCCGCGTCCTGACCGAAGACGACGTTCTCGCCACAACCAACCAGGTGGCCAGACCGATTTTTTTCGCAACCCTCATCATCATCACCGCCTATCTGCCGCTGTTTTCATTCCAGCATGCCGAGGCCAAGCTCTTCCTGCCGATGGCCTACGCCGTGGGGCTGGCGATTTTTGGCGCCCTTGTCTGCACCTTTACCCTTATTCCGGGCCTTACCTTCATGGCCATTCGAAAGCCAGGGCGCGTTTTTCACAACCGGGTCTTTGAAAGACTTGAGACAGGGTTTGGTCGGTATCTGAACCGTATGCTCGATTTTCCAAAACTCGCCTGGATAATCGGCGCGGCGGCCCTGGCGGCCGTGGTGGTATTGGGCATGACAACGGGCCGTGAATTTTTGCCCGTATTGGACGAGGGCGCTCTTTGGCTTCAGGTACAGTTGCCTCCGGGCATATCTTTGGAAACCGCAAGCGCCATGGCCGGCCAATTGCGGCGCGCTTTGCTCCAATATCCGGAAATCTCTTATGCCATTACGCAACTGGGCAGAAACGACGACGGCACCGATCCGTGGACGCCCTCGCACATCGAGGCGCCGGTAGGCCTCAAGCCCTACAGTCAGTGGCCTGCTGGCATGACCAGGGCCAGGTTTACACAACTGCTCGATGCCCGTCTTAACCGAATGCCAGGGTTTACCGTCGGGATCAGTCAGCCGATTCAGGATAATGTCGACGATGCTGTGGGAGGGGCGCACAGTCCCCTTGTCATAAGCATCTACGGAAAGGACTTCAAGCAGATGCGCCGCATGGGCGGGCAAATCGTCAAGGTTCTCCACACCATTGGCGGCACCTCAAGCGCTTCGATCTTCGAAGAGCCCCCCATTCCGCAGATCGCCATAGACATCGATCGGGCCGCGGCGGCCCGATACGGTATAAACGTATCCGACATTACCGCCTTGATCCAGACAGGTGTGGGAGGTGCCCCGATTTGCAATATTTATGTGGGCGATCGCACCTATGGCGTCACTGTGCGTTTCCCCAAGGACTGCCGAAACAGCCCGCAGGCCCTTGGCCACCTTTTGCTTACGACTCCGGGCGGAGCCCAGATTCCGCTTTCGCAGGTGGCTCACATAAAGCTGCAGACCGGCGAGAGCACGATCTCCCATGATATGGGACACCGGGAACTTCTGGTCGCGGTCGACAGCACTCGCCCCCTGTCCGGATACCTCGTGGAGGCCCAACGCAAGATCGAGCGCGATGTGCACTATGACCACGACAAATATCACCTTGAATGGGGAGGCGACTTCAAAAACGAGGAACGCGCCCAGAGGCGGCTCACTTTTATCTTGGGGATCGTCCTGGCGCTGATGCTGTTATTCCTTTTCGCCGAGTTTGGAAAGATCCGCCAGGCCATGCTGGTTCTTGGAGCCGTGCCACTTGCCACCCTGGGCGGTCTTATAGCCCTGCGCATACGAGGGGAGACCCTCAATGTGGCGAGCGCGGTCGGTTTTATTGCCCTTTTCGGTGTCGCCGTGCAAAACGGTATCATCATGATCTCCAATATCAAGCGAAGGAGCGGGCAGGGGCTGAGGCTTCGCGAGGCTGTGACCTCCGGCGCGGGCGAGCGTTTCCGGCCCGTTTTGATGACCGCCTCGGTTGCCACCGTCGGAATGCTTCCCGCCGCCATGGCTACGGGCGTAGGGACCGATGTTCAGCGTAACCTTGCCACAGTCGTCGTGGGTGGTCTTCTGGTCGCCACCCTCCTCACCCTTTTTATTCTTCCGGTGTGCTACTTTTCGATGGAGCGGTGGGTCGAGGCTCGTTCGAGCGGGAAGAACACCGGAGTGCGAGGAGACGCATCAAAATGCTGAGGCCGTCCCTGTTTGCATATCTCAAGGCGGCCTTTAAGCCGCAAGTCCCCTGTTATGCGGGTGCCATGGCGCTCGTGCTGCTTAGCGCAGGGTGCGCCGTTGGCCCCGACTTCAAAACGCCCGTGGTGGCGCAAAAGGCTGGTTACACCCATCATCCCTTACCGGTGAAAACTTCTTCGGCCGATGTCCATGGCGGCGATGCCCAGACTTTTGTGGAGAGGCTGGATATCCCCGGGCAGTGGTGGAAGCTTTTCGGCTCCAAGCCGCTAAACGATCTGATAGCCGAGGCGATCAAAAACAACCCGGATCTTGACAGCGCCAGGGCAGCTCTGCGAGAAGCAAGGGAAAATGTCTACGCGCAGGAAGGAGCATTTTTCCCGAGTATCGGTGTCGGCTACAGCGCGACGCGCCAGGAGGTCCCGGGGCAACTGGGCACGCCAACGGCTTCCGGCGCCTATACCTATAGTCTGCATACGGCCCAGGTCACCGTGGGCTATACGCCCGATGCATTCGGAGGCACACGGCGCCAGGTCGAATCCCTGTTGGCCCAGGCGGATTCGCAGCGCTTTGAACTTGAGGCGGCTTACTTGACCCTTACCTCAAACGTTGTGGCCGCTGCCATAGAAGAGGCCGGGCTGCGGGCCCAGATCGCCGAGACTGTCAAAATCATAGAAATCGAGACCCATTCTCTTACCTTGTTGCAGCGTCAATATGCGCTGGGCCAGGTTGCCAGGGCCGATGTCGTGGCGCAGGAGGCGGCCCTGGCAAATGCGAAGTCTTCACTTGCTCCTCTCGAAAAACAACTGGAGCAGCAACGCGATCTTCTGGCACGGTTTGCCGGGCGCTTCCCGAACCAGAGCCTCCCCGCTGCCTTCGAGCTCTCCTCGTTAAAGCTGCCCCGAAAGTTGCCGGTAAGCTTACCCTCCAGGCTGGTGGAGCAGCGCCCCGATGTGCGCGCGGCGCAAGCCCAGATGCACGCTGCCTGCGCACAGGTGGGAGTTGCCGTCGCCAATCGGCTCCCGGATATTACCCTGAGCGCCTCCCTTGGAAGCGGCGCCATGGAGATTGCCCGGTTGTTCAGTCCCGGGACAGGTTTCTGGACACTGGCCGCTGGCGCGACTCAGCCCATATTTGAGGGGGGCGAGTTGCTGCACAAACAGCGTGCGGCCCAGGCCGCATACAAACAAGCCGCCGCGCAGTACCGCGGTACCGTGCTCACGGCTTTCCAAAATGTTGCCGATGTGCTCCACGCCATACAAAACGATGCCGTGGCGCTTAATGCCGCCGTCGAGGCCGAGCGAGCCGCATCCCGGAGCCTGGCTATCGCTCGGCGTCAGTTGGAGCTTGGGGCCATTGGCTATCTGTCCCTTTTAAACGCTGAACAAACCTATCAGCAGGCCGCGATCAACCTGGCCCAGGCTCTTGCCAACCGCTACGCCGATACGGCGGCTCTTTTCCAGGCGCTGGGCGGCGGCTGGTGGAACAGGGCCGGCAAGTCGGCGCGGTCGGGGGCTTAGCGGCTCAACGGGAGGCGCCGAATGTCCCGTGGGCGCGCTCTTTCATTCGAAGGAGCGCCATATTACGAGGGAGGAATCGATGAAGACAAATCTGAGAGGGTCCATCCTTGTGATCTCAATCGCCATATTATTTACCGGTTACGGCATTAACGGTCGGGCGCAGCCTGCCAAGAGCATCCAGAGTCCGCCCCGCGGACTTTATACCGGCAAAACGGATTGCATTGACATGGAAAAGGAACTGCGCACTTTAAAAAGTCAAGAAAGCGAGTTGAGGACTTCCCTGTTGCCGGAACGGCTGAACCTGGCCCGCCTTGAATCTCTTACAGGGTTAAGTGGGGCGAAGGCGGCTGAATTATCGTCGCAATTGCTCAAGGTGCGCCTTGATAAAGCCGCTGTTTTGCAAATAATGGAAAAAAAGGGGTGCCAGGACTAGTATCCGGGAAGGGCTGCTAATGTTGATGTTTGCAATGCACTGGAATAGCGGGATAAACGGGAGCGGACCCTGGTTCGGGCCTTGACGCCGGAGCCGAAAAACCCCAGTCGAAAACAGCCGCCAGGAGAAGCGCCGAAATCGCAGGCGCCGAGATGGATTGGAACCGTTGCGCATCATCACCACGGGAGAAGGTGCGTGGCCCCCTTGCAGTCGCCGATTTCCCTGCGGATGGTCAAAAAAGCACCGGCAGAAACTGGTTCTGCCGGTGTTTTTGCCGCTATTGGCGACGAGGCGGGCGACTACTAGCGATTTTCAGCCGGTTGCTGATTCTGTTTCGGCGTATAACCCGTATGCCCCGGTTGGGGAGGCTGCCGGCCTTGCGGCTGTGACCGAAAATTCGACTGGCTCCGGGGGTTCTTCATATTATTCTGGCCGTTCTGAGCCATATTGGACTGCCCCGCCCGAAAGCTTTCAACGTCAATGGCATTGTGGCCTTCGAACTTTGTCTCATGGCCCTGTATCGTGACCGACTTATTGACGTAGTTTCTAAGACCCGCTGCCCTGGCGCCGTTCAGGCGATATTCCATGCCGTTTTGGGCAATAAAGCCTCCGCCGGTCGTTACTTTGCCGGTGAATGTCCGCATGCCCTTCTGGTGAGCGTTTGACCGGGGTTGCTGCCGCTGTTGGGAATTGGACTGCCGCGGGTTCAACCCCGAATTCGACTGCTGTTGATTTTGCCGTGCATTGGGCTGTTGCGTCGGTTGAGCAGCCCGGGCAAGGCCGAGAACAGCCGCCAGGAGAAGCGCCGAAATCGCAGGCACCGAGATTCTTCCAAACCATTGGTTCATCGTCTTTTCCTTTCCATGGACCAGTTTTTTTCTCTTTTTTTAAACTAATCATTCCCGGTTCGATTTCAGACTTTTCGAATTCGTCGGGCTGAGGACGCTCGCAGTGAAAAAATGTCGAGCGGTTGCCTCTATCTTCGGGAATCCACATGCCGGGAAGGGGCGGGCTTCGCCACAAACCCTGCGATGATCCAGGCTTGCGCGCTTATGCCTACTCGCTTCTTGTCTTATGGCTGAATTCCTAATAGAATTAGCCACAATTGTGCCACGAGGATTGGACGTGAAACAACGGGCGGGAGCAAGAAAGAAGACCTGCTACTATAAGACCCTGGGGATATCGATTCGGGCTACCCAGGCCGAAATTCGGAGCGCTTTTCGCTACCTGGCGATGAAGCTGCATCCTGACCGCAACCCCGGCAACCCGATGGCGGCGGAGCGTTTCCGGGAGGTCCGCAAGGCCTACGAAACGCTGAAAGATCCCGCCGTGCGGGGTAGATACGACAGGCAGAACGGCTACAAGAAGCCAAGGGAGAGATTTTGCGATCCGCCATGGGACGAGGTTCACGGCGAGGGGGGCGAAGCGGCCTCTTTCGACGAGATATTTCAAGACGTGTTCGGAATTGGCAAACGGCATGTAAGAGTCGGCCACGGCACGGATCTGAGGTTTGACTTGCAGATAGCCAGAAGTTCTCTGAAAAACGGGGGCTTCAACGAGCAGATCAGCTATGTCAGGATGGTCTTCTGCCAATGCCATAATGGAGCCAGGCGCTCGGGATGCCGCCTTTGCGGCGGGATTGGAGAACTTGAGGAATCTATTTCCCTCAACGTCTGGATCCCGGGTGGAATCGCCAGCGGAACAAGGATTCGAGTCTCGGGGGCGGGGGATGCCCTCGCGCCCGCGGCCGCGCCAGGCGATCTGGTGTTGGTCGTGCAAATCATAGAAGGACATTGAGGACTGGCGTGACTATGTCTGTCGGTGAATTTACCCATATCGATTCCGAAGGGCGCCTTAAAATGGTGGATGTGAGCGCCAAGGCGCCGACCCTCAGGGAAGCCAGGGCCGAGGCCGTTGTCAGCCTCCAGGGGGAGACGCTTCGACGAATCTGCTCGGGGGATATGCCTAAAGGCAATGTGTTCGAAGCCGCAAGACTTGCCGGAATCCTTGCGGCCAAAAAGACATGGGAGCTGATTCCGCTTTGCCATCAGCTTCAACTGAGCGCAATCGAAGTGGATTTTTCCCCGGACCTGGTGAAAAATGAAATCAGGATCACCTCGCGGGTTCTCACCAACGACAGGACCGGAGTTGAGATGGAAGCCCTGGTTGCGGTAACCGGGGCGGCTCTGACGATATACGACATGTGCAAGGCTGTTGATCGCGGCATGACCATCCGGGAGGTTGGTCTGACCTTTAAATCAGGCGGAAAGAGCGGGGTGTTCGAGCGCGCATAGGCCTCGGGCCAATGGTGTTTCAATAGCCGAGCCTTTTTGAAGATTTTTCTTTACAGCCGATGGATGTTGTGCTAATCGAAAACTTTTGAGTTTTTGACGGAGCTTGATATGGATAAAGAAAAGCAGGCGTACTTCAAGGAAATCCTCATCCAAAGGTTGGACGAGCTTTACTCCGAGGCAGAAAAGACCGTTGCGGGGATGAACGATAGTGAGGAAAACTTTCCGGATCCCACCGACCGGGCTACTCTTGAATCGGACAGAAACTTCGTTCTCCGGATCCGCGACCGGGAACGAAAGTTGATTTCCAAGATCCGGGAAGCCCTTCAGAGAATAGAGGACGGAAATTTCGGCCAGTGCGAGGAATGCGGCGACGATATCGGCTTCGAGCGCTTGAGCGCCAGACCGGTAACCACCTTGTGCATCGAATGTAAGCGCAAGCAGGAAGCCGGAGAACGTGCCAGGGGGTAGGGCGAAGGAGCGCGCAGCTTGCGCGGTTTGTATGCCGAAGCGGCTCTTGCCGGGCGGACAAACTTTAGCCCCCGGCCTGTAAGCGGTCCGCGCAGCTTGCGGCTGAGGCCGTGTGCCTCCCCCCCCCGGGGTGGTCCCCGCAATCCCTGGAATCACCGATTACGGGGGGGCGATTTCCTCTTTTTCATCCCGCACTTGCACTTTTCTATTTGGCCTGATTTATCACACCTTGAATTCGGACATTAGGCTTTGGATCTGAGCGGCCAGTGCGGAGAGTTGCTTGGCGCTCGACTGGACCCGATCGCTTCCGCGCTGAATTTCATCGCTCGCACCGCTCACCAGAGCAATCTCACCCGCAATCTCCAGGGATCCTGTGGCCATCTGGGCCACCTGTTCGGTCGTGCTGTGCACCCGAGTGGAAGCCTCGGCAATATTGGACGCAACATCGCGGGTCACAACCGATTGTTCCTCTATGGCCGCGGCGGTGTTCGAGACGAGGTCCCGGACCTGTTTGATGACGTCTGTGATCTGGAGGATTTCCTTTACCGCCCCGCCGGTCGATGCCTGGATGGAGGCGATTTTCGCTTTGATATCCTCTGTGGCTTCGGCGGTTTTTTGCGATAGTTCCTTGATCTCGTTGGCCACAACCGCAAAGCCTTTTCCCGCGGCGCCCGCCCGGGCTGCTTCGATGGTGGCGTTAAGGGCCAGCAGGTTCGTCTGGGTCGAAATGCTTGTGATCGTATCGCTCACATTGCCGATTTCTTCAGCCTCCCGGCCCAGTTCTTTCATGATTGCCGCCAGTGCCTCGGTCTGCTTTGCCGCCTCCTCACTGACAGACCGGGCGTTTTCCGAGTTTGCCGCAATCTCTCCGATTGTCGCGCTCATCTCTTCTGTGGCCGAAGCCACCGAAGTTATGTTGGCGCTCATCTGCTCCATGCTCTCGGCGGACGAGGCCCCGCTCGCACTCGAGCGGTCGGCGGCCGCAGCCACCGTGGACGCCTTCAGGGAGATGTCCTTGCCGCCGGAAGCCAACTGATCGGATATTGTCAAAAGAGCCGCCGATGAGGAGTTGAGATGTTGGGCGGCTGTTAATATTTCGCTTATCATTTTACGCAAGGATTCATTTACAAGGTTCATCCTGGCGCACATGTGTCCGATTTCAGACCGGCCCTTGACGTCGACGTGGACCGTGAGGTCGCCTTGTCGCATGCGAGCGCCGGCTTCGAGCAGTTTGCGAATGGGAAGATCGACTATCTTTCTCACCATGAAGTACATCGTGACCACAAAGATGAGCGCTCCGAAAACTCCGAAGGCAATGCTTCGGTTACGGGCCGAAGAGGCGGCTTCGACCTCGTCGGCTATGGATTGGCGAACCAGAACGCCCCCGAGAACTTTCCTGGAGTTTGCGTGGCAGTGGATGCACTCGGGAGCGTTTAAAATGGGTCTGAAGATGGTGAGCGCGGGTTTTCCGTTGAAGCTGTCTTCGACTTGATCACTGGTTGCCTTGCCCCTGTTCAGTGCGGCTCGTATCCGCTCAGCCGCGGTTTTGTTTGCAATGAGACTTTCCGCTTTTTTGCCAATGGCCCCCGGACTGCCTGCGAAGGTAATGAGGCCGTTAAAATCGAAAATCGCCACCTCCAGCCCTTTTGTATTCCTCTGCAACCTTCGAAGCTGGTTTTCGACGCTTTTGCTGTCGCCCCTGGCAAGGTCTTCGAACATCCCGCCCTCGATCGTTCGGATAAGCCTTTGTCCATCCTTTCGGAGCTGAAGTCCGGCAAGGTCCCTTTGCGCCCGAATGCCTCCCCATATGATGAACCCGAGGATGCAGAGGACAAGCCCCAGAAGCGGCAGGGCCAACTTCACCCACAGTCGCTCATTTAGCAGGGCGAATAGTTTCATAAAAGAGGCTCCCTTCAATCAACAGTCGATTTTAGTGGACACCGCCGTAAACCAGGGGCTTTACGCCGAAGGATTGAATTGTCCGATCGCTGTGACACTGTTTGCAATCGGCGGCGGTGAGTTTGCCCTTGATGTCCTTCTTGTCCCCTGTCTGGTAGTGGAGGCTTCCCGGACCGTGGCATGTTTCACAGCCGGCCTCCTTTAGCCGCGGGGTTTGCCGCAAGGAACGGAACCCTCCCGGTTGCCCGTAACCGGTCGTGTGGCATTTGTAGCATCCCTGCAATTCCGATTCGGTCAGCCCTTTTTTCATCAATGCCACACTTTCGTAGGATTTTGCCTGCTTCGAATATTTCATGAACCTTTCATACTCTTGCGCATGGCATGTCTTGCATGCCTCGGAGCCCACGTAGGTTTTTTTATCTCCGGCTCCCGCCGCGCCGGAACAAGTACAGCAGATTCCGATAAAAAGCATGATTGCCGATGCGTATCGCATGCCGAATGTCCCTTCTGGCTGTTACTTTCGGTGAAGCACTTTTGGCCCTTGCTCCGGCGGCAGACGGCCGTCGGCGGACAGATGAAGCGGAAAAGCTAAAGCAAAGAAGTGGCCCCCGCCTGTCAGGCTTGGAATGCCAATCGGAAAAATGGATAAAAACCTTTAAAACAAAGAATTCCTTCAAGCCCCGAGCTTTGTTTTACGATCCATTAATGTAAACCCCGGACTGCGACGGCCTCCTTGGGTTTAAGCGCGGGAAAGTTTTTGGCAACTGAAAGGAACACGATGACCCAAACAGATTTTCAGCACCTAAGAGACGAGCTTCGCTATGACCTTGAAAAAAAAGACTGGAGAAAGGCACTAATCGTTCTTTCCCATCTGGAGCAAATCGAGGAGGGCCAGCGAAGGGTCGTGCTCCTGGAATTGAGCCGGGGAGACGCCGACTTCGTCCTGCCTCTGCTGGTCGCCTTCTCCGCCTGCTACCCCCGGATATATCAAGCGCAACCGATGCTTCGGGGGTTGCTCATCTCAAAGGCGATCGATTATCCCGACCTTTTGCTCAAAACTCTTTGCGACCTCGAGACTCAAAACAAGAAGTTGTGCGTGGAGATAACGGGTGAAATGCGCCTGGAAAAGGCCGTGCCGCATCTGATCGAAATGCTGCTTTCGGCCGGGGACCCCGAACTCATAAAGTCGATCATCGATACTCTGGGGCTCATCGGACTCTCGGACGCCGTGAGCGTTATAAGCGATTTTCTCTATGTGGATAACAGGGAGTTGGTGGGGTGCGCGGTTCGGGCGCTCGGGAAAATCGCCGCCCCCTCGGCCATGTTTCGACTGGCCGAACGGGTGGGAGGCGATCACGACCTGGACAAGGTGATCCTCGAGGTCTTCTCCGAGGTCCAGGACAACACGGCGCTCAAAAAACTCAGTGAGACGATCGGTTCCCACCATGCTCACATACGCAGCTTGGCCAAAAAGCTCTTGGTTCGCATCGGAGAAAAGTCCGTCCCCTATGTTCTGGAAAATCTGCGATCCGATGATGTCGACCTGCAGATCAATTCCCTGAATGTGTTGGGAGATATCGGCGATGTGAGCGCGGCAGCCCCGATTCGCAAACTGCTCGGCTCCGGGGTCAAAAACGCCAACGTGCGCTTTGCGGCCTATGAAGCGCTCTCCTTTATGCCCGCGGTCCAGGGGGCCTATGTGCTTGCCGGTGGACTGACAGATCCGGTTGAGCATGTGCGGATCGCCGCGGCCCGGGCCGTTGACCGTAATTACAACGATCTGCTGAGTATGGGGCTGCGCAATATGGTTCGGTTCAAAAACGAGGATTGCGACCGCATGGTGAATACGATCATCCATGCTCAGGCCGATAAGATCTTCCTTGATCTGCTGGACGAAGTGGTTTTTCAGCAAACCGCGGTCGAAGTGATTCGAAAGGTTCACGCCGATCTAAGGGATCATTACGCGGCTCTTCTGCTCTCCAGGGGATACAAGGAAATAGCCGAAAAAATCCTGCCTGAAAAAGCCTCCGAGGCAAGGAAAACCAGGGCCTGCGCCGTGGACGATTCCCGTATGATTCTGAGCTTCTATAAAAACACTCTTCACGAACTTGGAGTCGAGTCCGTGCTGTTCGAGTTTCCCGCGGGCGCAATCGAGTGGCTCGAAAAGGAAAAGCCCGATATCGTCTTTACCGACCTTAACATGCCAGAGATAACCGGGATCGAGTTGACCCGAAGAGTTCGCCAAATATATTCGGCTCAAGAACTGCCTATCATCATGGTGACCACCCAAAGCGATGTTCAGGACCATGAAGCGGCAAGGAGGGCCGGGGTCAGCAGCATCCTCTTTAAACCCTTCGACAAGGCGGCTTTGAAACATTGCCTGGACGAGTATTGCCCCGCCGAAACTTCATAGCGGTTCGACTTTGTCCACTGCCCGGAACACGCCGATCCCGTACCGTGTCGGCACATGAGCGGGGAGAAACGAAACACTGTCTAAAAAGGGCTGCGCGGTGTCCTCTTCGACATTATGTTTAGCTTACGAGTCGGTTTGATGTCATGGCGGAGTTTATCGGGCGATGGAAGACTTCGATACTCAAAGCGCGCGGGAAAGCGGGGCATCCCGAGGATTTGCGATAGCCACGTTCGCCGGGGGGTGCTTTTGGTGCGCGCAGGCGGATTTTTGCAAAGTCGAGGGCGTGTTGAAAGTCACATCGGGTTATACGGGAGGCGACACCGAAAACCCGAGTTACGAAGAAGTCTGCTCCGGCAGAACCGGGCATGTTGAAGCGGTTCAGCTGGTCTTCGACCCGCGCCGGGTAAAATATGAGCGGTTGCTCGAATATTTTTGGGAACATGTGGACCCCACAGATCCCGGAGGGCAGTTCGTCGACCGCGGACCTCAGTACCGCAGCGCAATCTTCTATCACAACGAGGAGCAGCGGGAGGCCGCCGAGGCCTCCAAACGAATGCTGATAGATTCGGGCAGGCTCAAAAAACCCGTCGTCACCCGGATTCTGCCGTTTTCGAAATTCTACGAGGCGGAAGGCTATCACCAGGACTATAATGAAAAGAACCCGACTCATTACAACCATTACCGGTTTTTTTCCGGCAGGGATCAGTTTTTGGCAAAACTTTGGGGGAAGGTTGATGAAGTGGATGGAGGAGGAAAGGCCAAAGAGTAGAAGCCCCCGGGGGACTCATTTTTTCCGCCACAAGCGCACGACTCTTCGTCGTGTCATGCCAGGGAGCGAATAATCGAAATCGCCACAAAATTCAACGTCCTGTCGCTCCTCCACCTTTTGGGCGCCGACGCGGGTGTTCCCGCCATCCGGGCCGAGGACCTCCCAGCGGGCGAAAAAGCCGCCGGGCGTAAGCAGGGAGGAAGCAAGGCGGCTGATGTGTTCAGGTTCGGGTCTTAGCGCCCGCATGACAATCAGTTCAAATTTGCCCCTTCTGCCCTTATCTTGCCTGAAGTCCTGCCAACTGCCATGCAGGGGCAATATTCCCGTCAATTCGAGCGAGGCGGCGGCCGAGGTGAGAAAACTTGCCTTTTTTCGGCTCGATTCCAGAAGAATCATCTGAAGACCGGGATTGAGGATCTTTAAGGGAATGCCCGGAAAGCCCGCGCCGGCCCCGACGTCCAGGGCGTGGCCCGATGAAGGAAGATACCGGGCCGGGGCGATGGAATCGAGCAGGTGTTTGACGATCACTTCCTCGGGCCTCGTTATCCTGGTGAGATTTAAACGCGAGTTCCATTCCAGCATGATCCGCACATGACGGCTGAGAAGCAGGGCCTGACCCGGGGTCAGGGTGATGTGCGCCTCGGCGGCGTAACGGAGGATAAGATCTGCGAAGTCGCTTTCGGATATGTTGTCTTGCAGTTCCATAGAGTGTAGGTTCCGTGTGTTATTTGCCGACGCAAAACCGCAGAAAAATCCTGTCGAGAAGATCCACGTCGTGGGATCGACCGAGGATGGTCTCGAGTTGTTTGCGCGCGAGTTCGATTTCGAAGCTGATGAGTTCGCCGAAAGCCTTTTCGCCAAGCAGTCGCCCGGCCTTTAGAAGTGAGTCCAAGGCTTTTTCCAGGCATTCCTTTTGTCTCAGGTTCGGCACGATCTGCGAACGGCAATTGTGGACCGGCCTGTTTATGAAGGTTTCGGCCAAATGGGCTTTGAGCCGTTGGACCTCGCGCGGGTTATGAACCGACATGGCGATGGCGGGACTCAGTCCGGGGAAACGGTTCTCAAGGCTTTCGGCGGGGAAGGCGGCCGGAAGATCGCTCTTGTTTAGAACCACGACGCAGGGCGTATCACCAAGGGCTTCGAAGACCCCCTGGTCCTCCTCGCAAAGAGGCCTGCTTCGATCGAGCATCCAAAGGGCCGCATCGGCATGCGAAAGGGATCGTATGGTCATTTCAATGCCCAGGGATTCGATTTCATCGGGTTTTGCGCGAATACCGGCGGTATCGAGGAGCCGAACCTGAACGCCGCCCAGAAGAAACATATCCTCGATGACGTCTCTGGTCGTCCCCGGCGCCGCGGAGACAATGGCGCGGTCTTTTCCAAGGAGCGAGTTAAGCATCGATGATTTGCCCACATTGGGCTTTCCAACCAGAACAAAAGTAAGGCCTTCGCGCAGCACGCGCCCTTGCTCGAACCTTTCGAGGGCGCTTCGAATCGGTTCCGCGACCTCCTCGAAAACCTTGCGGCATAGCGACTCGTAGAGCAATTGTTCCTGTTCGGCTTCCTCCGCAAGGTCGTCGGAAAAGTCGATAAGGGCTTCAAGGCCGGCTTGTGCTTCGGAAAGGATTTCGAGCCAGGATTCGACGAGTTGCCTGAAATCTCCGCGCAAGTGACGATTTGCGAGCATCAGGCCCTGATCGGAACGCGAGCGGATCGTCTCAATGACTGCTTCAGCCTGTGAGAGGTCGATGCGTCCGTTCAAAAAAGCGCGGCGTGTAAATTCGCCGGGGCGGGCAAGCCGCACCCCGGCGCCCAGAAGAAGACCAAGAATGCGATCGAGCACCGCATATCCGCTGTGGCAGTTGATTTCAACCACGTCTTCGCGGGTGTAGGTGCGCGGAGCGGCCATGAAGCAGGTAAGAACCTGATCAACTTCTTCACCCGAAACAGGATCGACGATCCAACCGTAGCGAAGCATGTGGGATCTCGGCCCGGAATCGCGGTCTTTCGGCCTGAAAATTTTTCGGGCAGTCTCGATAGCCTCCGGCCCGCTCAATCTGATGAGACCGATACCGGCCTCACCAACGGGGGTGGCTATGGCGCAAATGGTGTCTCGTAATGGTTCGAAATCCATGACATCGGGCCGGGAATGTGTGGTTATTCCGCGCTCTCCGGGGCTTTATCGGCCTCCTTGGCCTTTTTCACCGGATAGATGATAACGCGCCGAAGATTTCCCTCGCCCTTGGATTTGGTGCGGACCTCGTGGTCTTCTTTGAGCGCGAGGTGCACCACCCGGCGATCCTGCGCGCTCATCGGCCCGGTTGTAAGAGACCTGTGGGTCTTCTTGACCTTCTCGCTGAGTTGTCGGGCAAGTTCGTAGAGGCTTTCCTCGCGTTTCGAGCGATAGTTTTCCGTATCCACAACGAGGGAAACATTTTCCCCGGTCTGTCTGCTAACGATTTTGGACACGAGAAACTGAAGCGCGTTAAGCGTCTTGCCCCGTTTGCCGATGAGCAGTCCCGAGCCGTTGCTGATAATGTTCAAATAGCAGTAGCCCTCTCTTGTTTCGGCTTCCACCACCATGGGCAAATCGACGTGTTTTAAAATCTCGTCGAGGACTTCCTTGGACTTTTCAGCCGCAAGCCCCGCGGCGGGAATTTTTGTCGTGACGCGAATCTTGGCCCTTCTGGCGCCGACAATGCCGAAGATTCCGGAGGAACCCTTCGAGACGACCTCGATTTCAAGCTTTTCGCGCGGAAGCTTGAGTTGCCTGGAGGCCAACTCGATAGCCTCTTCGACCGATTTTTCTTCGAATTCAAAAGTGGACATGCGCTCCTCCGTCGTTTACGGGAAGGTGGGGAATGGCTTGCGGAAGAGACTTCCGTCTACGCTGCGGCATGGCGGTTGATCCAATACTGCTGCCCAATGGAGAGAAGATTGTTTACAAACCAGTAAAGCACGAGACCGGATGGAAAATTGATAAAGAAAAAAGTGAACATGACCGGCATCAGGAGCATGATTTTTTCCTGCATGGGATCGCCTCCGGTAGGTGTCATTTTCTGCTGGAGAAACATCGTGATTCCCATGAGGATCGTAAGAACCGGCAGCCCGTTCAAATTGCCGATAAACGTGCCAAGAAGCGGAATGCCGGTGAAATTGACAGAAAATCCCATGTGCAATCGGTCCGGAGCCGTAAGATCGTTGATCCAGAGGATGAAGGGCTTGTGGCGCAGTTGAACCGTCTGCTCGAGCATGCGGTAAAGGGCGAAAAAGACGGGGATTTGAAGCAGCATGGGAAGGCAGCCGCCTGCCGGGTTGACCTTGTAGGTCTTGTAGACCT
Organism: Deltaproteobacteria bacterium; assembly: GCA_021777755.1. Taxonomy (GTDB): domain Bacteria; phylum Desulfobacterota; class Syntrophobacteria; order Syntrophobacterales; family Syntrophobacteraceae; genus SbD1. Next base: position 32,125 of record JAJYDE010000022.1, read on the forward strand.
GCATCATCTCCTGATTGAGCTTGTCGCGGTCGTTTTTGTATCTTTCGCGGATCTGCTGGATCTTGGGCTGGAGTTTTTTCATTTTCTGCATCGACGTATAGCTCTTATGCGTCAGGGGCCAGAAAACAATTTTAATCATCATGGTGAGTAAAATGATCGCCACTCCGTAATTTCCGGTATAGGCGAAGATCCAGGAAAGAACGACGAGGAGCGGTTTTGCAAGAAAGCTGAACCAGCCGTAATCGACCGAGGCGGCCAGATTGTGGCCGGCCAGTTTCAAGGCCGATATTTGCTTGGGACCGTTGTAGAGTTCCAGATTGTAGGTGCCGGCCTCATTGGGGGCTAGATGGAAATCGTTAGTGAGGTAGACCACCCGGGTGATTTCATCGGGGCTGTCGGGGTTGATCAGGCTGGGAATGAGCTGATAACCGCCCTGAGTTGCGGGGACGATGGCCTGGATGAAGTAGTTGTCCTGGAAGCCCAGCCAGTCGATGCGGGGGGGAATGGCGCCGGGTTTGTCAAAAGATTTCGGACTGACATCATGGTTGGAGCCGGCTACGCAGTAGGTCAGCCGTGAGGGATTGTATCTTTCCCCCGTGGTGTAAGGCTTGAAATAGAAACTGATACCGAGGCGGTCTGAAAAGACCTTCGGGGAAAGATTTCGGATCCGGACCTGCATGGTCATGGCGTAGGAACCGGGTTTTACGGTGAAAATCTTGGTGATGCGAAGCTTGCCCTGGATTTCACCCCTGAAGGAAATATTTTGAGAACCCTTTGCCTGTGAGACTTGCTCGTCGGCAGGGGCCGAACTCGTATAATCGAGCCCGCTCAGATCGAGATCCCTGTGGGTTACCAGTTGAACGTCCAGCGGCAGGTAGTTGGACTCGCGCACCAGTTGGATGGGAGGCGAATCGGGTTTTAGGCTCTGTTTGAACTTCAGAAGCTCGAAGGAACTCTCGCGCGCTCCCCGGGAAATGATCTTCATTTTGTAGAGAAGATCTCCTATCGACCATGTCTTGAGAGTCGCCGGGTTGACTTCGGGGACCGAAGGGGGAGAAAGGGCGGCCCGTGGAGGCGCGGGCGAAGCGGGCGCGGCGGTCTTTCCGGTTGTTACCTGCTGTTGGGGAGGATGGATGAGCTCGGGTGGGGCAAAGTAATAGCGCCAGACGAAAAAAAGCGCCAAAGACAACACTATGGCCAGAAAAGATTTTGAATCCATTCAATAAATCTCCACTATCGCGATCTTTTCGCGCCCCGAAACGCATGTTCGGGAACAGGGTCGTAGCCGCCCGGGTGAAATGGGTGGCAGCGCAGAATTCGCCTCAGACCAAGGTAGATTCCTCGCGCGACGCCGTAATTTTCTATCGCGTCATGGGCATACTGGGAGCAACTCGGCGAAAATCGACAGGCCTTAGGAAACAGCGGCGAGATCAAAATTTGATATGCTCGAATCAGACCCAGAAAAAGCGACCGGATCATCAGCTATTTTCCCGTTTATGGAAAACCCGGTTGAACTCCTTACGAAGCTCTGCCGGGGAAAGTTTTTCAGCTCCCGGGCGCGCAATGACCACGATATCCTTAGCCGGTGGTGCGATTTCACCCTTATTAAGCCTGAACCACTCGCGAATGACCCTTTTGATGCGGTTGCGCCTGACGGCCGAAGGCCAGAACCGCTTTTGCACAACAAGGCCCAAACGATGATATTCAAGACCATTGGGGGCGAAATTAAGGCCGAAATGGAAGGATTTCGCGCGTTTTCCCGCCATTTTGACTCGCTGGAAATCGGCGGAGCAACGAATCCTTTCATGGGGCCGAAAAGTCTGAGTGGCCTTCAAAGAGTTGTGGTCCGAGGATTGCCGCGGTCCATGTCCGCTCACACAGAGAGGCGTTTTCGCCCCTTTGCGCGCCGGCGTCTGAGTACGTCGCGCCCGGCCTTTGTGGCCATGCGCTCAAGGAAGCCGTGGGTGCGATTTCTTTTCACGTTGCTTGGTTGAAATGTTCTTTTGGACATAAAGCTTCCTCTGCAAGTATGATTAGCCCGCCTGGAAAAAGGGCGGGAGGTTGGCTCCAAGCCGTTTCAAATGACGCGGCACACGCAAAAACCCAATTTTAGTCGCAAATCGGCATGCTTGTCAACAATTCAAAAACGCCGCCGGGACTTTTTCAGAACCGGCCATCGCCATCTTTTCGCAAAGGAAATTTCTCGATATGCTTGGAACCCTTGCGAGTGTCGCAACGCGGTATTTTAGCAAATTAAGGGCTCCCTGGTAACATTTTCTCTTAAGGCGTTGCGTGCGTCGGGGTTCTCGTGTTATTTAGGACATCTTAAAGATTGGTTCGAAAGGAGAACTTTACCGGATGATCCTCGACAAGATTCTCGGCTTTTTTTCAAACGATTTGGCAATAGATTTGGGGACCGCCAACACGCTGGTCTACGTGCGAGGCAAGGGGATAGTGCTTACCGAGCCCTCGGTTGTCGCGGTTCGCAAAGATGATCGCGGAGCAAACAGGGTTTTGGCTGTGGGCAAGGACGCCAAAATGATGCTTGGCAAGACTCCGGGCAATATATCGGCCATAAGGCCCATGAAGGACGGGGTCATTGCCGATTTTGACGTTGCCGAGGCGATGTTGAGGCATTTCATCCAAAAGGTGCACAACAGGCGCAAGTGGATACGACCGCGTGTGATCATCTGCATTCCTTCCGGGGTGACTCAGGTGGAAAGAAGGGCTGTTCGGGAGTCGGCCGAATCGGCCGGCGCCTATGAAGTCTACCTGATCGAAGAGCCGATGGCCGCGGCGATCGGGGCCGGATTGCCCATTACCGAACCGGTCTGCAACATGGTGGTCGATATTGGCGGGGGAACTACCGAAGTAGCGGTCATCTCGCTCACCGGGCCTGTTTACAGCCGCTCGGTGCGTGTTGGCGGCGACAAAATGGACCAGGACATTCTCCAGCACATCAAGCGCAAGCACAACCTTTTGATAGGCGAAAGGACCGCCGAGCTTATAAAAACCACCATAGGAAACGCTTATCCGATCGGCGAGACCGAAACCATGACGATCAAGGGCCGGGATCTGGTCACCGGGATCCCCAAAACCGTGGAAGTCAATTCCGATGAAATCCGCGAGTCCATCCAGGAAGAAATCGATTCGATCCTGGAAACCATCAAGGTGGCTTTGGAACAAACGCCTCCCGAACTGGCGGGCGACATTGTTGACAGGGGTATCGTTCTGACGGGGGGCGGAGCTCTTCTGAAAAATCTCGATCACTTCCTGAGGCGTCACACGGGGCTGCCCATAATGGTGACCGAGGACCCGCTTTCAACGGTGGTGCTTGGTTCGGGCAAGGCCTTGGAGGAATTAGAGGCCTTGCGGGATGTGCTGTCCTAAGATATTCAAGTTGAAGTGCCTGATATGAGATTTTTAAGTACGGGCTTTTGGTTGCGTCGGTTGCGGGGCGCGCTTTTGGTCCTCGTGTTCGTCAGCGCCTTTCTATATATATTTTCTTTGAATTTCCGAATACCCGACAAAATGGATCGATTGCAGCGCTTTGCGACTGAAATCGCAAGTCCGCCGCTGCAACTGGTTGGAAACGTGTTTTCCTATTTTGAAGGGTTTTTCAAAAGCTACATCTGGTTAAGAAATCTGCGCACCGAAAACGAGTCCTTAAAACAGCGGATTGCCAAACTGCAAAACCAGGTGACCGCCTACCAGGAAGCGTTCATTGAAAATCAGAAACTGAGGCGGCTGCTCGATTTCAAAAAGACGACCGGCTACGAGACCATAGCCGCCCAGGTGGTGGTCCACGACCTGACCGGATGGTTTCAGACCTTGATGGTCGATAAGGGCTTTCGCGACGGGGTCGGGCCCGATATGCCCGTGGTTAACGAAGAAGGGGTTGTCGGACGAATTCTGGATGTATCCGACCACTACAGCCGGGTCTTGTTGATAACCGATCAGGGCAGCGCCGTAGACGCAATCGATGTGCGAAACCGCCTTCGGGGTATTCTTTGCGGTAAGGACGCAAGCGGGTGTCTTCTCAAATATGTCAACGCCAATTTGGACATGGATGAAGGCGACCTCATAATAACCTCGGGCAAGGATGGTATTTTCCCCAAAGGGCTAAGACTTGGCATCGTGCACGCGGTCTACAGGGACCCGGCCAGCATGTTCCAGCGAATCGGCGTAAAACCTCTTGTGCAGTTGAGCACGATCGAGGAAGTTCTGATTATAAAGCGCGGTAAGATCACGATGGGGCCGGTGGTCAATGCCGTGCCGAAAACCGTTGACCGCAAGGGGGCCGGGACAGCCGTTCCGACCGGCGTTGGTGCCGATGCGGCCGCCCAAAAGAGGCGATCGTATCGGGCGAAGCACGGGGCCAAGGCGGGCAGTGCCCGAGTTGTGTCCGGGGGTGAAAAAAAGACTCGACTCCATCGCGCTCAAGCGGTCGGGGATAAAAAGATTCGATCTTCCGGGCAGTCCCCGCGCGTTCCCGCAAAAAAACAGCGATGAGCGTTTTAGAGGGCGATGGTTCATGGTGCGGCTTTGAAAAAGGCGATCAAGTTTTCTTCTTACGGGTTTGTGCTTTTGGCTCTACAGGCTCAAGTGGTCCCGCAGCTTCCCTACACGGCCCTGCGCATCGATCTGTTTTTACCCTTCATGTTCGCCGTGGCGGTGGAATACCCTCCCCTGACGGCCCTGCTGTGGGCGGGTGGTCTGGGCTTCGTGGCGGATGTCTTCTCGGGTGAATTCTGGGGGCTGCACGTGGGCTCCTATATTATCAGCGTCTGCCTTGTGCAAATGGCTGCCGGCGGCTTCGAGTCCGACAATCCCGCCTATCAGATGTTTCTGGTCGGGCTTTGCGCCCTTGGCCAGTCTATCGCCCTCGGGTTGTTTTTATCCTATGTTCCAACGGATTCGGCGACGCTGGCCTCGATATGGGTCGGTTTGAGCGTAAGAACGCTTCTTTGCGCCACGATTGCGCCTCTTTTGATTTATCCGCTCCTTGGCGGACAAGCCTTTTGCGTTTGAGTCGGTCGGGTGTTCCACAATGATGAAAACAAAGGGCAGAAAAGACGGACCCAGAGTGATGAGCCTGGAGAGCGCGGAGGCGCTGTCCTTTAAAAAGCAATATATTGTTTTTTTTGCGGTCATGCTCCTGGTGATGATGATTTATCTTGCCCGGCTGTGGTACCTGCAAGTGCTCTGCGGCCAATTTTACCGGTATCAGTCCGAAAATAACAGGATCAGGGTCGAGGATGTGGTGGCCCCGCGGGGCATCATATACGACCGTAACGGCGTGCCAATCGTGGAGAATCGTCCGGCTTACGACCTCATGATCATAAGGGAGGACGTAAAGGACCTCAATGGAACGATCGAGGAGCTTGCGCGCCTGTGCGAGTGTAACCCTTCCGATTTGTTTGCGGTCCTTGAGGCCAACAAATCGACCCCGAAGTTCATTCCTCTGAGGCTGGTATCCGACATCGACCGGGATTGTCTGGCCCGGGTCGAGTCCGAGCTGATAAGGCTGCCCGGAGTCGAAATAGTGATCGAACCGAAGCGCGAATACAACTGGGACGGGACGGCGGCCCACCTGATAGGATATCTCAGCCAGATTACGGAGGGGGAACTCAAGAGCGGAAAATACCCCGGCTATTATCCCGGGGAGGACATCGGCAAGGTGGGGGTGGAGTACGGCTTCGAAAAGTATCTCCATGGAGTGCGGGGTCACCGGCAGGTCGAGGTGGATGCGGTTGGAAGAAGAACGAGGTTGCTCGAAGAGCAACCCCCGGTAGCCGGCCACGATGTATGGCTGACCATCGACATGGATGTCCAAAGAACAGCCGAATCCCTGCTTGAAGGCAAAGCCGGGGCTATCGTGGCGCTCGATCCGAACAACGGAGAGGTGCTCGCGTTCGCCTCCAGTCCCACCTACAACCAGGAGAAATTCATAAAGGGGCTAAGCGAGCACGACTGGCATGAGATGGCCAAAGACCCCGGCCATCCGATGCTCAACCGGGTCTGCGGGGCGGCCTATCCCCCGGGGTCCACCTACAAGCCCCTGGTGGCTCTTGGCGCCCTGCAAAGCGGGGCGATAAACCCCTCGACCACTTTTCTTTGTCCGGGCTACCTTTCCTTTGCCGGCCGTCAGTACCATTGCTGGAGAAAGGGCGGACACGGGACGATTTCGGTGGAAAGGGCGCTAATGCAGAGCTGTGATGTTTTCTTCTACCACACCGGGCTTTTGATGGGCGTCGACCGATTGGCCGAATATGTCAAAATGTTCGGTCTCGGGGCAAAGACGGGCATCGGGCTTCCGGGGGAAAACCCGGGTCTTATCCCCACCTCGGCGTGGAAAAGGAGGGCGACCGGTCATCCGTGGGAAAAGGGGGAGACGATTTCCATATCGATCGGGCAGGGCTACGACCTGGTGACCCCGCTGCAGATGGCTGTGGCCTACGGGGCGATCGCCAACAGCGGGAAGCTGTGGAGGCCTTTCGTGGTGAAAAGGATCGAGGGGATGGCGAAGGGCGAAGTGCAGGCTGCGGGGCCCCTGCTCAAGCTCGAGATCCCGGTCGATCCTCGTTGGTTTGCCCTGGTGCAGAAGGCGCTCTCCGAAGTGGTGAGCGATCCGAGAGGAACGGCCCATTCGTTGTACGACCCGGCAATGCCCCTTGCGGGCAAGACCGGTACGGCCCAGGTGGTGGGATTGGGCCGCGGCAAGGCCGGGGTTAACAATAAGGACGATGCATGGTTTGTCGCCTATGCGCCCGCTTCGGATCCCAAAATATGCGTGGCCGCTATTGTCGAGCACGGGGGGCACGGAGGTTCGGCCGCGGGGCCGCTGGTAAAACAGGTGATGGCGGCTTATTTGAAAAGCAGGCATGAACCCGCCCAAAAATAGTTTGTGTCCCTTGGGGCGGATTTTTCCAAAAGATTCGGAAGGCAATTATCGACTATGATGGATAGACGCCTCATCGAAAATTTCGACTGGTCCATAATCTGGGTTTTGTCGGCTATCATGTGCATCGGACTGCTCAGCATTTACAGCGCTGTCTATACGCAAATTCAAGCCCGGCCGACAAGCAATCTGTTTGTAAAGCAGATTGTCTGGCTGGCGATCGGTTTGACGCTGATGTGCGCTTCGCTTTTCATCAATTACCAGCGGTTGAAGGCCGTAAGCCCCTGGCTCTACGGTATGATCGTGTTTCTGCTGGCGGCAGTTTTGGCCCTTGGCCGGGATGTTCACGGCTCCAAGAGGTGGCTCGAGATCGCGGGCTTTCAGTTCCAGCCCTCCGAGTTTGTCAAAATCATCATTATCATCCAACTCGCCGGATACTTCTCATCCCAGGAGGTGGCCAATTTCCCGAGGATCAGGAAGTTGATATTTCCCGTGATGTTGACCATTGTGCCCGTGCTGCTGGTGCTTGCCGAACCCGATCTTGGAAGCGCGATCGCCCTGGCCGCCGTTGCCGGCTCCATGATTCTTTTCGTTGGAGTTCGCTGGCGCTACCTGGCGATCGTTGTTTTGACCATCATCCCTCTGGCGATGCCCATGTGGCAACGCGTGCTCAAGCCCTATCAAAAACAGCGCGTTCTTATCCTGCTGAGCCCCGACCGCGATCCACTCGGGGCGGGATACCACATCAGGCAGTCAAAGATCGCCATAGGCTCGGGGATGCTTTGGGGAAAAGGTTTTCTTAAAGGCACGCAGAACAAGCTCCATTTTTTGCCCGAAAAGCAGACCGATTTTATTTTCTCCGTGTGGGCCGAAGAATGGGGATTTGTTGGCTGCGCGGTGCTCATCCTGTTGTTTGGCCTGCTGATTTTTCTTGTCTTGAGGATTGCGGCCAGATCTCGGGACAGGTTCGGCTCGCTCATCGCGGTGGGTGTTGGCGGGCTGATAATGTGGCAGGCGCTTATAAACATCGGAATGGTGCTGGGGCTGCTTCCCGTTGTGGGAATACCCTTGCCCTTCGTAAGCTACGGCGGCTCATCGGTCATTGCCCTGTGCCTTGCGGTCGGGTTGGCGGAGAATGTGAGTATGCGCCGCTACGTATTCCAGTCCCACTGAAGTCCGCGAAAACTGGGCGGAAAAATCGGACCTCATGTCATAATTGTAACAGGTGGTTCCGCTTTTCACTTGCCAAGATTGCCTGTCTGTGCTAGTAAGCTCGCCCAGTCAAAGGTCAAGTGAGAGTTTGAAATACCTTGCTGGAGCGTCGGGTTTTGCTTGGGTGCGATACGCTTCGGTCAACGGGATTCCGGCTGGGCGCACTGGCCTGTTTTAGCGTAAGAGGGCCTTTTCCCGGTGGGGGATGGGCTGAACATAATTTTGCGACGTGCATGTCGTAAGGGCAATAGGATCTTTTGTCTTAGCGGGAGGGTGGAGCGACAATGACAGTAATACCGGATTGCACGCTATTTATCCAAATGGCCAATTTCATCATTTTCCTTATCCTGATGAACCTCGTGCTGTACCGCCCGATTCGTCGGATAGTTGCCGAGAGGAAAAAATTCGTTCTCGATCGGCAGGAAGGGATTGAAAGGATCGAAGGACTGACGCGGGCCGGCTTGTCGGACTTCGATTCGAGGCTGAAGGAAGCCAGAGGGGCCGGCGCTCGGAGAATCCAGGAACTCAAGGTCGAGGGCTACGAGCAGGAAAAGGAACTTCTCAGGCAGGCCTCCGAAGAGACCGCGGGGAAGGTGCAGCAGTTGCGCGGAAAGATTCAGAAAGACGTTGCGACTGCTCGAAAGGATCTCAAGCAGCAGGTGAAGATGTTTTCAGGCGAACTGGCGCAGAAGATTCTCGGGAGGAAAGTTTGATGCACGCGGGTCTAAGAGCAAAGATGTTCAAGTCCGGATTGTTCGCCTCTATTGCCGGGGTGCTGTTTTCTCTTACCTGGCTGAGCGATGCATTCGCGGCGGAGGCCGAGGCTGCCCAGCCCAATAATTGGTACGATTTCATACTCCGCCTGGTTGCCTTCATCATAGTGGTCGTCGTGCTGGTGAAGCTGCTCAAAAAGCCCATAGTCACCTTTCTGAGTTCGCGCCAGGAAGAAATCAAGACGCTGCTTGCCGAGCTGGAAACCAAGACCGCCGAGGCCAAAGCCGAGCATGAGAGGGTTCAGGCCCGGCTTTCTTCCCTGGAAGATGAAACCAAAAGAATAGTCGACGAGTTGATTTCGGAGGGTGAAGCCGAGAGGCAAAAAATCATCGCGAGTGCCCAGCGAGAGGCCGAATACATCCGGCAGCAGGCCGAGATCGCCATCGGGCAGGAAGTTCAGGCTGCCCGTGACAAGCTGCAGGACGAGGTGGCGGAGTTGTCCGTGGCCGCGGCCGAGAGCATCATTCAAAAGAAAATTCGGGCGGAGGATCAACAACGTCTGATCAGTGAATTCATGACGAAGGTGGTGGAGGCGAAGTGAAAAACCAGGTTATTGCGAAGCGTTATTCAAGGGCTCTGTTCAATCTCGCCGTTGAGGGCAACGCAATTGAACAGTTTGGAACCGAGCTTGACGGCTTCAATCAGCTCCTCAAAGCTCTGCCCGATTTCGAAAACATGCTCCGAAACCCGCTTTATCCCGAGGCGGTCAAAAAGAGCCTTTACCAGAAAGTATCCGCTCAAATGGGGCTCTCCCCGTTGGTCGGCAGCTTTTTGAACCTTCTGGTTGAAAAGAAACGAATTCAGCACTTGCCCGAAATAACCGATTACTATCACCGGTTGATTGACGAGCATTCCAACATTTCGAGGGCCAAAGTCAAGGCTGCGGTAAAACTTGACGCCGCGGAGATCGACAAGATCGCCGCCGCCCTGGAAAAAAGAATCGGAAAGAAAATAGTCGTCGAATTCGAGCAGGACTCCTCTTTGCTTGGCGGAGTGGTGGCCCGGATCGGCGATTTTGTTTTAGACGGGAGTGTAAAGCGTCAACTGCTTAATTTTAAAGAATCTTTGAAGAGGGGTGCGGTAGGATAAATGGAAATCAGATCAGAAGAAATCAGCCAAATCATCAGGGAGCAGATCAAGGACTACGAGAAGAAGGTTGATCTCAGCGAAACCGGACGTGTGCTCTCCGTAGGTGATGGTATCGCCCGCGTCTACGGAGTTGAAAGATGCATGTCCATGGAATTGCTTGAGTTCCCTACGGCACATGGAACCATCTACGGACTGGCCCTAAACCTTGAAGAAGACAACGTGGGTGTCGCCATCATGGGCGAAGATACCCACATCAAGGAAGGCGATGAGGTTAGAAGGACCGGTCGTATCGCGGAAGTCCCGGTTGGCGACGCCGTTTTGGGCAGGGTTATCGACTCTGTCGGAAATCCGCTCGACGGTAAAGGCCCCATCAACGCTTCCGAATTTCGCCGCATCGAAGTCATCGCTCCCGGCGTTATCGCCAGGCAGTCGGTTAACGAACCGATGTACACCGGGCTTAAGGCCATCGATGCAATGACCCCGGTCGGGCGCGGACAGCGAGAACTGATCATTGGCGACCGCCAGATTGGTAAGACCGCCATCGCGGTCGATGCGATCATCAATCAGAAGGGCTCCGGCCTGATCTGTATCTACGTCGCGGTCGGCCAGAAAAAGTCCACAGTCGCCCAGGTGGTGGAGACTCTGCGCAAGCACGGCGCAATGGACTACACCGTGGTTGTTGCGGCCAACGCAAGCGACGCCGCCGCCCTTCAGTTCATCGCTCCTTATGCCGGGACCGCCATGGGCGAGTACTACAGGGATAAGGGGGGCCACGCGCTTATCATTTACGATGATCTTTCCAAGCAGGCCACCGCTTACAGGCAGGTTTCGCTTCTTTTGCGCCGCCCGCCCGCACGTGAAGCCTATCCTGGTGACATTTTCTACAACCACTCGCGGCTTCTCGAAAGGTCCTCCAAGCTCAACAAGGAGCTTGGCGGCGGTTCCCTGACCGCGCTGCCCATCATTGAAACCCAGGCCGGTGACGTTTCGGCCTACATTCCGACCAACGTTATTTCGATTACCGACGGCCAGATTTACCTTGAGCCGAACCTGTTTTTCGCTGGCGTTCGTCCTGCCATTAACGTCGGTTTGTCGGTATCTCGCGTTGGCGGCGCCGCCCAGACCAAGGCGATGAAGCAGGTTGCCGGCCGGCTTCGTTTGGAGCTTGCCCAGTTTCGCGAACTGGAGGCTTTCGCCAAGTTTGGAAGCGACCTTGACAAATCGACCCTGGCCCAGTTGAACCGCGGTATGCGCCTGGTTGAATTGCTCAAGCAGCCCCAGTATCAGCCAATGCCCGCCGAGAAGGAGATCATGTCTCTTTATGCGGGTACAAGAGGGCATCTCGATACGGTTCCGGTGGAAAAAGTCGGGCAGTACGAGCAGCAGATGCTTGCGTTCATGGACCGAAAATATGCTGAAGTTCTGGCCGAGATCAAAGAAAAGCAGGCCATCGACGACTCTTTGGATCAGAAGATGGGCGCAGCCCTGAAGGAATTTGCGGGGGTGTTCCAGGCTTAATCGCCGAGGAATAAATCAGAGGACAGAATGTGACATGGCAACTCTAAGAGACATAAAGAGGAAGATCGACGCTGTCAAGAAGACCTCGCAGATTACGAAGGCTATGAACATGGTCGCCGCGTCCAAGTTGCGCGGCGCCCAGCAGAACATGGAAAAATTCCACCCTTATGCGCTCAAGTTCCGTGAATTCATCGGTCGGCTTGCCGCGGGGGTGGAAGATACCAGCGCCTACACGTTGCTCACGCCCAAAGAGGAAGTCAAAAGGGTTGAGCTTCTGCTTGTCACCGCCGACCGGGGTCTTTGCGGCAGCTTTAACACAAACCTTTTGGTTGCGGCTGAAAGGTTCATCAGGGCCAAAAAGGCCGAAGGCGTTGAAGTTACTCTTGTCAATGCCGGCAGGAAGGCCAGGGACTATTTCAAGCGCCGTCCGGTCAATGTTCGGGATTCCTACACGGGGCTTCTGAACAAGGTGGCATACGAAGACGGTCGCCGCATCGGGGGCTCGCTCATCGAACGGTTCGAGAGCGGCGAAGCCGACGAGGTCTACATTCTCTATAGCCATTTCATCAATATAGTTAAACAGCAGCCATCGGTTGTGAGGCTTCTGCCCATCGCTCCGGAGAGCCAGGAGTCGGGGCAAAAGGGCTTCGAGTATCTCTTCGAGCCCTCTCATGAGGCGCTTTTGACCGATCTGTTGCCCAACTATATTTATGTACAGGTTCTGGAAAGTCTCTATCAGACCTGCGTTGGCGAGCAGGCCGCGCGGATGGCGGCTATGGAGAACGCGACCAACAACTGCAAGGATTTGGGCAGAACGCTTACTCTTACCTACAACAAGGCGAGACAGGCGGGCATTACCAAGGAACTCATGGATATAGTTGGCGGCGCTGAGGCCCTCAAGAAATAAGATCAAGGAGGATATACACCCATGAATATGGGGAAAATCGTTCAGGTTATCGGAAACGTTGTGGACGTCGAATTCGAAGAGGGGAAGCTTCCCTCCCTTCTGACGGCCCTGTTTGTATCCAACCCGGGCCTTAGCGCGGAGGAAGACAACCTCGTCCTCGAAGTGGCCCAACATCTAGGCGATAACGTTGTTCGCACCATCGGAATGGATCTCACCGACGGTTTGGTTCGCGGCATGCCTGTCAAAGATTCCGGCAATCCGATCATGATGCCCGTTGGCAAGGCTGTTCTTGGCCGGGTTATAAACGTCGTGGGCAGGACTGTTGACGGTTTGGGGCCGATCAAGACCGACACCTATATGCCGATTCACCGCGCGGCGCCGGCTTTTACCGAGCAGGACACCTCGGTTAAAGTCCTTGAAACCGGCGTAAAGGTTATCGACCTTCTGGTCCCCTTTCCTCGCGGCGGCAAGATGGGCATGTTCGGGGGCGCCGGTGTAGGCAAGACGGTCGTCATGATGGAGATGATCCATAACATCGCCATGCAGCACGGCGGTATTTCGGTTTTCGCCGGCGTTGGCGAGCGCACTCGTGAAGGTAACGACCTCTATCACGAAATGAAGGACTCGGGCGTCCTCCCCCGCGCCGGACTTGTTTACGGCCAGATGACCGAGCCTCCCGGAGCGCGCGCGCGCGTTGCTATTTCCGCCCTTACGGTTGCGGAATATTTCCGCGATGTCGAAGGTCAGGACGTGCTTTTGTTCGTCGATAATATTTTCCGCTTTACGCAGGCCGGCGCCGAAGTATCCGCCCTTCTCGGACGTATGCCTTCAGCGGTTGGTTACCAGCCAACTCTTGGTACCGACCTTGGCGCCCTGCAGGAACGCATCACCTCGACCAACAAGGGCTCGATCACCTCGGTACAGTGCGTATACGTGCCCGCCGACGATCTCACCGACCCGGCGCCGGCCACCACCTTCGCACACCTTGACGGTACGGTCGTTCTCTCCCGTCAGATTGCCGAACTCGGTATTTACCCCGCAGTCGATCCGCTGGATTCGACTTCGCGCATTCTCGATCCCAACGTTTTGGGTTTCGATCATTACAACACGGCTCGCGAAGTCCAGCAGATTCTTCAGAAATACAAGGATTTGCAGGACATCATCGCCATCCTCGGCATGGACGAGTTGTCGGACGAAGACAAGCTCACCGTTGCCAGGGCGAGAAAAATGCAGCGCTTTCTGTCGCAGCCCTTCCACGTTGCCGAGACCTTCACCGGTGTCGCCGGTAAGTATGTCAAGATGGAAGACACCATCAGAGGGTTCAAGGAAATCTGTGAAGGAAAGTATGACGACATTCCCGAGCAGGCCTTCTACATGGTCGGTTCGATCGAAGAGGCTGTCGAGAGGGCTAAGCAGATGGCTCAGGCCGCCTAGGGAGGCTGCCCGCGGAAGGGCCCGGCTCTGTTTTGTGGCCCGGCCCTTCCTTGGTCGATCTGGATTGATGGAATTCTTTCCAGGCAAATAGTTAGCCTGACATTGAGAAGATGGTGATAGTATGGCCGATAAAATTTTCCTGGAAATCGTTACGCCCGAGAAGAAGGTCCTCAGCGAGACGGTGGACATTGTTGTTGCGCCCGGAGAGATGGGGGAATTCGGCGTTCTTCCCGGCCACATTCCCTTTCTTTGCAAGCTCAAGGTTGGTGAACTGAGATTCCGTCAGGGCGCTTCCATGCGGCATGTGGCTGTGATGGGGGGCTACGCGGAGGTTTTGAACAATCAGGTTACGATCCTTGCAACCGCGGCCGAAACGGCTTCGGACATAGATCTGATTCGTGCGAAGGCCGCTCGGGAAAGAGCTGAAAGGCGGATCGCCGAGTCCAGGGACAAGGTTGATTTTGCGCGTGCCCAGGCAGCTCTGCAAAGGGCGATTGCGCGTCTTAAGATAGCCGAAAGGCAGTAATTTCGATCATGACAAGAAAGGCCCCACGTTCCAGGGGGCCTTTCTTGCTCCTCGTGGATTATCCCGCCTCTTATGCAGATTTTATCTTCGATAACCCGGGACCTGCCAGGGTTGCTTTGCCAAGGTTTAACGCACTTTTGAATGCACTTCCCGCTCGATGTGCCACAGGGCGATTTCCATTGCCCAAACAGGAGCGAGGTATACAACGGGGGTATCCTCGATCATTTGAAGGGTGCTTTGTGAGATTTTGCTCCGGCCCCGGGTCGCAATTGCAAAGCGCAAGTGTCGAGCAGGATCGCTCGAGCTCTGCCCATTGATTCTCGGAGAGTTCTTCGACCGGGTCATGGTCGATCCGGATATTGCTTAAAAACTGGGTGGTATTGCAGGCGCTTGCGATGCCGGTCAAGGAAACGGTTGCGCCACCGGTTTTCCATTGCGGCAGATAACGAAAGTCTCGCCCTCTGGTCGAGTTCGGAGAGCAAGGCGGACAGATTCCTCCTGGCCGCGTGAATGCTGAGTGTTCGCAAGGGCAGGCTCCTTGCCATCGTTATCGGTTATTTCAGACTGGTGCGCGGGAGCGCAACCGTCAAGGCCCCTTTTGCCCGGGTTGCGATAATCGATCTTGACTACTTCCTTTGTTTTTGGCTACAATATCAGTCGAGAGGATATGGAATCTATCCCTGATGCCTGCCATCAGCGGGGCCGTCAATGGGGTGCATTGTTGCTGCTGTTTTTCGAGCCCTTCGGATCCGCGGGTGCGGGATTTAATGGTTGGATTGTCTGAAGGGTGAAAGGGTGAGATCGGCTTAACCGTTCATCCATTACCGAATTATTCGGCTTAAATTTCTTATTTTTGACTCCGGTCCCCCGGTGCTGTTATCCGGCGCTCTTGAGGGGCCGAAAGAATAAATCGTTAATGCTCGGTTTGCCCCTGCTGTGTTTGTGATTGGCAGAATGTTTCTGAGCCAACATTAACTGAACGGGAGCCCTGCCTGCCTCCGGTGTGCAAGTCAGTTTCGGCTGAAAGCCTGAAGGAGTCATAGGGCGCCCACCTGAACCTTAAGGTTCAAGACCACCTGTCAACACGGCATAATGCGGGGGCAATGCCCTTCTTGTCCTTTTCCTCGCTCTTCCCGGCCCTTTTTGGACGGCCTGGCGACGGTCTCCTGTCCTCCGGCGTCAATCCCTGTTTATTCTCTCTATTGTTTTTCGCCTATCGCCTGTGATTTTGGCTATGATCACGGTTATGTACCGAGGTCGTCTGCTTGCGGTGATCCGTGTTTTTCTCGCCCGGCGTTGTTTTGCAGCCCTGCGGGTTTTTATGGCTGAAAGGATGTTGCACTGATGAGCTATGTGATTTTCACATTGAGTTTTATCGTCATTTTCGCCGCCGGAGGGGCCTTGGGGTATCTGGGAAGATACTTGTGGCTCGAAAAGAAACGTCGGGGGGTTGAAAACGATGCGAGGAATTTGATCGCCGAGGCAAAAAAGGAGGCCGAAACCATCAAAAAGGAGGCCATTCTGCAGGCCAAGGACAATGTCTTGCAGATGAAACTCGAATTCGAGAGGGAGTCCAAGGAGGGTCGAAAAGAGTTCCAGAACCTGGAAAAGAGAATCCTCCAGAAGGAGGAAAATCTGGATCGCAAGGCCGAAAGCCTCGATCGCAGGGAGACGGGACTGGGAAAGCGGGAAAAGCAGCTTGCCCAGCAGGAAAAAGATTTGGTTAGCCGGGAAAAGGAACTCGATCAGATTCTCAAAGAAGAGCGAGAGCGGCTGGAAAACATCTCCGGAATGTCGATGCAGGAAGCCAAGGAGCTGCTGGTGCGCTCGATGGAAAACGAAGCCCGCCACGATGCCGCGTTGCTTGTCAAGAAGATCGAAACCGAGGCCCGGGAGCTGGGGGACAGGAAGGCAAAGGACATCATTTCGGTTGCCGTGCAAAGGTATGCGGGCGATTATGTGGCCGAAAAGACCGTCTCTGTGGTGAGCCTGCCAAACGAAGAGATGAAGGGGCGAATAATCGGAAGAGAAGGCAGGAACATCCGGGCCATAGAAGCGGCGACCGGCGTTGACCTCATTATAGACGACACCCCCGAGGCGGTTATTTTGTCGGGGTTTAATCCGGTGCGCCGCGAGGTGGCGAGGATCTCGCTTGAAAGGCTGATATCCGATGGCAGGATTCACCCTGCGCGAATCGAGGAAATAGTTGAAAAGGTGAGCGCGGAGATCGACACCTCCATTCGTGAAGCTGGCGAGCAGGCGGCCTTCGACGTCGGGGTGCACGGCATAAATCCCGAGTTGATAAAGCTCATCGGGAAGCTCAAATTTCGAACGAGTTACGCGCAAAACGTCCTGCAGCATTCAAGGGAGGTGGCTTTTCTGTGCGGGATCATGGCCGCCGAGCTTGGTTTGAATGAAAAGCAGGCCCGTAGGGCGGGGCTTCTCCATGATATCGGAAAGGCGATAGACCACGAAATGGAAGGGCCTCACGCCGCAATAGGAGCCGATCTGGCGCGGCGCTACGGGGAGAGCCACGCGGTGGTCCATTCGATAGCGGCCCACCACGAGGATATACCTGCGGAGGATGTTATCGCCACCCTGGTGCAGGCCGCCGATGCCTTATCCGGGGCAAGGCCGGGGGCTCGAAAAGAACTTCTCGAAACGTATGTGCGCCGGCTCGAGGACCTCGAGCGCATCGCCGCTTCCTTCAACGGCATCACTAAAGCCTATGCCATTCAGGCGGGAAGGGAGCTGAGAATTTCGGTGGAAAGCAACGTTGTCGGTGACGGCGACGTGGTCCTTTTGAGCCGGGATATCGCCAAGAAAATCGAGAGCGAATTGAGCTATCCCGGTCAGATCAAGGTTACGGTCATCCGGGAGACAAGGGCCGTTGACTACGCCAAGTGATCCTTCACCCCATGAACGAGAGATTGCCGCAGTGACTGATGTTTTCGATATCCTTAAAGAACGCGGATTTGTAGCCCAGGCCACAGATGTTGACGAATTAAGGCTTTATCTGTCCGACCCGTCCTCATGCTATATCGGGTTCGATCCCACAGCCAACAGCCTGCACGTTGGAAGCCTTGTTCCCATTATGGCCCTGGCCCACATGCAGCGGGCGGGACATCGGCCGATCGTTGTGGTTGGTGGCGGTACGGGCCTTGTCGGAGACCCGAGCGGCAAGACCGAAATGCGGCAAATGCTTACGCTCGAACAGATCGAGGCAAACGTGGACGCGCTTAGAGTTCAGCTCTCACGCTTCCTCGATTTTGCGGACGATAAGGCCATCATGGCAAACAACGCCGACTGGCTTGTCGAACTTCGCTACATCGACTTTTTGCGCGATATCGGAAAACACTTCAGTGTCAACCGGATGCTTGCCGCCGAAAGCTACAAGATTCGCATGGAGACGGGTCTAAACTTTATCGAATTCAATTACATGCTGCTTCAGTCCTACGATTTCTATCATCTGGCCAAGGTCTACGACTGCCGACTCCAGATGGGGGGCGACGACCAGTGGGGAAATATTGTTGCCGGAATCGACCTGGTGCGGAAAAAGCTCAAAAAATCCGCCCATTGCATAACCTTCCCGCTTCTAACCACGGCCTCGGGGGCCAAGATGGGAAAAACGGCCGCGGGGGCCGTGTGGCTTAGCGCCGACAGGACCTCCCCGTTCGATTTCTACCAATTCTGGATTAACACCGATGATCGGGACGTGGAGCGTTTCTTGAAGCTCTACACCTTCCTTGCGGTAAGTGAAATCGCGGTCGTGGCCACCCTGGAGGGCAGGGACCTTAACGCCGCCAAATCCATTCTTGCCTACGAGGTGACCAAACTCGTTCATGGCAGGGAGGCTGCCCTTGCTGCCATGGAGGCCGCTTCAGCGGTTTTCGGCGAAAGGCGGCTTCAGCCTGAGCTGCTTTCTTCGAGCGATATCCCCAGAACAGCGGGTGAGAAGGCCGATGGAGTGCCCACCACGATTGTTTCACTCGAGCGGTTGCAAGCCGGGATCGCGGCCTTCGATCTTTTCGCTCAAATCCAGCTTTGCGACTCGAAAAGCGGGGCCCGCCGCCTGATCAAGCAGGGTGGGGCCTATGTCAACGAAGATCGCATAAACGGGGAGGATTTTCTGATCCGTGACTCGCACCTCCGGGACGGGTCGCTTCTGCTCAAGGCTGGAAAGAAAAAGGTCCATCGCATAAAGGCGGGTTGAGCTGATTAACCGTGCGTCTGCCTGAAAGGCGGCAGCACCCCTGTTTAAAACCGATTTTTCCCGGATCGAGTATGCTCCCCTCATTGCCCGGCTCTTCCGTGAGACCTATGGGGAAGGCCACCCCATCAAGAGCTGCCACATAAAGCAAATGGATCACCTTTCTCGGTCGGGCGACCGCGCTCCCCGTTCATCATCGCTCCTTTGGAGAAACTTTTAAGATTCTCTCAGCTTCGGCCGATCAGAACGAAAAGGCGGATCAACGCCGGCGTCGCCATTGGCGCATCATTTGATTATGAGATTTGACCGGATTGGGGGATTTTCTTGAAATCGGCCTTTCATGGCGAAAAGTCCGCGGTTTCGAACCATGCTCCGCAGCTTTTACTCGAAAAATTGCAAAGGCGATCTTTCCATGACATTCCAATCAAGAGCGAATGAGAGTTGTTGCAGGCTTGGACAGGATGTTGCCCCCGAAGGATCGATTCCTGCGGACAGCGGCAGGATCTTGATGGAAGTCCTGTATTTCTTGAGAAAAGACACCCCTGTGCCGGTGTTGCTAAAAGAAGTTGTAAAGGTTCTCGCCGAAAGGACCGGTTTTGAGACGGTCGGACTCAGGCTCAAGGATGGAGACGATTATCCATTTTTTGAGACAAGAGGCATGAGCGAACAGTTCATTCGCCTGGAAAACAGTTTGTGTCCCGGAGATCATTCGGGAAACCCGGGGGCCGGGGAGAGCGGAGGCGAACCTCTCGAGTGCGTTTGCGGGGCGGTGATCGAGGGGAAAATCGAGTATTCCAAGCCATATTTTACCGAATTTGGCAGTTTCTGGTCAAACTGCAACGGGCGCCTTCTTGACGAGTACCCCGAGTTGCGCAAGGTGATCCGCGGCAATTGTGTGCGGGAAGGCTACGAGTCGTCGGCTATCATCCCTTTGAGACTTGGCGCGCAGACCTTCGGACTTCTCCTGTTCGAGGACAAGCGGCCAGACATGCTTCCCGCGGACCTTGTTCGGGTTCTCGAATCCATTGCGGTAAGCCTTGCCCTTGCTCTTTCCCAGCGGCAACACATTCTGGAACTTTGCGCACAAAACGATCTGCTCGAAACACGTGTGAGGCGGAGAAGCCGGGAACTTTCCGATTCCAATGAGCGTCTGCGGCTGGAAATATCCAGGATGAAAAGAACTGAACTGGCATTACGGGAGAGCGAAGAGCGGTTCCGCAGTCTTTTCCAAAACTCTCCCGTGGCCTACCAGTCCCTGGATGTGGATGGGCGCTATATTGATGTCAATAATGAACTTTGCAGGCTTATGGGCTACTCGGAAAGTGAACTTTTGGGGAAATGTTTTGGCGAGTTCTGGTCCGAGGAGACCAAGGAGAAGTTTCGAGCGGCCTTCGAAGATTTTAAGAGAAGCGGTCAGGGGCGGGCGGAGTTGAGTCTCAGGAGCAAAAAAGGGGCTCCTGTGGCCGTCATTCTCGACGGGCGTGTGCAAAAAGACGACCGGGGCAGTTTCATTAGAACCCATTGCACTCTTACCGATATTACCGGACGCAAACAGGCTGAAAACGAGGTTAAAAAACAGCAGGAAACGCTGACACGGATTTTCGAGAGCGCCCCGTATATCATGATGGTGGTCGATAGAGAAAATCGCGTGGACAATATCAACCGGAAGGGAATCCCCTTTGCGGGAAAAGACAAAATGCGATTGTTAGGGCTTTGGGGAGGTGACGTTTTGGCCTGTCTGAACTCTTTTAAAGCTCCGGGGTGTGGAAGGAATCCCGAATGCGGCTATTGTATCATCCGAAACAGCGTGCGCCAAACTTTCGAGTCGGGTCACGGTGTCAACGATCAGGAAGGCCGCCTCATGGTTCGCAGACTATCGGGCGATGTCCCCGTTGAAATCCTGATCAGCACGGTGCTTGTAAACGTCAGGGATGAGGACAAGGTGCTTGTGACCATAAGCGATATCACGGAGCGAAAACGCGCTTTGCTGGAACGGGAGAGATTGCAGGCTCAGCTTATGCGAGCGCATAGAATCGAAGCCATCGGCCGATTGGCCGGAGGTGTGGCCCACGATTTCAACAATATGTTGGGAGTGATCCTTGGACATGCGGAAATGGCCATGGAGAGCGTCAAGCCCGATGATTCCATCTATTCGGACCTGCGGGAGATCCGCACGGCCGGTGTGCGCTCCGCGCAACTTACCCGGCAACTTTTGGCTTTTGCCCGCAAGCAGTCCGTTGAACCCAAATTGTTGGACATAAACGACACGGTCTCCAGCATGCTCAAGATGCTTCAACGGCTGATCGGTGAGAATATCGATTTGACCTGGACGCCGGGGCGTGATGTCTTGAAAGTGAAAATGGATCCCTCTCAGGTGGACCAAATGCTGGTCAATTTAGCCGTCAATGCCCGGGATGCCATCAACGGGGTGGGCAAAATAGCCATTGAGACTTCCAACGCCGTGATCGAGGAGCCGGATTGCCCTGTGTTGCATGAGGCCGCGCCGGGTGAGTATCTATTGCTCTGCTTTGGCGATAGCGGTGTTGGAATGAGCAAGGAAGTGACCGATCACATTTTCGAGCCTTTTTTTACCACCAAGGAGGTAGGGAAGGGAACCGGCCTGGGACTGGCCACGGTGTACGGCATAATCAAACAGAATAACGGGTTTGTCCATGTAAACAGTGAGCCCGGCAAGGGGACTATCTTCAGAATCTATCTGCCAGGGGCAAAGGGTGAGACCGGCGAAACCGAAGTGGTTGCAGCTGCAAAGTCTTTAACGGGAACCGAAACGGTGCTATTGGTGGAAGACGAGCAGGCGATGCTCAATCTTGGCGAAATGGTACTGAAACGGCTGGGATACACGGTTTTGGCCGCCGACAATCCCGAAGAGGCGATTCGTTTGGCAACCAGGCATACGGGAGATATTCAACTGCTGGTTACCGACGTGGTCATGCCGGAGATGAACGGCAAAGAACTGGCGCAGCGGATTGGCGCAATCAAACCGGCCATCAGGTGCCTTTTCATGTCGGGCTATACGGACGACGTCATAGGACGGCAGGGCATCATCGAAGAGGGTTTGGATTTTCTGCAAAAGCCCTTTTCAGTAAAATCGCTGGTTGACAAAGTCCGCGAAGTCCTGGATCGAGAGCACGTTCTTTAGTCACGCTTCTCTTTGGTGTTCTACCCCATGCATTGAAGGCCGGCCGATGCTTCGGGATATCGTGGTCGCTGCTGGCGAGGTTCAGAGTGGAAGGAATTTGCAATTGAGACACCCGGGAAGCCCGGCGGGCGGCTCCGGCCGTTTCCAAAACATCTTCAGAGCGCTCCGGTACAGGAATTATCGCCTGTTTTTCTTCGGCCAGGGGATCTCGCTGATCGGCACCTGGACCCAGCAGATCGCTCTTGGCTGGCTGGTTTTCAGACTTACCGGCTCCACTGTCCTTCTCGGGACCGTGGCCTTTTGCAACCAGGTCCCCACCCTTGTGCTAGGTCCTTTTGCCGGGGTATGCGCCGACAGGTTCGATCGCAAGCAATTGCTGCTTCTGACCCAGGGCCTGGCCATGGTGCAGGCGTTCGTGCTGGCCGGATTGGTGCTGGGCGGCATGATCAGTTCCTGGGAGATCGTCGCCCTCAGCCTTGTGATGGGGATCATCAACGCCTTCGACATCCCCGTCAGGCAGTCTTTCGTGCTGGCCATGGTGGACAACCGGGAAGATCTTGGCAACGCCATAGCTCTTAGTTCGGCCATGTTTAACGGAGCTCGTTTGATCGGCCCTGCAATTGCGGGAATTATCATCTCGGCTTTCGGCGAAGGAATCTGCTTTTTGATCAATGGCTTCAGTTTCGTTGCCGTTCTGGTGGCTCTCCTGGCTGTCAAGGTGAGCGATAGGCCGGGGCGCGGGGCAAAGGGCAGGGTATACAGTGAATTTCGTGAGGCCGTCGTCTATGCCCGCGGGTTCGAGCCCATTATCGCCATCCTGGCCATGCTGTCTTTGTTTGCCCTTGCGGGATCGCCTTACATTGTCCTGATGCCGGCTTTCGCAAAAAATGTCCTTGGCGGAAACGCAAGCACTTACGGATTGCTGATGTCTTCTTCCGGGCTGGGCGCCGTTGCCGGTACCATCTATCTGGCTTCCCGCAGGAATGCGCATGGGCTGATAAAAGTTATTCCTGTGTCCGTGGGGCTCTTCGGAGCGGCCATAGCCGCTTTTGCCCTGTCGCACACCTTTTCGATCTGCATGTTCTTTTTATTCCTTGCAGGTTTTTCCATGATGATCCAGATCGCTTCGAGCAATACGATCATCCAGACGGTGGTCGATGAAGATAAACGGGGGCGGATTATGAGTCTTTACGCGATGTCGCTCATGGGGGTCATGCCTTTTGGCAGCCTTCTTGCGGGGAGCCTCGCCGGGGCACTGGGTGTTCGAAACACCCTGCTTGCGGGCGCGTTGATTTGTTTTGCCGGTGCGGCTGTTTTTGCCCGCAGACTCTCGCGCCTCGGCCGAATTCTGCAACCTTTGTTCGCACGGATCGAGGCCGGGGCGGGGGAACCATGAACTGAGCATTTCTTGGTGCCGGGATCATAGATATAGCGATCCCGGTTGGCAGAGAGGGGGCTTAAGCCCATGATCATAAGGAAGGCCATGACTTGCGAGATGAACGTATCGGGCGAGAAGAGCGGCAATGATATGCCCCCGGTTTCCGGATTGAGCGAAGTTAATTGCGCTGTAGCGGGCAATCGCCAGAAAATTGCGCTTCTAATATGGGCTCTCCCACTAATTCTTGCGCTAATGGCAGGTTTGTTTACGATCGACGGCCATTTTATCCAGGACGACTACATGGCGATTTTGCATAATCGCGTAGTGACTCAAAAATCCATTCCCTGGACTGAGCCCTTCGAGAAAGACTTTTGGGGAAGATCGATTCAAAAACCTGTTACCACCTGGAGACCTCTTCTGCCAGTGATCTGGAGAATGGTATGGTCGGACCTGCCGCATTCACCATTTCCTTTTCGTCTGTTGACCGCTTTACTGAACATTGTCGCTACCGGAATGGTCCTTCTGCTCAGCTATCGCCTCTTGGGCAATCGATGGATAGCTTGCGCGGCGGCCGCGCTGTTCGCTGTCAATCCGATTCATGCCGAAGCAATGGGGGAAGTTGTGGGGCAGGCCGATATTTTGGCTACGGTTCTCGGGCTGTTGGCCCTGTACTTAGCTCTGGGGCATCCCCGCAAAAGCACCCCGTTTCTGGTTGCAGCCATTCTCATGGCGGCCTGCCTCGCCAAGGAATCCGCAGTGGTTTTCTCGGCCTTGGTCACAGTGGTTGCCCTGATGCCGGAAAAGGTCAAATTTCGCAAGCGGTTGAGTATTTCCGCCGGAGCTGCTCTGGTCACCATACTGACTGTTTTTCTTCAGCTTTCGTTTAAGCGGGTCCTCCCCAGTCCGTTCGACAACATTGCCTGTATTGCCAATGGAAGCCAGAAAATTATCCACGCGCTCTATATCATAGGGCGCGGCATGGGCATGTGCTTCGTTCCTCTCGGGATGAGCCCCTACCACGATTATGCGGCCATCGATCTGAGTCCCGCCACACTTTTGCCTTACGCCATCCCGGGGGCTTTATTTCTGGGTCTTGGCATCCTCGCCTTCGCGATTTCTTTGAAAAAACGTAGCGCAATCGGGGTAATCGGGGTTGGATTGCTGTTAGGCCCGCTCGTCATAAATTCCAGCCTCATCGCGTCCATAGCCTCCGAACTTGCCGAAAGATTACTATATCCGGCTTCGGCGGTTGCCGCGGCCATAACGGCATTCGCTGTTTATAAGGCGCTTGGTCCACGTTGGCGCAATGTCGTTTTTGCTTTATTGATCCTGTTTTTTTCCGTGGCAAGCTGGTCAGCTCAGAGGCCGTGGAGAAAAAACGTCGATCTTTACACCTATGCGGTAAAAGTCGAGCCTCTCTCGGTAAGACTTAATCAAGTAGCGGGGTTCATTGCTCTTCGCCACCGAGATGCCGATACCGCGGCCTGGCGCTTTATGGTGATTACATACATTCTGAGAAAATTTCCCGAACGAGTTGATTCGTCGCCCATCATGGCCCTCAAGGAGTTGCCTGTTGGAAAAAGGGTGATAGCTGGACCTTCTATACTCGCCCCGCAAGATACTTGCGGGTTCCTGGCCGACTATTTTGAATTTCTGGATCGAAAGGCGCCCCATTTTGCGCCACTCGCGCGCAAAGGCCTGTTGAAGGCCTATCCCGCGTGTGCTGGCGCACTTTCGCGCAAAACGCCCGAAAATAAAAGATTTAGACAAATAATGGGGATTATGCCTGTGGTTTTGCACTGAGGCGCAGGCAATTGCGATTCTGCTCAAGAGGAGGACACAAGCAATTCGATGAAGGCTCCGAACCGGCCGGTTGCCTGCTCGATGTTGTTTTCAAGCGAGGTCATCTCGCTTTGCATGTGAGTGACGAAGTTTTTGTCGTCGATTTTCGCAAGATTGGCCCGGACGTTGTCAACCGCACCTCCGGCGGCCGCCCTGATCATCCGGACCGCCATCGCCGTGTCGCAAAGGCAGTTGGGATTGCCCTTTTCGATGACCTCTTCGATAAGATCGGTGATTTCGGCCAGCACCCGAAGGGTTTCCATTGGAACGATAGCGGCCTGTTTCATCGCCGCCTGAATGCTGCGGGCGCGCTCTTCGCCGCCGGCTATTTTGTAAGCCGCAAGGACACGTTCGTAAGCCTCGGCGTCCTGCTCCGCCAGTTCCATGGAGCGTAAGACCAGGGGCTCCATGGAACGGCTGAGCGTTTCCATGGCACTCCAGGCGTCGCTCGATTTCTTCCTGCCCAGGGTGAGCCTTGCCGTCATGAGGCAAAGGGCGCCGCTAAGGGCGCACACCAGTGCGCAGACGCTGCCTCCTCCGGGAGCGGCTGTTCCAGCGGCCACCCTTGCGACGTATTCTTTTACCGATAAGCCGGTAAGTCCCATTCCATTTTATCCTGCTCGGGCTCTATGAGCCGGTTGCTCCGGATTTGCCGGCCTCGCCTTCAATTAAGAGCCGGGGCAGGGGCAACCGCGACTTGCCCTGGCCGTAGGAATCCGCATAGTCGCTGAAAGCCTCCATGATTTTCCTCACTCGCCAGCCCACACGGCCGTCTGCAATCGGCAGATCATTGATCATGACAACCGGCATGACCTCCTTGTTGGAAGCAGTTATGAACACCTCCCGCATCCGCGGCACCTCGCACATGCGGATCTCTTTTTCCTCCAGGTCGAAGAAACCTTTTGCAAGCTCCATAATCACGCTTCGAGTGACCCCGGATAAAACATCCTGGCGCGGGGTAATCAGGCGGTCGTCGATAAAGCAGAAAAAATTGGTGGTGGCGCCCTCCAGAATGCGGTTTTCCCGATCGACGTACAATGCCTCGACGGCCCCCTGATTTTTGGCGGCCTGAGTGGCATGGACGGCGGAAAGATAACACGTGCTTTTTGCCGCGGGAAGAAACCGGCCGGCATCCACTGTGATGACTTTGGCACCTTCGGTGTAGAGACGGGGCGGCAGATCCGGCCTTTGGGCGACCATCACCATGAGAATTCCACGACCTTCCGGGGTTAGACCATCCGAACTGATGCCTCCAGTATAGACGATGCGAATGGCCGATTCGCCTTGGTGCGGATTTCTTGAAACGGTCTCCCGAACTATTTGGCAGATCTCGGTAGTTGTATGGCGAATGTGGAGCCCGATGCGCGCAGCGGAATTTTGGAGCCTTCCCACGTGTTCTTCAAGGTGGAAAGGGCGCCTGTGGTAGGTTACGAGAAAATCGAATACTCCGAAACCGCGCAGTACGATGATATCGTTTGCGCTGATAAACGCCTTGTCGTCGTCCACGAATTGTCCGTCAATGTAATAAGTGTCCATGAGAGTCACATCACCGGGCGCAATGGTTGATTATCCCTGCCATCGTCTTGGGGCGGCTCCGGCAGGGCATGGAATAGTCCGCTTCATTTCGAAAATATCACGAAACCGGTTCAACCGCCAATATTCAATACGGCATTATACGATTCGGAGTAGGGGAAAATACAGTCGTTTGCTACTGTCGGCTACTTTGGAAATCTACTATTTTGAGAATCGGAATAGCGGTAATTTTAACCAATTATGCCGATTATACCCGAAAAGGCGCCTCCAAATGGCAAGAATCCTCCTGGTAGACGACGACGAAGAGCTGGCCATTCTAATAAGCGAATATCTCAACGCTCACGGCTTTCAGGCCGAAGTTGCGGCAAACGTGGCCGAGGCCCGCCGACAGTTGGAACAATCCCGATTCGATGCCGTCCTTTCAGATTTCAGCATGCCTGGCGAATCCGGACTCGATCTTCTTGGTTTTGTCTGCTCCATGTATCCGGGGTTGCCCTTTATCATGATGAGTGGTTCGGACTATTCCACTTTGAAAGACCGGGCGTTGGAAATGGGCAGTATGGAATTCATCCCCAAGCCGTTCGAATTCAGAAAGATGGTGGGCCTTTTGGAAAAGGCCATCGGCTGAGCGCGCCGCGGCCCGCAAAACCCCTCATTTATGCCTTCATGGCGCTTGGCCTTCCCCCATGAGGGCAGTCATGATGAAGGACTTATACGTAAATAACGCCACATTTCCTGAACGCAATTATTGCCGCGGCAAGGTGCGGTAGCGCTTCGTATGATTCGATGGATTTCTCGTATCTAACGAGTAGCTTCCTGAAGCGGTTGAACCAGGAATGAGCGGCCTCAACGACCCAGCGGCGGGCTTTGAAATCGGGGTTGGCTCTTTTTTCCGGGATCTCCTCACCTCGCTGTTTTACGTGCGGAATGTAATTATGCTTTTTCATAACTTTTTGAGCCGGCTTGCCCGCATAACCCTTATCGCCGCAAAGATGCTGTTCCCTGTCGTCTGGCCGGTAGATCATAATTTCGTCCAGTACCGCTTCAAGCCGGGTGACGTCATGTCTGTTCGCCCCTGTTACGACAATCGATAGCGGGACGCCACGGGCGTCTACCAGGAGATGACGCTTGGTTTCATTTTTTCCCCTATCCGCTGGGTTTCTTCCAACGGCTTCTTGTGCTAAAGGGGCTTTGACCATTGTCCCGTCAATGCTTTGCCATACCAGGCTATGCCCTCCATGTCGTCGTACTCGGCGAGGCCTGCCTGCCAGAGCCGGGCAAAGAATCCGGCCCGCAACCACCGCTTAAAATGGGTGTGGACGGCGCCAGGACTGCCAAACCGTTCTTTA
>JAJYDE010000072.1 GCA_021777755.1 Deltaproteobacteria bacterium
GCTCTTTTAGAGAACGAACTCTTTGGCCACTCAGCTTCTCGATCAGGACATCATGGATGGCCGGATCGATTCCCGTGTAGCCGCAGGTGCTCCGGGCACAATGCTCGATGAGAAAACGGGCAAAAAGAGCTTTTTCGACTCCGATTTCGCGAATCCCTTGCGGTCGGGCCGGAGTCAAGATGTCCCGAATGATTTCGCGAAAGCAGAGCAATGAATGGAGAAGGAGACCATCGGATTGCTCACCATCAGGAAAATCCATGTCAAATCCATTGATCGGTGGTGAGAAGATGATGGGCGGGGCAAGTTATGCAGCTCGGCTGATGGATGAGCAATCAGGAGCCAAGAAGCGCTTTTTCCTTATCCGTGAGTTGTGCCATAAAGCCCTTTTTCCAGAAGCTGTTGTGATAAGCCGCGCGCAATTTCCGGCGACTCTTTCGGTCCAGCCCGGAGGGGACCTTGGCTATGTAGCGCAGAGGACCTTTTCCTCCAAAGCTGTTTCGATGGGAAAGCTGGCCGAGAAGTCGGGCTTCCTGCGGCCGGGGATTGCACAAAATCCTTTCGAGCACAGTGTCAAGGCATGCATAGCCTTGCGCGCCGCAATCGGGTGAGAGCAATTGCGAAGCCTCGGCGACAAATTCCAAGGCCGCCTGTCTGGCCAGCTCCAGATATTGCTGCTGCGTATCGTCGAGTTCCTTTTGCCCGTAGAGCGGACGCCAGTATCCGTTATTTTTTTCCAGTCCAACCACGGATGGGTGAGGAGCGCCAAAGAAGGCCTCCAATAATTCCACCCCTTCACGGATCAGATTGGCCCGATACTCGGGTTTATCCAGGTGAACGTAAAAAGAATGCACGGGGCAACCCGAGTTCATGGCGCCCAGGGCGAAACGCCAGGTGGAAAAATAGAGGCCGTGCAAGGTTGGCCTGCTGCCGTTCACCCCCAACAAGTCTCGAAAGGACTTTATCGAAGATGCCTGCCAGCCGATATCGACTATGGCCGAGTTTGCCTTGGTGATACCGGTTTGCGACAAGTAGGCCAGAAGCTGAGAGCGTTCCTGCTCGGCTTTGGCTAAAATCTCGCCCGCCCGGTTCTTTATCAATTCCCGAATGTTTTCTTGGAACTCCAGGGATAGGAAAAAGCCCTCGGGAGTGGTCAGCATCTGATCGTAGGAAGTAAATCCGAACTGGCTCACAGAGTCGCAACAGGAGTCCACATCGAGTCCGACCCTTTCGAGAAAGTCTTTGAGCGACATGGAGGGATTGGGCTCGGTCAGGAAATTGAGCGCGGTTTGATCAAGCGATCGTATCCTCGGAACATTGAGCAGGCGTCGCGAGGCAAAGATATAGCTGGCCTCGATCGGGAGTTGCCAATTTTTTTGGAGGATGTTGAATGTCTTGATCAAATAGTATCCGTCCCTGGCGAGGAAAAAGAGTTTGTCAATATCGAGCCTTCTTGCCGTATCCACCAGCCAGGAGACAAAAGACATGTAAAGGGGGCCCACCACTTCATAGCCGAGGGCTTTCCAAAAATCCTCGGCAAGGGCGGTATCGACCGGATGGCTGAGCCTGCGTTTGCGGGCAAGACCCGTATAAATGCTGGAGGGCAGGTCGCAAACCCAATCGCCGGCATAGGAGGTGATTTGATCGACAAAGGGGAGTTGCTCCGGCTGGGGGCGCCAATGGAATGATTTGAGCCCTTTAAGCCTTGGCCGTTCGAAATCCGACCATGAATTGTCGCCGATATGCAGAATTTTGGCCGGGTCGCCTCCGAATTTGGCCACCAGCAGGTCGAAGAGTTTCCCGCTGTGCTTGGTTGCCCTGGTCTCGGAGGAAACCAAAAGATTTTCCGCGCAAAATCCGTTCATCTCCAGCAAACGCGCCACATGGGCCCGGGGCAGGTACATGTCCGAGGTAAAGGTGATGTTTTTACCCCGGGAGAGGGCCAGATCCCGGGTTTTGACAGCGTCCGGGTGGGCATAGATCAGCTTTTGTTCCGAATCGATTTCCAATTGCACAAGGGCGTCTACCGCGCGGTCGTCAACTCCCGTAAATTCCTGCAAGACGCTGTAGATCTCCTGGAGGTTCGTATCCTCGTAGCCGTTATCGGATGCCCTGTCGCGGGCAATTTTTTCCGCATTGACCCGCAGTTCGGGAAACTGCGCTCCGGGATGGCCAAGAATCTTTCGGGCTTGACTCTGCATGTATAGGAAGACATCGGCTGGACACTTGGTTTTTCGAAGCAAAACGGTATCGAACACATCGAAGGACACGGTGTCAACGAGGGCGAGACGGCTTTGCAGACCCCCGGGGGCCGGCGGCGCGGGGGGAGACCACAGATGAGAAAACGCGCTCCTTGCGGCCCTCTTTACTCGCCTTCTCGCCTCATAGAATGACATCTTCAGGGAGTAGAACCTCCTCAGGTCGCGCGTTATTCTTTCAAAATAGCCGCTCATGGCCTCAAGATAGTTGAGCTTGCCAAAAGAGCTATCCGACCGATCCCGCAAGTCCCAGAGAAGCGAAAGCTGGCCCGCCGCCTTCTCCGACAGATTCATCACAAACCCAAGTCCGAGCGCGCCTTTTTCCAAATCGGCGCGAAGATAATGGTTGCGCAACTTTGCGGCAAGTTCTCGGTGCTCCTCGACGCTGTCGGTTACCGTATTACCGTAATTTGATCCAGAGCCCTTGTGGCGCCAGTGATAAAAAGCAAGCCGGCGATCGATGACGCCAATGTCGAACTTGCTTGCAAACCGAATGTTGAAGTCCCAGTCGCCAAGAAAGTTGAACTGTTGATCGAACATGCCGATATGATCGTGAACCTCTCTTCTGTAAAGAAAAGCAATGGGGGGAAAGATGTTTTTGCCCGCCAGATCGAACAGGCTGATTTGCTGGAAGGGAAAATAGTCCTGCCTGTTAAGTTCTACGAGACGGCTGTTTTTATCGATCTCTTCAAAAATCCAGACAGATTGAGTTGCCACCCCCTGGATTGTGTCTTGAGGGCCGGTGGCGTCGAGGTAACTTACGCATTCGGCTAAAAACGTTTCGGTCCAGGAGTCGTCGTCGTCGTGGATGGCGACAAATTCGCTTCGGGTGCGGGTAAGGGCGCGGTTCGAGGCATTTTGCATTCCAAGGGATTTTTCATTGTGGATGATCATGAGGCGCCCGTTGTAGCGGCCAAGGTGGGGTGCTGTCACGGACTCCAGTGTTGATGGGTCTCCTCCGTCATTTATTATGACGTGCAGCCAATCCTTACAGGTTTGCTTTAGAACGGACTCGACGGCACGCCTCAAGGTAAGGGGGCGATCCTTTGTCCTGGTGATGACGCAAACTCGCGAGAATCCGGACACTGTTTCTCCCTTCGCGGTTATAAGGATTAACGGCTCGGAGAAATCAACAGATCCCGGGCCAGGGTGGCCGTTTCCATCCCGGTCATGGCCGCGCACCAGCTTGGCGGCATGTTTCGCATGATTTCAATGTCGGTGAAAAGCGAGCTTTGCCTGGCCCCGTGTGTCTTTACCCATGCGGCCATGGCCTCAAGGCCATCGCTCAGCCGAGTCGAGGGGCAATAGCCAAGCACCCGTTGGGCTTTTTCGTGGTCGGGCAGTGCGATGCTCACCTCTTTACGCGGCGGCAGGTGTTTTACCCGGTG
Source organism: Deltaproteobacteria bacterium (assembly GCA_021777755.1). Classification (GTDB taxonomy): domain Bacteria; phylum Desulfobacterota; class Syntrophobacteria; order Syntrophobacterales; family Syntrophobacteraceae; genus SbD1. The sequence continues at coordinate 3,644 of JAJYDE010000072.1, forward strand.
GGGCAGCTTCATTGCCTTGGCCACAAGCTCGGAGAGTGCGTTTACGGTAAAGGGCCGGTCGGCGCCGATATTGAAAACCTGGTTGCGCGCCCGCGGGATGGCAACGGCCCGGGCAATGATCGGCGCGATGTCATTTATGTGGGTGAAGGCCCGTTTCTGGGAGCCGTCGCCAAAGATGGTCATCGGTTCTCCCCGAAGGAGTTGATTCATGAAGATCCCGACCACATTGCGGTATCGATCGGCAATGTTTTGGCGCTCGCCGTAAACATTGTGGGGCCGGAAGATGACGTAATCGAGCCCGAACATCTCGCGGGAGACCCGCAGTTCGGATTCGACCGCAAGCTTTGCGATTCCGTAGGAGTCTTCGGGCTTGGGGGCCGTCGCCTCGCTCATGGGGACCCGCCCCTCGCCGTAGACGGCGATCGAGGAGGTGAAGACAAAGCACTTCACCGAGTGATTGACCGCGGCGTTGATCAGGTTTACCGAACCGATGAGATTGTTGGTGTGGTTGAAGCGCTTGATGAAATGGCTGAGCCCTTCGGCGGCGTAGGCCGCCATGTGGTAGACATGGTTGAAACGGTGCTTGCGGAAAAGATGCTCCAAGAGTTCGACGTCCAGGATGGAACCCTCAACGAATGCGGCGCCCGCCGGAACGTTTTCGATAAACCCGCCGCTAAGATCATCCAGGACCAGTACGCCGCGGCCGCTTCGAAGAAGGCATTCGGCAACGTGTGATCCGATAAAACCCGCTCCGCCCGTAACAAGTGAGTCAACCATCTGCCCGCCTCCCGATCGTGGGAAAGTGCACTTAAAGCTCCGGGGTTCCGGAGGACTTTCCCGCACTCGATTCAGTCCATAAGCTCCTTAGTGCCCTCAGCAACTTCCTGAAAGGTTTTGAAATCTTGTAGAGCGGGTAGAGCACGAAAAAAAGAGGAGCGCCATACACCTCATCGACTGTCCGCAGAGCTTCCTGGCGAGCGATGCGATTTTTTTTGTGCTCTTTCCAGAAGTGATAGGCATAGTCGTAGGATTTCCAATCGATCAGTCGATGTCTTGAAATCGCGGCCCCGCAGAGCCCTTTTGCCCTCCGTGTTTTATTGGTCCTGTTGAACCAGGCCTTGAAATCCGCACCGGTAAGTTGCCGCTCCATGCGGACCTCGCGGATTGCCCCGTACCAGTGTTGCCTTGCAATCCGGTCCATGTTGCGAGCTTCAATGACCCCGGCCTGTTCCCTGTCCAGCACCTTCCAATTTTTTTCGAAAATCATCTCCATGGCCTCATACCATGAGGACTCGTCATTTTGAGCGATCACCCCGCATCGCAAATCCGACTCCGTATAGGGGGGGGCCGCCGAGTAGACGGAAGGGTGGCCGAAGCCGCCGAATTCGACCATCTTGAGGTCCGATTTGGAGTTGATAAAATCAAGGTCGGCCTTTTGCGCCGAGGTCTCCAGGGGGGCGATTCCCATAAGGGGCGGCAAGGACCCCAGCAGTGCCTTGTGATGAAAATAGGGAATCGGTCCCAGTTCGACCAGGTTTGGAATGTCGCCGTCAAGGCCGCCTCTTAAATAACCGAAGCCATAGACCGGCAGGCGGTGTTTTTCGGAAAACCTGCGAACGGCGTTTACAACCGAGTCCTTGGAGTCGATAAGGGCCGGGAAATCGCTGGAAGTCCAGACCATGCCGGCCGGCCGGCCGGGTTTTCGCAAGTTCGCGGAAAACTCGAAGCCGTTGGGGCATATAACGGCCTTTGAAGACAGACAAACCCCGGAGCATGCTTCCAACATTCCAACCAGCCTCTTTGTGGTGCAGGTGAAGAGCTTGCAATTGCAAAGCGCGCTCATCACGGCCTTTCGCCATTCGTGTTTGTGGTCAAAGCGGGTCATCGTGTAGGAGGGACGTCCCACAAGAAGATCGTCCAAATCATAGAGATAGCTGTTTTTTACACGATCCGCCAAAACCGCGCATATCGTCTCATTTACCACTCTTTGCACCCACACGCAGTCGAACCGGTAATCATCAGGCAAATTGTGAAAGAAATTGTCCGTAATGAGGTAGTCTTCGATGAGACCCTGCCTTTTGAGATTGCAAAGCGGCATGTCCAGCCTCAATTGGCGAACAGCAAATATTTCGGAGCTGATGGCAAGGACCCTCGGTTTAGCTCCCTTATCCGCGGAATTCATGGACAACCCCTTTGGTAAGCACCCGACTGCGATCGGCAAGGACCGTTTTTGCCCTAAAGAGCGCACCGATCACGCGGGCGGCCCGCATCCACGGATGAACCGGCCGGCCCGGCTCAAGACAAATCGCCGTCGGTTGACTCGAATGTCCGAAAGAGCGGAGCTTTCAGACAATAGAAACAGCGTTTGCAAATCCTAAAGTCTTTAAAGGCTGTCGTGTCATGATCGGTTCGAATTTATTTCTTAAAAGATAATGGATCATATCACTTACTGATAACTGGATACAAATAAAATGATGTATAAGTTGAAATAAAGTGCAGTAGGGATCGTCTATCGAACATCTAATTGTATTAGGTATGGTTATTATGACAATTACTAACGCAAGTAAAAAATACGATTGACATATATATGCGGCGGAGGGGAGGCCGACCCGGGGTCGGGCGGCTTTCGAGCCGGACAGCGGGGGGGGATTTTTTAAAGATCGACCAATTCGAGGAGGGGCGCGGTGGACAAGGCCGCCCCGGCTGGGCCGGGACACTCTATCGATTGTTTTTGCGATATCGCTCATTTATACTTTTGGAGGCCGCCTCGGGTAGCGCGCCCTGGGCAAGGGATCGGGGCCATTTCGGCCCTTCGCGGCAAGTCTGCCGGCGTCCGTCGGCCAATGCTCGCTGGACTCCGGCAGTTGCTTGGCGGCGGCTTGGAGCCTCTCGATTACGGGCATACCGCATAGGTGTTTGTGCCGGCCTTGTTTGAGCGCAACCGGGAATGCCTTCGGGCGCTTCAGGATTCTTCGGTCCGTGTCCGGCCTGTCTGTTCGAAGTAGGCCTCGGCCTTGCTGAAGTTTTCATCCACGGCTCTTTTTACTTCCGAGCAGCCCTTCCGGAGCATGGCGGCCATGTCATTGATGGCCTTCTTGCCTTCACTGGGGATCCAGACTGCCTGTTCCACGAGCGAATTGACCATTTTTTCGGATTGCTCCTGGGCCATGCACATGGCACCGAAAGTATTGTTGAAGGCGGCGCGGTTAAAATCGATCATCTGTTTTACCAGGTTGAACTGGTCCATGTTCCATCTCCTTCGATCTTGGGGGGGCGGGCCTTGCGTCGAAATTCCAATGCCGGGCGCCCCGCGGTGTGGTTGAAGTAAACCGCCTCGCGTGTGCAAGGAGGTTCGCCGGGACGATGAATTTGAGTTTGCGTGCTACTGAATTGAACTATAATTACTGGTGGGCAAGAGTCAAGAAGCGATTGTGCGATGCACAAAAATCCTGGCCGGATCTGGTGCCGATAGGCTATTATTGCTATGTTTAGTCATTGTGCTATGCGGTAAAAACCCCCTTTGCCGGAGTCGGTGATGACGGAAAAGATCATCTTGAAAAAATACGCCAACAGACGGCTCTACGATACGGAAAAGAGCGCCTATATTACCCTCGAACAGGTGAGCCGACTCATAAGGGATGGGCGACAGGTTTGTGTGATCGATGCCAGGACCTCCGAGGACGTAACGGCGTTCATATTGGCCCAGGTGATCGTGGAGGAGGCGAAGAACAAGAAGGTTCTTCTGCCCGCGCCCTTTCTCCACCTGGTTATTCAGTATCGGGAGGATGTACTGGCGGAGTTTTTTGAAAAATATCTTGAAATCACCATCAGAAACTATTTGCTTTACAAGAGCGCCTTTGATGAAAGTTTCAGAAAATGGCTCGATGTGGGCATGGAGCTGTCGTCGATGGCGAGCAAATCCATGGGGGCGAAGCCGCCGTGGGGTTCTTTATTCGATCTTTTTTCGGACGTCGAGAAGGGGGCCGGGGCCAAGGCCCCGGAGGTCCCCGAAGGATAGGGACTTCTGCGCGTTTTTACCGGCCCGTATAGTCTCGGGGAGGCAATGGGGCCATGTCCGGCACGACTTTACAGGTCCCCTGTTCGAGTCGGGATGCCGTAGGTCCCGTCCGCCTCGGCGCTTGCGCAAAGCAGGCTGCCGCTGCCCGTGCTCACTGTGGCGTTGGCGGGCGGCCTACCGCCTCGAAGGGCGTTGGCCGCATGAGCGTCCATTTCGAGCCGTACCAGTTTCGGGGGATCGGCCAAAATTGGCCAAGACCGGCTTCCGTATTCATTTTGAGCACGTTCAGCACCTCGACTGTGTCTTGGACCTTCCCCGGGTCGAGTTGACGTCTCCGGGGGAGAAACGAGTTGAGCGTCTTCCTGCCCGGGTATGCCCCCAAAGCTCGTCCCGCCGATGACATGGATCTTTCCATTTGCGGCACAGGCAGCGGTGTCGAATACTCTCGTTTCGGGCATCGGCTTTCGCTGCGACCAGGTATCGGTCTTGGGGTCGTAGACCCGCGTTGAGGCCAAAACGGGCGAGCTTTTGCGCTCACGCCTCCCGCCCGGCAAGACAGCCAACGACATGATCAGTCCGTTGGCAAGGTTGCCGTGTCGGGTTCGACCACAGTAAGTTCAGCGTGGTCGATCCCCCATGGAGCACCCGACCCTGGTTTGCCGAGATTGAAACTGTGGGCGCCGGCACAATCCTTTTGCCCTTACACCATCCCGCAGTCGCTCCGGACATTGCCGCCAGGAAAGACACCACAGCGAAAAACAGCATTTTCCTCGTTATCCTCACCTTGACTCCTCCATTTTCAGTAAGCGTTCCCGGCCCGCTCAAGCTCCACGAAATGATCTGGAAGGCCGTTGTAAATAGTCTGTCCTTTGGCTAATTGATGGAAATAGCGGGATGAATGGCATCGATGGCCAACTCGTCTCCATCCGGAAACCGCGGGATTTGGAAGGCGCTTAGAACTCCAGGCGTGCTCAACCAGGGGAGGCAAGGGGTTTTGTGCGGATAAATCGGTTACATACCTAAGCAAATCCCCCCCGCCCCCCTTTCCGAAGGGGGGGGAAACCAAACCCGCTCCGACTTGAGCGGGTTTCCGGATGGACACTAACTCGGGACGCGGAGGGTTATGAAACAACCACCGTTTTTTTTCAGCCATGGCTCTTCTCCCGTCCGTCTTTTGCACCGATCGCCGGCTGCAATCGCTCGGCTTCGCATGATTGGCAATGCGGCTCAGGCGCCGGATTTTTTTATATGCAATCGATGCATCAGTATTGCCGGATCGAATGAATAATTGAAAAAATTGATCCGAGTTATGCCATGCCAAACCATGGTGTCAAAAAAAAATAATGCCTGAGAATATGCTTGATTTCGTTTAAGCGCCAAAGACAGGCTAAACCGCTTTGTGGGCTTGAATAGGAGTAATCTCGGGATGAAACCGCGAAGTACTTTTCCGGAGCTTCATGAGGAATGACCGTACAAATTCACTGACACTGAACGTACAATATCATGTACTGGTTCGGCTTGAAACCCGAGCCGCCCTTCACGGATTCGCGGGCGCGGTTGAAACATCTCTATTGCGGCGGCGATCAAGGGGAGGCGAGAAGTGGCGCAGACAAATTTTCGGTCCAAGAAGGGAAGGCTTATGCCCGAATGATTTGCGCCACTTCCCGCGATGAGGTCCTCATGGGAGGATTAAAGCCGGTTTTCGTCTCAATAGTATGTCGCTTACGTTGCTTTTCGGTGAAAAATTCTTCGACTGCGCTTATGCGGCCTCTTTTGTTTGATCCGCGGTTTTTTCAGCCGGGGCGGCCTCGTGGGGGCCGGCAATTCCTTGGTAGATTTCCCAGGTTTCATCGAAAGCCCGTTCGCAGGAGCGGTCCTCCACGTAACGCCGGGCCGCTTTTCCCATTTCTTTTAGCCGCGCGGGGTCGGCAAGCAGGCTGCGCAATGCCTCAAGGATCTCTTCACAGTCGCCGGCCCGCACGATCCTGCCCGTTATGTCCGGGAGCAGGTTTTCCCTCGGACCTCCGGAATCGCTTACGATAATGGGCAACCCGGAGGCCTGGGCTTCGAGCACCACGTTGCCGAAGGTGTCGGTGGCGCTCGGGAAGGCGAAAATGTCGCAGCACGCATAAATTTTGGCCAGCTCTTCACCCTCCCTGTAGCCGGTAAACAGGGCCGGTGTCCCGGCCAGCATTGTTTTCAGTTCTTCGAGGAAAGGTCCGTCGCCCACAATAACCAGTTCGACGTCCCCGCGGGTCTTTGCGTAGCGCCTGAAGGCCTCGGCCAGAAGGTGGAGATTTTTTTCTTTCGATATTCTACCGACATAGAGGATTTTAAGCGCATGTCCCGTGCCGAAGCGCTCTTTCATGAACTTGGCGTCGCGTTTGGCGGGATGAAACCTTACGGTATCGACTCCCCTTGGAAACAAACGGATTTTTTTCGCCTCGATTCCCCGTTCGGCCAGTTCGCGCCCGGTGCTCTCCGAGGGTACCAGGATGAGGTCCAACTGGTCATAGAACCAAGTGGTGTATCTCCAGACAAGTTCTTCAATCGTGTTGTCGCCGGTAAGGATTTGGGCGTACTGGGGAATTGCGGTGTGATAGGCGCCGCTTACCGGTATTTTCATGATCCTGGCCAGGGCCAGCCCGGCGAGGCCTATGGGGCCGGGAGTGGTGACGTGAATCTGCGTGAACTGTTCCTGGTAGCAATAATTGAGCATTTCGAGCAGAGGTGGAAGAAAGATTTTCTGTTCGGGATACTCGGGGAGTTCATAGACTCCGATGGGGCTGAAATTTGTAAGACCTTCCATGGGCTGCGGAGTCCGCGTGTCGCAGGTTATTACGCTGAGATCCCGGCCGAATTTTCGCGCCATTTCGAGCTGGTTTTTCAGACTCAGGGCCACGCCGTTGATCTCGTTGAAGGTGTCGGTGAAGTGAGCGATTTTTGTGCGTTCACCCCTGTGCGGGCTTTGGACGTCTTCGGTTCGGAAGTGTTCCAGGGCGGCGGCGCTGAAACGCCGGTCGCGGGAAAAGACGGTAAAGGTCACGAAGTAGGGGGCAAGCAGGGTATAAGCGGCCCCGGCCGAGCCCAGCGACTGGAACATGTTGAAGAAATGGGCTCCGGATAAATTGCTGAAAAGTGAATCCCAGAAATGGAGAAGGACCTTGTTGGACACCTTGTTGACGAAGCTGAACCATTTGTCCTCCCGGCTTTTCGCAAAACCCTCGCCGTTCAGGTTCATGAGGCCGGGGTCGTCGGCCAGGAGCCTGCCGGCTTCGAAGCGCAACAGCTCTCCGAGCCCCGGGCTTTCCCGCCGCTTGGGAGATTTCCGCTTTCTCCAGGAGTAAACAAGCCTTTCGACCAGGGTTGCGTCCGATTCGCAGTCCGCCCGCAGACAACGGTCGAGGAAACGCAGGACGGGATCCTTTTTAACGTCGTCCTGGAGATTCAGCTTTCTCATGTAATAGTTGTAAGCGATCCCGTAGAGGTTGTGGGACATCACGCAGGGGCTCGATCCCCGGCCCATGGCGGAGCCTCGTTTTTCTTCCACCGCTCGGAAGAATTGCCGGAGGTTGCCGGCTTCGGCCACCATCGTGTAGCGGCGGGCTATGTTAAGGCAGCTGTGGTCGTCCGAGCCGCCGGTCAGCCCCTTTCGCCAAGCGTTGTGGAAGAAAGGCTCGATGCCGTGTTTATCGATCAGAGAGTCGATCATTCGGGGAGTGAGATTATTGAGGATCAGCTCTATTGTTTGGTTCTGGAAATCATCCCGGGCGCCGTTCAGTTCAAAGTTTTCGAAGAGAAGGAGAAATTTTTCGAAATGTTCTATCGTCAGTTTGTCGTTTATCGAATAGAGAGGGTGGGCCAGGACGTGGACGATTCCGGCGGCTCTCAGATACCAGACGAGATCGAAGATGTTTTTCCGCGCCTTTTGGATCTCGCGGTGAATGGCGTCGTTTATGTCATAGACCAGCACGTGCGCCTTGCATCCGTCCTCCGGAAAATAGGTGGTGACTTCTTCGCTTATGAAGGCGCCGGGAAGGTGGGCGATTTCGGCGCTGCCCGAGATGGTGTTGTGGTCGGTTATGGTTACGAGGTCCATTCCCTTGCTTCTGGCTATTCGATAGAGTTCCGTCGGTTCGGTGAAGCATTCGGGACAGCCGAGCTTTTGGAGGACCCATTGTGAGGGGCGGACGGAATACTTGGAATGGACGTGCAAATCTATCTTCATTTTTACTCCTCGTGTTTGTTCTCAGACGATCAGAACGGTTTGTCCGGCCTTTACCTTTTGGCCGGGGCGGACCTTGATGCTCATCGCCTCAAGGGGCGTTACCACCAGGTCCACCTGAGAGCCTATGCGGATCATCCCGAAGACCTCCCCGGCCTTTACCCGGGAGCCTTCGCTTTTGAACACGTCAATGCCTGCGACGCTTTTGGCCGCGATCTGCACCACATAGCAGGAGAGGGGCTTTTCTCGATATACACCCTCGATTTTTGTGACGGTCCTTTCGTTAAGGACTATGTGCGCGCTGTTCTTGTAGAAAGGCACCCGCTTCAGCAGCGTGCGAAGATGCATGGAGAACATGCACAAATTCCGGGGCAGCGCCGGATAGTGATGAATGAAAGCAATGTTTCCGGAAACGGGAATGCGGTTGTAATGGACGTTAAAAGGGCTCATGAAGATGCCGATGAGAATTTTCGGATGGTTTATGTCCTCTCTTGTAATATCGTTCAGAGTGGCTTGCATGCCGCGTTTGATGTTGATCACGCTTTCTCGCGGCTTCATTTGCTTGACATAGACCACCGTTCCGTCGGCGGGGCTTAGAATGCCGCTTCCTTCAGCAGGGATGGTTCGTTCCGGATTCCGAAAGAACCAAACATGGCGCCAAAAAAGATATAGCGAGGCGAAAGCGGCCAGACAGACGAAAACCATAATGATAGGAATCACTGCTTTTTTGCATACCTTCGCACTTTATCCCTCAAAACGTGAACGATGGCCATTCCTGAGGAAAATGGAAAATCTATGATTTCGAAGTTCTCCTTCTCCTTGCGGATGACGTTCAGCCACTTTTTTACGCCTGCATGTCCGATGAATTCTCGCACGTATATATTGGAGTCGTGGAGAAGAATGTAGGAATTTTTGTGCGAGTGTTCGATGGTGTTAAGGAAGTCATTTTTTACATTTTCATGGGAGTGATTCCCGTCAATGAACGCCAAATCGATCGGTGGCAGTCCCAGCGCGTTGAAGGATGTAAAGAACTGGTCCGAGCACAATTTGTAATGAGTTACAATGTCTTCAACGCCGAATTGCTTGAAATGCTCTTGAACTCTAAGGGGTTCGCTCCATTTGTCCTTGCCTCCGATGGTACTGAACGGCCCGTTTTTTACCAGCGAATAAGAGGGGTCGACGAAGGTTAGCATTCCGGCGCCGTTGTCCTTCATGCCCAGCGCAAAGCAGACCACGCTGAAGCCGAATCCGGAGCCTATGACGAGAAGATGCCGGGGCCTCAAGGCCCTTACGAGCCCGTAGTAGAGAAAGCCGAACCCGAGGTTGAGGTTGTCCGGTTTTTCATTGTGGCCCAGGGGCTTTGCGGTTGAAAGAATGTCTTTTAACAGGGCGGTGTTCAGGCTGAAGTTTTCCAAATCTGTTTTCCTCCTTGATGCAAGTGCTCGATTTCGAGCTCCGGAAAGTTTTCGGTCTACAGTAATGGAAACCACTTGCCGATTTGATGTCGAAGTCATGATTTTCAGGTTACGCAGAATTGAGCTTTTTTTAATTCGGAGCCGAAATGCTTAAAGTTTTCCGGCCGGGATTTCGATCTTAGGGTCAAGACGGTTTGAAAATGCGAAAAGGAAACGACAGGGAAGTTAATAAGCAAATCAAGGAGGATGTATCATGGGTCTCGTAGTCAACACCAATATGGATGCCTTGACGATTGAAAACGTCGTTAGCCAAACCAACGATGTAGTATCAAAGGATCTTTTACAACTGTCATCGGGTCTTCGGATCAACACGTCTGCCGACGATCCGGCGGGTTATGCCATCGCCAACGCATTCAAGGCCAGCATAGCCTCCATGCAGGTGGCCTCGCAGAACGCGAGCCAGGCCCAGTCGTTTCTGCAGACGGCCGACGGCGCTTACAGCCAGATCAACAACATCATGGTGCAGATGAAATCTCTTGCCACCGAGGCCGCTTCGGGTCAGGAGTCATCAAACAACCTGGCTTCGCTCGACAACGAATTCCAGGGGCTAAGCTCCGAGATCGACCAGATTGCCAACTCGACCGTCTACGGGGGCACAACCCTTCTTACCGGAAATATTACGGTGACCTTCCAAGTCGGTTCGACCAACAATTCCTACAACCAGTTTGTCGTCGCTCTGACAACCGCGGCCGATACGACCGGTCTGTCCCTGACAGGACTGAGCCTTACGTCCACCGCCACTGCTCGAAGCGCGATGGACTCCCTGGACGCCGCCCTCACCGAGATCAATACGATGATGGGAACGGTCGGTGGCTTCCAAAACAAGCTCCAGTACACGATGAGCAATCTGACCACAAGTATCCAGAATTACACCTCGTCGCAATCGACCATCGAGGACGTCGATATGGCCTCGGCGGTAAGCGACATGACGAAAAACCAGATCCTGCAGCAGTCGGCAATGGCCATGCTCGCGCAGGCCAACCAGCAACCTCAGCAGATACTCAAGCTGCTGGGTTAATTCGCCTGATTTCCGTTCGCCAAAGGGCGGCCCACTTGCGGGCCGCCCTTTTTTTGTGATGGCGTGTATGGCAGGGCGCATTCTGTTGGAATGACAGTCTTCTATCGGCAGACTCCAATATAGGGATGACAAGAAAACTCTTTTTCGTTTCGGATCAAAAGTATTTAAAGTTTTCCGGCCGGAATTTCGATCTTATGGTCAAGGCAGTTTGAAGATGAGAAAAACTAACGACAGGGAAGTTAATAATCAAATCAAGGAGGATGTATCATGGGTCTCGTAGTCAACACCAATATGGATGCCCTTACGATTGAAAACGTCACGAGCCAAACCAATGACGTCGTATCCAAGGACCTTCTGCAACTGTCATCGGGTCTTCGGATCAACACGGCTGCCGACGATCCGGCGGGTTATGCCATCGCCAACGCATTCAAGGCCAGCATAGCCTCGATGCAGGTGGCCTCGCAGAACGCAAGCCAGGCCCAGTCGTTTCTCCAGACCGCCGACGGCGCCTACAGCCAGATCAACAACATCATGGTGCAGATGAAATCCCTTGCCACCGAGGCCGCTTCGGGGCAGGAATCATCGACCAACTTGGCCTCGCTCGACAACGAGTTCCAGGGGCTCGCATCCGAAATCGACCAGATTGCCAACTCGACCGTCTACGGGGGCACAACCCTTCTGACCGGAAACATCACGGTGACCTTCCAGGTCGGCTCGACCAACAATTCCTACAACCAGTTCGTCGTTGCTCTCACAACCGCCGCTGACAGGACCGGTCTTTCTCTGACAGGACTTAGCCTTACCTCCACCACCACTGCTCGAACCGCAATGGACTCACTGGATTCCGCCCTCACCGAGATCAATACGATGATGGGAACCGTCGGCGGCTTCCAAAACAAGCTCCAGTACACGATGAGCAATCTGACCACAAGCATCCAGAATTACACCTCTTCGCAATCGACCATCGAGGACGTCGATATGGCATCGGCGGTAAGCGACATGACGAAGAATCAAATCCTGCAGCAGTCGGCAATGGCCATGCTCGCCCAGGCCAACCAGCAACCTCAGCAGATACTCAAGTTGCTGGGTTAATTCGCCTGATTTCCCTTCGCCAAAGGGCGGCCCACTTGCGGGCCGCCCTTTTTTTGCGATGGCGTGTATGGCAGGGCGCATTTTCCTGGAGTGAGACAGGAGTTTCGGGGTTAGAGGGGTGCAAGAGGCAGAAAATCCGGAAAATACGCTATCTTAGGACTTCTTTTTCTGTAGGACCCCACCGCCTGATTCAAACCCAAGCGCCGAGATTATCTGAGCCTGTAACGGGGTAA
>JAJYDE010000023.1 GCA_021777755.1 Deltaproteobacteria bacterium
TTTCATGGAGAACCGCGGTCAGCAGTTCGCCGAAAGCATAAGCGTAAACATAGCCGGGAGAGTGAACGAAATGAGGAATATAGGACCACCAGGTCCCGTAGTGCTCCAAAAGCCGCACCGACCCGCCAAACATCTCTGCCTGGGTTTCCATCCATGCCGAGCAGATGAATCGGCTGTCCAACTCGCCGCGCGTCCGCCTCGCATTGTGCACGATCTCTTCGAATCGGCTCATGGCCACCTGCCGGAAAACCGTGGCGAAAATATCTTCTATCCTGGAGCAGATCAGTGCCAATCGCCGCGGCCTTGAGGGGGTCGCATCGAGCAGGCGCCGAAAGACGAGGGTTTCCGCAAAAATCGAGGCGCTTTCAGCCGTGGTGAGGGGAGTGTTGCAATTGAGCATTCCCTGCCTTCGCGCCAGGTACTGGTGGACGCCGTGCCCCAGTTCGTGGGCCAGAGTCATCACGTCCCGGCGGCTTCCGGTGAAATTAAGAAGAATATAAGGATGGGCGGAGGGAATCACCGGATGGCAGTAGGCCCCGCCGCGCTTCCCCGGGGAGGCGGCGGCATGGATCCATTTTTTTTCAAAGAAAAGCTGGACTATCTTCCCGGCCCGCGGGGAAAACTCTTCAAAGGAGCCAAGAACGATATCCCGGGCGTTTTCCCATGAAATACCGTCTCCGCTGGACTCCCGCACCGGAGCGTAACGGTCGTAGTCGAAAAGTTCATCGTATCCGAGGAGCTTTTTCTTTAGCAAATAATAGCGCTCGACGAGATCGTACCTTGAGCGAACCGCGCTCAACAGGGCGCATACCGTGGTATCGCCGATTTCATTTTCGAGATTTCGCCTGCTGAGCCAGTGGGGGTATCCGCGCAGCCGGTCCTCGATCGATTTGTCGAGCAGGACCGTATTAAAGATGTGGGTGAGCGGCATGAGGACACGGCTTAGCCCCTCGCTCAACTCGGCAGCCGAGTTCTTACGTTCCTCCCGGGAAGGACTGTGGAGGCCGGCGAGCACTTCCGATTGGGTTTTTCCTTTCTCCCCGTAGCTCAATTGACCAAGCATCTTGTCAAAGAGCGCCTCCCACGCGGAAGGCCCCGCGGAGGACTTTTCAGCCAGGATTTTTTCCTCCGGTTCACTTAACAAGTGCGGCCCGTAGCGGCGCATCGAAGTGAGATAATGGCCATACTTGGAAAGCACCCCGGAGGATGCTAGCGCCACCGCGGCCGTCTCTTCGAGCCCGGTCCACTCCAGCCGGAAAAACAGCGTGTCGCGCTCAACCCGGCTGTAGAGTTCCTTCATCGACTGAAAGAACGCACTCGCGCTCGAATCGAGCGTGCGGGTGGAAAAATCCAAATATGCATACGCCACAAGCTTTTCGATACGCTCGAAAATCTCTTCGAGCATCCCGACCGCCTGAAGCAGCTCCAGGGGTCCAAGTCCGGCGATCTTGCCCCTGTAGGCGGAAAAATCCGAAATCCGCTCCTTCAGCCGTTCCACATCGGCCAAGACCATCGGGTCGGCCGCCCCCGGGTACAGATCGCTCAAATCCCAGATCATCTCTTCGGTTTTCACCCTCGCTCCTCGGGCCGTTGTGTTCCCGGCCGGTCAACTGAAGGACTTCTCCGTGGCTGTGCCCCCTGGTGGATTTTTCCTATGTTCGGCTTTCGAATAAATTTCGAACCTGTCGATGATGCCGAGAAACTCCTCCGGAAGCCTCAGTCTTACCTCCCGAACGATTTTTTCCGGGATCTTCCGGTAATAGGCATGGGCGATCGCACCGGCGATGCAGGCCAGGGTGTCGGAGTCCCCCCCCAAAGATACGGCCCTTCGCACCGCGTCTTCGTAATCGGTCGAGTCGAGAAAAGCGATGATCGCTTCAGGCACGCTCTTTTGGCAGGAAACTTCGAACCCGTAGGCCGGCCTTATCTGATCGGTTGTGCGGCTCAGATCATAGCCGAACCTGCCGGAAATCTCCTCCCGAAGAGTCGGTTTGTCCGTCCCGGCCGAGGCTAGAAATACGGCCAGCGCGGCCGCCTGCGCCCCTTTTATCCCTTCCGGATGATCATGGGTCACCTCGGCACTTTTTTTGGCTTCCCGCAACACTTCTTCCACGCTCTCAAGCGCAAAGCCCAACGGGCTTACCCGCATCGCCGCCCCGTTGCCCCAGCTTCCGTACGGCCTGCAGTGGCTTTCGAAAAGCCAACGAAGAAAGCTTTGCCCGTAGCCGGCATCCGGGTACCTGCGCCCGAAGGATCGAAAGGATTCCGCGTAGCCCCGTTTTTCCATGAGGGCAAAAGCCGTGGCAACACTAAGCACCGTATCGTCGGTAAAGCGCGACTCGGCCTGAAAAAGGGGAAACTCCACAGTCTTTATCGGATGACGCTCGTATACCGACCCGATGATATCGCCCGCCACCGCTCCAAACATTTTGACAGCATCCTTGCCCGCCGAGTCTGTTCAGACTTTAAACCGAAGTGCAAATAATGTAAGTTTTGTTCCCTCCCGGGGAGAGCGCGGCGACATCGTCCGCCCGCAGTCAAATGATTATATTGGCAACAAGGGGAAAGTTCGTAATGAAAAAAAACGATTTCGACCGTGAACTTCCCGTCCCCGATCATTTCGCACCGGAAAAGGTGGGCGAGGTCTGGCGAGTGGCATATCAGCAAAGGGCCGCCGAGGCCGCCTTGTGGTCCAGAACCCACGGCATCCTTCCGGCCTCCTCGGATTCCCGACGCATTGCTCTTCTGCTCGTCGATGTGCAAAACACTTTCTGCATTCCCGGCTTTGAACTCTACGTGGCCGGCCGTTCGCAAACGGGCGCCGTTGACGACAACATAAGACTCTGCCGGTTCATCTACCGCAACCTCCACCGCATCAGCCTCATCATTGCCACCATGGACACCCATCAGGCGATGCAAATCTTCCATTCCATCTTCCTGGTGGACGAAAAGGGGGAACATCCCGGCCCGTTTTCGCTGATAAGCGTCGAAGAGCTCGAAGAGGGCCGCTGGAAGCCAAACCCCGAAGTGATGCGCCATCTGGGCATTGCCCCCTCGTATGCGGAGCGCCACCTGCTCCACTACGCCGGGGAGCTGAGGCGCGGGGGCAAGTACGATCTAACGGTCTGGCCCTACCACGCGATGCTGGGAGGCATCGGCCACGCCCTGGTATCGGGTGTCGAAGAGGCGCTTTTTTTTCACTCCATGGCCAGATACACCCAGCCAAACTTCAGGATGAAGGGGGCAACCCCCCTGAGCGAACACTACTCCGTGTTCGGCCCGGAAGTGATCGAAGGCCCCGATGGCCGGCCGGTCGCCCGAAAAGATCAGGCCCTTGTCGAAGAGCTTTTCGACTTTGATGCCGTCATTGTCGCCGGGCAGGCCAAGAGCCACTGCGTCGCCTGGACAATAGCCGACCTGCTCGAAAATATCGGCGACAAGGGCCGCGCCTTCGCCCGAAAAATCTACCTGCTCGAAGACTGCACCTCGCCGGTGGTGATTCCCGGAGTCGTCGACTACACGGAGGCCGCCGACCGGGCCTTCGGCCGCTTTGCCAAGGCCGGCATGCACATCGTGTCCTCAACCGATCCGATGGCTTTGCGGTCCATTTAAATCATCCGACAAGCCTTTTCACTCGAAAGATTCTTTCAATACCATATAAAAGCTCCTTTCAGTTTCGAGTTCATTGCCCCTGGGGCGCAAGGGCATGAATAGAATTTATTCTGTCATTTCCATTCGATAGAAAATTGACAAAAGTCGTGCCGGATTGGCATTGGTGTTGCTATTTTTTGGCGCAACCGGAGTACAAAACAAACAATGGGAAATCGGGTCTTCGGACTCCCATATCAAAAGGAGAAAGTCATGAAAAGAGCATTCCTAACCCTGGCAACGGTCCTGACGCTGGTCGGCATTGTCGGCCTGACCCGCGCGATGGCTTCAATCCCCGAGGCGCTCTACTGCGCGCCAAGTTATACCAACTATATCGGCGCACCCGGAAGTTGTCCGACAATGGCTGCTGTGAGCGCCAACACGCCAAAGGCCATGGGAACTGTCGGATTTTGAGGACGGCGCCTGAAATGGGGGACCGATTCCACGCGCGGAGCGCAGTCCTCCATTTTTTGCGGGTGTACGGCAGCCTGAGCAAAGAGGTCACGAAAAGCAAATTTCTTCCCGGAAGAGCCTGGCGGTGGGGATGGAGGCGGATGACGACCTTCGAGCAGATGTCGGGGAAGTGCCCCGGGATGAAGCAGCTCGTTTTCATCCGGAGGCAGATGTCCTCTTTGGACAGGGAATTTTAGCCGAACTGCCCGCACAGGGAGGCTGCCAATGAGTCGGCGGGATGATTTTCTTCTCAGTCCCGGCACCGTAATCAACGGGAAATGGGTCATACTGGAATTTCCGGGCAAAGGCGGAATGGCGGAAATAGTTGTGTATGTCAAGTTCCGCAAATTCGATCAGACATGCGGGACGCCTGTTTTTTTGAACCACACTAAACGACGGACCAGCGGAGGTGAGCCGGAGTCGCGGAGGGTGGCCGGAACGGGGTCCCCCCACGCCCCCTGCAGGCCATGCGCAACTCTCAATGTGGAGGGGGGAAACGACCTGGAGGAGACGGGGGCCAATCCTCATATTTTATTGATTCCGAGTGGGGGGTATGCTTATCTTGGACAAAAGGGGAGATACCGGTGGGCTGGATCGAAACGCTGACAAAAAAGGCTTTCATTGCCGCAGTTCGGGAGGCGGTAAAACCGGATATGGAGAGGCTTGAAGGCAAGATTGACCAGCTGGCGGCTCAAACGGATGCGCGTTTCGAGAAATTGACTGATCGCGTAAGGGTTGGCTGAGCGAGTTTCCCGACCGGAAGGAACCATTGAAGGAACTATGCGGGCGTATGAAGCAAACGTACGTTGGATGTTTGTCGAATTTCAGCCTGATATCGAACGGGAGATTTTTACCCGGCTGCTCGATGACAAAAAGCGGCCTGCCGCTTAGACTTTACGCGTCAATTCGTCATCCCGCCGCTTTGGCAAAAAAAAGACGCAAGCGATGGACAGGAAAATGGATATAACAAACCCGAACCAACCCAGCTTGCGGCGCATCATCGGCGCCCCATGTTTCAGCAATTCCACCTCATCGCGCTTTCGAGGTTTTGCAGAGCACCTGCCGGCCCCGGACCATGATATCGGGTCCGCCCTTCCGTTCGGCCGAATTCCGGAACGAGGTCCAATTACCTGGCAAGCTCGGAGAAATCCCGATGATAAAAATGAGCAGCAAGTTTAAAGTCGCGGCGCCGCAAGAGTGTCTAGGGGCTTGGGGTCTCCGAGGGCGCCGACACCGTCCTGAATCCGACATCCCCGGAGGCATCCCAGGGGTTTCGAGGGCGCCCCGTTTTTGAAAGCCCATTGTCCGTTTGGTTTCCCAAAACGACATAGCCGGCCCCCCCGCCCGACCAGGCCCATTCACCAAATTGGCCGTCCAGACCGCGAATGCCGAACCGATCCGCCAGCATGTCCAACACGGGAGCGGAAAAATTCGGGCCAAAACCAAGACCTTGCACGGACGGGAGCTTTCGAGACAGTTTGCCCTTGAGAGCCACGTATATCCATTGCCTTACCGACGGCAGGCGGCGTCCGTAATGGCCGGCATAGGCCTCGGCCCCGTAGGCGGTTACCCGGAGCACGGGACATGAGGAATGTTGAGCGCCGCTTAGTTCAAACCTGCCGTTCCTGTGGAGGATCGGCGCATAGCCCTTCACGACATCGCCGAGGAAAAGCCAGAGGTGGCCTCCGGCGATGACCGCGTTATCCTTGACGGTGATCTTTGAAAGCGAATCGTTTAGAAATTCGATGAACTGGTAGTTGGTCACCAGGTACTCGTCCATGTAAAATGAGCCGATTCTGGCAGGATTGCCCCCGGCGCCAGCCGGCATTTCCCCTCCAGGGATCAGGTGCAGCACGGCCCCGTCCCGCCCCGTAATCCGAAACCGGGGAATTTTCCCGCCGCGAGCGCCGTTTTTCAACGACTCATGTTTTTGTGCGATTGGAGCCTTTCCGGCTCTCAAACCAAGATAGCATTGGACCCCGGCGGGGCTCAAGGCGGCGGCGAGCCCGATCAGTACGACCAAGGCCGCAATTACAATCAGCGCGGGAACAAATCTTGGGCTCTTTTTGCTTGTTCCCGGCCCCCCGGTTCCCTCCGACGATTTCAAAACCCGGGCACACAGTTGTTCAAGGGCCGATTTCATCTCCTCCACGGATTGAAAACGCCCCCCCTTGTCCAGCGCGGTCGCCCTTTTAATCACAAGGTCGAGCGCTTTAAAAAATTGACTTTCCGGTTCCTCCAGGCTCGCCTGCTTGAAGGGGATTTGATCGGCCTTGAACTTGCCGGATATCGCTTCATGGAGGATTTTACCCAGCGAATAGATATCGGCGCGCTCATCGGACCTGCGAAAATCCAGGAAGTGCTCGGGCGACATGTAGGCGGGAGTGCCTCTTATCTCAACCGAGCGGGTAATGGGCTCCAAACTGGAGGACCTTGCGATGCCAAAATCGGTGATCCTTGGTTTCTTTCCATCAAAGAGAACGTTTTCCGGCTTCAGGTCCCGATGGACTATCCCGAGGCGGTGCAAAGCCGCCACACCGTCCAATAGCGGAATAAAGCAATCGCGCACCCATTGCCCGGCCCGTTCCACATCCGGATAAAACCCTTCAACCGACATCGAGGTTCGAAGCGAGGTCCCGGGCATGAATTCCATCACGATATATTCGATCCGCGCCTCTTTTTGACCATTGGCAATCGAGGCCGACCCATAATCGAAAACCCTCACCACATTCGGGTGCTGAATTTGCGCCATGACCTTCACTTCCCGCCGAAAACGCTCCAGGCATAGCGCAGCCTCATCCTCATCCGCTCCTATCTCCTCGATCAGTTTGTGCGAGATCACCTTTATGGCCACCTGCCGTCCCAGCTTCAACTGGTAGGCCCGATAAACCTCGGCCATCCCTCCTCGACCCACGAGTTCGAGGATCACCCATTTGCAGTCGATTATGTCCCCCGCCCGAAAAGTGGTTTGATCAAGATCACTCATACCGCCAATCCAATGCGTCAAAAAGTTTTCCAGGAATAATGCCTGTCAGGAACAGGTTTGCGAGTCGTGCTCATAACGTGCTAAAATAGCTGAAAAAACCAAGAGCAAAATGCTTGCCAAACCATCGAGGCCAGCCTCCAGGGATTCAATTCGCGGAGGCCAGGGAACGTCGTTGTCAATTTGATTGAAAGATTCTTTCAACACCACGCAAAAGCTCCTTTCAATTTCGAGTCCATTTCCGGGGAGGCCCACGATTAAAAACAGAAATTATCCCGTTATTTCCGAAGCATGCAAAAGCGGCCGAAGTTATACGGGATTGGCATCGTCGTTGCTCTTCAATGAGGCAACCGAAGCACAAACAAAAAGAACTGGAATCGGGTCCTCGGACTCACTTATTAAAAGGAGAAAGTAATGAAAAGAGCAATCCCAACCCTTGTGATGGTCCTGACGCCAGTCGGCTTTGTCGGCCTGACCGGTGCGATGGCCGCACCCTCCAGGGCACCCTGCCGCGCGTCGGGCTATACCAACCATATCGGCGCACCCGGAAGCTGTCCGACAATGAGTGTGGTTGGCGCCAACACTCCAACAGTTATCGGAGCCGCGGGGTTCTGAACAGGGATTCGGGCAAAAAGCTGCCGAAGCCGATCTCCGGGGGCATGCGGCAGCCTCTCCCGGAAACGACTCCCCCCTCCCATGGCGCCAAATCGCAACCCGCCATTAGATTGCGAAATTATTAAAGGGTTCCATTTTCTAATCCGATAATATTGGATACCCGGAGGGATTCATCAATGCGCCCACCAAGGGGAGAGAATCCATGAATTGCTGAGAATTCAAGAAATGGGGAAGAGAGATGGGAGGGGCTAAAGCAAAAGAATTGGGCGTCTGCCCGGCTTATCCCGACCATGGAAAGAACCGCGCCCGTATCGCGGGTACGCTTTGTGGCGGCAAAGTGCAAGGGACTTTTGCATCAAAGCTGGTCAACCGCATCGAGTGCGACTTCTACAAGAGCCCGAATTACAACAAGTCCGGCGCTTAGAGATGATGCAACAGCGGCCTTCCCGCGTCCTGCCCGAAATTCCCGCTGGCGGGGGATTTCCGAGAGCTGTGGAAACATAAATATCCGTAAGCGGGCTATAAGGTTATGCTAAATAGGAAGGTTTACCCGCGCCAAATCATGCCATATAATAAACGCCGAAAATGAAACCCGAACATGCCGGGGACGGCCCGGTTGCGGCCATGTTTTCCGTTGCCCCGAAAACCGAGGCCGAACGCGCCCGATCGTATCGGCTGCGGAGTGGTTACCAATGCTCGCGAAGAAGTTTCGGGATGCGGGCCGGTTTTTGAATCGCAATTGGCATTATACTTGCTTAGCCAACTGTCAAAATCAAGGAACAAGGTGAGGCGCTGATGAGAAAAAATTTTCTTTTCATTATCTTATGCGGCCTGATTGCCGCGGCGGCCTTTGTGGCCGGCCAAATAAGCGAAAAAGCCAACCGGCACCCGAGAACGGCGCAGATGGCCATGAGTTCCCCAAGCGGCCCCGCGGCCCCGCAACCCTCGGCCAAGAGAAAAATTCTCTATTACAGAGATCCGATGAATCCGGCGATTACATACAAACATCCCGGCAAAGCCCCCTGCGGCATGGATCGTGTACCCGTCTACGCAAAATCGACAGGGAGCGCGCAATCCGGGGCGACCGCGGGCGCCTCTTCAGGGGAAAAGCCCGAAGGCAAGGGCAAAATCCTTTATTGGCGTTCATCCATGGACCCCGGTTTCATTTCGAAAAAGCCGGGCAAGGATTCCATGGGCATGGATCTTGTGCCGGTCTACGCAAACCAGCTCAGTTCGGGCGAGGTCACCATCAGCCCCACGGTGGTGCAGGACATCGGCGTTACCACCACCAAGGCCGTAAGCGCCCCTTTCAACAAAACCATCAGGACTTACGGAACGACCCAGTGGAATGAAAAAACCCTGGCCGCGATAAACACCAAGCTTTCGGGCTGGATCGAAAAGCTCTATGTCCAGGAGAACGGCCAAGTGGTGCGAAAAGGGCAGCCGCTGTTAAAGATATATTCACCGGAACTTGTGAGCGCCCAGCAGGAATATCTCTCGGCGCTCGATAACGCCAAAGCGCTCGATAAAGCCAAGGCAAGCCAGGGCGCATCCCTGGACACAATGATTGACGCGGCCGCGAAACTGCCCGAATCGGCCCGGATGCGCCTGAGGCTCTGGGACATAAGCGGGGGGCAGATAAGGGAGCTTGAAAAAACCCGGCGGGTTCGAAAAACACTGACTCTTTACGCTCCCTTCGACGGCATAGTAACCGACCGGAAGGTTATAGAGGGCGATTATATCAAGCCGGGGATGAACCTTATGACGATCGCGGGCCTGAATCCCATCTGGACGATGGGCTACATATACGAAGACGAGATCCCGATGGTCAAAAAAGGCATGCCTGCGACGCTCAATTTCGACTCGATACCCGGAAAGACCTTCCATGGCGTGGTCGATTACGTCTATCCCTATGTGCAGGGAAAGTCGCGCACCAGCAAGGTTCGAATCGTCCTGGCCAATCCGAACCAAATCCTTTTGCCCGATATGTACGGCACGGTCAAGATCAACGCGCCCGCCAAAGCCAATTGCGTTCAGATACCCGGGGACGCCGCCATTCGCGCCTCGTCAACCGACAGCGTGGTTTTCATAGCCGAGGGCAAAGGGCACTTTGCCGGCCGCAAGGTGATCCTCGGGCCAACTGGCGACGACGGCATGGTCGTGGTCAAAGCGGGTCTAAAGCCCGGAGAGCGTGTGGTGACTTCGGCACAGTTTCTTCTCGACTCCGAAGCCAGGCTGAGCGAGGCAAGTCAATCCATGCTGAACCACGGAGGCTCCGGCAAATGATTTCTTCCGCAATCGACTGGTCCATTAAGAACCGGTTCCTCGTCCTTATTTTGACCGCGATTTTTGTGGCCACGGGCATCTTTGTCGTCTATCACACGCCGCTTGACGCCATTCCGGATCTTTCCGACACCCAGGTGATCATCTACACCCAGTTTCCGGGCCAAAGTCCTTCGGTGGTCGAAGATCAGGTGACCTATCCCATCTCGACAGAAATGCTGCATTTGCCCGGGGTCAAGGTGGTGCGCGGTTACTCGTTTTTCGATTTCTCCGAGGTCTACATCATCTTCAAAGGCGGAACGGACCTCTACTGGGCAAGGGACCGCGTTTTGGAATACTTGAGCTACATCCAGTCGCAGCTTCCCCGGGGCGTCTCGCCCCAACTGGGGCCCGACGCCACGGGCGTTGGCTGGATCTACGAGTACGCCCTGGTCGATAAATCCAACAAGATGCCTCTGTGGAAGATGCGATCGCTCCAGGACTGGTATCTGCGCTACGGACTGGAGACGGTAAAGGGGGTCTCCGAGGTCGCTTCTCTTGGCGGATATGTCAAGCAGTACCAGGTCGAACTCGATCCCAACAAGCTCGCCGACTATCATGTGGGGCTGGAGAAAGTAAGGAGCGCCATCACAAGTTCGAATAACGACGTGGGCGGGCGCCTGGTGGAATATGGCCAAACCCAATACATGGTGCGCGGGCTGGGCTATCTGCGGCACAGCGGAGATCTGAAAAAGGTGGTGATCGGAGTGGATCCCAACGGCCAACCGGTATTGCTCGACCAGGTTGGAAACGTCCACATCGGCCCCCAACTGAGGCTCGGAATGGCCGATCTCAACGGCAAGGGAGACGTGGCGGGGGGCATCGTGGTTATGCGCTTCGGTGAAAACCCCTACAAGGTGATCAAGGCGATCAAGAAAAAGTTGACCGAGCTGAAGAGGGGACTTCCAAAGGGAGTTGAAATCGTTCCGACTTACGATCGTTCCGCCCTCATAAATCGCAGCGTTTCGTTTCTGCGGGAAAAACTCATAGAGGAACTGATCACGGTATCGCTTGTCTGCGTTCTTTTCCTGTTTCACTTCAGCAGCGCACTGGTTGCCATCGTCTTTTTGCCCCTGGGAGTTATGGCGGCCCTTATCTGCATGTATTTCAAGGGCATCAACAGCAATATCATGAGCCTCGGTGGCATCGCCATAGCCATGGGGGCGATGGTCGATTCGGCCATCATAATGATAGAAAACGCCCACAAGAAGATCGAGCACGGCTACGACAAGGAGCATCATTGGCAGATGATCGCCGAGGCTTCCAAGGAAGTGGGGCCATCGCTGTTTTTTTCGCTCCTTGTGATCACGGTTTCCTTTCTGCCCATATTCGCGCTAAACGGTCAATCGGGACGGCTTTTCAAACCCCTGGCCTACACGAAAACCTTCGCCATGGGCTCGGCGGCTTTTCTGGCCGTGCTGCTCGCCCCGGTGCTCATGGGCTATTTCATTCGCGGCCATATCCGGCCGGAGATGGAAAATCCAATCAACCGGTTTCTGGTCAAGGTTTATCACCCGGTTTGCGAGTGGGTCCTGAACCACCGAAAGAGCGTCCTGATTGCCGCGTTCCTCATCTTTATCAGCACATTCTACCCGCTGACGCGCCTGGGGAGCGAATTCATGCCCCCGCTCGATGAAGGCGACCTTCTCTACATGCCTTCTATGTTGCCAGGGATTACCTTCACCGAGTCCAAAGCGCTGCTCGAACAGACCGACCGAATCATCAAGAGCTTTCCCGAGGTGCAAAGCGCATACGGAAAAGCCGGCCGCGCGGACACCGCAACCGACCCGGCGCCTCTGGAGATGTTCGAGACAGTCGTCCAGCTTCATCAAAATAAGCGTTTTTGGCCCATGGTGAAGGAGCGGCGCTGGTATTCGTCCTGGGCCCCCGACTGGATGAAGAGGGCCCTTGGCTTCATTTGGCCCGAAGAGCGTCACACCACCATAAAGGAACTGGTGGACCAGCTCAATCAGGCCATCCAGTTTCCCGGCGTGACCAATGCGTGGACCATGCCCATCAAGACCCGAATCGATATGCTTAGCACCGGGATCAAAACCCCGGTGGGGATCAAGCTGCTGGGGGCAAATCTCAATACCCTCAGCAATTTGGCCAAACAGGTCGAAGCGGTGGTGCGAAAGATCCCCGGCACGCGGTCGGTCTATGCTCAGCGGGTCATGGGCGGTTATTACATGGATTACACCATCGACCGGAAGGCAGCCGCGCGCTACGGTCTCAACGTCCAGGACGTGGAGGACGTTATCGAAACCGCCCTGGGCGGCATGGATGTGACTCAGACGGTGGAGGGTTTGGAGAGATACCCGGTCAATGTGCGCTACATGCGCAACTACCGGAGCGACATTCCGGCTCTTGAGCGGGTGCTCGTACCCACGCCCACGGGGACCGCGGTACCGATTTCACTACTTGCCAGCTTCAGAATTCACGAGGGGCCCCCGAATATTCAAACCGAAAACGCCGTAAAGACCGCGTGGATAACCGTGGACCTAAACACCTCGGATATCGGCGGCTACGTGGCCCGAGCAAGGAAAATCCTGGATGAAAAAGTCCAGCTGCCCCCCATGTACAACATGGTCTGGAGCGGCCAATACCAATACATGCAGGAGGCGCGCGCAAGGCTGAAGATCGCCATACCACTCACGCTGGTGATCGTCTTGCTGCTCCTTTATTTCAACGTCAAGTCCTTATCCAAGACCGCCCTGGTAATGCTCGCGGTGCCTTTTTCGCTGGTGGGATCTTTCTGGTTTCTCTATTTCGCTCACTATCATCTATCGGTGGCCGTGGCAGTGGGACTGATCGCTTTGGCCGGACTCGACGCCGAAACGGGGGTTGTGATGCTGCTCTACCTCGATCTTGCCCACGATCTGTGGGAAAAATTGGGGCGCATGAATACCTGCGGGGACCTCGAACAGGCCATCTACCATGGGGCGGTAAAGCGCATAAGGCCCAAGATGATGACCGTTGGCGCCATTCTCGCGGGTCTTACGCCCATTTTGTTCGGCGAGGGCACGGGCGCATCGGTGATGAAGCGAATCGCGGCCCCCATGGTCGGAGGCGTGGCCACTTCGCTTCTGCTCGAACTGACCATCTACCCCGTTCTCTACTTTTATCTGAAACGGGGGCACCTGGATCCCTCCTTGAAGCCCACCTCCGAGGAGGAAGCCCGCGAGACGGCTTAAAGGAAAACTCGACGGGTTGATCAAAGCCGGATCATTTTTCATGAACGGCTTCCGGTCAAAGGGGAGGATCGGCTTCAAGCCTTGAAGGCATCAATGGCCCGATCCTCCCCCGCCAATTTTTATTCCCACCAGCATTTCGAGCCTTGCCAGACTCCGCTCCGGGTCTGTCAGGGCTCGTTCATAGAAGAGTTCGAATTCCACAGCAGGTTTCCGATCGCATCCACCACGCAAGCGCAGGTTGCCTTGCCGCTCCGGCAGGCCTGGAGCGACACATCTAGCGCCTGTTTGGCTTCGGGAACCAGCGCGTCCCGATAGAGGGCGATCTTTCGGTCCGCGTTCTGAAATTGGAACAAATCGCCCGCGGGAGCCAAAGCCCTGAATTCCCAACGTCACATCGGAATAATAGTCTTTTTTGGCGAGCGCGATTTTCCACTTTGCCCCGGAGGACTGAAAAGCTCGCCCGCGAGACGGCTTAAAGGAAAACTCGACGGGTTGATCAAAGCCGGATCATTTTTCATCAACGGCTTCCGGTCAAAGGGGAGGATCGGCTTCATGCCTTGAAGGCATCAATGGCCCGATCCTCCTCGCCAATTTTTCTTCCCACCAGCATTTCGAGCCTTGCCAGACTCTGCTCCGGGTCTGTCAGGGCTCGTTCATAGAAGAGTTCGAATTCCAGCAGGTTTCCGATCGCATCCACCACGCAAGCGCAGGTTGCCTTGCCGCTCCGGCAGGCCTGGAGCGACACATCGAGCGCCTGTTTGGCTTCGGGAACCAGCGCGTCCAGATAGAGGGCGATCTTTCGGTCCGCGTTCTGAAATTGGAACAAATCGCCCGCGGGAGCCAAAGCCCTGAATTCCCAACGTCACATCGGGATAATAGTCTTTTTTGGCGAGCGCGATTTTCCACTTTGCCCCGGAGGACTGAAAAGCTCGCCCGCGAGACGGCTTAAAGGAAAACTCGACGGGTTGATCAAAGCCGGATCATTTTTCATGAACGGCTTCCGGTCAAAGGGGAGGATCGGCTTCATGCCTTGAAGGCATCAATGGCCCGATCCTCCTCGCCAATTTTTATTCCCACCAGCATTTCGAGCCTTGCCAGACTCTACTCCCGGTCTGTCGGGGCTCGTTCATAGAAGAGTTCGAATTCCAGCAGGTTTCCGATCGCATCCACCACGCAAACGCAGGTTGCCTTGCCGCTCCGGCAGGCCTGGAGCGACACATCGAGGGCCTGTTTGGCTTCGGGAACCAGCGCGTCCCGATAGAGGGCGATCTTTCGGTCCGCGTCCTGCAATTGGAACAAATCGCCTGCCTGGGCCAAAGCCCTGAATTCCCAACGTCACATCGAGATAATAGTCTTTTTTGACGAGCGCGATTTTCCACTTTGCCCCGGAGGACTGAAAAGCTCGCCCGCAAGAAGGCTTAGAAGAAAACTCGACGGGTTGATCAAAGCCGGATCATTTTTCATCAACGGCTTCAAGCCTTGAAGGCATCAATGGCCCGAGCCTCCAGGGAGGCTCACTTTTCTACCCACCAGCATTTCGAGCTTTGCAAGGCTCTGCTCCCGGTCGGTCAGGGCTCGTTTATAGGAGAGTTCGAATTCGAGCAGGTTTCGGATCGCATCCACCACGTTGGCGTAGCTCGCCTTGCCGGTCTGGTAGGCCTGGAGCGACACATCGAGCGCCTGTTTGGCTTCGGGAACCAGCGCGTCCCGGTAGAGGGCTATCTTTCGGTCCGCATCCTTGAATTTGTAGTCGGCGAATTTAACATCCGCAACAAGGGTGTTTTCCCGGTCGGTTCGCTGTCTGCGAAACGCTTTGTAGTCGGCCATCGCCTCCCTTTTTTCGGCCCTGTATTTGCTCCACCAGATGGGGATATTTATCGAGGCAGTCGCCATCACCGGGTCATTGGGGACAAATTGCCTGCCCGTGTCAAAGCTCTGGATTCCAAGAGTCACATCGGGATAGTAGTCTTTCTTGGCAAGCGCGATATTCCACTTTGCCCCGGAGGCCTGAAAATCGATGGCTCTCAGATCCGGATTGGACTCTTTCAGCCACGTCAAAAGCTGGCTGGTGGTAAAAGAGACCTTTTCCTCCACTATCTTTTCGGGCCAGAAAAGCGGAGCATCGGCAGGCCTGTTGAGCGCGGCGTTGAGTCTTGCGGCCACGGGTTCCGCCTCGTCGTTCAGGGTTTTAACCCGGTCTTCGAGTTTTCCCAGCTCCACTTGCGCCTGAACCACGTCCGCATAGGAAATGGTCCCCGATGAGTAGCCGGCGCGGGCCACGCTTTCCAAATACTTCACATAGCCGAGGTTTTCCCTTGTCACGACAATAGCCTGCGCAAGATAATAGTATTCATAGTATGCATCTTTTACCTGGAAAAACAGCTTGAGCTGTGCGGCATCATAGCGGGCCTTTTCGGCTCGGGCGGCATCGGCGGCGGCGTTGCCCTTGAGTTGGAGCTTTCCGAACCAGGGAAAGGTCTGGGTCACAGCGATCCCCTGACCCTGAGGCGCCATGACGCCCTGTTGAACGTAGTAAAAATAGCCGAGTTGAGGGTCGGGCAAGGCGGTGACCTGGGGGATTTTTTCAAGCGCGGCCACCCATTGGAAAAAGGCGGCTTTAAGGCCGGGGTTGTTGAGGGCGGCATGGATGAGATAGTCATTCAGGCTCGACTTGGAGGAAATCTTCGGCGCCGTTGACGGCAGTGCCTTCGAAGGCATGACCTCTTTTTCCATAAGGGCCCGATTGTCGATGAGCGCGGCTTCCCTCGGGGGTACCGACGCGCAGCCCGCAAAAACAATCACCAGGGCCGTGAGGACCAGCCTCGTGCAAATTCTCTTCATGAATGCTCCTTGTTCCATTAATGCTGTCATGGATTTCGTTATTTGAAACGTTCTGATTTCTCGATCCCGCCTCGTGAAGACCGGAGAGTCTCTCCAAAAGAGATGAATCCACACCTTATGTCAAAATATTTCATAAGTTTCACCTCTTATGGTTTTCTATTTGCATAATCAAGGCCTGCGCGCACAATAAACATGGAAAAAACAACTTTGGACATTTCATTTTACCGAGTCAAGGAGAAAAAATGGGAACAATCAGGCGCAACACGTTTTTACTGATCGCTCTAGGGGTTCTGAGTTTCGGCTGGAGCATACCGCGGGTTGCCTACGCGGCCCCGCAGACCCTGTGCCCGGTCCTGGGAAACAAGATCAACAAGGCTATCCATGTGGACTATCAAGGGCAGCGCATCTATTTTTGCTGCCCCGGCTGTGTCGCCAAATTCAAGAAGGACCCGCAAAAATACTTGAGCAAAATGAAGGCCGAGGGGGTAACCCCGGCAAAGGCGCCCTGAGGCCACACTCGGGGCGCAAGCAGACGTGAAAGGTTTTTTCAACGCTGATTGAAAGTTTTTTTCAATCACCAAACCCCTTGCCAATCCGAGGCGAGGTCTTTTATCCAGATGGATAAAGGGCCGTTTTTCGCCTCGGAAAAACACAGGGTTGAACTATTGCAAGGTTTTGAAAGATGTCCTCGATGCGTTAAGGTCTTATAATCAAGAGTTGATTTTTTCATCTCACCACTGACGGCGAGCGAGCGATAAATGTACCGGTTCAAAGAAAAAATTTCGCACAGGTTTTTTGCCGCCTTCTTCATTGTAGCGGTGATCCCGATTGTGATCATGGGGCTGGGGTTGTACCGTAGCGCTCAAAAGACGCTTATCGACTCGGCCTACACACACATTCGCACAATTGCCCAGGACCGGGCGAACACGCTTCACTCATGGTATGAAGAAAGGCTGGGAGACGTGCGGGTCCTCTCCAGGATGGCGGCAATAGGGGACCTTCTCTCCGGGGGCGGCGCCCCCGGAGAGAAGGCGTCAAAGGAGACGCAGGCGGCCGCGGTACACGACCTGTTCGCTCTCAAACGCGCCAAGCCCCTGGCCTACGCCGACATCCATCTCATCACTTTATCGGGCCAGGTGATCGCTTCCACCGATCCCAAAAGCGAGATGATAGTAACGGGGATGTATCTTGAAGACCTCAAGAACATGGAAGCCGCCAAAGGCCCGGTTCTAAGCCACCTCATGCAGCACTCCGACCGCGAGTGGTACATCCATCTCACCGTTCCCGTCTATAGCCGGGACGGCAAGATAAAAGGGGCGGTTTTCTCGGTCCTGGACGCTTTGGGAACGCTTGATCCGATACTTTCGGACAGGACCGGCCTGGGCAAAAGCGGTGAGGCGTACCTGGTGGACAAGGAGGGGAAGATTGTCACGAAGTCGAGATTTTTAACTCTTGCGGAAACCGCCAACCGCAGGTTCAAAACCCGCGGCATAACCTCGGTCATCGCCCGAATAAACGGCGTGTCGATCTATCGCAACTACACGGGCCACGAAGCGGTGGGTTGTTACAGATGGCTGCCGCTCTTTCACGCCGGTCTTCTGGTCGAGATGGGCAAAAGCGAAATCCTGGCCCCCGTGCTGGCCATCCGGACAGCGGTTTTGACCACGGCGGCCCTGGTGGTTTTGATCTGCTTTCCGGCCGCTTTTCTGCTAAGCGGACAAATCTCCAAGCCCATAATCGAGATGGCCGAGGCTTCCCGTGAGATGGCCGGGGGCTCCATCGACCGCAGGATCGACTATTCGCGCCGCGACGAGATAGGAACGCTTTCGGAGAGTTTCAATTCGATGGCCGAAGACCTCTCGTCACTGATAGGTTCGCTCAAGCAAAAGGAGATATCTCTTAAAGAGGCCTATGACGAGTTGATGCGGACCCAGGAGCAACTGGTTCAGTCCGAGAAGATGGCGGCCATCGGGGAACTGGTCGCCGGAGTGGTCCACGAAATGCGAAACCCGCTTTCGTCGGTAAAGCTCAATTTTCAGATAATCGGCCGGTCCCTTGGGCGCTCGGCCCCTTTGCACGAGCATTATTGCATCGGCCTTGCCCAGATAGCTCAGCTCGAAAAGATGCTCTCCAGCCTGCTCGATTACAGTAAGCCGATCTCGGTTCAAAAGGTCCGGTTTGAACTGGAAACAATCGTATCCGAGAGCCTTGTGCAATTGCAACCCCTTGTAAAAGCGCGGACGATCGAAGTCAAAACTGAAGGGGCCATTGCCGAGGTGGCCGGAGATCCGGAACAGATCCGGCAGGTGCTCACAAACGTGATCAAAAACGCGGTCGAGGCCGCCGGAGAATCCGGCCGGGTCGAGGTGAGGATAAGGGCGGGGGGTGAAAACAGCCACAACAGCTCCCTGGTCGAAGTTATAGATAATGGTCCGGGGATTTCCGAACAGGATCTCAAGCGCATTTTCCTGCCCTTTTTCACGACCAAAAAGGAGGGAACGGGCCTTGGGCTCTCCATTGTGAAAAAGATAATGGAGGCCCACGGGTTTCGGGTTCGTGTTTCCAGCCGGGAGGGAACCGGCGCGGTTGTAAGCCTGCATTTCCACTCCGAGTGAAGGAGCTTATGAAAAAGATACTGCTGATCGACGATGAAGTCTCACTTGTGCGCACCCTCGAACTCTATTTTCGAGGGAAAGGCTACAGCGTTTTTGCCGCCTTCGAGGCCCGCGAGGGGCTCGAGCTTTGGCGCAAACACGATCCCGACATCGTCCTGCTCGACGTGCAACTGCCGGGCATGGACGGAACCCGTGCCCTTGCCACGGCCAAGGAGGAAGAGCTTTCGGGCGATGTGGTCATGATAACCGCCTTTCAGGACATGGAAGCAACCCTTTGCGCCATACAGCAGGGAGCTGTGGATTATCTCTACAAGCCGCTCGATCTGGACAGCCTCGATGTGTTGCTCGAAAAAATCCTCACCCGACGCAAGGAGCGGGAAAAGATCGAGAGTTTTAGCCATGTGATTTCCGAGAGTTTCAAGCCGAACCAGATAATCGGAAAAAGCCAGGCCACACTGGAAGTCCTAAAAGACATAGCCAGGGTTTCGAGTTCCCCGGTAACGGTACTGATCCAGGGCGAAACAGGCACTGGAAAGGAGTTGGTGGCGAGAACCATTCACCAGCAGTGGGCGCCGGGCGAACCCTTCGTTGCGCTGAACTGCGCGGCGATAGTGAGCAATCTTTTAGAAAGCGAACTGTTCGGTCATGAGCGCGGCGCCTTCACCGGGGCGGTACAACGAAAGCCGGGGAAGATGGAAACAGCCGCCAACGGAACGGTATTCCTGGACGAGGTGGGAGAGCTTCCCCTCGAAATACAGGCCAAATTCCTTCGAGTCCTCCAGGAAAAACAGTTCCAGCGGGTTGGAGGCCTAAAGGACATCGACTTCAAGGCCCGCCTCCTTGTGGCCACCAATCGGGATCTTCATTCCATGTGCCGGGACGGCGGCTTTCGAGAAGACCTCTATTTTCGCCTCAAAGTCTTCGAGATCCACATCCGGCCGCTAAGAGAACGCAGGGAGGATATCATGCCGCTCGCCGAAAATTTCATCTCCCGAATGAACCGGGAACTCGACAGAAACGTGACCCGCATTCCCCTGGAATACATACGGGCACTGGAAGCCTACGAATGGCCGGGCAATGTCCGGGAGCTGGAAAATATGCTCCGAAGGGCGATGATTCTTTCCAAAGGCGAAGTGCTCGAAATCGACCAATGCCGGCTCGAATCCGGACCGACTGTATCGGCCAAGGCTTGCGAACCCGCGGGGGGCCAGCTCAAGAGCCTGTGCGACATGGAAAAAGAGCACATATTGAAAGTTCTGAGGCACACCGGCGGAAATTATGGTGAAACCTGCAAGATTTTGGGTGTTACAAGACCCACCTTACGAAAGAAAATCAACGACTACGGCTTGAAAGACCATCTGGAGGCCGATTCGACTTACCAAAGGGAGTAGATAATAGAAGTTACTTCCGGGTTTTTTCGAACGAATCCGGGTTCCGCCCTATGAGCCGTTCCAGGTCAGCTCTCAATTTGTTGCAGCCGGCCACCTTTTCGATGTAGTGCGCCCTGGCTTGAAAACGGCCCCGTCTGCTCCCGCCAGATCGGAGAGGCCGCCCCCCGCCCCTGGTAAGCCTTGCGGTAAATATTCAGAAGTCTTCGGGCGTCGGGCAGGGCCTCATTTTTCAACACCTCCGCCTCCGCACAGGAGTCGACGAGCGCATGGTAGACACCGCTTAGAGCTGTATTCGCCTTTAGAACAGCCTCCCCGGCCTCTTCCTTCTCCCTGTCGAGCTTGTAGCGGGCGGCGAGGATATTGCCCTGGTTACGTTCGAAAACAGGAAGAGCCATCGATAAACTTACAACCGGCCCGGTATCGTTGCCGAATTGTTCGGCTCCCGCCCCGAGAGTAAGCTCCGGAACGGCCCTTGCTTTTTCCAGCTCCAAGGCGGCCCTTCGCTTTTCAGCAACTTTTGGCCACCGGGCCACATCGGGATTATTTGAAATCAATCTGGCAAGCTTTTCAAAGGGCGGGATCTCCGGGATCGGGGAAAGAACCGCCTCGGCCTTTTCAAAGGTCGGGACTCTTTGCCCCCATTCGGCGGCCAGCAGTCTACGTGCGACATCAAGCCTGCTTCGGGCCTGCCGCCTTCCCGGGCTGGCCCTGGACAAGGCCAGCCCGGCCCTGAGTAAGCGGCCGCCAAATCCCATTTTGCAAGTCAATCCGCTGGCCGGCATGATCTTATGCAAAAACTTAACGGGGGGTCGTGCGATTAGAGTTGCTAGAGCCGAAAGGCGGCGGTTTTGGGAAAAACACAGCGAGAGAGGGGAATCAAGCGGACTTTCCCGGGCTGATTACTGGCTGCAAAATGGTGTCAACATAAAGAGCTTTCACCATTGGAAAAGAAGAACAGGCCCCCTTTGCTCCCAGCCTGTCCTGGTCGAGCCGCCTCTTTCCGGGGCTTTGTCGCATTCCTACACGCCATCGGCCCCCGGTTCACAGCTTTGCCTTGTAAATGATCGCTTTCGTAAGGAGTCAGTCAGATGAGTTACCGAGCGGGAAAACCCTTTGTCGCAATGATCGCTCTCACCTTTGTGCTCGCCCTCGCCGGCGCCGCCCGTGCCAGAGGCATGGTCGGACGCTTTGGCACCAGCCGCGCTTCGGCCCACAACAGCGGGACGCCGGGATCATCCCACTCGGGCCACCAGACGCACAAAGGCTCCAACCAAGGTTCCAGCAGCTCGCACCAGGTCGGCCGTTACGCTCATTACGCCCCCGATGGCGGAACCGGCGGCTACGGCCACATGAACAGCGGCGGGAACGGCGGTTTTGAAGGCGGGATGGGCATGTGGAATAGGGCAAACAAGCTGATGAGCTTCAGCCTTGCTTCACCCGGAGCCCGCACCGATTCGAAAATGTCCCAATGTTTGGGGGGCCGGGCCTTTGCGCCCGGCCCTTATTTGTCGAAGCTCACCAGCCCGCCAATCCACTTTCCCGCCCGTGAGCTTTGGTCGCCCCTGATGGCGCCCACACCTCACCTTCGGATCATTGCTCCAATTCGGCCATGTCGTGTTCTTTTATGCGGCCGCTGATCACCTTGGCTCTGGCCATGTGCCCGTCCACTATTTGGGTGATCTTTATCGAACCGACCCGTTTGCGTGAAAAAATTGGCGCTCCGGCTCTTCCGACCCCGGTTCGGGCATACCTGAACACCGGCAGTTCCTGGCCGACTTTAGCCCCGGTCGCGCTGCCCATGCACAGATAGGCCATGCCGCCCCTTGCGTCCAGTATCTGCCCGCTCATGAACATCTTGTGCAATATCTGCGCATTTGCCGAACCGGCTAAAGCCGCGCCCAAAACCATCACCAAGGCATAACCGACCAATCTTCTTCCCATGTTTCCTCCAAAAAGAAAAGTAATTGAAAGTTCCGACAATCTTATATCACATCTTTGCATTCTTCCATAATCGAGATGATCTCGTCTCGAATTTCGAAGAAAGCATCGACCACCTCGGGATCGAAGTGTGTTCCCCTTCCGTCCCGAATGATGGCGAGGGCCTTGTCGAGCGGGAAGGCTTCCTTGTAAGGCCGGCTCGTGGTAAGAGCATCGAACACATCGGCAATAGCCACGATCCGGCCCTCGATCGGGATCTGATTTCCACGCAATCCGCGGGGATACCCCGAGCCGTCCCAGCGCTCATGGTGGGTAAGAGCGATGACTTCGGCAAGTTTTAGACATTCCGTCCGGGAGCCTTCGAGCATTCGAGCGCCCCACGTCGTGTGCCGCTTCATTATCTCCCACTCTTGCGGGTCGAGTTTGCCGGGTTTTAGCAGAATGCGGTCAGGGACTCCTATTTTGCCCACATCGTGCATTGGCGATGCACGCAAAACGGCCTCGGTTTGTTCCCGGGACAGGCCCAGTTTGCGGGCGACAGCGGCCGCATAGCGGCTCATGCGTTGAAGATGCATACCGGTGTCTTCGTCGCGGCTCTCGGCGGCCTTCAAGAGCCGATACACCATCTCCCGGGAGGCATCCTCGATCTCCTCGGTCTTTTTCCAAATGGCCCGGGCCATGGTATTGAAGCCTTCTCCCAGGTCCCTGAACTCGTCGTTGCCAGGGATGGCGACCCTCACCAGGAAGTCTCCGGCCGAGATCCCGCGGGTGGCCTCATGGAGGGTCTCCAAGGCCTCGAGGATCGGTTTCACAAATATTCCGGAAAGAATCCAGGTAACGAGCAGCGTTGCCGCGATCAGATAAAACAGGAAATGGTCGAATCGGCGCAGCGGGGCCTCGACGGGACCACCGGGACTATCCAGACCGATAATGAGGTGGAAATGATCGGCTATGGGAAGAGTGGAGTAGAAAAGTTTCCTGTCCCGAAACGATACCTCTCCCTGCCCGCCCGAGAGTATGGCGGAGACGAGGGCGCGGGGGTAGGCGCCGCGGAGATTTCCGGCAGCCGCGGCGGACGATTTGCCGCAGCGGTGCAGGTAGGAGCCTTTCGCATCCACGACGAATAGCTCGCCCGGATCTTTTAATTGAAATATCGTGAACATCTTTTTGAGGTTGAAAAAATCCCGGGACGAAACGTCAATGGCGATCCTTAGCCCGGATCGGGCGTCATTTGACAAGACCGGGGCGACGAATCTTAACAGCGGCCCTGATGAAGCCGGCGAGGCCGAGCGGGGTTTTGAGATAACCGCCACATTGAGGCGGCCTTCGGGATCGGTGCGGTCGCCCGTGCCCCCCGGAGTGGCTTTACCCGCAAGGTTGGCCAGGCGAAGCGTGCCGATCCCGTTTTGCCCGCGTTGGATCCGGAGCAGTTCGCCCCCGGAGGGACCAAGAAGGCATATGCGCACGTACCGGGGTGAAACCGCCATCATTTCGCCAAACAACACCCCCATCGACCGCAGGCTCTCGGACAATTGAACGGGATCGGCCGCGCCGACGGCCTTCGCCACGCGACGGGCAAAAACCGTGCGGCCAAGAAAAAGAGCATCCCGATCGACATGCGCCACCTCGTCTAGCACAACCTGTCCGGCCCGACGCAGGGAGCCCGTGTAATCGACCCGCGTCATCATTTCGACGTGGCGCTTTGCCGCCATGCAGGCAAAAGTTCCGATGGCGGCCACACACGGCAGGCTCACCAGAAGGACAAGGATTGCGGCTTTGTACTTCAATTTGAAGAGCCCTCTTTTTTTCATCTCTTCCTTCCTGTCGGCGCCCGATGGGCGGCGCGGCGCGAACAAGGATGCAAAAAGCAGGCCTTTGGCCACCGGTTGGCGGCCGCCGCCATGGTGAAATTTTCTTTCGATATCGGGTGAAAATCATTTTCAATTCGGCTGCTTCACGCCGAGGCCGAAACTGACGGCCGATCCGGATAAGCCCTGAGATATCGGGTGGATGTCCGGCAGGGGCGCGGGGATGTCTTTGGGGCATGAATATTGCTGTTATTGTGAGCGTCCGGCTTGCAAATGGTTTCGAACAGCAAGGGCGGCCAATCCTGACTTGTTTCGAAAGGGAAAAAAAGATGAAAAGAAAAATCACTTGGTTATTTACGATGCTGGCTTTGGTCGGCGCCATCGGGCTATCGGTCTCACAGGCCTCGGAGGTGAAAACGACGAATTCGGTTAAAAGATTGGCATGCGGCGGCGGATACGGCGGATACGGGCACCATGGCGGATACGGCGGATACGGCGGCTATGGCGGATATTATAACGGTTGAGGACGGTCAAGCGCCAAGGCGCCTTGAAGTCAACCCGAGGATCAATTGGTGTCCGTCCGGAAACCGGAGAATTCTGAAGGGCTTGGAACACGAGCCCTTCTAAACCGAGGCGGGAGCAAGGGGATTTTTACAAACAAATAGGGTACATACCTTTCCAAATCCCCTCCCCGCCCCCCTTTTCCAAAGGGAAGAGAGACCATACCCGGTCTTCGAATTGAACGGGTTTCCGGACTGACACCAGCTCCCCGCCACCTGCTACTCGCTCCCGGCTACTCATCGCGGGCCCCTTCGAGGCTTGCCCGGATGAATCGCGCCATCCCCTCCAGGTCCCGGGCATCAAAGCACCGGTATTGACCGTCACCAACAAACCAGGTGATCTGCCGTTTGGCGTAGCGCCGGGTCTCGCGCTTCATTTCGAAGACGGCCTCGTCGAGCGAAATCTTTCCCGCAAGGTGCGCGGCCATCTGCCGGTATCCGATCGACCGCATGGATTTAAGCTCCGGGCCAAACCCGGCCGAGAGAAGAGCTTCCACCTCGGCGGCAAGCCCCTGCTCGATCATCTGCTCGACCCTTCGATCGATTCTTTCATAAAGCGCCTCCCGCTCACGGCTCACAAATATTTTCACAGTCGGGAAAAGCTCTTCTTTGAAGCCGTGGCCACTTTGCAACACCGACAGGGCGACTCCTCCGACATGAAAAACTTCGAGTGCCCGGATGATGCGCTGCCGGTCGTTTCGGTGGATCTTTGCGGCCGATTGCCGATCGACCAGCAAAAGCTGTTCGTAGAGATGGTCCAAACCGCGGGAGTTTTCCAGGGCGAGCAACCGCGCCTTTACCTCCGGATCGGAGGGCGGCCCCGGACAAAGGCCGCGGGTAAGGGCCCTCATGTAGAGGCCGGTCCCCCCCACGACCAGGGGAAGAACGGTTCGGGCTCCAAGCTCTTCGAGCTTCGGACGGGCTATAGCGAGATATTTGGCCGCGTCGAAAGGCTCATCGGGTTCGACGATGTCCAGCAGATGATGGGCAACGAGGGCGCGCTCTTCCGGGGTCGGCTTTGCGGTCCCCACGTCCATGCGCCGATAGAGCTGCATGGAGTCGGCGTTTACAATTTCGGCCGCAAACCGGCCTCTCAAGGCCCGCGCGAGTTGGATGGAAAGCGAAGTCTTACCCGAGGCGGTCGGCCCCGCCAGGAGCACTGCGGGAAGGGCCGCTCCTCGCTCAGGTTCTTTTAAAGAGTCGAAAAATCTGTTCATAGGTCAATGTGTGGGAAATCGGCCGGCCGTGAGGGCAGGTAAAAGGGGTTTCTATGGAATCGAGCCCTTCGAGCAGGCTCCTGATTTCTTCGAGTTCAAGTTTTTGTCCGGCTCGCACCGATGCGTGACAGGAGGCCGTTTTGGCAAGCCCCAGCATGATTTCCCCCTCGGTTGCCGGGCATTCCTCTTCGGCGTGGCGCAGATAATCCCGAAGGATTTCTTCGGGACTAACGGCCGAGAGGCAGGCCGGAGCCGAGTGGATGGCAAAACTCCCCCCCCCGAAAGGCTCGATTTCGAAGCCAAGGGCCGAAAGGGAGGGCAGAAGCCTTTCAAGAAGCACGGCTTCCCCGGGCATGAGATCGACCACGGCGGGCCGGGTGAGAAGCTGCCCGGCCTTTGTTTTCCTGGCGCTCAAGCTGTTGAACATGATCCTTTCGTGGGCCGCGTGCTGATCCACGATCACCAGCCCCTCGGAAGATTGGAGCAGGAGGAAAGAGTTTCCAAGTCGGCCGATGAGGTTCAGCCCGGAAAAGGAGGATTTTTTCTCCCGGGCGGGCATCCCGGGTTCGGGGAAGACCTTCTCCAACGGCTGCGCGGGAGCCTGCGGGCGCACCGGGGGAGCGGGTTCGAAAAATCCCATCGTACGGCGCGGAAGAGCCGAGGCGATGCCCGAGGGCGCGGAAGAAAACCCCGCGTTCCTTTCCCGCGCAAACACCTCGGGCTGCCGGAAGTTTTGCCCCCCGAATTTTGGCCGGATTTTGGACAGGGCCTCCAGGAGCGCGTTTCGAACCGTCGAGCCGACCTCGCCCGGGTCTCGGAACCGCACCTCCCTTTTGGCCGGATGAACGTTTACGTCCACCCGCTCGGCGGAAAGGCTCACAAAAACAACCGCGACCGGGAATTTCCCTCGGGCGATGAAGGCTTCATAGGCTGTTAGAACCGCCCTTTGAAGCAGCCGGTCATAGACGCTTCTGCCATTTACGAACAGAAACAGCCCCTGGCTGTTCGTTCTTTGAATATCGGGGGGGGCGATAAAACCGGAGACACCGACCCCCGCGGCCTCGAAATCGAACGGGGAAAAATCCCCGGCGATCCGGGGGCCCAGAACCTGCGCGGCCCGGGGGAGAAGTCCTTCGCATCTGGGATGGTCGCAGACCGTTTTTTCCTGGCTTTTCAACTGCATGTGGATGTGCGGGTTGGAAAGTGAAACACGCAGGAAATTATCGGTTATGTAGGCCAGTTCGGTCTCCGGTTTTCGAAGGAATTTGCGCCTGGCCGGAAGGCAGTGGAAAAGATCGCGCACAAGGATCCGGGTGCCGGGCGGAAGGCCCTTTTCCCGCACATCCTTTATGACCCCGGCCTCGACTCGAATGAAGGTGCCGCCAAGCGCCGCGGGCTCGCAGGTGTTCAGCTCGAATCGGCTTACCGCGGCAATGGAGGGAAGCGCCTCCCCGCGAAACCCGAGCGAGGATATGGCGCCCAGATCCCCGGCCGACCTGATTTTACTGGTGGCGTGACGCTCAAGCGATAAAAGGGCATCCTCCGAACTCATCCCGCAGCCGTTATCCACGACACAGATTTCCCGGCGCCCGCCGTCCAGAAGACTTACCGCTATCCTGGTGCTCCCGGCGTCGATGCTGTTTTCGACCAGCTCCTTGACCACTGCGGCGGGGCGCTCGACGACTTCGCCAGCGGCAATTTGATTGCAGACAATATCCGGTAGAATCGCTATCTTACCCACCAGTTCCTCCGCAGGCCCAACACTATTGACAGAAAACTCCCGATCCGGTAGTAACAAGACACAGCGTCTCACAAGTATATCATACCGGAAGGTCCGCCGGATGCCTATCAGGAGTGGTTTTTAAAATCGAGTGATCTTATGGATGCAAATCCCTATCAGCAGCTGGTAAACCTGCTGTCAAACGTACTGGAAGCCTACACGACGGCTTTTTTCGTCTTCGACGAAAAAAGCCGCAGGCTCCATATCGCAGCCATTCAGAGCCTCAGCAAATTCATTCCCCGGGAGGTCTCACTGCCCCTGGAAGGAAGCGGAATCCTTGCCCAGGTGCAAAAAGTGGGTCAAACGATTCACCTCGACAAGCTCCACGAAGCGACTTCCTCGATACCTCTCACCCTGCCCTTCTACCGGGAGGGGGAATCGCACATAAAGGGGCTCTACGCGGCCCCCGTGGCCGGAGGCGCGGGCATACTCTACGTTGACACCAAATACGGCTGGGGCTTTAACGACAAGCAGCAAAAATGGATCCGGGAGTTCGCCGATCTGCTGGGCGGACTGTTGAAAAACCGGCGGGCCGATGATTGCAACCAAAACTGGGGCCGGGTTTTTGATGTTCTGCACCGGCTCGATTCAATGGCCTTCAAGGGGTGCGATCTCGACAACTTCTGCGCGGTTTTTGCCACCGAGTGGGCCGGCCTTCTGGGCATGGATTACGGCTTTTTGGTGCTAAAGGAGCCGGGGGGGAAAAATTATCATGTCATCGGCGCAACGGCCAATACGCCACGAGGTCTTGCCGCCCAGAGTTTTCCCGCGGCAAAGGGGCTTATAGGCCGGGTGCTGCAGAATTCGAAAAACCTTCTCATTATGCGCATGAACCCGGCCACAGCCGATCACTACCTGTTTTCCGCGGGCGAAAATCTGCCTCACCAGGGAACGGTCTGGGGCATGCGCGGCCAAACGTCTCTGGGCCATGAACTGGCCCTGGTTTTTCTCTCCCGCCAACCGGCCGACTGGAACAACGATTCCGAACACGC
This sequence comes from Deltaproteobacteria bacterium, assembly GCA_021777755.1. GTDB lineage: Bacteria > Desulfobacterota > Syntrophobacteria > Syntrophobacterales > Syntrophobacteraceae > SbD1. Next base: position 28,358 of record JAJYDE010000023.1, read on the forward strand.
CGTGGCCCACGCCTTCCACTTCCTCATTCTTTTGCTCGAACAGGTTTACTGCAAGGAGGAAAACGAGGCGCTGCAATCTTTTGACATTTGTACGGGGCTTTTCCGCCCCTCCGCTTTCGAAGTCAGGGTCGAGGGGCTGTTCCACGCCTCCATGCAGTCGAACGCCCCCTTCACCCTGGGGCTCATTCAGTTCGAACCCTGGCAGGTGCTCACAACCAAGCTCCAGCCCCAAAGAATCCGGCAGCTTCAGCGCGATCTGGCGGCCTCGGTTTGCGAGGCCCTGCCCACCGGAGTCCTGGTCGGGCAACTTACCCAGAACCGATTCGGCCTCCTTTTCGCCGAAACCGCGATCCACGAGGCCCAAAGCCAGCTCGCCGCGCTCTCAGATTTTGGCAAGATTGCCCTGAAGGGTCTCAAGGGCGTAAAACTTCACCCCTATATCTCCACGGCGGGCTTTCCGCAGGATGCGGCAAAACTGGAGGAGCTCTGGCCCCTTGTGAGCAGGCGACTCTTTGCGGCCTTTGGCGTCAGGGGCGAAAAAGCCGCCTCATAAACAGTTGACCCGCCGATTCATTGTCTATAGACTCTTGTAACCGAATGGATCGCCAGGAAGGGGGACCCCCGGCAAGAGGGTCTTCCGGATCAAACGGTTGCTCCAAGATAAAATGGAAGGCTCATGTATGTTCGAATGGCTTCTGTCATATTTGTCGCAAGATCTGGCCATGGATCTCGGGACCGCCAACACGCTCATCTACATGCGCGGCAGGGGAATTGTTCTAAATGAACCCTCTGTGGTGGCCATAAACCAGGACACCAACCAGGTCATAGCGGTCGGCCAGGAAGCCAGACACATGATCGGAAGACACGGCCACCGGATTGTCACCATTCGGCCGCTAAAAGACGGTGTGATCGCCGATTTCGAAGTAACGGCGGTGATGATAAAGCATTTTTTGTCCAAGGTGTTGAAAAGACGCCAGATCTTTCGGCCCCGGCTTGTGGTGGCGGTTCCCACCGGAATCACCTCGGTTGAAAAAAGGGCTGTGATCGAGGCCGCCGAGCAGGCGGGCGCAAAGCACATACACCTCATCGAGGAGCCCATGGCGGCGGCCATCGGAGCCGGTCTTCCAATAGGGGAGCCCCGAGGCAACATGGTGGTCGATATCGGAGGGGGCACGACCGAGGTGGCCGTAATCTCGATGTTCGCCGTGGCTTACAGCGAGTCTGTGAGGGTGGCCGGAGATGAGGCAAACGAGGCCGTTTTGCGCTACATCCAGCGGGAGCGTCAAATGATCATAAGCGAGGTCCTGGCCGAATCGATCAAGATGAAAATCGGCTCGGCGGTCCCTCTTGATCAGCCCGAATCGATCGAAATTACGGGCAAGGAGATTTTATCCGGCATCCCCAGGACCTTTACGGTCACAGACGAGGAAATCCGCCTGGCCATAAAGGAGCCCGTCGATACGATAGTCGAATCGGTGAGGCGGGCACTGGAGAAAACCCCGCCCGATCTTGCGGCCGACATTCACGACACGGGATTTTGGCTTGCGGGCGGCGGAGCGTTGATCAAGGGGCTCGACAAACTTTTGTCCCAAAAAACCCGGCTCAAGGTCAACATCGCCGACGATCCCCTTACCGCGATAGCCCGGGGGGCCGGCGCGGTGATCGATCAGGTCGACTTCTACAGGAGTGTCTTTATAAACTGAATGGCCGATATAATCGATCTCACCTCCAGGTTCAAAACGGGACACAACCTGATTGCGGTCTCACCCCTGGAATTTCGCAAGGGGGAGTGGCTGTCCGGAAGTGCGATCCTTTGCACGCGGGAAGAATCGGAAAAACTTGAAACCCAGCGCAGGAAATCCACGCCCGACAAGCCTCTGATGACCCTTGTACCCGATCACCAAAGGCTGGACGGAGGCTATCATTACACCTGCCTGTGGCTTTTCAAGCTTCGCGAGGATGAAAAGCGCATGCGCCGCCTCTATCGGCTGGCGGGCTACATGGAATGCGCCACCGGCGCCCCGTCTCCGGTTTTGCGAACCGATCTGGTAAGAAGATTTTTTAAAATCATAAACGAGGAGCGCGAAAAGCTCGACGTCTCCTGGAAGGGACACATCAAAAGCTTCCTGCTGCCGCTAAGAACCGAGCACTACGACCCGGCGGTCTTCATGGACGCGGTCGGCGGCGCCCCCACCCTCAAGGAACTCCTTGCCGGGATAGAATACGAAACCGACTCCCAGTTCGACATTCTTGCCGCAAATTACGTGATCTATGTGCCCGCGGCCTTTCTTGGAAGATGAAGGCGGCGGGAAACCGCAAAAATAATGCGTCTTGATCGGACTCGACAGGGGCGGGATCGATTCGGATCGAAGCTAGAACCGGATCAAATTGGCCCCGTAGCTCAGTCCTCCGCCGAAGGCGACTGTCATGACAAGGCTTCCCGGTCCAATCGTCCCCGCCGCCATGGCCTCGTCGAGGGCTATTATGACTGAAGCGCTCGCCGTGTTTCCGTACCGGTCGAGATTTACGAAAAACCTCTCGAAGGAAACTCCCAGCATGGCCGCCAGTTTTTGAAGAATGTTGACGTTGGCCTGATGGCAGACGAAACAGTCGATTTGCTCAAGCCCTATACCGCTGCGGTCCGAAAGCCTTCGAATGATTTCCGAACCTCTTTTGAGTGCGAACTCCATGATCGCGCGCCCGTTCATCTTGAGGTAGATCGAGTTCGGATTGGGAAGTCTTGTGTAGGGGTTTAGCGTACCGCCGCCAAAGACCCCCACCTCGGCGTTCAAGTGGCCGTCGGTTCCAAGGCAGGAGTGCAGCACGCCCCGGTCGCCCTCGCCTGCTTCAAACAATATGGCCCCCGCGCCGTCGCCGAAATAGGGGGCCGTGCCGAAATCCTTGGGATTTAAAATCTTGGAATACATCTCCGCGGCGATGAACAGGATGTTTTCGAATCTTCCCGACCGTATGAGGGCATCGGCCATGCAAATGCCGTAAGTGCTCCCCGAGCAGACCGAATTGATGTCGAAGGCAAAGGCCCCGAAGACCCCGAGCCCCGCCTGGGCCCTTGCGGCCGTGGGCGGCTGCATGCAATCGGGCGAGGAGGTGGAAAGAACGACTCCCTGCACCTTTTCAGGGGGCAAATCGGCCTTTGCAAGACATGCGAGCCCGGCACGGATCGCCAGATCGCTCGTGCACGAATGCTCGGGCGCGACCCTTCTTGTCCGCACCCCGGTCTTTAAGGCTATGAGCGGCCTTGAGCCCTCGGGAAACTGGGTCAACTGCTCGTTTGCGACCACTTTTTCGGGCAAATAGCTGCCCGTGGCCGAAATGACCGTGTTTTTCATGGGTTGGCCATCCTTTCGAAAAAGAAAAAATTGACCGGAAGGGCCCTTCGCGCCCCTTGGAAAAATTGCCGCATGGAATCGAAGTCGCTTCAAACGGGCTGGATGGGGGAAAAAAGGTGAAAGGGCCCGGTCCTCAACTGGGAGCAAGATATTCAGCGGCCGAAATCCCATCAATGGGGAAAACGGTGTAATTCGCAGGCTGAAAACCGGAAGCCAAACGCTCGGAGTGGAGCGGTCCGGCAAGGTGGCCGGGCCGCGATCGCCTTCAGGAGATCTCGGATTGGATAAAGGAACAGGCGTCTTCGGAAAAAGGGAAAAGGCAGCTGGTATCAAGGCTTCCGATAAAGCTTTGAAGCTCGGCCAGCCCCTCCACCCGGGCGAAGCGCTCGATTCCTTCGAGGATTTCCACCATTACGGCGGGATTTATGAAATTGGCGGTCCCCACCTGGACGGCGCTCGCGCCGACGAGTAAAAACTCCAGGGCGTCGGTGGGGCTCGCGATCCCCCCGATGCCTATGACCGGGCATTTGACCGCCCTGCTCACCTCGTAGACGCACCGGAGCGCGACAGGTTTTACAGCGGGCCCCGAAAGCCCTCCGATCAGGTTGGCAAGCCGCGGCCTTCTTGAAAAGACATCGACCGCCATGGCCGCCAGGGTGTTTATGCAGGAGATCATGTCGCTACCCGCCCCTTCGGCCGCCCTGGCCACCTCGGATATGCTGGTGACATTGGGCGTAAGCTTTGTGACAAGGGGCAGGGTCGTAGCAGCCCTTACCGCCCGCACCACCGCCGCGGTCATCGCCGGATCGGTCCCGAAGACCATGCCGCCTTTTTTGACGTTGGGGCAACTGACGTTTATCTCGAGAGCCGACATCCCCGGCTCCCCGTCGAGACGGGAGGCGAGTTCGCCGTATTCCTCCACCGTGTTTCCGAAGATATTTGCGATCACCGGCACGCCCGATTCCCGCAAAAAGGGGAGCTTGAGGCGCACGAACCTTTCGACTCCCACGTTTTCAAGCCCGATGGCGTTCATCATGCCCCCGGGGGTCTCGACGATGCGGGGCGCGGGGTTGCCCGCGCGAGGCAGAAGCGATATGCCTTTGACCACAACCGCGCCGAGGCGCCGCAGATCGAAAAAACCGGCGTATTCCTCCCCGTAGCCGAAGGTCCCCGAGGCGCTCATCACCGGATTTTTTAGCCGAAGAGGTCCTAGTTGAACGGAAAGGTCGGGACAACCGTTTGTTGTGACAGTATTTTGTTCCATTTAATAGATCCTGCGGAAAAGATCGGACCGTCTTCGCACACGTGAACGAAACGCTCGGCGCCAGGGTCTTCGGGCGTTGCGGCCGGAAGCGCACACCCAAGACAGGCCCCCAGCCCCCACGCAATGAGCGATTCGAGCGACAGCTGCGCCATGGTCTTGTTTGCCAGCGCCCATTTTGCAACGTTATACTGCATGGCAAGCGGCCCGCATGAATAGATTTCAGAGGGGCCAAACCCCTCGGCGACAGCCTCTTCGAACATGTGCGTGATACGGCCTTTATAGCCAAAAGTGCCGTCGTCGGTGGCAAAGTCGATGCGAAGCCCCGGCAGGCAAAGGAGATCTTCGGGTAAAAGCTCCTCGGCGGTTCGCGCGCCGTAGAAAAGGCGCAACTCCCCGGCGCCCTTTTGCCCGCGCTCGGAAATCACCCGGGCGATAAGCTCCAAAAGAGGCGCCAGGCCGATCCCTCCGGCCAGAAAGGCCAGGGGAGACGAACTTGTCAGCGGAAGTTCGAAGCCGTTTCCAAGGGGTCCGACCAAACTCAGGCTCGCCCCTGGCAAAAGCCTGGACAAAAGAAGAGTGCCCCGGCCGACCACCCGGTATAAAATTTCGAAATCGCCCTCGGCGGCATCTACCCGGCTAAAGGAAAAAGGGCGGCGAAGCAAAGGATCTATGCCCTCGCAAACCCTGAGCATTACAAACTGGCCGGGGCGTGCCGCCCCGGAGATATTGGGCGCATGCAGCCGAAGCCGGAATATCTGCCCCCGAACCAATTGCCGGCTTACTATGCGGGCCTCTTCGATAATTTTTTCCAAATCAGGCTCCAGGAAAAAGCTCTATTTCCAGCCGATGACCGATGCCAGGCGCCCCGTTTCACCTTCGCCCCGGTAGGAAAAATAATCGGCTCTTTCGCACACCGTGCATTTTGCCGCAACCTCGATGTTTTCCTCGGCAAGCCCGGCGGCCCTCAACTGCCACCGGGAGATCGCCCGGAAATCGAAATGGACGGGCCCCACCCGAAACCGCCAGAACTCTTCGGGAATCTCCCGTTCGTAGTTGATAAATTCGGCGCAGCAGGGCCCAAGCGATGGCGAGATCCCGGCAACCGTTTTTCGGGTATTCAGCCCCAGCCGCTCGAGATGCTTTACGGTCTTGCCCGCGATATTGGCAACGCTTCCCCGCCAACCGCTGTGAATGTTGGCGATGATGCGGCTCTGGGGGTCGGCGAGCAGGATCGACTGGCAATCGGCTACCTTGATCAAAAGGCCAAGGCCGGTGGAGTTTGTCGCAAGCGCATCCCCCGGGGGTGCGAGGAGCACTCCCCCCCGGTCCTCAAGGCCTTGCGCCGCGCGTATGAAATTGAGCACGTCCCCGTGGACCTGCGGGGTGCTCACCAGCCACTCCAACCCGAGGCTCATCTTGACTCGCTTAAGATTTTCCCGCACCGCATCGGGCAGGTCGCCGTTATTCCATGCCACGTTGAGGCTTTGGTAAGGGGGCGCGCTCACCCCGCCGTGCCTCGTAAAAACCCCGTGAACGAGGCCGGGCAGGCGGGAAAGATTTTCAAAGGTAACTCTTTGCGGCTCTTCGAACTCCATTGCGACACGCTCCAACTGTCTTTTAATCAGAATCCGCCGCGCAGTAAACAGAAAATATCCCCTTTCGGCTCATGCGCTGTTACAATGGATGCTCATAGTCAACAGCCAAGCGGGGATTTTATGGAAGATATTGTAAAGGAATGTTCCAAAGTTACGATCGAATACGAGATGAAGGTCACGCCCGGAGACGGGACCGCGCCCGTTACGCAATCCAAGGTTTGCAGCTTCGTCATGGGAGTCGATGTTCAGTATCGCTCGGTTGAAACCGCGCTCATGAATAAGAGGGCCGGAGAGCGCGTGTTGGTCTATGTCCCGCCCGTGGAGATTTTCGGTGTGAGCGACCCGGAGCTTGTCCGCGAACTTCCGCGCTCAGACTTTAAGCAGGAGAGGCTAAAACCCGGCCGGATGTATCGCGAGATGAAGCAGGGCTGTCTTGTGCAGTTTCTCGTAAAGGAACTGCGAGAGGAGACCCTTCTTGCCGACTTCAACGACCCGAGGGCCGGTACGTGGGCCGAGTTTGACATATTGATCAAAGAGGTCCGCCCGGCCAAAAAAGAGGAAATGCAGCCCGAGTGCGCAAAGATGCCCGAATTTCTTCAATGATTGACAAAAAGCCCCTCGTGTGGTAGTTGGCACAAGCAATGGGCGACTAGCTCAGTGGATAGAGCGTTGGTCTCCGGAACCAAAGGTCGCGGGTTCGACCCCCGCGTCGCCCTCCATTCAAAATCAACAGGTCAGAGCAAATCCCGATCTCTTCTCAAGAGCCGTCCCCCACAACCGGCCAGGATTTAGCGCCTGGCGCCGCCTCAACCGAAAGTTGCACGAGCGAAAGAACTGTCAAGGTCAAGTTCGTTCCGGCCGCGCCCCCGCGAGGCTCGGGCTCCCTTTCTCCGCCACTCCGTAGCATGCAAAATTCCGAGCAGTCCAACTTTCGAAAGGTCTTTATCCAGTAGCGGCCAATGTATTCAATAGCCCGAAGGCGAGATCTCAAAATTGTTTCTCTCTTTCTCCCACTCCTTATTGCAGCAAGGGTGAAATGTCTTTAGATTCAAATCTCATGGCCTTGCCGTCGATTGTCAAAGGAAATGGTGATTTGCTGTAATGGCGCGCATAGCCACATTCATGGAATATAACGCAAACACGGGTAAATGATTTACTTTGGTCTCCCAAACCAAAGGTCGCTGGTTCGACTCCTCGTCGCCCTCTTTAAGAAATCAAGGACTTGGACGGATTCGTCGAGTCCCTTTCGTTTTTCTGGTTGCGGATGGTTGCGGGTCGTACGGAGCATCGATGTCGGTCGGCTCTCTTCGGGTCAAGCTCCTGCCACTGAAGCCCGAACGGCTCCCCGATACGCAGCGCGTTTAAAGATGGAGGGAAAAAGCTGGTGGCCGCCATGTTGGCGACAAGGATGAGTGTTCGCGGGCGGGGAGGGTCGATCGGGTGAAGCGATGAGCGATCGGGAATTTCTCGCGCACGAGTAAATTTCAAAGCTATTTTTCCGGCATGAAAAACACTGTATTCGCAAGTCAATTTTGCCGAGCATCACCGTCATTGCCGGTACGCTACGCATTTGCCGCGGAGGGGGCTGGGGGTAAAGTCGGTTTCAAAAGGCAAGACGCATCTGTAATCGGTGCCACCCTTTTATCTTGCTCCGGGGGTCAATTTCGAGTCCGCGGTCGCAACCGCAAAAGTGCACGAGCCAAATCCGTATCCGCTTCTGGCATTATCAATCCCGGATCTCCGACAATCACGTCGGATGCCTGCCCCACGCGTGAAAGAGTAATTTTCAAGTAAACGTTTCTTCTTTTCGATTTTTTATTGATTTTTGTATGATTTATATTATTATTGCTTCATCTTTTTAATAGCTTTTGACATATACATCAATAATATTTGCAATTAAGATCATGCACTTTACTGGTTGATAATAATTATTAGTTGTCAATCGGTTCATTACGTATAATCATAAAATATATTAATAACGATCCAAGAAACATGATCGGCTTATGAAAGTTTTGATAAATCACCGGTTGAAACGAGCATTGCGGGCGGGCGGGGTCTTTTTCAAGGGGCAGGATTCAAAGCTAATCAACATTGTCGCATTAGTGGCGGAAGATGGCGTTTGGTCTTATTGATTCGCTTCGCGTAATCGAGTCTGCGGAGCTATGATTGGAGATAACCGTCGCCAGGGCAGAAGTTGATGCTAATAATCAATGCGGACGACTATGGTTTTAACGAGCGATGTACGGACCGGATCCTCGATTGTTATCTGAATGGCAGAATCACAAGCACTTCGGCGATGGTATTCATGAGAGACAGCATCAGGGCGGCGGAAACGGCCCGCATGCATGGGCTGCACGTCGGGCTTCACCTCAACTTTACGAACGCTCTCGAAAATACAGCCGGATATCCGGATTTATCTTCCCATCAAAACAGGATTATCGACTTTTTTGCCAAAAATAGATTTACACGAATGCTTTATAATCCGGCGATAAAAAAGAGTCTTTCGTATTCGTTCAAATCCCAATACGACGAGTTTTTAAATCGATATTTGAAACCTCCGACTCATATAGACGGCCATCATCACATCCATCTGTGTACAAACATGCTGATCGATCCTTTATATCCGAATGGAATAAAATTGCGACCCAGCCTGCATTGTGAAGAAGGCAGATTAACCATATTCAAAAATCTGTATCGCACTCTGATCGACCGGGTGATCCGTAATCGTTATAAATCGGTAGAATCACTGTTCAAGCTGGATCTTCATTCCATAGACGCTCTTCTTCCAGATATAGTCGATTCATCCATGTCGAGCGACATCGAATTGATGACTCACCCCGGAATTCGCAAAGAATATGAATACCTCAAGAGCGACCGCTATGAAGGGATGATCTCTCAAGGCAGGCTGGGCTCATATGCTTCGCTTTAAGACGGGCCGGACGCCATCGGGTACCGCGGCCAGGATTTTTGCAGGTTTGATATTCATCATCTTTGCGGGCGGACTCACCAAAAGAGCTCTCCCCGAGATGTTCGCCTCCCGGCCGGCAAAGGATGCCGGGATTCCCGGTGCGGCCCGAATCGAAGTGATACTGCCTGCGACCGGGGTTGCCCCGTGCAGCCTGAACGTCTTTTCGACTCCCCTGGCGTGGTTTGATGGCGCCGTATACACGGTGAGCGTTGAAGAGCCTTCGGGGCCGGACAACGGGATAGACCTTCGCACCTTCGTTTGGAAGGGTGTAAGACAAAAGAGCGGAAAATGGCTCTGGACGAAAAAGCTGATTGAAAACCGGACGCTTCATGACCGCTACCACACCGGCCCCTCGATAGGAATCGACCGTTACGGTTATATCCACGTCGCCTACAACATGCACAACATGCCCTGGCAGTATGCGGTCTCGAAGCGGCCCGGAGACATTTCAAGTTTCGAATTTCGGGGGGAGCGGCTGAACATGGAGGAACTCGAACTTGTGGAGTGGAAGAACCTGACCCCTTTTGCCCGTTTCGGCACTTCCGCCATCCCCGGAACCCAAATCACCTATCCGGCGTTTTTTAACGACAGATATGAAAACTTGTATGTGACCTACAGATTCGCCACCCATCCCGGGCTGAAATGGAAAAAGAGGGGGTTTGCAGGCGCCATCGCCCGCTACGATCCGGATAAAAGGAGTTGGAGGGCGCTCGGGGGGCGGGTGAGCGTCTCATCCGGGCAGGCCCTTTTACCCGAGGGCTTGGAGTCGTCCGATATTGCCGCCTTCGCCTACAGGGACGGCTGGTCGGTCTATCTGCTCCGCCTGTTTTTTGATGTCGAAAATCACATGCATATCAGCTGGTTATGGAGAAAGGGCGGAGCTGGCAAGGATTGCTCCGACCCGTGCTACCTCTGCTCGAAGGACTCGGGCCGCACCTATATTGGAGCCGACGCAACAGAATGGCTGCCGCCCATGCACCCCGGCCAGGCCGGTGTGGCGCAAGGAGCGGTTGCCGGGAAAAAATTCTACGCCCCCGCACAGGTAACCGCCGATGCGGTTGGCAGACCTCTGATGCTCTTAAACCCCATGGGGCTTCCTCGAATTCTGGTGCGCCCGGATAAGGAGGGCATCTGGGCCGTGGCCGAAAACTCCCCCCGGGGCGCGAGTGCCATCTATATTGACGACGCGGGCACGAAGTGGGCTTTTGCCACCGGGATTACCGTCTTCAGGAAAAATGTCCAAACGGGCTTCAAGTGGCAAACGGTCTACTCCGAGCCTTCCGGGCGGTTCGGGTATCCCAAAATCCTTCCCCTGCCCCGAAAAAAGCGAATTCTCGTCTACGCGCAGAGCCTTGATGGTTCGCAGATCAAAATCTTCAGCATAAGGACCGGATACTGATTTGGGCGAGACGACGGACGGGGTGGAAATCAGCGGGCCGGGCGGGCCGCGGGGCGGTGCGAACCGAAATCCTTTCCATGTCGTTCCGTTCCTTCTGGTTATCGTCTTTACGACCGTTTCGTTCAAAGCGCCCTCCGACGGCACGCTAAGCGCCGTGCAATCCTTATCCGATCCGGTGAGGCAATGCACGCTTGGCGCAGCCTATCTTCTGGCCCTCGCACTCATTCTGTTAAAACCGCACCGGTTTATCGCGGTCCTTGGAAGAAACAAGATATATCTTTTGTCCGTTGTCTATGTGCTTGCGTCCGCGTTGTGGTCGAAATACCCGGGAACTGTTTTTGTAGCCTTTGTCCATCACGTGGGGTTCACCTCGGCGGTTCTGTGCGCAATCCATTTTTTCGATGATGATTTTTGCGGATTTCTTTCAATGCTTCTGGCCGTGTCGCTGCCGATGGTATGGGGATCGATTGCGCTCGCGCTGTTTTTTCCGGGACGCGGAGTGTGCTCAAACGGCCGCTGGGCGGGAGTGGGAGATCATCCCAACGAACTTGGATTCATATGTCTGATCTCGGTTTGGTCGGCTGCAAGCGGCATATGTTTTTTAAAGTCCCGGATCATGAAATCAGCGGCTCTTTTGACACTGGGCGCCTCCGCGGTCTGCCTTTATTTTTGCGCCAGTGTGACCTCCATGATTTGTTCCCTGTTCGTAATCGCATCATTTATGCTGCTGATCGACAGGAGACTCGAAAAACCGGAGCATCTCATGATGAAGCTTGCCGCGCCCGCGTGGGGAGCTGCGTTCGCACTGTTTTTGGCCTGGGTCCTCCAGCCCGCGCTGATGGGCCGGGGCTACCTTTTCAACCTGATGGGCAGGCAGTCCGATCTTTCCGGGCGAACCGAGCTTTGGGCAACAGGCCTAGGGGCCCTTGCCCGAAAGCCGTTTTTGGGCTGGAGCTTCGATTCCATGGCCTCGGTGCTCTCCAAGCAAATCATCTCCTACGCCCAGTTCCACGACGGATACTTGAACCTTGCCGTGTCCGGAGGATTGCTTGGAGTAATCCTTTTCGCCCTGGTGCTTTTCAAGCATGCACGCTCCTCGATCCGCCTTTTGGACCATGAGTACGGGGCAAGCGCCTCTTTGGCCGTTTTGGTCGGCGCCATCATCATTCACAATATCTCCGAGGCATCCATCATGCGCGTAACCCATCCTCTCTGGCTCCTGTTTCTTCTTTGCTATTTTTACATCGACCGGCTCGACCACGGCCGGGAAAAGACCGCGGATCTCGACGGGCCGCTCGGATGAGGAATAGATCGTTTCCGCTCGCATCCCTGTACGCACCGCTTCTAGTCAAGATACTTCCGATATCGGAATTGTTGGAGGGAACGGCCGGGAAAATCGGGCTCGCGGCCATTGACCAATCCATGCTGAGCATTACCAATTTTGCGATGAATATTATGATTATCCGATGTGTAAGCAAAACCGACTATGGTCTTTATGTATGCGGCTATTCATTGATATTGCTTGCCAACAGCATTCAAAACGCGGTTATCAATATACAAATGTCTATTATCGCCCCCAAACTGGGCGGCGTCCAAAGGGCGGCTTTTTGCTCCCGGCTGGCCGCGGGCCAGTACGCGATGTGGCTGCCGATAAGCGGTGCGGGAGCGCTGGGCGCGTGGGCCCTTTTTCGAATCGGGGTACTCAGTTCCCACCAGATGATCATGGCGGTTGTTATAAGCGCGGCCGTTCCGGCCATCTTCATAAGGGAGTTCTATCGCAGTCTGCTGCTCTTGGATTTCAGGCCGTTGAGAGTTCTTTTTTCCGACCTGGTCTACATCGTGATCGCCTTTAGCGCATTTTTACTGTTTGAACACGCTTTCCCCGCGAAAATGGACATTTTGACTTTCGTTGCAATGGGCGCGGCATCGATGATGATCGGCGGGGCGGGGCTGAGGGGGCTTTTGCGGACCGGGCGCGAGACGGCCCGCGGCACCCGGACGCAGGCATCCTTCGGCCGGTGCTGGGAGAACGGAAAGTGGGCACTGTTGGCGGTAGTGGTCACCTGGATTCAAAGGCAGAGCTACGTCTATATGCTCTTGTTTTTCAAGGGCGCAGAAAATACCGCCGAAGTAAATGCCGCAAGGCTTATGCTCATGCCTGTCGGGCTTGTGCTGATCTCCTACGGCCGGCTCTTCATGCCTCAATGGGCCAAAGACCGATCGGCGGGCGCAGGCGAAGAAGTTTTTCTCTCGGCAAAAAAGATTCTAAAGTATTTGATTTCGGGAATATCGGTATACACCGCGCTCCTTATCATCTGCAAAGACGAGCTCATCCCGCGGCTTTTCGGGCGGGCCTACCTCGGCTCATCGCATTTCATCCTCCTCTGGGGCCTCATATTCATAGCCCAGGCGGTGAGATCGAATTTTTCGCTCGTATTGCAGGTTTTCGAAAAATTTCGCTACCTGAGCATGAGCAACTTTTTCGTTATGACGGCCACGGTGGTGGCAAGCGCTATTTTGATAAGCCTCTACAGTGATATTGGAAGCCTTTTTGCGATACTTTCAGGGGAAGTATTGCTTTCCCTTGCTCTGTGGTTTGCCCTGAAGGGAGTGCGATCGTGAGAGGGGACATAACGGTATGCGTGGCGACCTACAAACGGCCCGAGGGGCTGGAGAGGCTTCTTGCAAGCCTTATGGAGCAGGAAACGGAGGGGCTGGTTTACCGCATCGTGGTGGTCGATAACGATGCGGGCGGCTCGGCCCGCGAGGTGGTCCGGAGTTTTCAGTCCCCTGGGGGAGTCGAAATCAGCTACGACATCGAACCGGTGCGGGGAATTGCCCGGGCAAGAAACAGGTGCCTTCGGCTTGCGAAGGGCGATTTCGCAGCCTTTGTCGATGATGACGAGAAGGTGTGCGGGAGCTGGCTGAAAGAACTCTACGAGTGCCTGATTAAAAACGACGCCGATGCGGTGTTGGGGCCCGTAGCCCCCGCTCTTCCGGCCGGGTGTCCGCTCTGGATAAGGAAGGGAGGGTTTTTCAAACGCCCCGAATACCCGGATAACGCGCCTGTCGTCCGGGGCCGCACGTGCAATGCATTGGTCAAAAAGAAGTGGCTCGATCTTTTCGAGTTTCCCTTCGACCCGGGGTTGGGGCTTACCGGAGATGACGACTCGGATTTTTTCGACCGCATCCGGGGTCTTGGCGCCCGGTTCCACTGGGCCCAAAACGCTCGCGTCACCGAATTTGTCGAAAAGGAGCGGCTCGCCGTGAAATGGTTGCTCCTCAGGGCTTTCAGGGGCGGGCAGGGCTTTGCGGCCAGAAACAGACCGCAAAAATTGGCGGGCAGGCTCTATCATTACGGGTATCGTTCATGCCTGTGCCTGATATCCCTTGCCATCTCCTGCTGCACGCTTCCCTTCGCGTTGCACGTATCCGTTGCGTGGCTCAGGCGGGCTTCGAGCAACCTGGGGCAGGTGAGCGTGCTTTTCCCGTACCGCTATGAGGAATACCGGAGACGCTCATGAAAGGAGCCGGGAGCAATTTCAAAGCCGTCTTTATAAATGCGCTGAGGCGGCTGCGCTATTTTAAATATTACAAAAAATTTCCACGCTGTGGCCAAAACGTATTGCTGTGTCGAAACGGATTCATTTTACGGCCCGAACAGATGTCTGTCGGCAATAATGTCTACATATCCGGCGGATTTTACATCTCGGCCCATGAGCTTATAATTGGAAATGACGTTTTGATAGGTCCAAACATTGTAATCGAATGCAGCGACCATATCACGGATCGGGTCGGCATACCCATGGTTCGATACAGAAATTGCAAACGCCACGGCGGAGTGGTTATTGAAGATGACGTATGGATCGGGGCGAATGTAACCGTTCTAAGGAATACCAGGATTTGCGAAGGGGCCATTGTGGGTGCATGTTCTCTTGTGAACAAGGATATTCCTCCTTACACCATTGCTTTCGGCACACCCGCAAAAGTATTCAGGCGACGATTTGATAATGAGTCGCTTAAAAAACATCTTGATATGGTCAAGTCCAAATATACCCATGACCAGGTGCTAAACCATTTTGCCGCTTCCGGGATTGTTCTTGGCGATGAAAAACGTGTTGTTACTCCATCCGCCGCTTTTATTCTATAAGGTCAGGATTTACAATTCACTTCACCGTGAACTGGCGAAGCGGGGTTATACCTTGTATGTATGGGCTACCCATATTCAGGAGGGCAGCGATCCAGCACTATTCCAATATATAAACAGGCCGATGACGGCAAAAAATCTGATTGCAATTACTCGACAATACAAAATATCGATTTTCATTAATATTATGTCGAAAACCACTACAACCTTGTTGTTTTATTGTTTCAGTATTTTATATGCTAAAATCACAAATATAAACAATATATATTACGGGCACGGATTGGATTTATCCATGCGCAATAATTTTCTTAAGAAATGGTTGCAAAACGCTTTTCATCTGGCTTTCGATAGAATTCTATTATATTCCGAGGAACAATGTAAGTATTTATGGAGAATGCACGCGAAAAAAATATTTATAGCACAAAATACATTGATATTGAATGGATATACCCGCTTTGACGGAACTTCGATAAAAGATATCAAGAATAAATACGGTATATGTGAAGACAGCCTCGTACTTTTTTCGGGAAGAATAAGCAAAAGGAAAAATTTTCATCTTCTTTTGGAGATATTCCAAAGCGACTTTGCCGGATCGGCCGAAGTCGGATTCGTGGTGGTGGGGCCTGGGTTGCCCGAACGATATGAGTCCGTGATCGGGAAGTATAACAATTTTCACTATTTGGGTCCCGTCTATGATGTTGAAAAGATGAATGAAATTTTTCATATGAGCGACCTTTTCTGTGTCCCCGGAAGCCTGGGGCTGGGAATTGTGGAGGCGATGTACTGGGGACTGCCGGTGCTGACCCTGGACGCCTTGCACGGCCCTGAAGCTATGTATCTTAGAAACGGACACAACGGCTTCATTTTGAAAAACATCGATGAAATAGCCAAAATGATCTCGTATCTGTTCGAAAACAGAAAACTGCTGAATTTTCTTGGAGAAAATGCCAGGGCGACGATTGAAAGCGAGGCGGGCATCGAAAAGATGTTCGGTGGATTCTACCAAGTGCTCGCCAGTCTTCAATAATGCCGGATCGGGTGAACTGATGCGACAAATCACTCAAAAACTTGGTTCCGGGGTCATGCGGATTCTGGAGGCGCCCTTCCCGGTCTCGAATCCGGGCCAGGTAACGGTTCGAAATCTCTACTCGGTGATATCCGCGGGCAGCGAGGGGGCCACGGTCAAAGCGGCCCGGGCCGGATTTGCGGCGAAGGCGGCCGCCAGGCCCGAGGAGGTGAAACAGGCCATCGAGTCTGTGAAGACCCGGGGGATAGGGCAAACCTGCCGGGCCGTGATGAAAAAGCTCGGGGCACATTCACCTCTGGGATACTCGTGTGTGGGTGAGGTGATCGAGGTGGGCCGAGAGGTAAGCGAGTTTAAAGTCGGAGATTTTGCCGCCTGCGGCGGCAAGACCGCTTGTCATGCCGAGATCGTCAGCGTTGGGGCCAATCTTTGCGTCAAGGTGGACCGGCAGGCCGATCTCAAGCAGAGCGCCTATAATACCCTCGGGGCCATTGCGATGCAGGGGGTGAGGCAGGCCGATCTTCGGTTGGGGGAAAGCTGCGCGGTGATCGGGCTGGGCCTGGTTGGCCAACTCACCTGCATTCTGCTTAGAGCCGCCGGCGTGCGGGTGGTTGGAGTCGATATCGACGATTTCGCCGTCTCGCTCGCAGCAAGGCATTCGGCCGACCTGGCGCTTAACCGGCACGAGGCCGCCGCCGAGTGGCGGATTATGGATTTTTCCGGTGGATACGGCTGCGATGCGGTCATTATTGCCGCCTCCTCGACTTCCCTCGATCCGATCAACTTCGCGGGGGCCATCAGCCGCAAGAAGGCCACCATCGTGGTTGTGGGCTCGGTTCCGACCGGATTTTCCCGCGAGCCGCATTTCTACAATAAGGAACTGACGTTGAAAATGTCGTGTTCCTACGGGCCGGGCAGATATGATCCGGTCTACGAGCAAAAGGGGCGCGACTACCCGCAGGCCTACGTGCGGTGGACCGAAAAACGAAACATGGAGGCTTTCCAGGACCTCATCGCCCGTCGAGTAATCGATGTGGGATGTCTTACCACCCACACCTTCGGGCTGGAGGAGGCGCCTGCGGCCTACCGGATGATCGTGGAGAGATCCGAACCCTATCTTGGCATCCTGATAGAATACGACGCGGGAAGGCAGCTTTGCCGAAAACCGGTCATCGTGTCCACAAAAGAGGTCCGGAGCGGAAAAGTCAACATCGGCTTTATCGGCGCGGGTTCCTACGCCTGTGGACAGCTGCTTCCCCATATCCCCGCGGGGCCGGATGTGGTGCTAAAGACGGTTATGACAAACACGGGGGCGAGCGGGCGCGGCGTGGCCGACCGGTTCGGCTTCCAATATTGCACCGGCGAGGTGGAGGATATTCTTGAAAATCCGGAAATAAACACAGTTTTTATAGCCACCCGCCATGACACTCACGGCCGGTATGTTTTGGAGTCGTTAAGGGCGGGAAAGAATGTGTTTGTGGAAAAACCCCTGTGTCTTGACGTCCGGGAGTTGGAGGAGATACGAGAGATCTGTTCTGACGCCTGTCAATCCATGCTGGTGGTGGGTTTCAACCGCCGGTTCGCCCCCCTTACCGGCGAGCTTACCCGGCTGATGGGAACGGGCAAAATGTCGATGACCTACCGGGTGAACGCGGGAGCCGTGGCGCCAGGTTCCTGGCTCCTGGACCCCGAGACGGGGGGTGGAAGAATCCTTGGCGAAGTCTGCCATTTCATGGACTATTTCAACTTCCTGTGCGGTTCCTATCCGGTTCGGGTTCATGCCGAAGCGTTCGAAGAGACAAGCTGTAACAATGATACCGTGGCGATTTCGATCAAATATGCAAACGGCTCGCTGGGCGCCGTACAGTATTTTGCAAATGGATCGAAATCTTTGGCCAAGGAACGGGTGGAGGTTTACCGCGGGGGACTCACGGCCGTACTCGACGACTTTCGCGATCTGAGGGTCTACGGGGGCCAAAAGACTTTTCACCGGCGTCTCTTCAGCCAGGACAAGGGGCAGAAAATCCAGGTCCACTCGTTTATCGAAGCGATCAGAGGGGGGCTGCCGCCGCCAATACCGCTTCAGAGCATCTTCCGGGCAACAGAGTCCACGTTCAAGGTTTTGGATTCCATCAGAACCGCCAGGGCGATGGAGATATGAAGGCGCGGGCGAGGGAGGCTTTAAGCCGCCTCGATGCTTACTGCAAGCGGGTCGATTACCGCGGCTTCGACCTCTACGACGGTCTTAACTCCGGGGTCTTTAAAAAATCCCCGGCAAATCGCTCGCCCATGCTTCGGTTGGCCTGGATCCAGCTCTTCAAGCGCTCGCCGTTTAATCTCAGGCCGATTGCCGGAGTCCCCCGGGGAGTAAACCCCAAGGGGCTGGCCCTGTTTGCCTCCGGCCTAATTCGCGCGGGCAGGCTCTCCGAGGCCGCGCGACTGCTCGAACGTTTGAAACGCATGGTCTGTACGGGCTACGAGGGATATTGTTGGGGATATGATTTTCCCTGGCAGTCCAGGGCCTTTTATGTGCCGCTCGGAACACCCAACATAGTGACCACGGTGTTCGTGGCCAACGCTTTCCTGGACCATTTTTGCGCAACCGGCGACTCTTGCTCCCTGGAGTTTGGACGCGGGGCTTGCGAGTTCATCTTGTCCCACCTGGTGGTATTTGAAAGAGGGGCCGCGCTTAGTTTTGGCTACATACCGGGCCGGCAGGTGATCGTACACAACGCCAACCTGCTTGGCGCAGCCCTTCTGGGAAGAGTTTTCGGTCTTGTTGGCGACAAACGATATTTCGAAAAATCGGGGAAGGCGATCTTCCATGCCGTTGGCGCCTTGAACCGGGAGTGGCTCTGGCCATACGGCGAGCTTTCCCACCATGGCTTCATAGACAATTTCCACACGGGGTTCAACCTGGTCTCCCTTGCCGACTGGTCCCGAAGCACCGGAGACAACCGCTGGGAAGCCGAGCTTTCAAGGGCCTACCGCGCTTACCTGGATTTTTTCTGGCGCCCTGACGGTCGTCCCGGGTATTACCACGACAGGCTCTATCCGCTGGATATCCACTGTTCGGCTCAAGGGATAATCACCTTGTCAAAGCTTGCGGGCTACGACGAGCGCAGTGAAAAACTGCTTTCGAAAGCTGTGGCCTGGGTCCTTTCCAATATGCAGGACGAGACCGGGTATTTTTATTACCAAAAGCACAAAAACCATACGAACAGGATTTCCTATATGCGCTGGGCGCAGGCCTGGATGTTTTACGCCTTGTCAACCTACCTCATGGAACCGGGATGAAAATCTGGATCGATCTATCCAACTCGCCCCATGTGCATTTTTTTGCCGGGATGATCGCCGAACTTCAAAAGCACCATTCGGTGCTCATTACCTGCCGGCCCCTTGCCAACACCATCGCGTTGCTCGATCGAACGGGATTGCGATACCACGTCGTGGGCAGGCATTACGGGCGCCGCACGAGCGGAAAGCTTGCCGGCTTCTGTATCCAGACCGCCCGGCTCTGCCGTTTCCTAAGGGGCCGAGGCATCGAGGTGGCCGTTTCCCACAGCTCTTTTTACGCCCCGCTTGTGGCGCACCTCACAGGAATTCCGAGCATTTACATGAATGATAACGAGCACGCGCAGGGAAACCGGCCGGCATTTCTTTTCGCCCGCAAAATCCTTGTCCCCGAGTTCCTGGCCCCGGAAAAACTCGTGCGGCAGTGGGCCAGAGCGGACAAGGTGGCCGTCTATCCCGGCGTTAAAGAGGGGGTCTACCTGTGGAGATATAAACCGGTCGAGTCCAAAGGGAGCCGGGTTTTAAAGCGCGGCCGCCGCCCGAACGTCTTCATCCGTCCCGAGCCTTCGAGCGCCCAGTACTACAAAGGCGGCCTCAATTTCATGGACGATCTGCTCGGCGACCTCATGGAGCGGTTCAACCTGACGGTTTTGCCTCGAAACGAACTACAGCGCGCCTATTACCTCCAGCCCAAATTTGCAGCTCTTAAAGTGGCCGAAAAGCCGCTGGAGCTTCCCGAGATCATGGAAAATTGCGACCTGTTTCTGGGGGCCGGGGGGACCATGACCCGTGAAGCCGCCGTCCTCGGAGTTCCAACCGTTTCGATCTATCAGGACGAGCTTTTGGACGTTGACAAATATCTCATCGCCAGGGGCGCCATGATTCATATGAAAAACCCGGTGGCCGAGGAACTCGGCGAGTATCTTCACAAAAGCCGAAGAAGGAGTGCGGATTCTGAATTGCTCGGGAAGGGCAAACAGGCCTTCGATCTCATAATGGACACCATCTTGTCGCGCGCTCGAAACGGTTTGCGGATGCAAGCCGGCCAATCGGGCGCCCCATGATCAGGGTGCTTCTAATTGCGGGCGCGCGGCCCAATTTCATGAAAATCGCCCCCCTGTACCGGGAGGCTGCAAGGCGCCCCCGCGTCGAATGCAAGCTTGTCCACACGGGCCAACACTATGATTATCAGATGTCGCAGACCTTTTTCGAGGAACTGGGAACGCCCCGACCCCACTATTTTCTGGCTGCCGGTTCGGGCTCCCACGCGGTGCAGACCGCAAAAATCATGATCGGCTTTGAAGAAGTCTGTGAGAAAGAAAAACCGGATCTGACGATGGTTGTAGGCGATGTCAATTCCACTCTGGCCTGCACCATTGTCGCCAAGAAATTGCAAATCGAAGTGGCACACGTCGAAGCCGGCCTTCGAAGTCTGGACCTCTCCATGCCCGAAGAGATCAACCGCATGGTCACGGACTCCATTACCGATCACTTTTTTGTCACCGAACCCAGCGGAGTTTCAAACCTTTTGCGGGAGGGAAAACCAAAAGAGCGGATTCACTTCGTTGGCCAGGTGATGATCGATAATCTCTTTCATCAACTAAAGGCTATTGAAAACGGCTTTGACCCGGGTCCGGCCCTTTCCCGCCTGAAAAATGAAAGCCGCGATTACGCATTCCTCACTTTGCACCGGCCCTCCAATGTGGACCGAAAAGAAAAGCTGATCGAGATCTTCGATGCCCTGAACGCGATTGGCGAAAAACGGCGCATTTTTTTCCCGGTTCACCCTCGAACCAGAGGGCAACTCGATCAATTCCGGATATCGGTTTCGCCAAACATAGTCCAGCTTCCCCCGCTCGGTTTCAAAGAAGCGCTCTATCTGTGGAAGGACGCCTCTATCGTCATGACCGACAGCGGTGGCCTGCAGGAGGAGACAACAGGCCTGGGGGTCCCTTGCATAACGCTTCGGGAAAATACCGAGAGACCCGTGACCATCGACATGGGAACCAACATCCTGGGGGGGACCACGAGGGCCAGGATTCTCGAAGCCTACAGGCTCTCGACTCTTAAGCCCAAGGTCCGATCATGCCCTCCGAAATGGGACGGCAGGGCATCTGAAAGAATCTGGCAAATTCTTCTCGCAAGGAGTTGAGGAGCTGAACAAATGATTAAAGCCGCACTCATAGGTCTGGGGAAGATGGGCATCTCTCATTGCTCCATCCTGGGGGCACACCCGGATGTGGATTTATGCGCGGTGTGCGATACATCCCGATTCAATCTGGCGGCCTTCGAGAAGTATTCACCTTTTCAATGCTTTGACGACTACAGGGAGATGATCCAGACCTGCGGGCCGGACTGCGTCCTTATCGCCACCCCCACCAGATTTCATGCCCAACCGGCCCTCTTCGCCATTGAGCGCGGAATCCACCTGTTTGTCGAAAAGCCTCTTTGTGTGGACTACGGTGACGCCCTCGAATTGACAACCAGGGCCGAAGCCCGCGGTGTGGTCAATCAGGTGGGGTTTCACAACCGATTCATCGGCTCTTTCCGCGCGGCGAAGCGACTCCTTGAGCTCGGAGCGCTCGGAGAGGTTTATCATTTTGTCGGAGAAGCCTTCGGGCCGGTGGTTCTAAGGGCCAGGGCAAAGACCTGGCGATCGAGCAAAACCGAGGGCGGGGGATGTCTTTATGACTATGCCTCGCACGTTATCGATCTGCTCTGTTCCTTTTTCGGCGAACCCTCGGGGGTAACCGGCACGACCTTCAAGAAAATTTTTTCCACCGGTGTGGAAGATGCGATCTATTCGACTCTTCTCTACGATTGCGGGCTGAGCGGTCAGCTATCGGTCAACTGGAGCGAGCCGACCCATCGCAAGATGTCCACCCGGGTCACGGTCTGGGGCAAGGAAGGCAAGCTCGATGTCAATTCCCAGGAGCTGAAAATTTATCTTCGAAGGGACCGGCCCGACCTCGCTCTGGAGGCAGGCTGGAACTTTCGATACATGACCGATCTGGTCGAACCCGTTACGTTCCATTTGCGGGGCGAGGAATACACGGCGCAGCTCGATTATTTTATCAACCGTGTCAAAGGAGGCCGGCCGCAGGCAAACATGAACGGCTTTTCAAGCGCCTTGGCAACCAATCGAGTGATCGAGCGACTGCTGGGCGACCGGTCATCGGCGGGAAACCGCGGCCAAGGCCTCGGCGCTGCCCCCTCAAGGCGGAATTTCACATCATGGTTCGCAAATCTACCGAGGTTTCAACTTTTCCGCAATGAGCGCTGGAAGTGAGGATCGTGAGATGGATAAAATCTTGTTTGGCGACAATCAGTTTTTCGGCATCAATCACCTTTCGGAAGAAAGGGCCGCCCTTCAGTCCATCCGATTCAAAAACCCGGAAGCAATCATCAAGGTGCTCGACTGGGCGTATGCATTAAACATTAAGA
Organism: Deltaproteobacteria bacterium; assembly: GCA_021777755.1. Classification (GTDB taxonomy): domain Bacteria; phylum Desulfobacterota; class Syntrophobacteria; order Syntrophobacterales; family Syntrophobacteraceae; genus SbD1. The sequence continues at coordinate 50,843 of JAJYDE010000023.1, forward strand.
CGTTCATGTGCACCACCCATGAAAGAATCGGCCGCATTTGCTCGCATCTCAGAGCGAACCCGGACAAATACCGGGATTTGAAGATCTTTCCGTGCATGCCCTATGCGCATAAGTACGCCAACATGTTAACCGAGCTTGGCGTTTTTGAGACCATGAAGCGCTTCATGCCCGGAAGCCTCATCGGCGCGGTGGTTAAAGGGGGCGCCGTGCTGGCCAAATCCGATTTCGTATCGATGATGAAACTCCTGGTCGATGCGGAAATGAGGATGTTCGAAGGAATCAGGACCCCGGTCGTGTTTCTCCAGAATGTGGTCACGGATCTTCTTTTGGGGATGAAGATGAAGGATTTCTTCGTGGCTTTTTACGAATACATTCAGGACAGATACGGCGCGGAGGCGGGCTTTATCACCATGAACCCGCCTCTTCTACTCGATACGCTGGAAGAATCGGGCATCCGAAACCCGATTGTATGCTTTTCGATGAACAAGAAAGGCTTTCGGATGCCGGATGTGGCGGCCTGCGAGAAAGCTCTGAGGGAAAGGGAGTTCAGACCCGTTGCGATGCAGGTTCTCGCCGCCGGGGCCCTCGGGCCTCGCGAGGCGATCGAATATGTCTGCCGGTTTCGAAATATCCGGTCCATACTGTTTGGCGCTTCGAGCTACGAGCATATACGGGAAACCAAAGAAATGATCGAAAGATACACCTCGACATAAAACCTTACCGGATCAGTCCATGTTCCAGCAGCAGGTGTTCATTCTCAATATCATCCTTATGGGGGCGGACGCGGTGTGTGTTATCTGCGCCGGCTACGGCGCCTATTATCTGAGAGCTTATCAGTCCTTCCCCCGGTGGTCGATGAATGATTACTCCCTGTCGGTCTCCATTCTTTTCATAATGTTTGTAAACAACATGCTGACGGGAAGAGCCGGGCTCTATTCGGACAAACGAACAACTTCCTACTGGAAACTTGCAGCTTCACTTTCGACAACCGTCGCCATGGATTTCGCAACCCTTTCCGCTTCTCTTTTCGTCTTCCACCAACGCCTCTATTCACGAGCATTTCTGCTCTATTTTGCCTTTTTGAGCCTGCTGTTTCTCCTGGCGGAGAGGATTCTTGCGGACCTTTACGTCAACCTGGTCTCCGGCAAGGGGTTCAATGCCCTGAGACTGCTCGTTGTCGGCGACCAGGCGCGCGGGAAATATGTTTTCGATGCGCTTGCACTCCAGCTCAGCCTGGGCCATCAGGTGGTGAGGCATTTGGCGGTGCAGGCAAATGGCAACAATTCCGATCGAGTGCTCCGGGAGCTTCCGGGGGTCCTGAAGGAAGAACGGATAGACGAGGTCGTATTCGCAATCCCACCCGACAAGAGCATAAATTTAAAAGCCTGCATAGAACTGTGTTGCCGGATGGGTATCCCCGCGCGCGTTCTGCCCGCCCTCTGGGGTGACGGATCGATCGACATGAAAGTCGACCAGTGCCAGGGAATACCCTTTCTGACGATAAATTCCGGCAGATTTGATGCCGCGGGTCTCGTATACAAGCGGATGCTCGATCTGGTGGGCAGCCTTGCGGGCCTTGTGGTATTGGCCCTCCTTTTTCCCTTCATCGCCGCGGCCGTCAAGCTCGATTCGCCCGGACCGGTGTTTTTCAAACAGGATCGGGTGGGCAAAAACGGAAGGATTTTCAAGCTTTACAAATTTCGCTCCATGCACACCGACGCCGAAGAACGAAAACGGGACCTCATGGCCCAAAACGAGCTGAGCGGTCCCATCTTCAAGCTCAGCAACGATCCCCGAATCACCCGGGTGGGCCGAATCCTTCGCAGGACCTCACTTGATGAATTGCCCCAATTACTAAACGTGCTTACGGGTAAAATGAGCCTTGTGGGAACCCGGCCCCCGACGCCGGGCGAGGTTGAAGAATATGATCTGCGCCACTTCAAGCGGATTTCGGCCAAACCGGGACTTACCGGCTTGTGGCAGGTTTCGGGCCGCAACAAGATAACGGAATTTGACGACGTGGTCAGGTTGGACTGCGACTACATCGAAAACTGGCGCTTCGGGACCGACCTCAAAATCCTCGCCAAGACCTGCTGGGTTGTCATATGCAGAAAAGGGGCGGTGTAGGCGGACCGGCTCCCCGTCGGGTTAGAGGCGCCGCCCCGAGCTCACCAACCCCGCCTTCTTCCGCAAACCCCGAGTCCGATGAGTCCCACAAGCCCCGAGCCGATAAGAATTGCCGGTGCGGGAAGGGGGTCTGAATCCTTGCAATCCCCGGCCGAGAAAAACCTGCCTGAAACTCCGCGGCCTTTGCCGGAAAGAGATCGCGCCGCCGCATGAAAGCGCCCGCGGGGAAAGGCCGGAGGGCCCGCGCCCGGCTCCAGCGCGGAAGTCGGCCGGTTCATCATGGCTTCCGGAAGGGCTGAGGGAAGGGGGTTTGTCGTTTCAACCCCGCCGGCCACGCATGCCCGCCGGTAGCCCCGCGCCCCCCCGAGGATCACAAGGGTCACAATGAATAGAACCGCTTGCAGCTCTTTTTTCTTATGCATTCGCACCCATCCCCTGTTTAAGAGAGACGGGGCGGGGAACAACCCCGCCCTTTCCAGCAAGAGGCTTTGCGCCCGCCTTCCGGTTGAATTGTGAACGCCTTGTGGTATTTGTATGATTGTTTAATAGCAGGCATGGAAAACGTGTTCAAGGGGTATTTCGAGGGGTATGAATGGGTTCGATATCTTACCATGACTTGAATATAGAAAAACCATTACGACATCTTGCGCATAATTTGAATTTTTTGATTATATTAAAATCGACGTTACTATAAGAGTAAATAACAATATCTATGAAGCATCAATGGTTTCCGGTTGAAAACCAGTGGAGAAAACATGATGGAAACCCCGAACATCCTGGTTTTGACAGAAGAGCGGGCCATCTGCGACGCGTTGTCTCAGATCCGCTGTCGCCTTTGGGTAAACGACAGCCCCCGGGGGAGCATGGTTGAGCCCTCGGGCCGCTACCTGCTCGATCACGAACGGCATCAAAGGCCTGCTCCATCGGACAATTTCGGGGAGAGCGGCTATGAAGTGTTGATAATCGATTTGCAGGGGCTGGATAAATCGGGGGTGGAGCAGATCGAGAAGGTGATTTCGCGGTCTCCGAAGGCAAGAATCATTGGAATCGGCCATCGCGGGAAACAGCTGTGCGAGCTCGGTTTCTTTCGATGTTTTCAAAAACCGGTGGCACCCGAAGTCATAGCTTGCGCGGTTCGCGACGCTCTTGAGATCCGGGCCATGGAACAAGTCATAAGCGCCATGGCCAAAGAACTGGACAGGCGCGGCAAGGAATTGGAGGCTCAAAGACGCCGGATGGAAAATCTCGATCGGCATCTGCTGCGCAGCAATGAGGCTCTTTCCGTTTTAGCCGAAAATATACGAAAAGAACGCGAGGAGTTGGAGAGGCGGGTGGGGCTCAATTTGCACTCCATCATCATTCCATCGGTTGAAAAGCTCAAAAGGATCAAAGCCCTCGAGCCCTATTGGTGCGAACTGGATTTAATCATCTCGCAGATAGAGGACTTCACCTCGGGCTTTATAACGGATGCCAAATATGTCTGCAAACTGAGTCCAACCGAACTCAGGGTGGCCTCGTTGATAAGAAACGGACTCAATACCCGGGAAATTGCGAATAGACTCCACATCTGCCTTGACACCATCAGGTGCCATCGGAAAAAAATCCGAAAGAAACTGGGCATAAACAGGGCCGGCTATAGCCTTCAAAATTTTCTGACCAGTAAGACTGGCGGCTCGGGCAACTGCTCATCGCTCCTTGGCGGCGATGAGCATCCGTTTCTTCCGGCCGATGCCGGCGCAGAGGATTTTGCGAACGCGGAGGGCGCCTCCAATTTCCCTTTTATACCGCCGAAATGAACCTGGTCTCAAATCGTTTTTTCCGCCCTCGGGCGCCCGCGGCCCAATCTTCACTCATGTATTTCACTGCGCGATTATGATAGAGTAGCGGGTCGAAAAGCCGGTATAAGGCGTGAACCGGGCTCGGCCCGGCGCACGGAGAACTTTCCCCAATCAGCACAACAGGAAATCTAATGGAACATATTGGCCGCTATTCCTTCCGGGAATATCTTAAGGTGGTCGAGGGATTTCACGGCAGTCAGGCCCCTGGCCTCATTCTTGGCGGGATCATGGTCGATTACGCCCTTAGCCGAATAGAGCCGGGGATCCTGTTTGATTCCATCTGCGAAACGGCGGCCTGCCTGCCCGACGCCATCCAGCTCCTTACGCCCTGCACGATCGGAAACGGCTGGCTGAAGGTGATCGACCTCGGACTTTTCGCCCTGAGCCTCTACGACAAGCACCGGGGTGAAGGGCTGAGGGTTTTCGTCGATCCGGCAAAGCTGCGTGACTGGAACGAAATCTCGGACTGGCTCTACAAGCTCAAGTCCAAAAAAGAGCAGGACAAGGATCGGCTCCTGGCGCAAATGGAACAGGCCGGAAGGTCCGTTTTGAGCCTGCGCCCGATCAAGATAAAGCCCCAATACCTGGGCAGGACGGGCAAGGGCGCGATAGCGGACTGCCCGCAGTGCGGGGAGCCTTATCCGATAAGAGACGGGGCTCTGTGCCTCGCCTGCCAGGGCAAATCGCCTTACATGGGAAAATAAGGAGCGCGCAGGCGATAGTCGGAGGTGCAACCCGGAACATCTCGGGTTCCGGAGTGGAAAAAACGGTGTGGAACTTATGGAAACCGTAGAACAGGAGTGGACCCCTTGCTCAGTTTCGCCGAAGAGATGCTGCTTCTTGCCCTCGATGACCAGGGAAGCATAAAACAACTTTCCGCCGTTTCCCTGGACTACGCGCTGGCCGGTGCGCTCCTTATGGAACTTGCCATGCTCGATCGGATCGATACGGATGTCGATTGCCTTTTCGTCGTCGATGCGACCCCCACGGGCGACAGCTTCCTCGACGGGGTTCTTGGAGAAATCCAAAACGATCCCGGGCGTCGGCCCGTCATGCATTGGCTGGATCATTTCGCCAAGCGGGGCGCACAGATTCAGGAACAGGTCTTGAAACGACTGATCGAAAGGCAAATCTTAAAGAAGCAGGATCGAAAGATTCTCTGGGTGTTTGCCGTTCGGCGCTATCCGATCATCGACAACACCGAACCCAAAGAGGTAAAGACCCGGCTGAGGGAATTGATCCAGGCAGAGGAGATCCCCGATCCTCATGACGCGGCTTTGGTAAGCCTTGCCAACGCCTGCGGCCTTTTTTTCGACATCTTTACCCCGGCCGAACTCGATTCGTTCCGCACACGGATCGAAACCCTGGCCCGGTTGGATCTGGTCGGAAGAGAAATCACCCGGGCCATCGGCACAATCGAAAAAGCCCTCTTCATGACGGCGATTCCTCCGGTTTGAGCCGCCAGCCGGCAAGATGTCTTGACTCATGGTTTACGATCTGCGACCCCTTGCGGGGTCGGCTTCTTTTTGTTCGCCTTTTTCCGGGGGTGTCGGCCTTGCGGCCTCAACCCCCGGCTAATGGCTTCGATCCCTCCGGGATCGGGGGCGTCGGCCTTAAAATGCTTCAAACCCCGGCTGATGTCTTTGATCCCTCCGGGATCGGGGGCTTGGCTCTAAAATTCGTGTTGAATCATCCGGGATCGGGGGCTTGGCTCTAAAATTCGTGTTGAATCATCCGGGATCGGGGGCGTCGCTCTTAAAGGGCGGCACCGATTCCTGTCATTTCGCGAGGAAATTGTCGAATTCCTCAAAAAGACGGGGATTGAGTCATGGTCACCCGATGATGCAGGTCGAATCGCGATTCCGGGGCAGACCTCGGTCTGAAAGACTTCGGGTCTTGCTCCACCGGGTTCCATCGTGGCAAATTGTGAGCGCGATCGCCGTATGGAGCCGCGCCCGGTTTTCCGCCTCGCAAGTACTCTGCGCCCGCCCTGCCTATTCCTGCGATTCCGCCCACCCACCCGAGACCCTCAGGGCATGACGAAACGACGAAAAGCGCAGGCAGCGATCGCGAGCGGTTTTCCGGTTGCCGCGTCGGGGAGTTTTTTTGATCTCCATTTTACTTTCTTTTCGACGTTTTCAAAAAGGGGACGCACCGCGCGGCTCCTGGAGCCCCGGGGTAATCCTAAAGAGCCAAGTAAACGGAACCAAGCTCATCCATCAGCCGATGGAAAGCTTCGTGCTTTCCAACGCCTATCTTTTCCTTTTCCAGAGTTTCAAAATCTTCCAGCAGTCGTGACTGTTGCTCCTCCGGGAGATTTCTGTCGCCCATTACGAAGAGCACATCGTTTTCTTTCATAATATGGCTCCGCAGAAGTTCGATGTAGCCCCTGGCAGCCCCGGCGAACGCATCCTTGCCGTCACGACCCTTCTTTAGCTCTTCCAGCGCCTCACGCATCGCCCGGATATATTTGCGACCCTGGTCATGATCGCTCAACATGACACCGATAGGGCCGCCCTGCCTTGGAATTCCGACCTTTTCCAGGGCGGGAAAAAGGAAATCCTCCTCCTTGCCATGGTGGCACTTGTCCGCAAAGACTTGCAGGAATTCGACGATTTGATCGAGGTGATCCAGGTTGGCCTCTTTTCCCGAACCCATCTGTTCTGTTATCCGCTCCAATATTTGTAGCATGGTGAGGATACCATCGTGCTCGGCCCTTAGTTGATCGGTTGCCTTCATCGGTTTGCTCCTGAATCCTGAATAATGAAATTGTGTGACCTTCGGCAAAATTAATATAAGCATTCATGTTCAACCGCCCAAGCTTGCCTTGAACCGGGATGTGCTTGCCGGGGTTCCACGCCCGCATGACGTCGCGCTTGAATCGGCATAAATAGCCTGGCTGCGGCATCAAACAGCCAACCGATCGAAAGGGGCTGTCGGCATGCCTGGCGCGGAGAACGTCCTCGACTCAAAAATGGTTAATTCAACAATATTTAATCCAAGGGGGGCAATATTGTTGAATTAAGAAATTCCGAGGTTTTCCAGTCGGTCTGAACGCCACATGGTTTAAGGCTACTTTGTGGCTTTTGGCTGCGAAGGACGACGGGATTTCGCCCGGCAATCCCTCCGTGCCATGACAGTCACCTCCTTGAAACTTTCCTGGATAAAAAAGAAGCCCTTGGCAGCGATACTTGTGGGAGACTATTTCATAGAGCGGCAAGAGCTGCAAGGGTATTTGCGCAACAGGGTATTCGCGCAATTTCGACAGTTGAACGATGACCGGGCAGGAGCCCGCAGGGCTCCCGGCCATTAGCCGGTGGTTTAGCCCGCGTGGCGATACCACCGGAAAGCAAGGCGCATATCTTGCTTCTTGCACCCCGAAGGGGTGTGAGCAGGGGCATTCTAATGTCATCCACCCATCTCAGTCTTAATTATCATCTGGTCTTCGGGACGAAAAACCGGACTGCGTCAATCGACCTTTCATGGCGTACCCGGCTTCATGAGTACATCGGAGGGACGGTTCGCGGGTTGGGAGGCTATCCGGAGGCCATAGGCGGCGTTGCCGATCATGTTCACTTGTTGCTGGCGCTCAAATCCACACACTGTCTGGCGGACGTTGTCCGCGAATTGAAGAAGGCGTCATCGGCGTGGGTACACGAAGAAATCGGAGAGCGCACCTTCAGGTGGCAGGATGGATATGCGGCTTTCACCGTGAGCACCACGGTTCGCGTTGCTGTGCGCAATTACATCGCCAACCAGGAGGAGCATCACCGGTTGAAGTCATTCCGCGAGGAAATTGTCGGATTCCTGGGAAAGGCGGGGATCGAGTATGATCAGAGATTTCTTGATTGATGGGTTTTGATCTGCGACCCCTTGCGGGGTCGTTTTCTTTATTATTCGTTTTATTCCGGGGGTGTCGGCCTTGCGGCCTCAACCCCCGGCTAATGGCTTCGATCCCTCCGGGATCGGGGGCTTGGCTTTAAAAATGGCGTTGAATCATCCGGGATCGGGGGCTTGGCTTTAACCTTCGTGTTGAATCATCCGGGATCGGGGGCTTTCCTTTAAAAATGGCGTTGAATCATCCGGGATCGGGGGCGTCGCTCTTAAAGGGTGGAACCGATTCCTGTCATTTCGCGTGGAAATTGTCGGATTCCCGGGAAAGGCGG
>JAJYDE010000073.1 GCA_021777755.1 Deltaproteobacteria bacterium
TGTGTATCTGGTCGTTTGGGTAGCCGTAGTATTGTTGGTCGAGTGAGTCGATCCAAAGGCCGCTGGACGTTACCGAAGTTTCGATGTCCCATTGCGTGATCTGGCCGTCGTTCAAGTACACGAGGCCCGACAAAGCGTTGTCGAATTGGCTGAGGGAGTCGCCCTGGGCTTGTGACATCGTAAGGCCTCCCGCTGTGTACGACCACGACGATATGTCCGCGGCTGCAACCCACCCGGTGGTGACGTCCGTAATGCCTGTTAGCGTGATTGTCCCTGTTAACTCGGTGCCGAACCCCGACACCGTAGACGTCCATTGCGCGCCGGTATAGTCGTATGTAATCGTGTCCGCCGTTGCGAATGGCGCGATACCTAGCAGCGCCGCGAGAAAAAAAGAACACAACAAGACTTTCCCAAGTTTCCCTTTCATCTTTATTTCCTTATCTGATTTTTAATTCAACTGATGAATGCGACAGCACCATTGGTGCTGTCTCCATTACCTGCCCCGTTTAATTATAAAAGTGGCCGATTCGGCACTGTGGCACGGCAGATCGGTAAAGGTGAAACCTTGCTTCACTGTACCCGTGGGAACCGCACGAAGCACCACGTCGTACGACAGGTCATATCCTTGTGCGTTACTTTCACCGAAGTTTAGAATACCGGTGAGGACGCCGCGAGGGCCGACTCCCGCAACCGATTGCGCCCACCACATGTTCACTGGGGAAATTGGACGGACGAACGGAACAATCTCAATCCGGCTATTATTGCCCAACCCCTCGAAAAGGTAAAATTAGCTTGTGAGGTATCTCGGATACCTTACCCGGACTGCTTTTCCTTTCGTTTTTCCGCTATATGGGCAAAGAATCTCCTTCTTCCAACACCGGCAATCTTACAAACCTCGGCGGCGGTCTTGTTTGAGTTTTCGTACAAGATCCTGGCATTTTCCAATTTAGCAGGGTCGGTTTTGGGTCTTCCCCCGGTTCTACCCCGTGCTTTAGCCGATGATCGGCCCGCTGCAGCTCGCTCTGCACGCAACTCCCGCTCCATTTGGTGAATGGCCCCCATCATCGATAGAAAACAACGTCCGGTAGCGGTCGAGGTATCGATACTTTCACGTAATGAGACTAGGTTGATCTGACGTTGCTCCAGCAGTTTGGTTATTTCAAGCAGATTCAGCAAGGAGCGAGTCATACGACTGAGTTCGGTCACCACCAACGTATCGCCTGATCGGGCATATTCCAGCACTTCATTCCATGCTGGCCGATCCATCCGCGAGCCAGTCATTTTTTCGGAAAATATTTTGCCACAGCCGGCGTGCTGCAATGCATCGAGCTGAGAATCGAGGTTTTGGCCGACACTGCTGACACGGGCATAACCGATCCTATGTGGTGAAGTCGAAAATGCGGGAGTGATTGTTTTCATAGTGTAAAAAAGTAACACATATCAGATGAAAATGTATTATGATTTCAACAAGGGTTTTTGCACCAAAATTAGGGGGGAAGTGCAGATGGAAAGCTTAATGAGGTTGCGGTCCGCTGCCTCCACAAACATTTCACTCTTCGCCTTCCTGGGGTAATCGGGTCGCGCAGGGGAACCTCCCCCCTTGCGCGACCCGATTACCCCAATGCTAAGGGGAAGAAGACCTTTTTTAGGGCGAATTAGATCATTATTCCAGTGCTATTCAACCAAAGGGAATTTTTATTGCAGCTATGTTTTCATTGGCCCTGCATGGAAAGGGATTGGACGCTAAAAATCCGGAACGAGGATGATCCGTTTCGCCGGACTGCCTCCCCCCAGCTTGATTTGTTTGAACGTTTCAGCAATCGCACTCATGGGGCGCGTCTCCACGAGCGACGATATCCTGATGTCGCCTGAAAGTATCCTGTCCACTATATAAGGATAATGCTCGGGAAGACATCCCCAGGTGCCTCGGATCTCGGCGTCAAAGGCCATGAGCTTTGACAGGTGGTAGGGAATGATATCTTGGCCGTAGCCGACGACTACGAGCACTCCCGTATAGGCGAGCAGTTCCAGGGCCGTCTCCTGGCCCTGCCGGGAGCCTGTCATCTCGAAAATTTTCCACCCGTATTTGGGATCGATGCGCTTTTTGCGGCATCGGGTAAAAAAATCTTTCCTTATTTCGGAAGAGGGCTTCCCGGAAGAATTGATTGCGAAATCGACCCCGTAGTCCAGCGAACTGTCCAGCTTGGCCTGGTTTCTTCCTATCCCCACCACGGTCTCGGCCCCGAGGAACTTGGCCCACTGCGCCATGAAGATGCCGAGTCCGCCGGTCACTCCGATGACGATGACCTTGTCGCCCGATTTTAGTTGGGCGCGCACCGCCGCCTGATAGGGGGTGGCTACGGCGTCGGCCGCCACGGCAAGATGCGACAGGGGAACTGCTTTTCTGTCCCCCACTGGGCAAAGCTCTCTTGACGGCATAGGTATGTGGGAGGCAAAACCACCGTACACGCCGTAGCTGTTTCCCGGCATTTTCTGGCGCAGGCACCGGTTTGCCCGCCCCCTTTGGCAAAGTTCGCAACGGCGGCAGGGGATTATGGTGGGTACGACGACTTCTCTGCCCAGCCATAAAGGATCTCCGGCAACCACCGTCCCGCTGATCTCGTGTCCAAGGATGATCGGCGGCCTCGACGCGGTCGGTATGCCGTCGTAGAAATACCCGATGTCCGTTCCGCAGACTCCGCAGCCCGCGATCGCAACCAGTGCTTCCCCTTCCTTGAGTTCCGGGACCGGGATGTCTTTTCTCGTCAACGCCAGGGCCGGCAGAACTTCATCCGGTTCAGCAGCCTTCACCATCTGCCAGGATTTGATCACTTCGATAGAGCCCATGGGTCTTCCTCCGAATGCAGCCCCTTCAGGCATGCGACTCCCCCTTTTTTGAATCCGGAAAGGAAACAGCGGTTGCACGATATGCATGCGGAATCGATGGCTTCGCCGTTCAACCAGCGGTTTGGCAAATCGGGCTCACAGATCAGCGGCCTCGAAAGAGCGACCATGTCCGCCGCCGATTCCAAAAGCTTCGCGGCAACTTCGTATGACCTGATTCCGCCCACGGTGATTACCGGCACACCGGCGACGACTTCCCTCACCTTCTTTGCGAAAGGGGCCAGATATGCCTCATGAACGCCAGCCCGGATATTCGTCCTCATAGGCCCTTCATCTCCTGAGGCGGCAACGCCCCCGCTCACTTCGACGGCGTCTGCGCCGAGCCGCGCGAGTTCGGTCATTACCCAGAGAGCGTCTTTGAATTCGAGCCCTCCATCGACAAAATCCGAAGCGTTTACCTTGACCATGACCGGGAAGTCATTCCCCACCCTGCCTCTTACCGCCTCGAAAACCTCGAAGAGAAACCGAGACCTGTTGCGAATAGAACCACCGTACGCGTCGGTTCGCCGGTTCGTACGGGGCGACAGGAACTGGCTGAGCAGATATCCGTGACTCGCCTGGATCTGCACGGCATCGAAACCCGATGTCCTTACCCTGTGGGCGGCGGCGGCAAACGCGGCCACCATCCCGGCGACATCGCCGGGTGTCATTTCGACGACGAGCCTTCGGTACTTCATCCCCTCCAGCACCGATGGCGCCATGAGCGGGCAGCCTCTTGTGAGCGTCGGCTTCGCTTCCGCCCCGCCGTGCGAGAGTTGCACGGCGATTTTTCCCCCTGTGTGATGAAGTGCTTCCGCCAACCGGCGCAGATCTCCCACCCTTTGTTCGCTTTCGACCCCGAGCATCTGAGGCGCTACCCTTCCGGACGGATGGACGAAAGCGAAGCCGGTGATCACCAGCCCCGCTCCTCCTGCCACTAGCCTCCCAAGGAACGCCGCAAGCGCAGCGGTAGGTGCCCCGTCTTTCGCCGCAAGCCCTTCCCAAGTGGCAGACCGCACAATCCGGTTCGAGACTGCGAGCGATTTCAAATGCAGAGGTTGGTTAAGTCTGGTCATTTTCTGGAAAGTCTCATTTTCCTTTCCGGTTTGTTCCACAAGGATAAAAATCGTTCGTTTGCCGAAGCGAGGTCGATGTCGCTCTTTTCACTGCGGGCAGCCCTCTTGATTTCCGCCCGAAAGTCCGCTCCCGTTGCGGTAATCATCACGGCTTCCGAAAGGACCTCGCCATCGAAATCCACCGATGCGTAAACGCGGCTGACCAGACCTGTCTCATACGCCCTGCGGGCGGTTACAAAACCGGCCCCGGAGATCATTTGTTCGTAGACGGGCGGGGGAACTAGCGGTCTTAGCAGTTCCACTCCGCCCCAGCCAGGCACGAGCCCCAGTCTTGCCTCCGGAAGTCCGAAAGCGGCCCTTGCGTGCGCCCACCTGATATCGCAGGCCAGAGCCAGTTCGAGACCTCCTCCGAGCGCCAGTCCGTTTACTGCGGCAACTGTAACCGGCCCCAGTTCCATTATGTTGCGAAGAAGCGACTGGCCCAGGCGGAGAAACTCCAATATGTCTCGATCGCTAAAGCTCTTGATTTCGTCGAGGTCGGCCCCTGTGGAGAATGTACGGTCGGTCCCTGCGAAAACGACAATCTTGACGGCCTCCGTATTCCGAACCTGTTCCACCGCCGAATGGAGTTCGGACAAAAAAGGGACCCCGAGGGCATTGGATGGATGGCCCGGGCGGCAAAGACGTATGATGGCCGCATCTTCACGCATGGAGCAGGCCAGGTTTGAAAAAGTCATGGGGAATTCCCGCGGCCGACGATCAATCGGCGTGGTCGTAGACGATTCGAAAGATCGTTATATTGTAACCGGCGCCTGCGGCAAATGCAGTCGAGGCATATCTGTCGCCTAACTCTTCGCCGCAACTGAGAAGTCCCAGCATAAGGACGGACGAATAATGGCCAACCGGGGCCGTCATGCCGGGCAAAGGCAGCTTCATGATCTCCCGGCCCTGCGTCATGGCAGGGTCCCTGTCAGGAAATCCGAAAACGGCCCGGCCCTCACTTGCCTTTAATCCGGAGGCATGCCTATGCAAAAGGATTTGCGGCATATGCGCAGCCCCTCGCCCGACGGCTCGACCTTTCTCCTCGATGCACAGGAAGCACGCCGTTTCGCTCAAAATCGATGTTGTGCCGCCGCACTCGGTAAAGCCGGCAAAAACCGTATGAACGCGGTTGCTTACGAGGAACTGGGTCACCCTTCCCATGATTGATGGCCCCAAGTCGTCTCTTCCCGCCAAGGTGATGTTCAGGCCTTTTATACCATGGGCAATGGCCGCCATGGCGCCGGCGATATTATGCCCGCAATTTGAGAACAGCGTCCCCGACACCATTTTGCCGCGCCTGGATTCGAGCGAGCCGTAAAGTGCGTCCCTGGTCAGGCAGGCGCCTCTTGCGGCCCCAAGGACAATGCCGTATCTATAAGGGTCCGCCGCAATGTCTTCGTCCGTTATGCCCGCATCGAGCATTGCGCCGCTCAGGGCAACGATGGCGTTTTGGGACACCGGGTCCATGTAGCGTGCTATTTTGAGCTTCGGATCGGAAATCCCGAGGTGCTTTACGAGGCTGCCCGGCTCGATTGAAGCGCACTCCGCAGCCTTCTCCGTGCTCAGTTCGCCTGTGCGCAGCCAGGAAAAAAAGTCCGCCTTCTGCGTTCCGACCGGCGAGACAAATCCCATGCCCGTCACTACCATGCCGAACTCTTTCATCGTCCCCACCTCGAAAAAATAACCGTGCCGTTGCATCCGCCAAACCCGAACGAGTTACTCAGGGCGTGCTCGATCTTCCAGTCGATTGCCCGGCCGCAGACCAAGCGCACCGGGAGTTGAGGGTCCTTTTCCACTACGTTGACAGTCGGCGGGGCCTTTTGGTGCTTTACGGCAAGGACGGTTGCCACGGATTCGCAGCCTCCCGCCGCACCCATGGTATGTCCTATGGCCGATTTGATGGACGAGGCGGGTATGAGCGCGCCGTCACCGAAGACCTGCATGATTGCCAGGCTTTCCATACTGTCGTTGTGATGCGTCCCCGAGCCATGGAGGTTGATATAGTTGATATCCGCCGGCTCAAGCCCGGCATTCCGCAATGCTTCCCGCATGGCATAAACCGCGGCCGCGCCGCCGGGGTCAGGTGCGGCGATTTGGTATGCATCGCAACTGAACCCGGAACCCGAGCACACGGCTAAGGCCGGCCGGCTGGCAAGGCACCTTTCGGCCTCGAGAACCAGGATTCCCGCTCCTTCCCCGAAAATAGTGCCGTCCCGGTCGGCAGCGAAAGGCTTGATGGAAGTAAGCGTGAGGGTGTTTAGGGCGGAATGGCCGAGGTATTTCATCCTGTCCAGCGTATCCGCCCCTCCGCAGATTACGGCGTCGTATCCTTCGTAGAGAATCATGTCCCTGGCAATGCCGACGGCGTTGGTCCCGGCGGCGCAGGCCGTCGACACCGTTATCGCTTCGCCCGTGACGCCGTGCCTGTCCGCGATCTCACCGGCTAGGCCGGAAAAGTCGTCGAAACCTTCCCTTCCGCGTCCTTCTTCATTGCTTCTCGAATCCCTCATCAGGGACATTCCAAGGGAAACGCCAAGGACCAGGCCTATTTTCCGGGTCCTTATGTCATTTTCGGAAAGTCCACTGCTTCTCAAAGCCTCGCAGACAGCAAAATCCGCGAAAAGCTCAATCCGCGACTCGAGCCACCTCGACTCGGCGTGGGCCCGCATGCGGGGGCTGAGCGATATCTCTCCCGCCGAGGGGTTTCTGAGAAATTCCCGGCTAAACCCGGTAATTGGAACTATGCCCGTCTTCCCCGAAATGAGACCATCCCAGAACTGCGGCACGTCCTCGCCCAATGCCGTGACGCACCCAAGGCCCGTAACCACCGCCCTTTCCATGTTCCCTCCAGAATTCAGGTGAGAGAATAAGAGGCCGAAAAACCAGGAAAACAATCAGGCTACCATGAGCTGGATACTGTTCCAGACGTAATCCGTCGTCGACTGGACCGTCCTGAATTGGTCCGCCAGTGCGTAATCCTCGGTATTCACCTTGATGCCGTACCCTGTCTTCGAGGATTGAAATAGCTCAATGTGAGCGACCGGATCGAGGCCGAGATCTGTGACCAGAATCCTTTTGAGGTCACAACTGATTTGCTCTTTAGTTCTAGACATTGATAAATTTCCGGTTGGAGGTTGCTTGCCTGAAAAATCCCCTGGCCTGTTCGGGCGCACCTGGAGCCTAGGCCCCGGGGGTGAGCTTAGTTTAAACCTGTCTTACTTTCTTTCCCATCGTGCAGGGCGTTCTGAGGGGACGCGGCGGCACACGATGTCCCAGCCGGCAACTCTTCCTTTATCGGATTAAATACCTTGCCTTTATGGTAATAGAGATCGCCGTCCTGGAAAACGAATTCTGCAGGCACCATATAGGCAGGCATGTGTTTGCGGCACAGCCTTTTCAATTCATCCAGCAACGTGCCCCCGCGAGTATCTCCGGCCCTTATGAAGGCGCGGAGCACTTCGTGGCGTTCGGTATCGATCTTCGTGACAGAGACTTCCTGTACGCTGGGATGAGAACAAATGCACTGCTCGATGAATGCAGGATTCACTTTGCGTCCTCCGAACTTGAACTGGCAGTCATTACGGCCCGAAATGTACAGAAAGCCGCGTTCATCGAGGTAACCAATGTCTCCCGTATAGCAGCGTCCCCCGCGAATTGCTCGCTTCGTTCGTTCGGGGTCGGCGAAATAGCCGTTCATCAGGGACACAGTGCTCACCACGATCTCTCCTGTCTCGTAGGGCGGGCAATTGCAGCCGTCGGGATCCAGGATCGACACCTCAACCCCGTTGAGCGGCCGGCCCACCGAGTGGGGCAGTTCATCCACAAACTCATGGGGCAGGGTGGAGACCCTGGGGCCGGTCTCGCTGAGGCCGTATGTGATGAAAACCTTTGCCGCCGGGATGCGGCGTCTGATAAGATCGGTCACATACCGCTTGCACCTGTCGCCGCCGATGGTCAGGTACCGAAGCGGGGAAGCGCCGAAGTCATTTTCATGGCCGCCCTTTTCCAGGAGGTACTGGAAAAGAGCTGGAGTTCCCATGAAGACGTTTATGTCGTATTTTCTGATCGTAGCCAACACGGGCCCAGGCTCGATGTATGGATAGATGACCGCCGTCCCCCCGGAGTACAGGATGCTCAAAAATGAAGCCACAAGTCCGTAGCTGAAATTCATGGGAAGCAACTGAAGGCCACGGATTCTCTCATCGATGTGCAGGCTCTCGAGATGCATCCTGATATTGTTGGCAATCGCCCGGTGGCTGAGCCTTACAGCCTTGGGTATACCCGTCGACCCGGAGGACATGATCAGGACTGCGTCTTCGGACGGGCATGGTCGGGGGGAGTCGAGTTCGATCCGGGTGCCGCCTGCGCCCATTTCCGGGAGGCCCGAAACCGCAAAACTGACTGACAGTGTGTCGTTGTACCCAAGAAGGCAGACGTTCAACCCATCCACTTCAGCCCTGATCTTTCTGAAGAGGCTCTGGTTGGTTACGAGCACTTGGGGTCTGATGACCCCCAGCAGCGAAAGCATCTCCTCTCTTTTCATGTAGAGATCTATGGGTGCGGCGACTGCGCTGGCCCTCAGGATGCCGAACAGCGCACTTACAAATTCGATGGAACCCGGCAGCAGGATCGCCACCCTGTCCGAGGACTTCAACCCGGCGCAGCGCAGCATCCAAGCGAACTGCTCGGCCAGCCGAGCAACGTCCGCATAGGAAAACGACAAGCCTGTGTCGGCGCAGATTACTGCGGTATCCTCCGATGCCTTGCGGTCGAACACAATAGATTGAATCAACATGGGCACAATCTCCGCCAAGGGGTGGCCTCTCTCTTTTTAAAACCTGACAGAGCTGTTGCAGAGGGCTACCAGAGAGGGTTTTCGAATTTCGAGACCAACGTTTTCGCAAGGGAGAGGCTCCCACGCACCACGCTCTTTCCGTCAACAGTGGCGTTGCCGTTGAAAAGGCCAACCGACTCTTCCAGCCTCGATGCTTTCAAGAGGAGATTGATGGTGTCTCCGGGGAACACGGGCCGAAAGAATTTGAACTTGGTTGACGAAACGAGCGTCATTTCACCTTCCTTCAAAGGTCCCTTGGAGATCTTAAAAAAAATTATTGCGAGCTGCGCGAATGCCTGGATGATATAAGTTGCAGGCATAATGGCTCTGTCGGGAAAGTGGCCGACAAGTTCAAGGGAATTTCCGCTGACGCACTTTATTCCTTCGATGTACTCGCCTTCACGGTAGTCGGTGATTCTGTCGAGCATGATTATCGGATAGCGGTGGGGGAGATATTTCTCCTTCATCTCCGTGAATCCGATAACCTTCTTTCCCCCAGCGGAAGTCTCAACTGCGGTGGTCATTTGCTCTCCTCAATTTCCTGCTTTTACGCAGGCGGCATGGATTCCATAAGATAGGCTGACTCACGCTCCACTCACTTCCTTATAACCAAAGAGACATTCATCCCTCCGAACCCGAAGGAGTTTGAAGGCGGCATAAAAGCTCCAGCCCGATTTGTTCCGCTCCCGTATATAAGGGCTTGTCCTCAAGTCAACGCATTGCCACGGTATCCTTTCCTGATGACGAGCGTTTCCTTATCATTTCCATTCTATCCCAGTGTTTTCTTAAATGGGCGTTATAGAGCGGAGTATTTACCTCCGAGTCCATCTCTGCCAGGAGTTCCCGAGCCTCTTCGAAAGATATTGTAGGATGCTTCCACACCAACCGTTCTCCGGTCCAGTGGCTCCAATTCCAATCACTTATCAGGTCTCTCTCATAGAAATCTCTGTACAGTGAGGTTCCTGGCATCGGGATGACGATATTGAAGTGAGTGATTACCAATCCTAAATTGCAGAGTCGCTTCTTAGCCTCACGAATACTTTCAGCCGTGTCATCTTCGAAACAGATCATATATGTGGCGGCCACTTTGATTCCCAATGAGTTCAAGATAGAGATAGTGTTTTCAATCCTTTTCACATCGGAAACTTTGCGGGTTTTCTTAAGATTCGTATCGCTTAGAGACTCAATTCCCACTTGGACAAGAGTCAACCCGCGATCCCTCAGTAGCTTCATTCCATCGATGCCTCGCTCATTGATAGCAGCAATACTGGTCATCATGCTGTAGCGCATGTTCCTTTCCAGTATAGCTTTCGTCACTCTTTCGCCCATCGCACTAAAGGCATGCACTTCCTGATTGACAAGGTGAATGGATACACAGCCCTGATTTTTGTACCGATCCAGGATATATTCCACGTTTTCAAACGAGAAATTGCCTTCTCCTCCTGGCTGAAAAACAGGGTCTGCGCAAAAAGTGCAGTTTCTTTTGCAGCCTCTTTTCCAAAACAGGTGACCAACTTTCATTCTATGTCCCAGGAAAGTAATCTCGGCGACCAGTTCCGGATGTTTTATGGCTTCGACAGCTAATTCTTCTTTTCCAATGGCATTTAGCAGAGTACTTTCACCATATCCCCAAAAGAGCCGATCAAACCTTTGTTGGATGAGGGGTTCCGGTGTCATTACACCATACCCGCCCATCCATACCTCTCGAATACCATATTCATTCTTTGCACGCTCTGCCAGATCAAGGGCCCATGGTATTGTCCATGTAAATGTTGAAATGGCCAAGACGTCATATTGGCCGGTTTCTAGTTCATGGAGGATAACCTCCTTTTTCGGCAACTCGAGATAAAGAGGTCCTTCCACATTTTCTTTCAGAAATGCAATATCATAAGGTCTTTGCTTAACCACGTTCTTATACTCATCCGGGATGAATTGAGGATGATGAGCAAAGCTATCGATTTTTCCGTCACTGGTAAGACACAGAAGATGATCCATCTCACTGTTTTCTAAAAAAACATCGCGAGGCATGGTGGTGAGTAGAATCTTTTCGGGAGCAGGAACAAAATCCTTCCTGCAGGGATACTCAACCCATCCTTTTTGTCTCATTCTGAGTTTTCCTTTCGCTGGGCACTTATACGAGAATGCCTTCTCAAACACTGCACTTAAAAGTCTGGAACGAGAACAATCCGCTTTGCTGGGCTTTCCCCCTTTTGGTGAATCTCCTCGAATATTTATGCGAGTTGTGACTAATGCCAATCACAGCTTCAGCTTTGAAGAATTTCGCTCACTTGGCCATATCAGTTGATGTAATGGTTATTGTCCAAAGGCCTATTTCCTGCTAATTCTTGATTCGATGAACTTGCTCAAAGATTGAAGGTTCCTGAAATGGTCACTTACATCCTGTTCTATATTGATATGTAGGTCATATTTATCCTGAACAATCGTAACTAGTTCTATGAGTCCTACAGAATCCAGGCCGATATCAATGGTTAATGAATCATTCTCCTTGATCTCCTCCAATGGGATGTCAACAAACAAATCCTCAACCAGGATTTTTTTCAAATCAATGATGATCTGAGCACCATCAATGTTCATTGATACCTCCTCCTTTTAGGAAAATTAGTCTTTCCCTTTGATTTCAATCATGGTCAAGAAAGCGCGATCATTAACCACTCGTAACAATACCGGTTTTTGGCAACGCCCTGGCTGGTTTGCTGTGCCCTTGACCACGGTGAATGGTTGAGGACTATGCAGGACGTGTCTAGCTTTTCGAATCAAGGACTTCCCGTCAATCTTTCTTGAACCGCTCAAACAAATTATTGAGGATTTTCTTGAAAGCATTTATCTCCTCAGTCGAGAAGCCTTCCTTTATCTCCTCATTCACACTTCTGATAATCCCTTTCGCCCTCTCGATCTCATCCAGCCCCTCAGGGGTGATGTGGATGAGATATGCCCGGCGATCATTCGGGGCCATCTTACGAACAATCAAGCCAAGCTTCTCCAGTCTGTCCACGAGACCCGTAACGGCTGAGTTGTCCGTTGAGAGAACCTGGCTTAGCTCCGTCATGGTTCGGCCATCCCTTTGTTTAAGCAGGAAAAGAATCCCTGCTTGAACGACTGTAATTCGTACGCCCGCAGCTCCAAGTTGGTTTCTCAGGTGGTTCTTGAGTTTGTTTTGAGTTCTAAAGAGTAGAAAAATAAGCCTGTCATCAGCTTCCATTAACACCTTCCGCATTGGTTCCGGCGATTTGGCAGGAAAGAAAGTATTGATAGCCATATTCGACCACCGGTTCACCATTTTGGTTGGTTACTATACATTTTATCCTGGCAAATCCACGGTTGGGTTTGTTCCGGGATCTCTTGAGGTCAACCCACCGGGCATCGACATTGAGTATATCTCCCGGCCGTACGGGATTGAACATTTTCACCTCATCCATCCCAATCCCGCTCAGGATTGCAACATCACCCTGTGCTTCCACTACCGTTCGCGTACAGGCTGAAAGAGTATGGAGTGAGGATGCTATGAGACCTCTAAATATGGATGCCAGGGCCGCCTCCTCATCAATGTGGAAGGGTTGTGGATCGAATTCCGTTGCGAACCTGACGATGGCCTCCTTTGAAATTCCCACTGGACGGCACTCAAGGCGCTCTCCTTCACCTATGTCTTCAAAGTATCTCTTACTCATATCCCCTTGAACTCGTTCAGCGTGTAGACACTGTCCAGTCCCAATGGTCCAGTAGAAACTTCACGCCCTAGAGGACAGACGGCCACACAGGCGATGCAAGTATACATGGAATGGTCGTCGACAGAACATACCTGGCTTACCATCGGGATTTCGGCGTCATTCACTTCGCCGCTTTTCAGAAGGTGCAAAAAGATGGGGGACCGAATTGAGTAGCGAATACATTTCAGTCTGTCGACCTTCCCGTTGCGTTCAATCGCTTTGACTGGGCAGGCATCCTGACAGGCAAAGCAATACTGCGGACATTCTTCCTCCTTCCTTCCGGATGAGGTCATCATGGTCGGTAGTCCAGCCGTTGTCACGATCCCACCGAGAAGGAGGCGGGGACCATCTTTTGAGTTGATAAGAATTCCGTTCCTGCCCAATGTTCCCAGCCCCGAAAGGTCGGCCATTTTCACCAGGTTCAAATACCCCCAAAGATCTCCCTTTCCCTTCACCTCGTAAGGAAAGCAGCCAAAGACAGGTACCGCAAGTTCGTCATTTTTCTCCATTATGGAAGCACAGCGGAGCAGTACTGAGTCCAAATAACGGTAGATTATACTAGCGCTTCGCCAGTATATAGACTTATCCCTCGAACCGCAGCGAAATACCCCTCTTGGGATTGCAATGCCCACACAGAAGACACTCTGCGAGCCGGGAAGTAGGTCGGAAGGACGAAATCCCGGTGGTTCAGTCTCCATGGCAGAACTGGGAGCAGCGCCATAAGTAAAAATGCTCTGTTCGGCCAAGAATGCTCGAATCTGCAGGGACACCCTATCCATGGTCATCCTCCCTGGACTCATTCCGTACAGTCTAATAAAGTGTGATGCCGTGGTCAGAGTTGTATCCTATGCTCACCTGACTCAACGACTGGCAAATATTTTAGATGGATATATTTGAGATGTCAAATATTTTTATGTCAAATTTTATTTTACTCTCCGTCTCCGGCGCACCTATGTTTTCCATTGACCCTTCTCCCGGACCAAAGCGGCCAGGAGCACGCTGCCCAGGAGCACTGCAGCCAGAAAAAGCCAACTCAGCGCATAAGTTCCCGTTCGGTCGACCAGGTAGCCGAAGAGCGGCGTCAAGAACAGGACGCCCACTTGGTTGGTGCTGATCCCTAAGCCCTAGGCCGACGGCGGTCGCGGCACCGGGACCGCCAAGATTCGCCAGGAAGGCCACGTTGATGTACATTTCGGGAGCAGGACTACTATATTCCAAGCAACCACAGAGCAGCAGGGCAGTAGAAGCGGACGCAGTGGTTTGGGGTAACCTGACGGCGCTGGACTGGGACGTTGAAATCATAATCCGTCCCCGAAGTGAATACGCGAGGGCCGGCCAAATTTCTGTACTTGAGGTACGCTAAATAGACTGCCCCCAAGTCATGGCGTGGATCAGTGGATTTTTCCAGTAAGGTTCAAGTGAAGGATAAACTACTCCAATATCTTTTATAGGACTGCTTTCAAGAAATCAATTCAAATGATCTTTTAAATCAGGATGCGTTCGACCTCATCGAGCGAGACCTGGTCGTTTCGGCGGTCATATAGGCCGGTGGTGCGGGCCGATTCGTGGTTGGCCATCTGCTGGGCAACCTCCAGCTTTCCGCCATTTCGAAGGTACTCCGTGATCCCGGTCGCCCGAAAGCTACGGCAAGAGACACGTGTCCGGATGCCGGCCTCGATGGTGCGGCGTCCTATCATCCGGTATACGTCCTGTTGCGCCATGGGGAGGTTTGAGAGTTCGCCCGCGTGCCCGGGCGCCGTTCGGAAAAGAAACCCTTTTCCGTCCCCGTCGAGGTATTCCTCCAGGTATTATTCAAGCTTGTGGTGGCAGGGCACCAATACGGTACCCGATCCGGTATCCCGTTTCCCGAATCGTTGGACGGTCGGACGGAAAGATGCGCTCATCCTGTTTCGGTTGGCAAGTGCCACACAATGAACCCTGCACAAGTCCTGGTCGCGGAAACCGAATAATCCGGGTCGCCCAGCTGGTCCTCTATCGCGAACAGCGCCTGCTTTTCATCCAGCACCTCGGAACATTGATGCCACCCGGTGCGCCGCATGTATTCCGGTGTGTCTTCCGTGGCAGCTTCGAGAACCGTCTTCGCCTGTTCGGTTCGTGTTCCCATTGTCTGTCTCCTTTATTGCCAATTTTCTCGCAGCCGTCGATCCCGGCAAATTGGATAAAGCCCCCTCACGATGGGATATCCCTTCTTCAGCGTCTTTTCGGCCAATTCCTCGGCATGATCCAAGGAGCTGGCGGTCGAATTGATCACGTTTCCCCCTACCCTTCCCTTTAACCGGCTTCTGAACGCTCGGCTCAGACGTAGCGTGAGCTTCCAGCCACATTCCCAATGCTTCTATCACGATTGTGTTAATCGATTTATAATCCCCCTGCTTACGACTCTGAGCGGAGTTTAAAAACGATCATGTCTTTTTCATACTCGGCGATGGCGCCGAACATGTGGCGGATAAACTTCCGGGTGGGGTCGCCGGAAAGAAGATCAGGACCCTCGAGGGCCCTGAGGGCCACCCAAAATCCCCCACCCGTGGCCACTTCAAAATCCCCCACTAAACGAGCCTGATTTTCGAAAAAAACTACTCCGAACGGCGACAGAACGTAAAAGCTCCCATCTGTTGAAATTACACAGACGGGAGGCGGGAAGGATGAACGTTTTGAAGC
>JAJYDE010000074.1 GCA_021777755.1 Deltaproteobacteria bacterium
AAATCAACAAACTTTCGGCCTCAAGCGTCCAGATTGCCGAAAGGGCCGGCGAGATGCTGACCCGGATGGTGCCCGATATTCAAAGAAACGCCGATCTGGTGCAGGAAATTGCCGCGGCCAGCAACGAACAGTCCGTTGGCGCCAACCAGATAAATCGGGCCGTTCAGCAACTCGATCAGGTCATACAGCAAAACGCCGCAGCCTCCGAAGAGATGGCTTCCACCTCCGTTGAACTACTATCCCAGGCGGAACAACTCCAGAACACGATAGCATTTTTCAAGTTCGACGGAGCTTCGAGCGCCGCGGTGGCAAGCATCGCGCAGGCCGAAAAACACCCCAAGCCGCACAAGACGCAACCGGAGGTCCATCCGACGAGCAAAAAGTCGAATGGACACTATCATCCGGATCACACCGCCAAGCACGGCATCGTTTTGAATCTGGACAATGACGCTGGAACCGATTTTACCGACCATGACTTTGAAAGATATTAGAGACTGTTGAAACTCGTTGAATATTCTCGAAACCTACAACCTGCAAAGGGGAGCGGCTATGAAATGGTTTAAAAATATGAAAATAAGCATGAAGCTTATTACTTCATTCCTTTTGGTTAGCGCCGTAACCGCCTTGGTAGGCATTGTTGGAATAGTCAACATGGGTAAAATGAACACTAGTATCGAGTCGCTTTATCAGAAAGAAACGATGGGCATGTCGTTCATCAAGAATGCTAACGTGGATCTTTTATTTTTTAATCGGGAGCAGAAAAACTTTTTACTCGCCTCGACCGCGGCGGATCGTGATATGTATCGACGAAATATGGACAAGTATGAGAAGTTATTGAAGGACGACATGGACAAGGCTAAACCATTGCTTTATACAGATAAGGCGAAAGCTCTTTATGACGACTACAAAAACAAATGGATTGAATGCAATAAAATCAACAATGAAATAATCGCACTGGCTACAAAACAGGGACTTGCAAGCTCTACAGACGCGGCGGTGTTGTCTCAGACCAAAGAAAGAAAAGCGGTTTCCGATCTTGATGACACCTTTTCCAAACTGAGCAAACTCAAAGACGACGAGGGCAAGCAACTCTATGAGTCGGCCGGAGTACTCTACTCGGAGAGCCGCAACATCATGATCATTGCGATCCTGCTTGGCACCTGTCTTGGCATCGGGATTGGCTTTGCCTTGTCGCGCATCCTGGGCAAGTCCATCGCAGAGTGCATGAAGGTATCCAACTCGATTGCCGAGGGCCGCCTGGATGTTCAAATCGATACAAACGGCAAAGACGAAACAGGGCAATTGATGGTCGCCATGAGCAACATAGTCCAAAAATTCAAAGCAATCACTACCGATATCAACCTGCTAAGCGATGCGGCAGTCCAGGGGAAGCTGTCCGTTCGCGCCGACACGTCCCGGCATGAAGGCGACTACAAAAAAATCCTCCAGGCAATAAACGATACTCTGGATGCCGTCATCGGCCCGTTGAACGTATCGGCTGAATACGTCGGCAGAATAAGCAAGGGCGATATTCCTCCCAAAATCACGGATGAATACAAAGGCGATTTCAATGAAATAAAAAATAACCTCAATTCCTGCATCACGGCGATAAACTCCCTGGTTTCCGACGCCAATGAACTGGAGTTCGCGGCAGTGGAAGGCAAACTGACCACACGTGCGGACCTGGCCAAACACAGTGGAGAATACCGAAAGATTGTCGAAGGGGTTAACAATACACTCGATGCCGTTATCGGCCCCTTGAACGTCTCGGCTGAATACGTGGACAGAATTAGCAAAGGCGATATTCCCCCCAAAATCACGGATGAATACAAAGGCGATTTCAACGAAATAAAGAACAATCTGAACCTCTGTATCGATTCACTTAATTCATTGATTGACGATATGGCCCACATGTCACAGGAACACGACGCGGGCGATATCGATGCGGTGATCCCGGAAGACAAATTCCAGGGCGCATATCGGACGATGGCCAAAGGCGTAAATGATATGGTCATGGGCCATATCAGCGTGAAGAAAAAAGCCATGGCCTGTATTGCCGAATTTGGCCGGGGCAATTTTGACGCCAACCTGGAAAAGTTCCCTGGCAAAAAGGCCTTTATCAATGAGACGATCGAAAAGGTTCGAGACAATCTCAAGGAGTACGCCCACGAGGTAAATACCCTCATTGAAGCCACCAAAAACGGCAAACTCGATACCCGCGGCAATGCGGCCAAATTTGTGGGCGACTGGAACAAAATGGTTGCCGGAATCAATGAACTGATCGACGCGTTTGTTTCCCCGATAAACGTCACAGCCGAATACATCGACCGCATCTCCAAAGGCGACATCCCGCCTCGGATTACCGATGAGTACAAGGGAGATTTCAACGAAATAAAGAACAATCTGAACCTCTGTATCGATTCACTTAATTCATTGATAGCCGAGATGGCTCACATGTCACAGGAACACGACGCGGGCGATATCGATGTGGTGATCCCGGAAGACAAATTCCAGGGCGCATATCGGACGATGGCCAAAGGCGTCGATGATATGGTCATGGGCCATATCAGCGTGAAGAAAAAAGCCATGGCCTGTATTGCCGAATTGGGTCGGGGCAATTTTGACGCCAACCTGGAAAAGTTCCCGGGCAAAAAGGCCTTTATCAATGAGACGATCGAAAAGGTTCGAGACAACCTCAAGGAGTATGCCCACGAGGTAAATACCCTCATTGAAGCCACCAAAAACGGCAAACTCGATGCCCGCGGCAATGCGGCCAAATTTGTGGGCGACTGGAACAAAATGGTTGCCGGAATCAATGAGCTGATCGACGCGTTTGTCGCCCCGATAAACGTCACAGCCGAATACATCGACCGCATCTCCAAAGGCGACATCCCGCCTCGTATCACCGATGAGTACAAGGGCGATTTCAACGAAATCAAAAACAACCTTAATGCCACCATTGACATGATGAACAATCTTCTGGCGGAAACCGACAAGATCATCGCCGCGGCCGCCAACGGAGAACTCGACAGAAGGGCCGACGCGAACCTTTTTGTCGGCGGGTGGAACAAGCTTGTCGCAGGGGTAAACGACACCATCACGAACATCGTCGAACCTCTCATGGTCACGGCCGATTACGTCGAAAAGGTCGCCAAGGGCGTTATACCGCCCACCATCACCACCGAGTACAAGGGGCAGTACAACGTCATCAAAAACAACCTTAACGCCATGGTAAAGATGATGAACGAACTGCTGGCCGAAACCGACAAGATCATCGCCGCGGCCGCCAACGGAGAACTCGACAGAAGGGCCGACGCGAACCTTTTTGTCGGCGGGTGGAACAAGCTTGTAGCAGGAGTAAACGACACCATCACGAACATCGTCGCCCCCCTCATGGTCACGGCCGATTACGTCGAAAAGGTCGCCAAGGGCGTTATACCGCCCGCCATCACCACCGAGTACAAGGGGCAGTACAATACAATCAAGAACAACCTCCACATGCTCATCGACGCCATGAACGAGATCACCTCGACCGCGGAGGAAATTGCGGCGGGGAACCTCACGGTCAAGGTCAAGGAGCGCTCGGGTGAGGACAAGCTGATGCAGGCACTGGCAAAGATGGTCGATGGCCTTACCGATATCATGTCCAACATCCAGGCGGCCGCGGGCCAGGTTATGGCGGGAAGCCAGGAGATAAGCTCAAGCGCCGAAGAATTATCTCAGGGCTCCACGGAACAATCGGCCTCGGTCGAAGAGGTTTCGTCCTCGATGGAGCAGATGGCCGCCAATATCAAGCAGAATTCCGACAATGCCCAGCAGACCGAAAAGATCGCTCTAAAAGCTGCCGACGACGGTCGGGAGGGGGGCAAATCGGTTTCGGAGACAGTTGCGGCGATGAAGGAAATCGCGGGCAAGATCTCCATTATCGAAGAGATCGCCAGGCAGACCAACCTGCTGGCCTTGAACGCGGCCATCGAGGCCGCGCGCGCCGGCGAACACGGGAAAGGATTCGCCGTTGTGGCCTCCGAGGTGCGAAAACTTGCCGAACGTAGTCAGACCGCGGCAGGCGAAATCAACAAACTTTCGGCCTCAAGCGTCCAGATTGCCGAAAGGGCCGGCGAGATGCTGACCCGGATGGTGCCCGATATTCAAAGAAACGCCGATCTGGTGCAGGAAATTGCCGCGGCCAGCAACGAGCAGTCCGCCGGGGCGAACCAGATCAACAAGGCTATTCAGCAACTCGACCAGGTGGTGCAGCAGAACGCCGCAGCCTCCGAGGAGATGGCTTCGACTTCTGTCGAGTTGTTGTCCCAGGCGGAACAACTCCAGAACACGATAGCATTTTTCAAGTTCGACGGAGCTTCGAGCGCCGCCAGAACAAACACTGCATCCTCAGCCAAGCAGGCAAAGGCGCATAGGACGCTGGAGCCCCGTCCGGACCGCCCCGCGCCTAAAAAGGCCAATGGACACGATCATCCGGAGCACGGCATCGTTTTGGATCTGGCGAAGGGAGCGAAGGCCGATTTTGGCGACGGAGAATTCGAAAGATATTAGGAGGATAGCGATGAGTGTGCCGTCAATTACCACAACAAGTCAGTATCTTACCTTCAAGCTCGACGAGGAGGTTTTCGCACTGGACATTTCCACGGTTCGCGAGGTGCTCGATTTTACCACCATCGCCCGGGTACCCAGGACCCCCGATTTCATGCTGGGAGTTATCAACCTGAGGGGTTCGGTCGTGCCCGTGGTGGACATGCGGCTGAAATTCGGCATGAGCGCCACGGAAAGATCGGTCAACACGTGCATCATAATCGTGGAGATCGAAATCGACGGAGAGACCACCATCCTGGGGGCGCTTGTCGACTCGGTGCAGGAGGTGCTCGATCTCGATCCGGAGCAGATCGAGCCGCCGCCCCGCATAGGCACGCGCCTCGACACCCGGTTCATAAAAGGCATGGGAAAACGCGACAACGACTTCATCATCATTCTGGATATCGACAAGATATTCTCCGCGGATGAAATTGCCGCGGTGAACGAGGGCGGCGAGCAATCCGCCGCGTAACGGCAAGCGGGGGTATCAATCAATAGTGGAGGCAAACTGGACGTGACGGCCGAGAACTCGCGAGCACAATCTTACGGACCTGTTTCGTCGTCTTCCCGGCAGGGGAGCTGCGACTCCCCCGCCGAAGGCAACGGCTATTCCAACGGAAGTCTTTTTTCTCTTCAGATGTCTGATCGAGACTTCCTCCGGTTGAGCCGGTTCATTTATGAATCGTGCGGCATCAATTTACCTCCGGGCAAGAAAACGATGATTGAAGGCCGGCTGCGCAAGCGTTTGCGAGCTCTTGGCATGGACTCGTTCGGCAGGTATTGCGAATTTCTCTTCAGCCCTTCCGGAATGCAGTCCGAGCATGTCCACATGATCGATGTCGTCACCACCAACAAGACCGATTTTTTCCGGGAGCCCGAGCACTTCGACTATCTTTCGAAAACGGTCCTCCCGGAGCTTGTGCTTTCGCCCGGAGCAACGCGAAGAAGGATCAACGTCTGGAGCGCCGCCTGTTCGACCGGTGAGGAACCCTACACGCTTTCGATGGTTCTTGCCGAGTTCGCCCAAGAATGTTCGCGGTTTGATTTCTCCGTCCTTGCCACCGACATCTCGACGGTGGTTTTGGAAAAGGCGGCGCTTGGCATATACGAACATGAAAGAGTCATTCCCGTTCCCATGATGCTTCGGAAAAAATATCTGCTCAAAAGCAGACACAAGGAAAAGGGGCTTGTGCGAATCGCGCCGGAACTGCGCGGTTACGTTCGATTTAGAAGGCTCAATTTTCTCGATGACGACTATGGGATAGACGAGCGTATGGATGTCGTGTTTTGTCGAAACGCACTGATCTATTTTGACAGGCCAACACAGGAAAAGTTCGTTTTCCGCTTCCTGGAACATATGAGGCGGGGGGGATATCTTTTCATCGGGCACTCGGAGAGTCTCAATGGAATGGAGCTGCCCCTGGAGCAAACCGCCGCGACAGTCTACCGGAAGCTGTAAGAGCAAGGAGCCGCATTGGACAAGAAAATCAGGGTCATGATAGTCGATGATTCCGCCGTGGTCCGCCAGACCCTTCAGGAAATCCTCTCCTCGGACGCCCAGATCGAGGTCGTAGCGACCGCATCCGACCCGCTGATAGCCGCCGAAAGGCTGAAAAACGAGGTACCCGACGTCATTACCCTGGATGTGGAAATGCCTCGCATGGACGGCATTACATTCCTTCAAAAACTCATGGCTCAGCATCCCATTCCGGTGGTGATCTGTTCGAGCCTTGCCGAACGCGACTCCGACACGACGCTAAAGGCCCTGGAATATGGGGCCGTCGAGATCGTTGAAAAACCCAAGATTGGCGTCAAGCGCTTTTTGGAAGAATCCAAAGTGCGCATCTGCGATGCTGTAAAGGCCGCTTCGCGGGCCAAACCGAGGCGTTTGAGCGAATCGCGCAAGGTCGACCCCAAGCTGAGCGCCGATGTGGTCATTGCCAGGCCCAGATCGGGGGCCATGATGGAAACCACCGAAAAAATCATCGTGGTGGGCGCCTCCACGGGCGGAACAGAGGCGCTGACCGTTTTTTTGGAATCCCTTCCCCCCGATTCCCCGCCCATAGTTATCGTCCAGCACATGCCCGAGCATTTCACGGCGGCCTTCGCCAGGCGGCTTAACGGAATATGCCGGATTTCGGTCAAGGAGGCCGAAAATAACGACACCCTCATCGGGGGCCGGGCACTGATCGCCCCCGGCAACCGGCACATGCTGCTCAAGCGCAGCGGCGCCCGCTATTTTGCCGAAGTAAGGGACGGACCTCTTGTCTGTCGGCATCGCCCTTCGGTGGATGTCCTTTTTCGCTCGGCAGCCCGCTACGCGGGAAAAAACTGCGTGGGGGTCATCATGACGGGAATGGGAGACGACGGCGCCAAAGGCATGGCGGAAATGAAGGAGGCGGGGGCTTTTACCATCGCCCAGGATGAAAAATCCTGCGTGGTGTTCGGCATGCCCAACGAGGCCATAAAAAGAGGGGCGGTAGACCGCATCGTCTCGCTTGAAAACATCGGCCCGGAGGTTTTGAGGGTCTGCCGCCGGCTTCAATCCTCGGCGGACTGAGCAAAGGAGCCTGTCAACCGAAGGTCTCAAGACGGCCGGAGGGAAGCCGGGCCGCCCATGGCGGCCCGGCTTCCCTCCGGCACTTTTCTACGCAAGTGTCACCCTTGCGGGGTGAGAAGGTTTACTTGACCAGTATCCGCGGGGTGACCGGGCTCGAAGGAGCCGAGGCCGGACCGGTTCCGATCTGGTTTTTGGCCGTAACCGTAAAGGTGTAGGAGGTTCCGTTGATCAGTCCCTTTACGGTAATCGGACTCTTGGACCCCTTGGCCGTCACGCCGTTCGGGTGTTTGGCGTCCGGGCTCGAAGTAACCATGTAGGTGGTTATTTTGCTCCCGTTCGAATCGGGGGCCGTAAAGCTGACAACCGCCATACGATTACCCGCCGTGGCGCTCACCGCCGTTGGCGCATCCGGCAAGGTGGCCGGGGTTACCACGTTGGATGGACCCGACGCGGGGCTGGTTCCAATCGAATTGGTCACAGTCACCCTGAACTTGTAAGTCGTACCGTTGGTAAGACCCGTTACCGTTATCGGACTGCCGACGCCGGTGGCGGTTATGTTGCCCGGATAGGAGGTAGCTGTGCAGGTGAGCGGGGTCCCCGCGCCCGCCGGCAATCTGAAACTCACCGTTGCCTGGCCGTTTCCGGCTGTGGCGTGCACCCCTGTGGGCGCCTTGGGAGGAATCGGCCCGGAGGGTTTAACTCTATTGGACTTGGCCGAGGCAACGCTGGTAAAGCCCGCCGCATTGGTCGCACTCACGGTGAAGGTATAGGGCTTGCCGTTTGTAAGACCGGTGACCGTAATGGGGGAAGCCGTCCCGGTGGCCACAACCGAACCGGGGCTGGAGGTTACCGTATAGGACACGATCGGACTCCCTCCGGTTGAAGCCGGAGGGGTGAAACCGACCGAAGCCAGGGCGTTTGCCGCCGTGGCGCTAACGCCGGTCGGGGGGGCGGGCGGAGAGGCCGTTTTCGTCGCGATCATCATTCTGTAGGTGTCGGCACCACCGGAATGGCTCTTGACCACCGTTTCGGCCATGATAGTCTTGCTCGCATCCATCAGGAGGGCGGTGTTACCGCAATCGCCAGCTTCGCAGATTACCACCCCAGTGGGCGAAATAGCGAGTTTTCCGCTTCCACTGCCCGTTCCCCCGTTGCTGTCATAGTCGATTGTCTGATAGACCCCGTTGGAGTCTATCGTCATAATCGCTCTATCCCAGAACCCGCTCGTATCCAGTTTGTTGTTCTCCCAAACACCTGCAAGATCAGCCACTGAATAGCGCGAACCCTCCTTTAAGAAGAGCATGAGTGTTGCATCCCCGCTCGTCGACGTCGAAATCCCGGCCATAGTGGTAAGGCCCGCATCCATATTGGCATCGAAAGTGTTGGTGTTTTGCGAACAGATCCCTGCAATGCACGTCAACTCCCCGGAAGAGGAGAGTGCCAGGATACCACCGCCACCTTGGACGACAAAAGCCCCGCTGCCGTAGATTTGTGCGATGCCCTGATTAATATCGGCGCCCCCCGACCAGATGTCCAGAAAACCATAGCTCCAGAAACCTGGCAAATCGCCTGTCTGCGAGTATGGCGCAGCGGCCTCTTTCGACATGGTGGCAAGAACAAAGCTGCCGGCGCTGGAGCCAGCCATCGATGCGGTTGCCGTGCATGCGCCAAAAGTATTGTCGAAGCTGAATTGACAAACTACATCGGAAAAGGGATCGGTGTTGTAATCCACGACGTTCCCGCCGGGCTCGGTTACCGAATATGCGCTGACGATAGGAATCATCCCGTAGGGAGAGGGAAACACAAAATCGGCGGACTCAAGCAAAGTAACGGTATTGCCCGCGGTGTCCTTGCAACCACCTGTGACGCCACCATTTTCATCTATGATCTCATGGCAGCTCTGCGAGTAGGGAGCAATCGGGCCGGCGAAGAAATTGCTCAGGTTCCAGTTCCCGGCCAGCGAGGAATAGAGACCTGTGTTGGGGACAACAGAGTTAGAGGCGATCGAGGGGGTCCCGGAAACGCTCGCCGAATCGACCGCCGTCACCTGGAATGTGTAACTGTTACCGTTGATCAGGTTTGGCACAAGTATGGGACTGGCGGTAAAGTCGGTAAGTGTAGTCGAAGAGTTGGTCGTTGTGTCGTTTATCGTGACGTTGAAAGTGGAGGCCGGGTCCGATGAAGCGGGGACATCGAAGCGCACCGCCGCCTGAGCGTTTCCTGGCGCCGCATACACGTTCTCCGGCGTTGCCGGTTGCGCCCGGACCCGGGTCGTAAAGGCCAAAAAAGCCATCAGCGGAAAGATTAGAAGCAAAGTTTTACGTTTCATACAGAATCCCTCCTCTTTCATGATGCCGAACACTGCTCCGTTGCGCCTCCCGCAGCCTCTCCCAAGCCTCTTAAAATGACAGGAGGAAGCCGACTCGCTGTTCGCCGCCCCTTCCCGTCAGGGTGTGCGGCCGCGCCACAGGTGGTCACCTTCCTCCATCGGAGTTTTGCGGCAAGTTATCAGACCTTCGCGAGGTCACCCCCGCAGTCAGGCCGCAACACTTCTACAGTTACTTGACCAGTATCTCCGGAGTGACCGGGCTCGAAGGAGCCGAGGCCGGACCGGTTCCGATCTGGTTTTTGGCCGTAACCGTAAAGGTGTAGGAGGTTCCGTTGAGCAGTCCCTTTACGGTAATCGGACTCTTGGAGCCCTTGGCCGTCACGCCGTTCGGGTGCTTGGCGTCCGGGCTCGAAGTAACCATGTAGGTGGTGATTTTGCTCCCATTCGAATTGGGGGCCGTAAAGCTTACAACCGCCAGACCGCTACCCGCCGTGGCGCTCACCGCCGTTGGCGCATCAGGCAAGGTGGCCGGGGTGACCACGTTGGATGGACCCGACGCGGGGCTGGTTCCAATCGAATTGGTAACTGTCACCCTGAACTTGTAAGTCGTACCGTTGGTAAGACCCGTTACCGTTATGGGACTGCCGACGCCCGTGGCGGTTATGTTGCCCGGATAGGAGGTAACGGTGCAGGTGACCGGGGTCCCCACGCCCGCCGGCAATTTGAAATTAACCGTTGCCTGGCCGTTTCCCGCTTTGGCGGTAACCCCCGTGGGCGCCTTGGGAGGAATCGGACCCGCGGGTTTAACGCTTTTGGACTTGGCCGAGGCAACGCTGGTCAACCCGGCCGCATTGGTCGCGGTCACGGTAAAGGTATAGGGCTTGCCGTTTGTAAGACCGGTGACCGTAATGGGGGAAGCAGTCCCGGTGGCCACAAGCGAACCGGGGCTGGAGGTTACCGTATAGGACACGATCGAACTTCCGCCGGTTGAAGCCGGGGAGGTGAAACTGACCGAAGCCTGGGCGTTTCCCGCCGCGGCGCTTACGCCGGTCGGGGGGGTTGGCGGAGAGGCCGTTTTGGCAAAGATCTGCATCCGGTAGCTAACACCACTGCCGGACTGGGTCTTTGCCTGCGCTTGAGCCATAATCGTCTTGCTCGCATCCATATAGATCGACGCGGAGTCGCTGCACACCCCGGATTTACAGGTCACCACCCCGGCAGGCGAAATATTCAGCACTCCGCTTCCCGAGTCCGTTCCTCCGCCGCTGTCATAACCGGATGACTGAAAAGACCCGCTGGAGGAGATGACTATTGTCTCTCTACCCCAGTATCCGCCGGAATCCAGCTCATTTACTTGCCAAATACCCGCAAGATCGGCGAGGGAATACTTCGAACCTTGCTTCAGAAAGAGTTGAAGCTTCGAATCCCCGCCGGATGTTTGCATTTGAAGCCCGGTCATGGTTGTAAGGCCGGAGTCCATGTAGGCCTTGAGGTCCGAGTTGCAAGACCCGGAGACACAGGTCAACATTCCGGAGGATGAGAGCGCCAGCACACCTTTTTCTCCACTTTTACTGCCGCTGCCGGCCGCCGTGAAAGCTCCGGAGCTTGAAACTTTCGCGATGGTCTGACTAACATCGCCCCCGGTTCCCCCCGACCCGGGATTAAAGAAGTTCAATGCCCAAGCACCGGGCAAATCGCTTGCCTGCGAGTAGGAGGTTCCCTGCTTCGACATGGTCGAAATTAATGTGGTGCTTCCATCGGGCACTTGCAACGATGCTGTTGCCGTACACACGGCGAAAGTATTATCCAGACTGGCTTGGCAAACCATGTTGGGGTAAGGGCTGGCAGGAAAATTTTGGCCGTTCACCGTAATATGGGTAATCAGCGGGATAATCCCGTAAGGGGACGGGAAAACAAAATTTGCACCCTTATTAATAACGATAGTGTTACCCTTGTTGTCGGTGCAACTGCCGGTGAACCCGCCATTGTCGTCCACCTGGTCCTGGCAATATGAGGAATATGGAGCAAAACTGCCCGCGTAGACAATGTTCAAATTCCACGTGCCGGCCAGGGCGCCATAGAGACCCGTATCAGGGGTCACCGCGTTCGAGGCGCTGGAAGGGGTTCCGGAAACACTGGAAGCATCGACCGCGGTAACCTGGAAGGTATAGCTATGACCGTTTGTAAGATTCGGCACGAGTATGGGACTGGCCGTGAAGTCAGTTTGCGTGGTCGAGGAGTTGGTTGTGGTGTCGTTTACCGTGACGGTGAATGTGGAGGCCGGGTCCGAGGAAGCCGGGACATCGAAGCGCACAGCCGCCTGAGCGTTTCCGGGCGCCGCATAGACGTTGTCCGGCGTTGCCGGCTGCGCCCAGGCCCGGGTCGTAAAGGCCAAAAAAGCCATCAGGGGAAAGATTAAAAGCAAAGTTTTACGTTTCATACAGAATTCCTCCTATTTTCCGATTGATAAGACGTGGATGACAAACGCGGCCTGCCGCCAACATGGTCGCGACGCTGAACCGGCAAGGCCGCACAGCGGCGTTGGCGGGCAACGATTCGATCCCGAAGGAATTTTCAATTTCCGGACACTTTAGCACAAGTAATGTGGACGGTTGGGTGGAGAAGGGGAAAAAAGCCAGGGCGCCGCAGGGCGTATTCCGAACGAAAAGCGGAGGGTAAATGCCCGAAGGCGGAGGCGCTCGCGCCGGAAGGATATTCCTTGGCACATAAGCCGGACCTGAACTTTGAGCGACCCAAACCGTGCCGGTTGGTGAATTTTCTCCAAAGAGGTCGTGCGGCACCGCGGCCTGATTGAAAACCCTTGTTTCCCGGCAGGAGGAAAGGCCCTTTTGAGGGCAGTCGGCCGAATGGAAGGCGGCTTTCGAATACGGGCCGAGGCAAAAGGGCGACCCGAGCCGGGCGAACTTGTCCCATGCGGCGGCGCAGCGAAAGCCATCCAGGCTTAAATCGGGATTTTCCGAGATATGACAATCGACTCCGTTTGTGCAACCGGCCGAGGCGAAAGGGCACAGGAAAAGGGCACCGGCAAAGATGGCCCAAAATGAGATACAGGAGACTCTTTTCATGGAATGGATATGAATTCGTTTTAGACTTCGGGCTTAAAATAGAGACGAACCGCAAGGGCGCTGTCCCACATCAGGCTCCTGAAAAATCCTGTGTGGCAATG
Source organism: Deltaproteobacteria bacterium (assembly GCA_021777755.1). Classification (GTDB taxonomy): domain Bacteria; phylum Desulfobacterota; class Syntrophobacteria; order Syntrophobacterales; family Syntrophobacteraceae; genus SbD1. The sequence goes on from JAJYDE010000074.1 coordinate 12,667, forward strand.
GTACAACTAAACGAATCAGTAGACAAGGAAAGATGTCAATAATTGGGAATTATGTGGCCGGACCGGATATTGATTGTGACAGGTGTAACAATATTTATCAGGTTGGCGGCCACTTGGATTCCGCCTCAAAACACATTCTCGTGAGCATTGTCCCCGGCAAGGCTTTTCTCACGCATCGATCCCCTCGAATAGAATGCTTGACAGGTAACGCTCTCCGGCGTCGGGAAGAATCACCACGATGACCTTGCCCTTGTTTTCAGGAAGGGAGGCGATCCGGACCGCCGCGGCCATGGCCGCACCGCTCGAAATACCGCAGGTGATTCCTTCTTCCCGATGAAGGCGCCTGGCCATTTCGATCGATTCCTCGTTTGACACGGCGGCTATTTCATCGACCAGGCCAAGGTCGAGGACCTCGGGTTTGAAGCCTGCGCCGATGCCCTGGATTTTGTGCGGGCCGGGCTTTGGGGGCTCACCTTTCCGGATGGCGCCAAGTACCGCCGAATCAACCGGTTCGACGGCGACCGCGCGGATGGGTTTTTTCCTGAATTCCTTTATATAACGGCCGACCCCGGTGATGGTACCCCCGGTCCCGACCCCCGAGACCAGAATATCTATGGCGCCATCCGTATCGTCCCAAATCTCGGGACCGGTTGTTTTAAAATGTATGTCCGGATTAGCCGGATTTGTAAACTGCTGGGGCATGAAATACCGCCCCGGGTCGGAGGAGGCGATTTCTTCGGCCTTTGCTATGGCCCCTGGCATTCCTTTGGCACCTTCGGTCAGAACCAGTCGGGCACCGAAAGCCTTGAGCATGCGCCTGCGCTCGATGGACATGGTTTCCGGCATGGTAAGGAGCAGCGGGTAGCCCCTGGCCGCGCACACGTAGGCAAGGGCGATCCCCGTGTTGCCGCTGGTGGGCTCTATCACCGTCACGTCCCCTCTTCCTTTAACGAGCTTTCCATTGGCCTCGGCGGCCCAGATCATCGCAGCCCCGATACGGCACTTTACCGAATAGGCCGGATTTCTTCCTTCGATTTTGGCCAAAACGATCCCCGGCATCCCCCCGGTGATGCGATTGATGCGAACCAGCGGGGTTCGCCCGATACTCAAACTGTTGTCATCAAAAATCATTCCCATGGCGTTATCTCCTCGGATGGCTTTCGCGAAGTTCCTTGACCCCTTGTGCAATCGCTTCGGCGGCGCGGTCAATATCCTCTTCCGTAGTGGTTCTGCCGATGCTGAGGCGCACCGCTCCAAATCCCTGTTGGCGTGAAATCCCCATGGCTTTGAGCACGCCCGAAAGCTCGCCGCTTCCTTCATGGCAGGCCGAACCGGTGGAGGCGGCGATCCGCGGAACGCGTTCCAATAACTGCGCGCCCGCAACTCCACGGAAGCTGATGTTTAGCGTATTGGGCAGCCGGCGCGCAGGATGTCCGTTAAGCACAACGCCACCCGACAGCGCATCGAGTCTTTGATGGAGACGGTCCCTTAGCGCCAGAATTCGCGCCCCGTCGGAGGCCAGGCGAAGGGCGGCCAATTCCGCAGCCTTCCCCAGAGCTGCTATGTAAGGAACGTTTTCCGTACCCGGGCGCAACCCTTTTTCCTGCGCGGCCCCGAAAAGGCAGGCGTCCACCTTCACACCCCGGCGGACGAAAAGCGCCCCCACCCCCTTTGGGGCGTAGAGTTTATGGCCTGCAACCGTCAAGAGATCCACCCGGAGTTCGTCTGTTCGGGAGGGGATCTTTCCCACCGACTGGGCAGCGTCGGTGTGGAAAATAATCCCGTTTTCCCGCGCCAATTCGCCGATTTCGCCGATGGGCTGAATCGTTCCAACTTCGTTATTGGCGTGCATGATGCTGATAAGGATGGTGTGGCCGGTGATCGCCCGGCGAACCGAATCGGGATCGACCATGCCGGTAGAATCCACGGGAAGCAGGGTCACCGAAAATCCCCGCGCCGAGAGCCGCTCGAGGGGCTTAAGAACCGCGGGGTGTTCGATGGCGGTGGAAATGATGTGGTTACCACGCTCACGATTGGCCAGGGCGGCGCCGATGAGCGCCTGGTTGTTGGACTCGGTGCCTCCGCCGGTAAAAATCACCTCCGAGGGGTCGCAGCCGAGCAGCGCCGCCACCCTTGAGCGCGCAAGCTGGC
>JAJYDE010000075.1 GCA_021777755.1 Deltaproteobacteria bacterium
CCCGGGTGGAGAGATTGTCTCGGTTTCGGCTTTGCCGCGCATTTGCCTGACGGCACGCAGTTGATAATCGAGTTGAAATTCAAGCACTTCAAGAAGGATATCTTTGAATTCGTCGGGCCTCATGGTTTCTCCTTCTCGCGGGAAGGCAATCCAGAATTAACTGCAGTAATATTCAGGTACCACCTATCGCACTGCTGACGTTTTGAGAAGGAAAAAATGCCCCGGAAATCGGGGGTGAGATATTTAGCAGGGCAGTGGTTCGGCTGCTTGGTTCGCTCGACTGAAGAAGAGAGAGCTGTTTGCCGGGTAGCTCTAAACAGGCAACATATTCAATGTGTTACTTAAGTTAATGGCCTTGGGCCTGACCAAATCGACTGCCTGCCATTGTAGTCATTTTCAAAGATGCTCCATCGCAAGTACGCGGAATCATGGCGTCGCCATCATGATTCGGGTTGAAGCACAGTTCAATACGGCTCATTTAATCCCGACTTTTTCAATTCCACCTTCCGTGCGGCGGCAAGCGCCGCAATGCATCCGTCCGAGGCCGCTACCACGATCTGGTTTGCGTATTTTTGCCTCAAATCGCCAATTGCGAAAATCCCGGGGATGGCTGATTCACATTTTTCATCCGTTATGACATAGCCGTTGCGGTTCATCTCGACCCCCGCCGGAACCAGCTTGCGGTTGGGTGCAAAGCCGATGAAAATGAAGATTCCCTCAACGTGCAATCTCCTTTCAACCCCTTCGGCGTCTCTTGTGACTATCGAATCCACCCCGTTGCCGTTGGAGACGATGGAGGTCACAAACGTATTCATCTCGACCGTGATCTTTGGCTCCATGGCCAGCCTCTGCTGGAGAATCCTGCCCGCGCTAAATCTATCCCGGCGATGAATGAGATGGACCTCACTTGATATTTTCGATAGATAAATGGCTTCTTCGATGGCCGTGTCACCACCTCCGACAACCGCCACTGGCTTTCCGCCAAAAAAGAACCCGTCGCACGTGGCGCAATAGGATACTCCCCGCCCCAGGTTTTCGATTTCCCCCGGCACGCCGAGAGTGCGGGACACCCCTCCGGGCGACAAGATCACGGTATGAGAATCGAGTGTTTCGCCGTTGGCCAGTCTCACCGAATGAAATTGGGTTCCGGGTTCTATGGCCACCGCCTCTTCCCGCAGGATTTCAAGGCCATAAGCTTTGGCATGATCGAGAAACTTGTCCGACAGATCGAAACCATTGATGTCAATAAATCCCGGATAATTCTCCACGCCCTTGTTTATAGCCATCTGGCCGCCGGGCGCCCCCTTTTCGATCAGCACTGTTTTCATGGCGGCCCTCATGGCGTAGATCCCGGCCGAGAGCCCGGCCGGGCCGCCTCCGATGATGATGGTGTCGTACTCCGGATTTGAGCGGTCCTTTGGATTGTCTGCGCGCATAATTCTCTCTTCCATCGGGGATTTGTAAAAAGGATATTCCTGCATGCAAATAGAGCATTGCAGAACGCATACCTCTTCGTCGTCCGATTTAACGTCGGTTCTCACGCCGCAGGTGTCGCAGCGGCGGCAGGCTATAATATCTTCATGCTTCGCCATTATCTCCATCTCAATATTGATTTAAGCATTCATGCTTGTGGCGCAAAGGCGAAAATCTTGGCGGATCAGTCATTTTCCGCCCGAAAATGAAAATTATCGTAGTGAGGCCGAAAAAAATCATGCCACATATGTTATTGAAATCACAATGTATTATCGCAAGGGCGGAAATGGGCTGCCGGCTCTCGGTTTGGCCTGGACCCAAAAGCGTTGTGGCGAGTAATTGCCTCTATGGCAGTTGCACCATCCTGGAAAAACATCCTCAGGATGTATCGCAAATAGATGTTGCAAAATGACATCGATGGGCAATAATTCCGGCCATGAAAGAGAACTCGACTCCGTTGAAACATACTCCAAAGACCGTTACGCCGCCCGGTGCGGCACGGGTCGAGCTTTGGCGCATTGCCCTGGTCTTTCTCGCCGTCGGGCTGGGCTCCTTCAGCCTCGCAGCTCTGGGAGAGGCCCGGGAATGGATGACGACGAAGAATAGGTGGTTTACCGAAGATGAATACATGCGGGGTGTCGGGCTTGCACAGCTCCTGCCGGGTGCCCCCTCGGTGAATCTTTCCTCCTATTTGGGCTTTCGGCTGCGCGGGCTTTGTGGAGCGGCGACGGCCACAATCTCTTTTCTCATCCCTTGCTTTTTCCTTATGGTGCTGCTTTCAGATCTTTACTTTCGCTATGGCGAGATGAGAATCATTGCGGGGCTTTTTCGCGGACTGGGCGCATTGGTAATCGGTCTCATCTTGAACACGATTGTCAACCTCTGGAAGTCGGGCGTAAAGACCCCTTTCCATTGCCTGATGGCTCTTGCCGGTTTCGTAATGGTCTTTTGGTTCAAAACGGGCATGATGTGGATTTTTCTTCTAGCCGGTAGTGCAAGCTGCGCCATTGTTTTACTGAATCGGAAATTCCCCTCGCTTGCCCCTTTGACGGGAAACTGGAGGGGGCCTCCCGCCAGCCATGAAGCCAAGTTTGCCTCGACGCCCTCCCGGAAAACCGGTGAGAGGGCAGGGGGCGGCAAGCCCTTCCCCCCCGGCTCGGCCGATTCCCCCTGTGCGTGCTTCCGCGCTCCATTATCCGCGGACTGGCGGAAAATGACTTCATTGATCCTGCGGCTCATCATGATTCTGTCCCTTGATCTGGTGGTGATCTGCTTGCGGCCCGAGTTCATGCGTATGGGGGGCGGTTTCCTGCGGATCGGCGCTCTTACTTTCGGGAGCGGCTACGCTATGCTCCCTTTCATTCAGAACGTCGTGGTCACAAGGTTTGGCTGGCTCACCAATCAGCAGTTCGCGGCGGCCCTGGCGCTCAGCCTTATAACTCCCGGCCCGGTGACCATAATCGGCGCCTTTATCGGCTACAGGGTGGGCGGTTTTGCGGGAGCGGCTGTCGGGATGGTGAACATGTACTTTCCCGCCTGGGCCATGACGACCATTGTGGCCGCTCCGTACGCCAAAGCCAGCCGGGCGGTCCTTGCCAAAAATGTGATCGGCGGCATCGTCGCGGCCTTTATCGGTACTCTGGTAGTGGTTTTGCTCAGGCTTTCAGTCAATACGCTGGTCGATTTTCCAACGGTTGCCATGGCCGCTGGCGCCTTCGCAATCCAACGGTTTGTCAGGTTGGACACGGTGTGGATTGTGCTGGGCGGAGCTTTGATATCCCTTGCGATTTTCAGCTGAGCGGGAAAAATCGGGGGAAACCTCATTCAACTGCTCGGGAAATTGGATAAAATAGCGAAGTTCCCGCACGCGTCGCCATGGAGGTGGCCAAGCGAAAACCGCGCAAACGCGGCGCCGTCTTCAGTGGCCTTTCAGGACTCAATCCGCCCCCGAAAGTCGAGCCAGAAGTTTTTTTGCAACCCCGTCGGGCACAAGGCCCGCCACATCTCCGCCCGAACGTACAACTTCCTTGATTATCCTCGAACTGATATATATCCAGCGCATTCCCGTCATGATGAACGCGGTTTCTATCTCGGGGGCCAATTTACGGTTCATGAGCGCCATCTGAAACTCGTATTCAAAATCGCTTACCGCCCGCAGTCCGCGCACAATGGTCCTCGCCGGAATGGACTGCACGTAATCGACTAGCAGGCCGTTCAGCAGATCAACCTTCACACGATCCCTCAAAGGATGGTCGGCAAGAGACTCCTCGATCATTTCGAAGCGTTCCCGGGCGGAAAAGAGGGGTTCCTTGCCCACGTTGACCGCAACGGCGATGATGACTTCGTCGAAGATTTTGAGCGCCCGCTCCAGCAGGTCGATGTGGCCGTTGGTGATGGGATCGAACGATCCCGGATATACCGCGATACTGGGCATGTTACCTCCTGCTCGGATCATCCGGATATTGAGGGCCGCAAATAGATGGAAATCATCGTGTCGCCGTATCTGCGCTCGCGGTCCGTCTGCCAGGCCGGAGTTGAAATCGGCTCCTTGAGATCTTTTACGTGCCGTTCGGCTATGACAAGGGCATCCGCCCCGACTACCGGCCCCAGAATTTCCAGAACCTTTTCGACAAGTCCTTTACCGTAGGGCGGGTCCAGGAAGACGAGGTCGAAGTATTCGTTTTGCGATTCCAGGAGGCGCAGAGCCGATGGGGCCGTTGCCTGCAGCAGGCGCGATCGGTCTCGCGCGCCGCACAAATCGATATTTGCTCGAAGAAGGCGCAGGGCCTCAGCGCCGTTATCCACAAAGCAGCAGTAAGCGGCCCCGCGGCTCAAGGCTTCGAGGCCCAGGGCCCCGGAGCCTGCGAAAAGATCGAGCACCCGGGCCTGCGCGACGTACGGGGCAATCATGCTGAAGACCGCTTCCCGGACCCTGTCGCTTGTGGGGCGAATCTTTGCCGAATCTGGCCCCTGGAGCCGCCTTCCTCGAAAATCGCCCGAAATAATGCGCATCTTGAACTACAGCCGTCCCTTTTCGAGCAGGATCTCGGCAATCTGCACCGCGTTTGTGGCCGCGCCCTTGCGGATATTATCGGCAACCACCCACATGGCCAGCCCGTTTTCAACCGAGGGGTCGATGCGGATTCTGCCAACCAGGGTCTCGTCCTGTCCGGCCGCATCCAGTGGAACGGGATAGCCGCCTTTGGACAGATCGTCGATCACGCGCACTCCGGGAGCCGCCTGCAGAAGCCTTCTGGCTTCTTCGGCCGATATGGGCTTCTCCGTCTCTATGTTTACCGACTCGCTATGACCGTAGATTACCGGGATCCTGACCGTGGTGGCGCAAACCCGAATGCGCGGGTCCCCGAAAATTTTGCGGGTCTCGTGCACCATTTTCATCTCTTCTTCGCTGAAACCGTTATCGAGGAAGGGACCGATTTGGGGAAAACAGTTGAACGCGATCTGACGGGGATATATCTGCGAAACGGCTTGACGGCCGTTCATAAGATCGCAAACCTGGTTTTGCAGCTCCTCGATGGCTCTTTTGCCCGTGCCGGAAACCGCCTGGAAAGTGGTCACCACGATCCGCCGGATGCCAGCCGCGTCATAGATGGGCTTAAGGGCCACAACCATCTGTATGGTCGAACAGTTCGGATTGGCTATAATCCCGGAGTGGATCAGCGCGGCCTCGGGGTTGACCTCGGGTACGACCAGCGGAACTTTTGCGTCCATACGCCAGGCGTTGGAGTTGTCGATAACCACCGTTCCGGCCCGCGCGGCAACAGGAGCGAATTTCCTGCTCGTTGAGCCTCCGGCGGAAAAAAGCGCCAATTGAACATCTTTGAAGGAATCCTCAACGAGTTCTTCCACAGGGAGCTGCACGCCTCGAAAGGGCAGGGTTTTCCCCACCGAGCGAGCCGATGCCAGCAGCTTGAGGCTGCCCACCGGAAACGCCCTTTCCTCCAAAACCTTTATCATCAGATTGCCAACAGCCCCTGTGGCTCCAACGACGGCGACCTTCAATCCATTTTTTCCCATTTTATCGGGACCTCCACGTTAATGCTCGAAAGTGGACGGCTGTCGATCAGCCGGCGATATAGCCGGCAACCAGATCGCCGACCTCCGAGGTCGAGTAGCCCATGTGTCCGGCCGAAAGACTCTTGAGGTCGCTTGAGACCACTTTCTTTATCGCCTTTTCGATAAGCGCGGCCGCTGCCGTCTCACCGAGGTGTTCGAGCATCATCTGGGCCGCGCCGATGGCTGCCACGGGATTTATTATGTTCATGCCCGTGTACTTGGGGGCCGAGCCTCCGATGGGTTCGAACATGGATACGCCGCCAGGATTGATGTTGCCGCCCGCTGCAATTCCAAGACCGCCCTGAATCATCGCCCCCAGGTCTGTGATGATGTCTCCGAAAAGGTTGTCGGTAACTATCACGTCGAACCATTCGGGATTTTTGACCATCCACATGCAGATCGCATCCACGTGGCTATAGTCGGTCTGAATGTCGGGATATTCCTTGGCGACGTCGTAGAAGGCTCTCTGCCACAGGTCGAAAGCGTAGGTCAAAACATTTGTCTTGCCGCAAAGAGTGAGCTTTTTGCGGTAATTGCGTTTCCGGCAATACTCGAAGGCGAACCGGATGCAGCGCTCCGCGCCCATTCGGGTGTTTACCGATTCCTGGACTGCCACTTCATGAGGGGTGCCCTTGCGCAGAAAACCCCCGGCCCCCGCATAGAGCCCTTCGGTGTTTTCCCGGACCACGACGAAATTGATGTCTTCGGGGCCCTTGTCCTTAAGAGGGGTGTCGACCCCGGGGTAGAGGATCACGGGCCGCAGATTCACGTACTGATCGAGTTTGAACCTGAGTTCGAGCAAAAGTCCCTTTTCAAGTATTCCCGGCTTGACATCAGGATGTCCGATGGCGCCAAGAAGTATGGCGTCGAAGGTGCGCAACTGCGCAAGCGTTTCCTCGGGCAGAATATCTCCCGTCTTGAGATAGCGCTCGCCCCCGAGATCGAAGTGGACCTTTTCCGTGGTGAAATCCGTCCGTTTGGCTGCCGCGTCCAATGCCTTGAGGGCTTCTCGTACAACTTCCGGGCCGGTTCCGTCTCCGGGAATGACTGCAATGCGGTAATTCTTGGCCATGTGACACCTTTTCGTCTTAAGAATCGATTATTAAAAAAAATTGAAATGGATCGGAATCTACTCCCGTCCGGTCATTTGCTCTTTTACGTATTCCATGAGACCGCCGGCCTTTATCAGTTTCTGCATGAAGGCGGGGATGGGCTGGGCGGTGTATTTTTCCTTCCTGGTCAGGTTTTCGATAACCCCCGAGTCGAGGTCGATTTCGAGTTCGTCACCCCTCTGGATGCGCTCGGCGCCTTCGGGGCATTCGAGAATTGGAAGCCCCATATTGAGGGCGTTGCGATAGAAGATTCTCGCAAAGCTCTGAGCCACCACGCAAGCGACTCCGGCCGCCTTTATGGATATCGGGGCGTGCTCGCGCGAGGAGCCGCAGCCGAAATTTTTCCCCGCCGCGATGATTTCTCCCGGTTTTACCCGGGAGGCAAACTGCGGGTCTGCGTCTTCCATGCAGTGCGAAGCAAGCTCCGCCGCATCGATGGTGTTCAAATAGCGGGCCGGGATGATTGCATCCGTATCGATATCGTTTCCGAACTTCCAGCTTTTTCCTTTGATTTTCATCAGCTCAAGACCTCTTCAGGATGCGCGATACGTCCGAGGACCGCGGAAGCGGCCGCAACCGCCGGATTGCTCAAATAAACCTTGCTGTCGACGTGTCCCATTCTTCCAACGAAGTTGCGGTTGGTGGTGGCAACGGCCGATTCTCCGGGGGCAAGAATTCCCATGTGGCCGCCAAGGCAAGGCCCGCAGGTCGGAGTGCTCACCGCGGCTTCGGCCTCGATGAAGGTTTCGAGCAATCCTTCCTCCATGGCCTCCATATAGATCAGTTGGGTCGCCGGGATGATCAGGCAGCGGACCCCCCTGGCCACCTTTCTGCCCTTGAGAATCTTTGCGGCCAGGCGCAAATCTTCCAGTCGCCCGTTGGTGCACGAACCGATTACCACCTGGTCGATGGGAGTCTCGGGGATTTCGGTCACCTGCTTGACGTTTTCAGGCGAATGGGGCAGGGCCACAACCGGCTCCAAGGAGGAGAGGTCCCATTCGTGAACGGCTTCGTAGGTCGCCCCCGGATCGCTTCGATAAAACTTGAAGGGCCTTTTCGCCCTGCCGCTCACATAGCTCTCGGTGGTCGAGTCGGGAGCAATGAGGCCGACCTTGGCCCCCGCCTCGATAGCCATGTTGCACATGGAAAATCGGTCGGACATGGAAAGCGAATCGATCACTTCGCCTTCGAACTCCATTGCCCGGTACCGGGCGCCGTCCACTCCGATTTTTCCTATGGTATGGAGGATGATATCCTTTCCTCCCACCCAGGGGCGGAGTTTTCCGCGAAAGATGAATTTCATCGAATGAGGCGTCTTGAACCAAACCTTGCCGGTTATCATGGCGGCTGCCAAATCTGTGCTTCCCACCCCGGTGGCAAAGGCGCCAAGAGCGCCGTAGGTGCAGGTATGGCTGTCGGCTCCGATCACCACATCGCCGGGCAAAACCAGCCCCTGCTCGGGCAAAAGGGCGTGTTCGACCCCCATGCGGCCCACCTCGAAATAGTAGCGCAGGTCGTGCTCCCTGGCGAAGTCGCGAAGCATTCGAGCCTGGATGGCCGAGGCGATATCCTTGTTGGGCACGAAGTGGTCGGGCACAAAGCAGACCCTGTCCCGATCGAAAACCTTTTTGGCCCCGGATTTCTTGAAGGCCTCGATGGCCAGCGGTGCGGTTATGTCGTTTCCAAGCGCGAAATCGACCCGCACTTCCACCAGTTCATCCGGGAAAACCTCGGATTTTCCGGCATGATCGGCCAAAATCTTTTCACTCATAGTCTTTTGCATCTGCTTCACCTTCAATTGCGGTTGTCTTTGCCCGGCTGGACGGTTTCCGCCAGTGGCTTGTCAGCCTCCACGCCGTTTTCCGCGGAAGCTTGCATCGCCTTGATCTCGTTGGAACATTGCCCTTTGCCGTTGCCCGTGATCTTCCAGACCCCCCATCTTATCGGACCCGAAAGGGTGTAGACAAGAAGGGCGAGAAAAAGCATGAGCGGAGGCGATGCAACAATGATGCAGGCCACAATGATCACGCCGAACAAAACGAAAGAGGGGCCTGCCTTTATGAACTCGACATCTTTAAAGCTGTTGTAGGGCATCGTACTGATCATGAACGATCCCAGAAGATAGGTCATCGCCAGCAGCACCGGGCCGATGAGCGTTCCGTGGGGAGCGATTTTCCAGTAGCGCAGGAAAAGAACCGTCGTTGCGATCATCATGGCTCCGCCCGGTATCGGCAGACCAACGAAATATTTCTTGCTCGTCGTCTCCACCTGGACGTTGAAGCGGGCAAGACGAAGCGCCCCGCAGGCCATGAAAACGAAGGCCGCAAGCCAGCCCACGCGTCCGTAGGGCTTGAGCGCCATAAGAAACATCAGCAACCCCGGCCCAACCCCGAACGCCACCAGATCGGCCAGTGAATCGTATTCGACCCCGAACCGGCTGGTCGCCCCGGTAAGCCTTGCCACCTTGCCGTCCAGAATATCGAAAACACACGAGGCCAGCACCGCTATGGCGGCCAGTTCGAAATCTCCGCCGATCGATTTGACGATCCCGAAAAAGCCGCTCAGAAGGTTCGCCGTGGTAAACAGATTGGGCCAGATGTGGGTCCCGCGGAAAGCCTCACCGTCCCTGCGCCACTTCTTGCGGCGCGAGCGGCGTTTTTTTACGGTTTCAGTCTGCATAAAACAGTTTCCCCCGCATAGACCCGGTTGCCCTGGAACACAAGGACTTCGCCATCCTCGGGTACATAGACGTCCATCCGGGAACCGAAGCGGATCATGCCGAATCTTTCGGCCTGAACCACCCGGTCACCGATCTTGGGCCAGCACACGATCCGGCGGGCTATAAGCCCCGCAACCTGGGTAATCACCACGTCGAGGCCCGAACTGGATTTTATCCACAACCAGTTCTGCTCATTTTCCTCGCCCGCCTGGGCGAGGTTGGCGGCCATATAGCGGCCTTTTCTGTAGTGCAGCCCCTCGATGGTTCCCGCGATGGGAACCCGGTTGACGTGCACGTCAAAGACCGACATGAAGATGCTGATCTTAAGCGCCGGCCTATCCAAAAACCGCACCGAAGGCACCTTCTTAACGGAAATCACCCGCCCGTCGGCCGGGGATACGATCTCTTTTTCACCGGCCGAACAAACCCTTCCGGGATCCCGGAAAAAGTGGCCGATCAAAAGGGTTAGAGCCAGAAACACCATGCTGACGATCGCCCATCCCAGAACCGCCGCGACCAGAGTGGCAAACATTGCTGCAATGATAAAAGGCAATCCTTCCCTGGCAACAGGAACATGGCGTCGCTTTTCCCTGAAATCCCCGACCGACAATTTAGGCTCCTTCCTTTTAAACCATCTTTACCGCATCGAGAAAGGGCATCATGGAACGCAGCTTCGCGCCCACCTGCTCCACCAGAAGCGCCTTTTCCTGGTTGCGAACCGACTGGAACATGGGACGGCCGGCCTGGTTTTCCAGGATCCAGTCGCGGGCGAATTTCCCCGATTGAATCTCTTCGAGAATCTTCTTCATTTCCACCTTGGTCTGATCGTTTATAACGCGCTTGCCGCTCACAAAGTCCCCGTACTCGGCCGTATCGCTGATCGAGTACCTCATGTAGGCAAGACCTCCGCGGTAGATGAGATCGACGATGAGTTTGAGTTCGTGCATGCATTCAAAAAAGGCGATCTCGGGCTGATAGCCGGCCTCGACAAGGGTGGCGAAGCCCGCCTTTATAAGCTCCGAGACCCCGCCGCATAGAACGGCCTGCTCGCCGAAAAGATCGGTTTCGGTCTCTTCCTTGAAAGTGGTCTCCATAACGCCCGCGCGTGTGGCGCCAATACCGGCCGCATAGGCCAGGGCCGTCTGAAGGGCATGTCCCGATCCGTCCTGGTGGATCGCCACAAGGGCGGGCACGCCCGCCCCCCGCACATACTCGCTTCTTACCAGGTGCCCCGGACCCTTGGGGGCCACCATTACCACATCGACGCCCGGAGGCGGCAGAATCTGGCCGTAGTGAATATTGAAGCCGTGCGAAAAAAGAAGCGTCTTGCCGGCGACCATCGAAGGGGCTATGTCGTTTCGATACAGCGCCGCCTGACCGTGGTCGGGTGTTAGCATCTGGATGACATCGGCCTGCTCGGCGGCTTCCCGGGCCGTTACGGGGCTAAAACCATCCTCGACGGCCTTCTCGTAGCCGGGGCCGCCCGATCTCGCCGCCACCACAACCTGAAGTCCTGAATCACGAAGATTTTGAGCCTGGGCATGCCCCTGGCTTCCATATCCGATTATGGCCGTTTTCTTGCCGCGCAGGACATCCATGCTGGCGTCAGTGTCGTAAAATATTCGCATCGAATCTTCTCCTCGTTTAGATGTGTTTCGTTATTTCTTGCTGCGTGCAAGAGCGGCTTTGCCCGTTCGCGCCATCTCCGCTATTCCAATTTGATCCAAAAGTTCGATGATGGCTGAAAGTTTTCCCTCGTTTCCGGTGACCTCGAGCGTATAAAAATGAGGGCTCACATCGACCACCTTGGCCCGAAAAATATCGACTATGCGAAGCACCTCGGCCCGGGTTTGCTCTTCGGCGCGGACCTTTATGAGGGCCATTTCCCGATCGATGAACTCGGTTTCGGAAAAATCGAACACCTTGATGACGTTGACCAGTTTGTTGAGTTGCTTGACTATCTGGGCCAGCACCCGCTCGTCGCCCGTGGTGACAAGTGTGATGCGGGTGAAGCCCTCCTCGTTGGTCTCAGCGGCCGTCACTGTTTCAATATTATACCCCCGACCGCTGAAAAGCCCGACGATTCTTGCCAACACTCCGGGGACATTCTGAACCAAAACGCCAATCGTGTAACGTTTGTCATTTGTTACTATCATCGGAAAATCCCTGCATTGTGAGCTAGGTAAGAAGCATGTCTGTGATGCTCTTGCCGGGCGGTACGATGGGGTAGACGTTTTCTTCCGCGGCTACCATGAAATCCATGAAAACAGGCGCATCGATCGAAAAGCCCTTGCGCAGGACTTCTTCGACCTGCTCGGGCCGCTCGGCTCTAAGCCCCACCGCGCCGTAGGCCTCGGCAAGCTTCACAAAATCCGGGGAGCCTTCCATGCAGGAGCCCATGTAGTTTTTCTCGTAAAAAAGCTCCTGCCACTGGCGCGGCAGACCAAGATAGGTGTTGTTTATTATCACCACCTTCACCGGAATCTTGTTGCACACCGCCGTGCAAAGCTCCTGGATATTCATCTGTATGGAACCGTCACCCGCGACGTCGATTACGAGCCTGTCGGGAAAAGCGACCTGGGCGCCGATTGCGGCCGGAAAACCATAACCCATCGTGCCCAGCCCCCCGGAGGTAAGCAGCGTCCGCGGACGATCGAATTTGTAGAACTGCGCGGTCCACATCTGGTGCTGTCCCACCTCGGTGGTGATGATCGCCCGCTCCCCCGCCAGTTCATGGATCTTTTCGATCACGTACTGGGGCTTTATCATCTCCTGCGATGGCGTGTAAGTCAGGGGATGATCATTTGCCCACTCGGATATCTGGCCAAGCCAGGGGGCGCGGATCTCGGTCAGCCTCGGGATGGGCTCTTTTTCAAAAACCTCGATAAACTGCTGCAACGCGTTCTTGCAGTCGCCAACTATCGGAACGTCGACTTCGACGTTTTTGCTGATGCTCGTAGGATCGATATCGACGTGAATGATCCAGGCCTTGGGGGCGAAGGTGCTGATCTTTCCGGTCACCCGGTCGTCGAACCGCGCGCCCACCGCGAGGATGGCGTCGGCATGAGAGAGCGCCATGTTCGCCTGGTATGTGCCGTGCATCCCGGGCATTCCGAGCCACAGGGGATCGGGCCGCTTGCCCCCCTCCGCGGTTGCCGGATAGCCTCCAAGCCCCAGAAGCGAACAGGTTACCGGCGCCTGGATGAGCCGGGCAAACCGGGTCAGCTCTTCGGAAGATTCCGAAGTAATGATGCCTCCGCCCGCGAAGATGACCGGCGATTTAGCTTTGGCGATGAGCTGGCATGCCTTTTTGATCTGGCCCGCGTGCGCCTCGACGGTGGGCCGATAGCCGGGCAGATCGACCTTTTTGGGATATTTGAAGTCCGCCTCCGCCTGGATCACATCCTTTGGCAGGTCCACAAGGACCGGGCCGGGCCTGCCCGTTCGGGCCAGGTAGAAGGCCTCCTTGATCACTCTTGCCAGATCGTTTACATCGCGCACAAGGTAGCTGTGCTTCGTGCAGGGCCGGGTGATGCCGACGATGTCCACCTCCTGGAAAGCATCGTCTCCGATGAGCGGCGTGGGTACCTGGCCGGTGAATATGACCATGGGCACCGAATCCATGTAGGCCGTGGCTATGCCGGTTACCGTGTTCGTAGCACCTGGACCCGAGGTGACAAGACAGACCCCCACGCGCCCCGACGCCCTCGCATACCCGTCGGCCATGTGCGCCGCTCCCTGCTCGTGGCGAACCAGGATGTGGCGTATGTCATGTTCGGCCATTTCATGGTAAATATCCAGAACGGCGCCGCCTGGAAATCCGAACACGACTTCCACACCCTCTTTTTTCAGGCATTCGAAAAATATCTGCGCGCCCTTGAGTTTCATAAACGCCCCCGATCAGTCGCCCGCAACGGGAAGATCAAACATGACCCCTGGCGGGCAGAGCGAAATTCAGCCGGTTGAAACAACCAATTTCAGACGGAAGAAATTGAAATTCTAACAACAAGAGATCCGAAGTGTCAATCATAACAGTGGGCGCCAGCAGGCAATCGCATGAAAATTCGGCGCCATTGACCAACCGCTGTCATCGTCTCCGGTTGCGGCTGGCAGGGCAATCGCATTCAACACGACAGTGGAATATTCACAATCGGGTCGGACCTTGATCTGACGCAAACGGCCCGGATGTTCAATCACGTGCTTCGGGGTCGGTTGAATTGGGCGCTTTCATCCGTCGGCCGTGGACCCGGTCTGGAGCCATTTCGACCTTGCGTTGCTTGCCCGGGCGATGAGGAAGAAGCTCAAGGGTAAAAAGAGCCGAGTGGCGAACCTCCATGCAGTGGTTGCGAATAGGTTTAACTCCGGACCAGTTCGTGGCCCTTCAGGCACAGCGACTTGAGATCAACGAGGAGGCCTCAGGCAGGGATGTCCAGATCGCGGCAACTCTTTCGGGCAAGGTCCTCATTTATTTCGCGATGCCTGGGTACCGTCGATATTTTGCTTTTTGCAGGATTGAAATAAACAGAATGATTGCCGCCTTCACGCGGCAATCCGCAACCGTGAGTTTCCAGGAGTCGAATCAGGTCTCGGCGTTTCATGCCGCGCAGTTCACCAACAGTTCGCGAATGACCTCTTGCCCGGAAAGAGATTCCTCCGAAAGCATGCGATTGGCTTCTAACACCAATTGGATGGCCTCTCGCAAGTTTTCCCGTGTTTCCTCGAGTGTGGCTCCCTGTGTGTTGGCCCCCGGTAATTCTTCCACAAACCCAATGTAGCCTTCCGTTACTTTCCGATAGACGGCAGTCAGTTTGATCTCCATGCGCTCTCTCCGGCTCCGCTTTGGTTGTTTGATCATATTGTACCACTGTTGATTCCAATATAGCTAGTGTCCATCCGGAAACCCCGGTTTTTCAGGTGTACGTCTAAGGCAAATTTTACGCCTGAGAGAACATTTGCCCCAGTTTGCTAAAAAAACGAGCTAGTTGGAGCTTCTCTTGATGATT
>JAJYDE010000103.1 GCA_021777755.1 Deltaproteobacteria bacterium
CTAAGATCCAAAGAAGATTTCCCCTCCCGATGAAATGACTTCGGATGTCGTTATACACGAGAGAGAGGCTTTTGACCAGAAAATTCACTAACATCGGGATTTTAAAAGTATATTATACGAGAACAGATCCACCGTGCAAAACTCGCCCTCAATGACTGCTCATTTGGAAACCGGCGCCCGCTGCGGCCGGCCCCGTGTCGAGCATATACAGTTCGTCCACTTTATCGAAGGCCAGAAGGAAACGGTTCATCAAGAGCATCTGGGAGTGATATCTCAGGATGGCCCTTCGCTTGGCGGCCACTTCCCGGGGAGTCAAAGCGAAGGTGATCCATTTTCTTCCGTGGTCGGGGAATTGCGGGGGCGGATCGAGGCGATCCCCCGAGCTCGCTTCCTCGGCAACCGGCCACCCGTTGAAATGGATCACGAAGGTGAGAACCGTCGGCTTCAAATAAGGATATTTGATCATCAGCCGATCGAGAGCCTGTTCGAGGAAATAGTATGTGGAGTTGTGGTCGGGATGCATGTCCTCCGGCCCGGTTGTGACCACAAGGCTGGGCTTGAAGCGAAAAAGCACCCGTTCGATCTCGTCTGTCAAATCCCGGGCGCAATAATCGGCACGCGGGAAAAGCGCCTCGAACTTCGGTGGACGCAATTTACGGGTAAAAGGAGACCGGTAGGGGTCCACATGAAAGCAGGACTTGGTGCGCAGAATAGACAATCCACCATCGGGAAAACCGAGGAAAATAACGTCACGGGTCTTCATTCCCAGGGTGGTCAGGGCCCCCAAGGCCTCGAGACGGCGAATCTGCCCATATTTGTTGTAGTCGCGCGCGGTAGGATGCGAGGTATGGTCTATCAATTCCACCCCGTCCTGGAACCCGTCGCCACTGGTCATAAAGACCACCTTTACCTTGCCGCCCGCCCGCAGCACCCGCTGGATGAGACCCCCGGCCCCGAGCGTTTCGTCATCGGGATGGGGCGAAAAGATCATAAGGCGGGTGGAGCGCGAAATGAGGGGCTCCAACGAAGTCGGCTCCGCCGCCCGAGTAACGGCGCAGAAAAGGCATGAAAAAAGCAACGCAACCGCTAACAAAATTTTTATACGCAAGTGAACCTCCTCGGATCGACTGCCGGCCGGAAAGCCTTACGCTCTTGACCATGAAATTTAATAACCTCGGTGAATACGCGCATTCTTCTTACCCTAAAATTGTCAAAAAGCAAGATGTATTGTAGATATCCTTCGGGGAGCACAACTATTTTCGTAAATCCGAACCGCGAGGACGCCCTATGCGGATCAACTGGGAAAAGACACTGGACGACGCCCGAAAAATCTTTGACGCGGCCCTGCGAAACGTTGACCCGCTGACCATGATGGAGCGCTGCCTGTCGATCGAGGCGGGCCAACTTTTGATCCGCACCGAATACGATCAGGTGCGCTTCGATCTCGCAGACTTCGAGCGGATCATTGTCATGGGAATGGGCAAGGCCTCGGCCCGAATGGCCCTCGGGGTGGAAAAGCTGCTCGGCGATCGCCTCTCGGGAGGTCTTGTCGTGGTAAAGGAAGGCTATGCGGAAAAACTCGCAAGGCTTACCGTCGTCGAGACCTCGCACCCGCTGCCCGATCGGCGTTCGGTTAGGGTCGGCGAAGATCTTTCGGCCATGGGACAAGATCTTGGCGAGCGCGCCCTGGTCCTGGTTCTTCTCTCCGGAGGCGGATCGGCTCTTGTTTGCGCCCCTCAGTCCGGAATTTCGCTCGAAGACAAGATGATAACCACCGGATTGCTCATGGCCCGCGGCGCGACGATTCAGGAAATAAACTGCGTTCGAAAGCACCTCTCGAAGATAAAAGGCGGACGGCTTGCCAAGACCCTGGCGCCGGCGACGGTTGTCACGCTAATCATCTCCGATGTGATCGGAGACGATCTGGACGCCATAGCCTCGGGTCCCACCGTGGCCGATCCGACCACATTCGCGGATTGCCTGGCAATCATTGGCCGCTATGCCATTGAAGGGAAAATCCCCCTGGCGGTTATGAAGTTGCTGCGCCAGGGCGCGCAGGGTAGGGCGCCCGAAACCCCCAAACCGGGCGATACGGTCTTTGACCGAGTGAAAACCCTGTTGATTGGAACAAACCGGCGGGCCCTGGCGGCTGGCGAAGCGCGGGCCAAAGAATTGGGCTACGCCTCGATGGTCCTCACCTCGCGCCTTACCGGAGAGGCCAGGGAAGCCGCGCTTTTCATCCTCGGGATAGGCAAGGACATAGCTTCGGCGGGGTTTCCCCTGAAAAGGCCGGCCTGTGTGCTCCTGGGCGGCGAGACTACGGTGACGCTTCGAGGAAACGGCCGGGGCGGGCGCAACCAGGAGTTGGCCCTGGCCTTTCTGGCCGCACTCAAGCGATCGCCCGCCCACGGGCGGGGGCTTCTGCTTTTCTCGGTTGCAACCGATGGATCGGACGGGCCAACGGATGCGGCCGGCGCCTTCGCCTCCTCCGGGCTGCTAGAGCGCGCCCGGCTTGCGGGTCTGGAACCGGAACCATATCTTTCGAACAACGACTCGTACGGGTTTTTTAACCGCTGCGGCGGCTTGATTCGCACGGGACCGACCAGAACCAACGTCTGCGATATCCACATCCTGCTGGTGCCTTGAGATTGCCAGAAGACGCCAGGGCAAAACCCGGGTTCTACGATTTGGATGCCTCTTCGAGCAATCTGGCCAGTAGAAGGAATTCGGCGGGCGAAAGGGTCTCCGGACGCCTTTGGGAATCGATGGCCGCCCCTTCGAAGGCGTTTTTCAAAACTTCGCAAGATAGACCGAAAACGCCGCGGAGGCTGTTTGCCAGGGTCTTTCGACGCTGCTGGAAGGCTTTCCCGACCAGTTTTCTCAGAAAATCGAAATGGGCAGCTTCGTGAGGGTTTTCCG
>JAJYDE010000024.1 GCA_021777755.1 Deltaproteobacteria bacterium
TAATTGAACTTTTCATTTTATCCCGTTAAGCACCGACCTGTAGATTTGAACCTGGTTCTCAGCAATCTTTCGGGGGTCGTTCCGGGCGAGGGCAGTTTCCCTTCCCCTGCGAGATAGGTCTTCGGCCAGCTTGGAATCGCTGAGAACCCTCCAGAGTTGATGGGCGCACATTATTTCGTCTCCAGCCGGGTAAAAGAGCGCTGTATCTTCATCCTTCCCAAGCCAAGCTGTTCCCCCCGAAAACGAAGTGACAACCGGTACGCCAAGAAACATCGCCTCAGCAAACGCCACGCAATAGGTCTCGCAGTGACTTGGGACGACAGCCGCGCCACATCCCTTCAGTACTTCGACTATTTGGCTCGCTGTCAGGGGACCAAGCCATTCCACGTTTCCTGACAGGCCATTTTTTCTAATAATACCCTCAAGCCATTTAATGTATCCTTGCCGACGATGTCCCCTCAGTTGATGCCCCCCGGCAATCTTAAGTCTTACGGACGGGATTCGATCACGTAGAATGGCTATCGCGCGGATTGCGTCGTGCAGGCCTTTAGAAGGCGGTGAGCTATTTGCTGAAGTAAAAATGCTGAAGCTGCCGGTCGATTCCCACGGTTGCGACTCGTAAAAGGAATCTCTCAGAGGGAGTTCCGTGTGAAAGAGGTTGCACGTAGGGTTCACTGACCTGACCCACGCCTCAACCCACAGTGATTGGGCCGCAATATTCGAGTGGTTGGCAATGATCTCGTTTTCAATTGGTGCCCAATCAGCGAACTTCTTCTTCAAGTGAAAGATGGTGGCGTTTCGCAGGATTTCTCTCACGCCCGTACAAGAAAGAATCTCCCTCCAGGAGAGGCCGCCCTCGAACACGCGTGAACTCGGTCTTTTCAGCCCTTGAATCTCCAACAGAGACGGATATGCAAGGTGTTTTCTGGCAGTGAGCAACCCCCAAAAGTATTCCGTACCCCAGACATGCACGAGATCGGGTTGAAATTCTTTGGCCGCCTTGACAACCATCTCGACGGTTGACTTCGCCGGCACATAGTTCTTTCTGGAATTGTGGACACCAGGAATAAGCCATTGGCACACCTCTCGATAATCCTGGCGCACTGAGCTCGAAACCGGTGCGAGAGCAACATTTCCCAGAGTCACCATGCCCGTGCGAAGAAGATGAGGCGCTGCCGCGCGTAGCCAACTCCCGCCTCCTTGGTCGCGATCCGTCAAAACACATGGGCTAAGCCAGAGAACTCTCACTCACGATCCCCTCTATGGATTCCGAAAAACTGACCAACATAAGTGCTCTCTCGGATGTAGTCTCAAATGTAAAAAATAAACGTAGCAAGAATCCGATGAGAAAGGACGACCCAGGGCCAGGGTTATCAATACAGGGACGACACTCCTTGGGGAATGACAGTCGATCTTGCTGACCCGACTTGTCAACCTGGACACAAAAGATGAGACTACATGCTTTTACCTGCAAGCCATCTATAATGGTGGATTGCGATTTGCTCAAAATAGCGGCTGAATATGTATGACAGCCGGGGAGCCACAAGCAAACTGACGGCCACGGAAAGACACGAAACAAAGGCACATATTGACATCACGCTTGCAAATGAGTTGGTTGCATACGATACAAATAGACCACAAAGCGGAGAGTTAAAATAATGATAGAACCATCCATTTATACATAACAGCCACAGAGTATTTTGACCAATCAGTTGGAGCGGTCTATTGAATGGAGTAAGATACGCAACAAGTATTATTGCAAGTGATCCACATACCGCTGTCAGAGGAAATAGAAAAATATTTCCGTGATTGAATGCAGCGATATCCACAACTTTATCCGGGCCGCTGAATGTGTTTAGAGAATACGTGAGTACAGTGATAGCACAAAGAAGTATCATCGCCGCCGCCATTTTTAAGAGCGCGGCTCTGTCGGTGGATGTTCGTAAGAAGGAAGCATTTTTTAAAATCATGCCCAAGTGATAAAAAGGATACATAATGATGGCTTCGTGAAGCATCCAGAATCTTCCAGAGATACCAAAAATCTTGGAGAATTCAGCGGAATTCCGCGTCACAATCCATCCGATAAGATAGACAACGATCAAAAAGCAGGACGCCGCTTTAGGCTTCAAAATATGACGATAAATATAACCAATTACCTCAACCGTAAACAGGCACACTATGAACCATAATAAGGCGTTATATACCGAGTCACCCCGCAAAAGGGCGATGGGCGCAAAAAGATACCGCCTGAGGCCGATATTTGCCCCTGTTGCGATGTGCCAACCTATCCAAAGCGGAGCGGATACGGCGTTTAAAAACAACCAGGGCAGCAATCTGGCTCTTGCCCTGTTTTTCATGAACTGCTGAAAGCCGAGGTGGTCGAGATTCTTGAATGAATATCCAGCCAGAATAAAGAACAAAGGCATGTGAAAAGAATAAATCAGCTTGTACTGGGAAAACGCGGCTCCAAAGTTGGTGAGGCCATAGAGCTGCTCTACAAAATGGCCGTAAAAAACCAATATCATTCCATATGCTTTTGCGCAGTCGAGCCACCACAATCTTTCGTTTATATTAGGGAACAAGGGACTTGGGCCTTCTCTGTGAATCGGCTGTTTGCCATTGAGCGATTAGTCTTGCCAGTTTCTTCGGATTCATTTTTTGCCTGTCTGCGATACTTGCGCGATTCAAAGAAAAAGTCATTCCGGACTATTGAAAAAGGTCGGCCATGGTCCCCGCCGTCCGGCGCAAAAGATAAGCGCAACGGCTCTTGGCGGAAAGGCTGCGATAAATCTTCCTTTCCAGGCTTCTCTGCGGCTGAGAATCCGCGTAAACAAAAACCGGATGACGCAATGGGAAATGTAGCCTCTCAACCTTAAGATTTTTGAAAATTGGATTGTCGATACTTTTTGTATGCGTGCTCTCTGCATCAAAGCCAATATTTTGCATCAAATTCTTCTCGGGAACGATGCACAGCCCATTTTGCGCGAAACAGGCCATATTCCATTGAAAATCCCAGTTATTATATTGACCGTTCTTGAATTTCAGAAACTTCCTGTACTGTTGTATCCATTGGTAACGATGAGGAAAATAGGATTTCAGTACAGAAAGCGCCTCTGCATCGCCGTATCGGTGCATGTCGGGGGTAAAATACTTCCATGCGCGACGCCATGTGCCCCACCCGCCGCCGCACAGGAACGCCCGGCTGAAGTGATAATCGTAAGGATATTCCCGCGACACGTATGGAGAAAGGGAGGATAACTGCATAATTCGCCGGTCATTGAAATAGCGCTCGAAAAGTGCCGCGCAAAATTCGAAAAAATCGGGATGGACGAGACAATCATCCTCGAGAATAATTCCGTATTCCACATGTTGAAAAAACCAGTCGATGGCCCCGGATACGGCCGGATCGCAACCTGTGTTGTGCTCGAGAAATCTCCTTTCGAGGTTGCAATCCCAATCTATGTTGAGAACTTCCTCTCTTGCAAGCCGGCAGCTTTCAGTATCCGGGGGGCAATCGGGCCGGGGACCGTCGGCCGCGACAAAGAGCCGCTTTGGCTTGACCTGGCGCAAATTCTCGATCACCGCTCTTGTCTTGGCCGGCCTGTTAAATATCGTCAGAAGAACGGGAATCTCGCTGCTGGTGTTCGGGAACCCATCAATGCGCCTCATTCAGCAACGCTCCCGCCATCTCTGGCATTTGCTCCCGCCAAGAAAGAATCATTGGTCTGAAATGTGCGCTTCCCTGTTCTAAAACACATAGTTGACGTATTTTTCCGTTGCATTGGCATTTTGTTTGATAACAGCCGGGTTTCCGATAACAACCGAGTTGCTCGGTACGTCAAAATTGACATACGCATTGGGCGCGATGAGAACATTGTCTCCAATGACGATCCTTCCGACCACCACGGCCCCGACTCCGATAAAAACCCGGTTGCCGATCTTCGGGCATCCTGTTTTCTTGCCCCTGTTCATTTGGCCGATCGTAACAACATGACCAAGGGTGCAATTGTCCCCTATTTCCGCTTTCCCATTTATCACAACAGGCCCTCGGTGACCTATATAAAGCCCCTTTCCTATAGTTGTATTAGCTGGTATCTGAAAGCCGTATTTATTTGTGTAGTGTAAAAGCAGCGCTCTATAAAAAAACCCTCTGACCGAGTGTTTAGGATATATCGCGGCATGCCGCAAAATGTATGTATACCTGAATCCCGGCATGGGAGGGAAAAGTGCCTTGAGGAAAAAACATTTGGCCTTCGCGCCGTTGTACCTGAAGAAGTCGGCCCGGAGATACTCCCCGAGGTCTTTTCGTTCCATTTTCTACCCCTCGGAGGCGCTGGCGACTCTCGAAACCTTATCGAGCAAAGCCCGGCACAACCTGCGCGCTCCGGTTTCGATGGGCCTTCGCATCAAACGCGATCGAAAATCTTTCAACCCCATCTCACGAGTCATAGTCACACGGGGGAGAAGATAGGTGTTGGCGGATGCAGTGCGCATCCAGCCCCCCACGGCCAGGGCGCATTCATAGCCGGCGGCCTTGACGGTCTCGACAACCCGCGGCGACCATTGGCCCCAGGGGTAGGAAAAAACGCGGAAGGATTCACCGAGAAAGCCAAGTCGGTCACAAGAATCGGTGAGTTCTCGAAGCATCTCGGCTTCGTCCAGGAGGGGCAGATTCGCGTGCGTCGCCGTATGGCTGCCAAGACTCATGCCCCGCGCCTTTATCGCGCGGACCTCATCTTCGGTCATGAGCCGGCCCCGCGCCGCGGCTCCGTTCCACAATGCACGCCCCCCCAACATATCGGTTACCAGAAAAACGGTCGCGGGCGCCCCCCGATCGGATAATACCGGCAGCGCATCGGTAAAAAAGTCCTGGTAGCCGTCATCGAAGGTCAAAACCACCTTTTTTAGCAAATCCCCGTGACTGCGGGCCCGCAGCGCTTGGAGAAGAAAGGAGAGGGTAACGATTTCGAAGCCGTGGTCGGAAAGCCAGGAGAGCTGCTCCCGGAAAGTCTCGACCGTAACCGAGTACAGGTCATCGGGATTGTCGGCGATGGAATGATACATCAATATGGATGGTCCAACACTTAAAACGGACATGGCTCCCCGGTAATAAACCCGCGCGAAATGACAGCCGCCCCTCCTCAAAGGAACAGGGCCGGAACTCACCCGACTCCCCCGAAGGTACAGCTCCGCATACTCGGTTACCTATCCAGGGGACGAAACGCTCGAAAAATCACCTTTTCCGGAGCCGCTCCAAGCCTGAGCATGCTCGGAAAGGCCCGGTCATTTGCGCCGGGCACTCACCCCGACAATCGTCATGACCTGAAAAACGGCCGGACAGCTCCGCCCGCCAGATCGCTCATTTCGCCCCGTCAAAAAGGCCCCGCCCCGGAAAAGCCATAGTCTTGGGATAAGAGTAAAAAAGGTGCCCACAATGATGTCGAAACGATTCATTCAGTTCGATATATTTGTTGCCATAATAATAATGATACCAAGTAGAAAGTCAACATAGATGTCTACGACCTGATTGACGGCCGTATGACACCCGCCTCGAAGTCATTAAAATTATATCTACTTTTAAATCTTTCCTCCCGGCGTTGATTTCCGCGACCCAACTGCCACACTTTTGCTATTTTGGCAGGCCGAGCCACCCCTTACCTTTTATCACGCCTGCTCATATTATCGGCTGATTTTTCAAAAACTTTAATCCTTTTCCTCCCAACCGGTCTCCGGGATCTAACGAACAAGGCCTTCGACAGGTCTTTTCGCCCCGGTCCCCAGGCTCATTGGATGCGGCGACCAGAAGCGGCAACCCCGCGGGGACCGGCTCATCAGGCCCGCAAGGCGAGACAACAGGCCGATTTCATGATGCGGATGCGGAGGAAGGTTAAGGGATGCTCGAAGAGCGCAGATTAAATGAATGACCTCATCGGCTCCCATAAAGCAAAAGCCCCGCGAGGGGGCTTAGCAACCCGAGGTCGAAACCCCGGGGGGAGATCAAAGGTATTTGCGCCGGCTCATCAGGCCGGCCCATGCGGCAGACAAGGGGAAGGACCCGCGGGGACTCCGAAAATCGCCTCAGCACGCCCTCAAAACGAACCAACGGCCAGCATGAAGATGGAGATGAAGGGATTCGAACCCTCGACCTCAGACTTGCGAAGCCTGCGCTCTCCCAACTGAGCTACATCCCCGGTGGTTGGAGAACATACCTTTTTATGAATGCGGTGTCAAGAAATCAGCGCCCGAATCAAGAAGCACCTCATCCATTTTGCCATGCAACCGTTTTTGCATCATAACTCGAAATAAGTGAACATTGCCCATTGATGCCACACCCCCTCGACGTGCGCCCCGACACGCGGAAGGAGCCCAGCCTTCGGGTCCGACCAACGGGTTGGTCCGGCCAGCTCGATCCGGTTTTAACACAAGAGAACAAAACCACTTAAGAAGAACAAAATCCGGATGGCTCTATACTCTACAGCCGCGGATGGCGGCGACGATCGCGGCGGCCTCATCGGGGGTCAAGCCGTGATGAACGGGCAGGGCCAATATCTTTTCCGCCAGATTTTCGGTCACCGGCAGGGAGGTCTTTCCGTAGAGCTGCTCGAACACCGGCTGCTGGTGGAGGCCACGGGGGTAATGGACCCCGGTTGCGATTCCCTGAGCCATCAAACGTTGCGCCAGCCCGTCACGGTCCAGGCCGAACTCTTCGGGATCAACGACGATACAGTACTGATGCCAGGCGTGCAGTGAATGGGCAGTGACAGCTTGGGGGCGGATTCCGAGCACCCCGGAGAGGCCATCGTTTAAAATCGCGGCATTTCCGCGCCGTACGGCAAGCATATCGTCCAGCCGCTTCAACTGCTCGCGACCTATGGCGGCCTCCACGTCGGTCATGCGATAGTTTAGCCCCATAATCGTGTGATAGTATTTTCCCGTCTGGCCGTGCGAGCGCAAAGAGCGCATCTTGTGATCGTATTCGGGGTTATCGGTGCAGGTCATTCCCCCCTCGCCGACGAACATGTTTTTAGAGGGATAGAACGAGTAGCAGACAAAGTCGCCAAAAGAGCCGATGTCGCGCCCTTCAAATTGAGCTCCGTGGGCCTGGGCGGCGTCCCAGACGATTGCAAGACCGTGTCGGCGAGCGAAATTGCCCAAGGCCTCCACGTCACAAGAGTTGCCAAAAAGATGGACTGGCGCAATCGCCCTGGTTTTGGGTGTGAGACGTCGTTCGGCGTCTTTGAGATCAAGGAGAAAGGTGTCGGGGTCGATGTCGCACAAAACGGGCTTTCCGCCCGCCATGGTCACCATGCTCCCGGTGGCGATGAATGTGAAGGAGGGGACGAGGACCTCGTCGCCGGGCTGGAGTATCGCCATATAGGCGAGATGAAGGGCCGCGGAGCCGTTTGCGCTGGATACGGCGAACTTTGCGCCCGTCTTTTCAGCAAATTCCCGCTCGAAGGCGTCGCATTCCTTGCCCTGGCGCAACGCCCCGGACCTTAGGACCCGCACCGCCGCATCTATTTCGTTTTCGGTGAGTTTGATCTCCGATATCCCGATGTTGTTTTTCATTTCGAGTCCACCTGTCTGTATATCTGCTGAAGAATATGCATAAGTTGTCACGATACAATACCATAAAACAGATTCCAATCCACCACCCGTTCACCCGCTTTTTCCCATTCTGGTTGCCGTTCATATTGCCGCGTCAGGTTGCGGCTTTGCGGCTCAAAAACCCCTTGTGATATAAAACCCCCGCGGATTCAACCGTTATCCGTCTGCCGTGCCTTACGACCAGCGGACCCGGTAACAGTGTTCTTTGAAAAAATAATCGTTCCACTCATCCCGCGTCCATCCCATGAGGAACTCGGGGGCGCCCGCGTTCACTCGACGCCTTTTCACCCCGCAGGTTAAAAACCGGAATCGAGGTGGCAATCAGCCATCGGCAAACTTGCCGCGCTTCCTGCCCGAAATTGCCCATTGCCGATCTTCATCCGCCCCCCGTTCTATCGCCTATTCACGCACTCGCCTCTTCTCCCTGCGTTTTACCCCTTTTTTTCTCATGCTGTTATCCTCGCTGTTCTTGCGCTGTTATTTGCGCTGATAATTTTTGCAACCAATCAGGATTAACAAATTAAATCAACAGGATGGGCAAATCGGCAGAAAAAAATATTTTCAAAAACAGCCTGAAAGCTCTCTTAGGTCGGCCATAATTGCAAAAAGGGGGATGCGAGTTTCTAAATGAATTTCATGCGACTGCCCTGGACAGGGTCGGGATCGACCTTAAAAAAGCCTCTTGACCCAGACAAGACTCAGGTTGAGGTTGATGTCGTATTTACAGAAACGCTCGATGCCCCCGTTTTCGGGCGAGGCGTGGCGAAGATCGAGAAGACGGTCGAAATCCTTCTCGATGATGATGTTGCAAAAATCCACCGAGACCGAACGAACCAGGCTCAGTTCCTCTTCGTTCCAAAGGCTGCTGGCGATATCTCCGACCCCGGTCTCGAGCATGTCGGTCCCGCACACCTTGAAACACGCCCCGCAACCGCACCGATGGATGGAATCGAAATCGGAGGGAATGGGATGGCCGTCCTCGCAGAAGGGGCAAACGATGATATGAATGCCCCGCGCCCTTCGAGAGAGGGTTTTTGAAAATAACGACCGGAGCAACTCTTCTGCTTTAATGCCCATTTGTGACCTGTCCTAACCTGTTATCCTCCCTGGAAAATCAGGGGCGCTAATCCTCATTTCGGCTTGAAACGGCCGGGAATTTGACTTACAAAGCTAATCTCCGTGCTATCTTTTGCCAAGTCGCTTTGAATCACAGGAGAATGCTTTGGGCGGCATAAATATCAATTCGGACAAGGTAAAGTCAATCCTGAAAATACTCGATCAACTCTATCCCGATCCAAAATGCTCGCTCGACTTCGACACCCCATTCCAGCTGATGGTGGCCACCATCCTTTCGGCCCAGTGCACCGACGAGCGGGTAAACATCGTAACGCCTCCCCTGTTCCTCAAGTATCCATCGGCCAAAGCCATTGCCGAAGCCCCTCTGGAAGAACTGGAACAGGATATCAGATCGACCGGCTTTTATCATAACAAGGCGCTGGCGATCAAAAAAAGCAGCACGCTCCTTGTCGAGCGGTTCGGCGGCAAGATGCCGCGGGATATGGAGTCGCTTGTCGCACTTCCGGGCATCGGGCGAAAGACGGCCAACGTGATCCTGGGCAACGCTTTTGGAATCCCCGGCATAGCGGTCGATACGCACGTTTCGCGGGTATCGACCCGGCTGGGTTTAACGCGGGCAAAAGACCCGGACAAAATCGAGCAGGACCTCAACGCTATTTTAGAAAAGACCAGGTGGGTAAAATTTTCACACCAGTTGATTCAACACGGCAGAAAAGTTTGCACGGCTAAAAAACCGCGCTGTTCCATCTGCCCGCTACAACCTCACTGCGACTACGGAAACGATCCGGCCACGACTAAAATCCAGGCGGAGCCACCCGGAAATCCGCTCAGGCGATAAGCAGGCCCCTGAAAAATTCCTTGGGTCTTGAGACGGCGCGGACATCTCCGGCCGCCGCGCCCTCCCGCCACTCCATCCGGACCTCTTTTCCTTCAGGTGCGTCGCCGTAGGAAACCGCGATCGAGGCGGCCTCCTCCAGATCGATCGGTCCGGCCGGGGGCAGTATGACACACGTCGGGCCGCGATGCTCCCGGGCTTTCAAAACAATATCCCGCGCACCCGCCAGGCTTTCCAGCTTGAGATTTTCGCTCTCATTTCGCCCGACCATGCAGAGGGTTTTGTTTCGAAGAAAAAAGGCGCGACCCCATTTGATCATCTCGACCTCGTGAACGCTCGCCCCGGGATCAATTTCGAGCAGCTTGCGAAGCCTGTTGGCAAAACTTTCGTTTGTCAGTATGCAACCGCCCCCCGGCTGGGGGTATCCCTTGAGGCCGTATTTTTGGGCAAGCTCCCTTTGGGGTCTTCGCGAACGGCCCTGGATGGCGAGCAGCTGGTTTCTATCAATCAGGCCTTCTTCCTCGACAATGGTGGGGGGAAGAAGTTTGGCGCTTAGCGGCCTCAGAATGCGCCCGAGAAGGCCGGAGAGTTTTTCAACGCTTCTTAGCGAGTCCCGTCGCTGACTCATGGGACGCTGGCTGAGCACCTCGCCCGTGAAGAGGAAATCGGCCCCCTCGGCTTGAAGAATTTTTGCCGCCTCCCTTAGCATCAGCCCGTGACAGTCGATACAGGGATTGAGCCGACTACCGTAACCGTACCGGGGGTTTTTGAGCATTTCGAGGTGAACCGCGGAAATATCGACGGGACGCATTTCTATTTCGGCCATTCGACCCGCGGCCATGCCTTCGGAAGGTCCGAAAAAAGGCGTTACAAAAGTGAGCCCCAGCAGGTCGATCTGCTGGTCCTGGAGCACTTTTACAGCCAGTATGGAGTCGAGGCCCCCCGAAAGGAGTCCGATGCCCTTTGCTTTACGGGCCATTTAGTCCGCCTTCCGAATTCAGGGGCACTAGCCGGCGGTCTTCGCCCGAGCAACCGTGGGCAGCATATTCTGCGGCTCTCCCAGCACAAAGTCGCCGCTTTCGATCCATCCTTTGAGGATTGTGGCGATTTCTTTTGCCCGAACGTAGCTCGAAAGCGGTACGGTCGGGATCTCCCGACCCTCGACACCGATGGAACCCGACCTCAGTTGAGCGTAGTTGACTTCGCAGATCGGTTCCTGGCGAGTAAAACTATAGTCTTTCACCTGTGTCACGATATCTTCGTCGGCTACGGAGGTAAAAAAGGCCATCTCCTCATCCAGGATGGGAATCGGGATTCCCACTCCCACCATGAGAGAGCAGCCGTATCCCAGAATACTTGCCCCCAGGAGCCACCGGGGGTTCATTTCCTTGAGGTCGCCCATCAGCATGAGCGTTCCAGCCGGAGAGCGGGGCGTGCCGTTTGGAAGCCGGGCGATTTCGGGTTTGTGCTGGCTTCCGTTCCACGTTATGAATCCTTGGGCGCCCCCGAGAAAAATACGGGTGCCAAGGCCAAGCGTCCTGTAATAGGGATCGTTTAGCAAGGGGCTGAGCTGGCCGGCCGAACAGTAGTTGGCGTTTCCAAGATTTGGCTTAAGCGCCCCCATGTAGGTGTAGATTATTTTCTTTGAGACGTTCACCGCGCAATTATAGTTTTGATAGGCGTTTCTTGGGTTGCAAAGCACGGCGTAGGGCAAATCTTTAAGAGTGACCTGTTTGTCCACCGCACGGTTGGGGTAGCAATCGGTCCCGTAGCTTTCAGCGCGCAGATGCACCACCTTGCCGCTCACCAGGTCCTCGATGACATGCCCGCCCCCATATTCGAATGTGCCGGGGTGAACCTTGTTGAGCGGATCGTCCGCGACCGGTTCGGTCGCGCCGATGTAAAGATCGACGGCCGCAAGCCCCCCGTAAGCCGGAACATTATTGAGCCAGACCTTCGAAGCCTTGATGGGAGGATTGGTATGGCCGAAATTTATGAAGGCCCCCGAGGAGCACATGGGAGCAAATGTCCCCGTGGTGACCACATCGACCTCCTTTGCGGCCGCGGCGGTCCCCTTCTTCCTCACTATGCCAACCATATCTTCGGCGGTAACGACAACAGCGCTGCCGTTTCGAATTTTCTCGTTTATCTCCGCAAAGGATTTGCTCGTTCCCATTTTCCGCTCCCGTCATCGATCGGCGCCAAAGGGGCCGGTAAGGAATTTTCCAGTCATGATAACCCCGTGCGAAGGCGATGGCAACAAACTTGAGAGCACAAACTCGAGGGCCAATTTATGGCGAACAAGGCATATTGAACAGAGAAGAACCGGGAAGACCGATCGGGGCGGGGGGCGGCGGCCCTTGCCGGACCACCCCCCGATTGTAATTCCACAGCGTTACTTCGCGGACTGAGGCGACTCTTTGAGGCTTTTCGCCGGCTTTGCCTCCTTCTTAAGGTGCAAACGCTTTTTGCCGTGCTTCAGCTGCTTTTTCAAAGACTTTTTCGCCCTGACCTTCTTCACGTGGTGTTTGCCCGAAATGGCCGCCTTTTCATGCGCAACGGTCTTCTCCGATTTCAGGGGTTTTACGGTCTTCGCCTCCGCGGCACTCGGGCCTTCGGGCACCGTCTTTTCGGCCTGGACCCGGGGTGCGGGCGTCGTTACCGGGGCCGGAGCTTTCACCTCCGTTTTCGCCTTACCCATATCCGAAGGCGCAGCCGGGTTGGTCGATGTCTGCGCAAAGGCGGGACCACATGCAAAAGCCATCGAAATCATGCCTACACCAAGAATTGACGCCAGTTTTTTCATCGTGTTCTCCCTGAAATTTTGTCTAATGTCCGTCTTTTTTCCAAGTTCAAACTATCCAGCGACTCAACTCTATCGCAACTCGCATGCCAGCGACGGAAAGCTCTTTAAATAATCGCTATGATCCTGATATTGCGGCTAAAAAAACTGTGACCGACAATGGTGCGGGCTTTATCCGAGAATGGATGGGATGAAAGTTACCAAAATTTTCCCACGCGGAGAGAAAAATGCAAAAAAAGTGTCAGGACGGCCTGGAACCGACGCGCCGGTCAGCGTCCCATCGGCGCCCGGAGGGGCGGGAAGAAAAAAGGCCCCGTTTTGCGGGGTATACAAAAAAGGAACCGGGCAGCGAAGAGTGCTCCACTACCCGGCTTCCAAACATCATTTAAGTTCGACCTCAGGAGGACGCACCGGCCTTTTTAACCGAATTATTCACACTCCGGTTGCCCTTGAGTTCCTTTAATGCCGCCTGGGCCGCGGCAAGCCTTGCGATCGGCACCCGAAAGGGCGAACAGCTGACATAATTGAGGCCCAGATGGTGGCAAATCCCTATGGATTTGGGGTCGCCACCATGTTCTCCACAGATGCCGACTTCGAGATCAGGACGCGTTTTTCTGCCCTTCTCGACCGCCTGCCGCATGATTTCGGCCACTCCATCCTCGTCGATGCTGACAAAGGGGTTTTCGGGCAAAATCCCGTCTCGAATATAGTCGATCAGAAATCCCTTTTCCGCGTCATCCCTGCTTATTCCGAAGACCATCTGGGTAAGATCGTTTGTGCCAAAGGAGAAAAACTCCGCATACTCGGCCATTTGGTTCGCGGTAAGGGCCGCGCGCGGGATCTCGATCATGGTGCCGAACTTGTAATCGACATTCCGGGACTGTTCATCCATGACCTTCTTTGCCACCGCTTCGAGCGTGGACCGTTGCATCCTCAGTTCGTTCACGTGGCCGGTAAGGGGGATCATGATCTCCGGGTGGACCTCTATGCCCCGGGAGGCGCACTGGCAAGCGGCCTCAAAGATGGCTCTCACTTGCATTTGAGTAAGTTCCGGCATCTTGAGCCCCAGGCGCACGCCGCGAAGCCCCAGCATGGGATTGGCCTCATGGAGGGCTTCCACCGATTTCAGGACGCGCTGATGCTCTTCGATCATGCTTAGCAGTTCATTGATTTCGTGCAAGTCCCTGGCATGCTGAAGCTTTATCTTGCAGTCCGCAAGCTGGGCGGCAAGCGTTTCGGCACTGGGCAGAAATTCATGGAGCGGCGGGTCGATAAGGCGAATTATGACCGGCAGCCCGTCCATTTCCCTGAAAAGCCCCGCAAAATCTTCGCGCTGGTAGGGCAACAGAGCATCCAGGGCTTCTCGGCTCTCCACGGGGTCCTTTGTCATGATGAGCTTTTGAACCAGGGGAAGCCGTTCGGTTTGGAAAAACATGTGCTCCGTGCGGCAAAGGCCTATGCCTCTTGCGCCGAATTCACGGGCCCGTTTGGCGTCGTGAGGATAATCGGCGTTGGTCCACACCTGAAGCCTGGAATGTTCGTCGGCCCATTCGAGCAGCTTGATCAGGGACGGATCGGATATATCGGGTATCATGGTTTCGAGCTGTCCCAGAAAAACCTCGCCCGTTGAGCCGTCAATGGAAATCCAGTCCCCTTCATTTACCACCTGGCCGCCCACGGTCATCATGCGGCGACCGACATTGATATCGAGAGTTGCAACACCCACCACGGCGGGTTTGCCAAACTGGCGGGCCACAAGGGCCGCGTGGCTTGTACGCCCGCCCCGGCTGGTGAGAATGCCTTCGGCTGCCAGCATCCCGTGGACATCATCGGGCTTGGTCTCCGGCCGCACCATGATCACCTTCTTGCCCTCTTTTTTGGCCCAGGATTCGGCGAGGTCGGCGGTAAAGGCCACCATCCCCACAGCGGCCCCGGGGGAGACGTTCAAACCGCTTGCCAAAAATTTCCCCTCGGATTTGGCGGCCTGTTTGGACGATATGTTGAACTGCGGGTGCAGGAAAAAATCCACCTGATCGGTTGTGACCCGCTTTTCGACGGCTTCCTGGCGGCTGATGAGCCCCTCCTGCGCCATATCGACCGCGATACGTACGGCCGCCTCGGCCGAACGTTTGGCATCCCGGGTCTGAAGCATCCACAAAACGCCCTTCTCCACGGTGAATTCAATGTCCTGGACGTTGCTGTAGTGCTGTTCGAGCTTGTTTGCGATTCCCAGCAACTGCTTCCACGCCTCGGGAAGCGAATCGGCCATTTGTTCGATCGGAAGGGTGGCGCGAATGCCCGCGACCACGTCTTCACCCTGGGCGTTGATCAGGAAGTCCCCCTCGATCTTCTTGTCACCGTTTGTGACATTGCGGGTGGTGGCCACCCCCGTGGCACTGGTCTGGCCCATGTTCCCGAATACCATGGTCACAATGTTGACCGCGGTGCCAAGATCATGGGCAATCTTGGCCGCATTGCGATAATCGATGGCCCGCTTTCCATTCCAGGACTTGAAGACCGCCTCGGTAGCCAGACGAAGCTGTTCTACGGGATCAACCGGGAAAGCCACATGGCTGTGATGCTGGAATATCGCCTTGAAACGCTCGCAAACAGCTTTCCAGTC
Organism: Deltaproteobacteria bacterium; assembly: GCA_021777755.1. Taxonomy (GTDB): domain Bacteria; phylum Desulfobacterota; class Syntrophobacteria; order Syntrophobacterales; family Syntrophobacteraceae; genus SbD1. The sequence continues at coordinate 14,947 of JAJYDE010000024.1, forward strand.
CTCGGCCGAAAACTCCGTGTCGCTTTTGACCCCGCGAGCCTTCACAAACTCCTCTATCACTTCCTCGAAGGGCTCGTCGGGAACTTCCATCACCACCGAACCAAACATCTGTATCAGACGGCGGTAGGAGTCATAGACAAAGCGAGGGTCTCCGGTAGCCTCGATCATGCCTTTTACCGTATCATCGTTGAGCCCGATATTCAGCACCGTGTCCATCATGCCCGGCATGGAAAACTTGGCGCCCGAACGGCATGAAACCAGCAAAGGTCTTTTGGCGTCTCCGAACTTCTTTCCGGTCTTTTTCTCCACTTCGCAAAGCGCGGCCAGCTCCTGCTCCCACATCGCGTCAGGAAAACTCATCCCTTCAGCCAGATAGGAGTTGCAGGCTTCGGTAGTTACGGTGAAACCGGGCGGGACCGGCAAGCCTAGCCTGGTCATCTCGGCCAGATTCGCGCCCTTGCCCCCCAAAAGCCCCTTTACATCCTCCCAGTCACTACCGACATAAGACGCCGCCTGATCGAGTTCGCCGAACAAATAGACCCATTTTTTCGCCATAACCAGTGCTCCATCGCAAATTTGGTATTAATGGAAATTTAAAGCCTAGCCGAAATACCAGAGTGAGTTAAAATGAAAAAAACTGCCCGGATATTGCGTGCCATGGACGGCATCTTAGCCCTTTGAGGTCCAAAGGCGGCGAGCGCATAAAGGCATTGAGGGCAGAGCAAATACACCGGCCCAATTATGTTGATAATTCGAGCCTCTGTCAATATTCTCCTAACCACGCGCCAAAATTCTCTTGATTCCGGGGGCACAATAGCTGCAAAATAGCTATATTCGGAGGGACCGGCCTATGGCAGGCGGCACGCCTTGATTATATTGTGAAAAATGTCACCACGGCGACTCTCCATTCTCGTTCCTTTCCAACTGCGGCTGGCCAAGCCCCACAAACGAGGAGCACCCGATGGTTCATAAAAACGATGCCTTGAAATATCACAGTGAAGGGCGCGCGGGCAAAATCGAGGTAAAACCCATAAAGCCGTGCTTTACGCAGCGTGATCTCTCGATGGCCTATACGCCGGGGGTGGCCGAACCATGCCGGGAGATCGAAGGCTCACCCGAAAGGGTCTTCGATTATACCATCAGAGGGAACCTGGTGGCGGTTATAACCAACGGCACCGCCGTTCTCGGGCTGGGAGACATCGGACCTCTGGCGGCAAAACCGGTAATGGAAGGCAAGGCGGTCCTTTTCAAAAGATTTGCCGACATAGACGTGTTCGATATCGAGTTGAACACCAAGGACCCCGATGAGATCATCAAGGCGGTGCAGCTTCTCGAGCCGACCTTCGGGGGTATAAACCTCGAAGACATAAAGGCGCCCGAATGCTTCTACATCGAAGAGCGTCTGCGGGAAACGATGAATATACCGGTCTTTCATGACGACCAGCACGGCACGGCGATCATTTCCTCGGCCGCCCTTATGAACGCGGTGGAGTTGCAGGGGAAGAAAATCGATGAGGTAAAGGTGGTGATTTCGGGGGCCGGTGCCGCCGGCATTGCATGCGCCAGCCTCTATGTCCGCATTGGAGTAAAAAGAGAAAACATATTCATCGTGGACTCCAAAGGCCTCATCTACCAGGGCCGCAAGGAAGGAATGAACCCCTACAAGGCGCGGTTTGCAAATGGCGAAAAACCGATGAGCCTCTCGGATTTGATGAAAGGGGCCGATGTGTTCGCCGGCGTATCGGCGGCGGGTTTGATTTCAAAAGAAATGGTAAAGAGTATGGCCGATCGGCCCATCATTTTCGCCCTGGCCAATCCGGACCCCGAAATCAACTACCCCGAGGCAAAGAGCGTTCGCAGCGACCTGATCATGGCCACCGGACGCTCCGACTTCCCCAACCAGGTAAACAACGTTTTGGGTTTTCCCTACATCTTCCGGGGGGCCTTGGACGTAAGAGCGGTGGCGATAAACGAGGAGATGAAGATCGGGGCGGTTAAAGCCCTGGCCAACCTGGCCAAAGAAGACGTCCCGGATTCTGTTTTGAGGGCCTACGGGGCCGAAAGGCTGGAATACGGCCCCAATTACATCATCCCCAAGCCCTTCGACCCTCGCGTGCTGATCCACGAAGGAATCGCCGTGGCCAAAGCGGCGGTGGCAACCGGAGTGGCCAGGGCGCCGATAAGCGACTGGGACGAGTACCGCGACCGTCTGGAGAGCCGGCTGGGGCGCGCCCAGGAGATCATGCGGCATATCATTCACAAGGCCAAAACCGACCCCAAGCGGATAGTGTTCCTCGAAGGGGCAGATCCAAAGATCCTTAGAGCCGGCCAGATTCTTTTGGACGAGGGGATAGCCAAACCCATACTGCTGGGCAACAAAGACGAGATCCGGAGCAAGGCGCAGGAACTGCACCTGGAGATCGAGGCGGCGCAGATCGTCGATCCCAAAGATTCGGACCTGATCGACAAGTACGCCGAAGATCTGTTCAGATCGCGATGCAGAAAAGGCATGACACTCGATAAGGCAAAAAAGCTCATCACCACGAGCAACAATTATTTCGGCTCCATGATGGTAAAACTTTGTGATGCCGACGGCCTGGTGGGAGGAGTCAACAAGGACTATCCGGACACCATCCGGCCGGCCCTTCACACACTTCCCCTGGAGAAGGGGACCTCGGTCATAGCCGGGGTCTACATGATGGTTTTCCAAAAGGAACTGATGTTTTTCGCCGACACGACCGTCAATATCGACCCTTCGGCCGAGCAACTGGCCGAAATTGCCATCTGCACGGCCGACACCGTAAAACAACTCGATATCGAGCCTCGGGTGGCAATGCTCACCTTCAGCAACTTCGGCAGCACCCGTCATCCCCGCACGGAAAAGGTGGCCGAGGCCACCCGGATCGTAAAGCAACGCCGTCCCGACATCACGATAGACGGTGAGATGCAGGCCGATACGGCCGTAATGCCCGAGATTCTAAATGAGGTCTACGATTTCAATACCTTGCGAAAACAGGCCAATGTCCTGATCTTTCCCTCGCTCGAGGCCGGAAATATCGCCTACAAACTCATGGCCCGACTGGGGGGCGCAAAGGCGATCGGACCAATTCTCATGGGCACCAGCGAAGCCATCCACGTAATCGAGCGCCACTCCACGGTGGAAGACATCGTCAACACCACCGCCCTTGCGGTCGTCGACGCCCAGGATCACAAAAAATGCGTTTTGCCCGAGAGCAACCGGGCATAGGACGCAAAAAGAGCGGGGGGAGAAGCGAGCCGCTTCTCCTCCGGCCCTCCGCCGGGCTGAAAAACACCGCATGTCTCCGCTTGCAAAACCATACTTCTCCGGACTATCGAATTTGCCGCTCTTTGCCCCTTTCATGGAAGCGCCTCAATTTCTCGATCCTTTGCACCGACAGGCCATGAAAGCCCCGCAGCGAAGAGTCCGCCTGAAGCTGGTCGCAGAGAGCGCGGTACATCGGTTCGATATTTTCGCTCTTCTGGCAGAGCAAAAAGAAATCTATCGAGCAGGCAAGCCCCAGGCGGGCGGAATCCGCGGGGGAAAAATTTTCGCAGATCGCCGCCATGTCCAGATCGTCGGCGAAAAGGACACCGCTAAAGCCCATGCGTTGCCGAAGCAGCAGGCCGCAGATTTCATTTGAAAAAGTCGCGGGGAGCCCCGGATCGACCGAAGGGTAAACCGCATGCGAGGTCATCATGCAGTTTACGCCCGCCTTCACGGCGGCGCTGAAGGGAACCAGATCGCGCCGGAAGTCCTCCTCGCGATCACCTTCGATGACGGGGGCAAAATGGTGCGGATCGAGCCGGGCGCGTCCAAGACCGGGGAAATGCTTTGCCGTGGCGGAAATCCCCTTCGCCTGGAGGGTTTCTATAAAAACCGTTGCAAGCTCGGACACCTTCTCGGGGGTAGAGCCAAAGGAACGCGAGGTCATGAAGTGATTTTCGGGATCGTCAACGATGTCCATTACGGGGGCGAAATTGATCTCAACCCCGATCTCCTTAAGGTCGCGCGCGCATATCGCCGCCCATTCGGCAACGGACTCCCGCCCCTTTTCGGCCAGCGACCGCGCCGAAGGAAGAGAACTGAAGTGCGATGCAAGCCTTTGGACGCTCCCGCCTTCCTGATCGATCGCAAACAGCAGGGGACGTCCGCATTCTTCCATCGCGCAGGCCCGCGCGCTCGATACGAGCGCTTTCAGCTGTTCCCGCCCCTCGATGTTTCTTTTGAAAAGTACAGCCCCCGACGGATGATATTCCCTGATAAGATGCCTCAACTCCTGATCTATGTCGAGCCCCTTGAAGCCGATAAAAAGATGATCGCCCGCCTCACTCATGTTCTTGTTTCCCTCAATTCTCATTTCATGTCGCGGATTCTGACATCGGTCGCCGGCTGGTCGCCAAGCATCGCTTTCAGCTTTTTTACATCCGTATTGCCGTAGCGGTAGGGATAAAACACGGCGGGTTTTATCAACCTGACCGCATCAACCGCCATTTCCAAAGGCATGGTGTCGGGCGTCGCCACCGGGAGAAACGCCGCATCGATATGGCCAAGATCTTCCATCGCGGGAATTTTCTCCGTATCGCCTGCGATGTAGACTCGCTTGTCGCCGAACGCGATAACGTAGCCGTTGCCGATTCCCTTGAAATTATAAGGATACCCCGAAGGGCAAATATCCACGATATTGTAAGCCGGAACACAGCGTACCTTAAGCCCCCGGATCACCTTGACGTCGCCGTTTTTCATCACAAGCCCCTCCCGATAGCGCAGGGCGCAAATTTCAGGAAGCACGACCATGGTATTGTCGTCGCTCAACTCCTTCAGGGCCTTCAAATCGAAATGGTCTTTGTGCTGATTGGTTAAAAATACGGTATCGGCCTTGGGCAGCTTGGAAAAATCCGCCGCCCCCGACCATGGGTCGATGTAGATGAATCTGCCCCGAAAATGCATCCTGAGGGATGAGTGTCCCAGAAAAGTGATCTCCAAAGGGCCCTCAGAGGTCTTGATCGTATCGGTTTGAAAACTATCGGCGCCTTTTGCCAAACCTGCCGACAGAAGCAGAATGCATAATAGGGGAAAAAGGAATTTTAATACTTTCATAAGAAGATTTATACCGTTCCGGCGCGTTCAAGCTCCTCGATCTCGGACGGCGAATATCCCAATTCTTCGAGAATCGGGCGTGTATGTTCGCCAAGTCCGGGGGCATGAGATTTCAAGGCCCCGGGCGTAAGAGAAAACTTGGGAGCTATCCCCAGTTGTTTGTATGCGCCCCAGGAGGCGTGAACAAGATCGACAACCATCGCCCGTTCCCGCATAAGAGGAGTTTCCATCGCCTCATCCAGGTTAAGAACCGGCTCGCAGCAACAGTCGACCTGCCTGAAAAATTCAACCCACTCGGCCATGGTCTTTTCAAGAAAAAATTCGGAAATGCTCCGGCCCAGTTCCTTCTGGTGCTCTCCGGGCTGGAAATAGAGCGAGTTTTCCCATTCGGGTCTGCTGGCGGCCTGGCAAAACGCCTTCCAAAACCGGGGTTCGAGCGCCCCCAGGGCCATATATCTCCCGTCGGCCGTCCGGTAGATGTCGTAGCAGGCGATTCCCTGGTTGAGCATGCCATCGCCGGTTGAAGGCACCTCGGCGTCGGCGATGAACTTTCCCAACCGCATGCAGTTCCAGGCAAAAGCGCCGTCGGCCATCGAAATATCTATGAACTGCCCCTTTCCCAGCCTCTGGCGGGCAAACAGGGCGGCCATGATGGAAAAGGCCGCCATGAGCGACCCCCCGCCAAGATCGGCTATCTGGACCCCGCTAAGTGTGGGGCGTTCTTTTCCGCTGTGGGAGAGCACACCGCTCACGGCAAGATAGTTGATATCGTGGCCGGCCTTGTGCGCATAAATTCCTCCCGTGCCGTAGCCGCTTATGGAGCAATAGACAAGGTGCGGGTTGATCCGCTCAAGGCTTGGATAATCCAGTCCCAGCTTCTTCATGACTCCGGGCCGGAAACCTTCGAGCACCACATCGGCGGTCGCGGCCAACTTTTCGAATATCGCCCTGCCTTCCGGGTCTTTGAGATTGAGGGTACAGGACCTCTTATTGCGGTTTAGCACCGTGTGATACCCGCTGCTCCCCCCGATTTTCGGGGGCCATTCCCGGATGTAGTCGCCGATCTTCGGGTCTTCGACCTTGATCACATCGGCTCCGAGGTCGGCCATGAGCATCGAACAGAACGGACCGGGCAAAAGCCGGGAAAGATCGAGCACCTTTAATCCCGACAGAGCTTCTTGCATCGATCAACTCCTCGAAAAATGGGCCACAATGGCCTCGGCCAGCCCCCCGATAGTGTACTCGGAAGGCATGATGGAAGTCTTGAGTCCGAACCCGGCGGCTGTTTGCGCCGTGACCGGGCCGATGCAGGCAATCACCGTCCCGCCTTTGCACTGTTGGAATTCGTCTTTTCCAACCATGGTGAAGAAATTGGAAACGGTTGAAGAGGAGGTGAAGGTGAGGCAGTCTATCCGGCCATCGGTCAATAGCGAGCGGACCTTTTGAGCGTCGCGTTCGGGAAGAACGGTTTGGTAGGCCGGGACCACGTCAACCCTTGCGCCCTGTTCTCGAAGCGTTTCGGGAAGGATTTCCCGGGCCACCATGGCGCGGGGCATGAGGAATCGTTTACCGGCCGCATTATAGCCGGACAGGGCCTCCAATACGGCTTCGGCCCGGTATTCCGAGGGAACCAGGTCAGGGTGCAACATGACCGCTTCGAGCGCCTCGGCCGTCTTGGGACCGATTGCTCCAAGGCGGACGCCGCTTAGCGCCCGGGCGTCTTTTCCCGCCCGCCGCATCCTGCCTATGAAGGATTTGACGCCATTTACGCTTGTAAAAATAATCCAGTCGTAGTCCGAAAGAACGCTTATCGCCGTATCGAGCGGGTCCCACGACGGAGGGGGAACCACCTCGATTGTTGGAAACTCGATGCACTGGGCGCCCAGTTCCTCCAGTTTCGCCCTGAAATCGCTCGACTGCTCCCTTGCCCGCGTGACCACGATCTTTCGTCCGAATAAGGGTCTGCGCTCAAACCAGTTGAGTTCCTCGCGACATTTTATGACTTCTCCCACGACGATGATGGCCGGCGGCTGCAAGTTGGCCTCTTTGACCTTATCCACGATATCGGCAAGAGTTCCCGCAACGGTTTGCTGCATGGGTGTGGTGCCCCAGCGAACCAGCGCTATCGGGGTGTCGGCGGACCTGCCGTTTGCAACGAGTTTTTGGCATATGTCGGGGAGGTTTTTTACCCCCATGAAAAAAACCAGGGTACCTACGCCCGTGGCGATCTTGTCCCAGGCAATTTTGGAGTCCGAGTCCTCTTTATCCGCCCTTTCGTGGCCGGTAATGAAGGCGATGGTGGAGGTAAGGTCCCGGTGGGAAAGGGGAATGCCCGCATAGGCGGGAACAGCGGCCGCGGCCGATACGCCGGGCACGACTTCGAATTCGACGCCGGCTTCCAGAAGCGCCTGCGCCTCCTCGCCTCCCCGGCCGAAAATGTAGGGGTCCCCGCCCTTTAGCCGAACGACCAGATTTTCACGCCCCTTTTCGACCAGCAGCGTATTGATGCCCTCCTGCCCCAGGGTGTGCGCTCCGCCCTTTTTGCCCACGTAGATGCGCTCGGCGTCGGTGGGAGCGAATTTTAGCAGTTCCTCGTTAGCCAGGTAGTCGAAAATCACCACTTCGGCCCTTTCGAGGACTTGCCTGCCCTTCAGGGTAAAAAGGCCCGGATCCCCCGGACCCGCGCCAACCAGATAAACCTTGCCTTTTTTCACCGTGTTCTCTTTTCCATCCGAATTCATACACCGCCCGGACCCGTTTCAGAAGCGCGGCAGACTTCATCGAGGATCTGTCTTGCCCCCTTGCCCAGAAGTTCTTCGGCCACCTTCTTGCCGAGCGCCACCACATCTTCGAACGGCGCCGATCCCAGCGCCCGAAACATCTGCCGGCCATCGAGAGAAGCGACCAGCCCGAAGAGTTCGACGACTTTTCCGGCAATTCGGGCATATCCGCCGATAGGGACCTGGCAGCCGCCTCCCAGTTCCAGCAGAAGGCTCCGTTCGGCCCGCACCGCGGTCGCGGTTTCAAAGTGATCCAGGGGTTCGAGAAGACGCCTTATGGCGGGGTCTTCCAACCTGGTCTCAATCGCAAGCGCCCCCTGTCCGACGGCCGGGATGAACTCGACCGGGTCCATCAATACGCTCGCCCTGGCTCCCCACTCCATTCGGTTCAGACCTGCCGCGGCCAGGATGATTGCGTCAAACCGGCCTTCATCGAGCTTTCGAAGCCGCGTATCCAGGTTTCCGCGAAGATCCCGGATTTCAAAATCCGGGCGCATGGCACGCATCTGCGCAGCCCGCCTCAAACTACTGGTGCCGATGAGCGCACCCCCGGGCAAATCGGCCATCTTTTCGCCATCCCGGATAATCAGGGCGTCGCGCGGGTCTTCCCTCTCGGGCAGGGCCGCTATTACCAGGCCTTCGGGCAAATCGGCCGGAACGTCCTTCATACTGTGGATCGCAAGGTCGGCGGAGCCCTCCAGAAGCGCGTCCTCGATTTCCTTGACAAAAAGGCCCTTGCCCCCCACTTTGGCCAAAGGCGCGTCCGTTATCTTGTCACCGGTGGTCTTTATGATCTGAAGTTCGAACCGGATGTCAGGCCAGAACCTCTCAAGGGCGGCTTTCATCATCCCGCTCTGCCTGAGAGCGAGCATGCTGCCTCGTGTGGCTATCCGGACAAGTTCCATGGCAAGTAGAATTTTCCCTTCCTAGTGGCAGGTGGCGCAGCTTCCACCCGAGCATCCGGCGCAACCCGAAGCCGTGGAGGAGGCCACCCGGCTGCTTGCCGCCCCTTTGTCCCCGCCGCTTTTGAACCCGCAAACCGACATCACCTTGTTGATGTTGGCAGACTGGCACTTGGGACAGCCAACCGGTTCGTCACCTCGAAAGACAAGCTTTTCAAAACGCTCGCAGCACTCGCAGCACTCATATTCGTATATCGGCATCTTTAAAACCTCCGCGGAAGCCGTCAAACAGTAAGTAGACAGTAGGATTTAAAATAACATGTCGAAAGACAAGGTCCAACCTAAAAGAAGGCAGCGGGGAGCGAGTAGCGGGGAGCGAGTAGCGGGGAGCGAGTAGCGGGGAGCGAGTAGCGGGGAGCGAGTAGCGGGGAGTGAAGAGCGGGCGGGTGCGTGTCGGTTGCTGGAAGGTTCCGATCCGCGCCCCCTTCCGGGGGTACATTACCGCCATCCGCTACTCGCCACTTGCTACCCGCTCCTTGCTCCTTGCTACCCGCTACCCGCTCCTTGCTACCCGCTCCTTGCTACCCGCTCCTTGCTACCCGCTCCTTGCTACCCGCTCCTTGCTACCCGCTCCTTGCTACCCGCTCCTTGCTACCCGCTCCCCGCTCCTTGCTACCCGCTCCTTGCTACCCGCTCCTTGCTACCCGCTCCCCGCTCCTTGCTACCCGCTCCTTGCTCCCCGCTCCCCGCTCCTTGCTCCCCGCTCCCCGCTCCCCGCTACCGCCTTTCAATCTCTTCCAAAACCGCGGCCATCAACAGCGGAAACATGATTTCGTGGTGGCCGGTAAGACTTATACCCGTACCGCCTCCCATCGTGGGCCTTTGCACCACGTTTACCATCGGCCTGTACTGACGCAGGAAGTCCATGTTGACCGTGGTAAGGGCTTCGAGCGAAAACCCCAGGTTTCCGGCCACACTGACAGCCTTCAAGAATACTTCCGGGATCACAACCGCCGAACCGAGGTTTATGAAAACCCCGTGTTGAAGGGTCGAAACAAGGGAGCAAAACAGGCGGAAGTCCCGGTAGGTAAGTGCCCCCATGGCCGCACCGTCCATTTCCGGATGCATGTGTATAATGTCTGTCCCGATGGCGACATGGACGGTCACGGGCACATGGTTCCGGGCGGCGACGGCGAGAATGCTGAGGTTTGCAAAGGGAGTATTTTCGGCGAGAAGGGCCTTTCCGACCGCCCCGCCAAGGCCTTGCCCGCCCCGGGAATAGGCCCGGGACACGGCCCCCAGGATGAATTCGGCGGTCTCGCGCGCCATGCCGAACTCGCCGCTCCCGAGATGGGCCGCGACATCTTCGGAAGTCTTCCCCGCCAGGGCGATTTCCACGTCGTGGATCATCCCGGCTCCGTTCATCGCAACTCCCGAAAAGATGCCCCGTTCGATGGCCTCGATAATCAAAGGACTCACGCCGACCTTGATGGGATGGGCACCCATTCCCAAAATGACCGTCTTTCCGCTTCCGGCGGCCGCGGATACGGCCGAGGCCGCTTTTCGCAGGTCCCGGGCCGCAAGGATATCGGGAAGTGATTCCATGAAGCGGCCAAAAGAGTCGCCGGCCGCGGTCGGGTGTGCAAAATCGGCCGTCGTCACCTTGCTTTGCCGCTCATAGAGGCTTGACGTCTTGATTGCGCCCAATTCCAGGGGTACCCAGTCGAGTTTGCGCGCTCCCATCGGCAGTCCCTATTCTCCTTTTCCGCTCACCCGTTCGATTCTGGCACCCACGGCGGAAAGCTTTTTCTCTATGGCCTCGTAGCCGCGATCCAGATGATAGATCCGAGTAATCTCGGTTGTGCCCTCAGCCGCCAGGGCGGCCAGAACAAGTGAAGCCGAAGCCCGCAGATCGGTGGCCATGACCGGGGCGCCGGAGAGTTTTTTCACTCCGCGCACGATGGCCGTCCTGCCGTCGAGCTCAATATCGGCCCCCATGCGCTCCATTTCCAGCACGTGCATGAAGCGGTTTTCGAAGATGCGCTCCTCGATGAGGCTCACCCCGTCCCCGATGGTCATGAGCGCCATGAACTGAGCCTGCATGTCCGTCGGAAAACCCGGATAAGGCCGGGTATCCACATTCACGCTGCATATCCTCCCATTGCCCCGCACATCGATAAAATCATCCCCGATTTCCATGGAAATCCCCGCATCGACAAATTTTTGCGATACGGACAGGATATGCTCCGGCCTCAAGCCCTTGAGCCGCAAAGACCCTCCCGTTATGGCGGCGGCGGCAAGGTAGGTGCCCGCTTCGATCCTGTCCGGAATGACCTCGCAGCATGCCGGATGAAGCTCAGCCACCCCCGTAATGGTGATCTCATCGCCTCCGGCGCCCTCGATTTGCGCCCCCATGAGCCTCAGGTAGTCCGCCAGGGCGACCACTTCGGGCTCCCGGGCCGCGTTTTCCAAAACCGTCACACCATCGGCCAGGCAAGCCGCCATCATGATATTTTCGGTCCCGGTCACCGTAACCTGTTCAAAAACTATCCGCGCCCCCCGCAGCCTCTTTGCCTCGCCCACCACGTAGCCGTGCTCGAGGGCTATTTCCACCCCCATCTGTTCGAGAGCCTTGAGGTGCAAATTGATGGGCCGCGCGCCTATGGCGCACCCGCCCGGAAGCGAAACGCGCGCCCGGCGGTAGCGGGCAAGCATCGGTCCCAGCACCAGTACCGAGGCTCTCATCGTCTTGACCAGTTCGTAGGGGGCCGTTAGGGTGTGAATATCGGAGGTGTCGATTTCGAGGTCCGTAGCGTGTTCGCAAACCGCACCCATATGGGCGAGGAGCGACCTCATGGTCATAATGTCGCGAAGACGCGGCACATTGCTGAGGCGGTGTTTTCCGCAGGCGATAAGAGTCGCGGCCATAAGAGGCAATGCGCAGTTTTTTGCCCCGCTGATGCGAATCTCGCCGCCAAGAGGCGCACCTCCTTCGACTAACAGTTTGTCCATTACCTTCAAACCCTCACGTACAGGACCCTTCGTATGCCCGAATAGTCCTCGATGAACTCAAATCGGTCCGCCCAAGGCCCCAGGTGGGCGGCTTGCAGCATTTCCGCCTGTCCCAGACCTATCTCCATCAGCAAAGAGCCCCCGGGCTTCAAATGAGCTTCGAATCCTTGGATAATCCTTTTGATAACCAGAAGCCCGCCGTCCCCGCCCCCTCGCAGGGCGAGCGAGGGCTCATAATTGGCAATTTCGGGCGCAAGGTCAAGAAATTCCGCATCGGAAACATAGGGGGGATTTGTAACTATGATGTCGAAAAGCCCTCGGGCCTCGAAAGCCTCGAAGAGATCCGCGGCGACAAAGGAAATCCGGCCCTCGACCCCGTTATTGGCGGCGTTCCTGCGGGCAAGCTCGATTGCGGGCAAGGATCTATCGGCCGCCACGACCCGTATGCTTTCGCGTTCATGGGCAAGGGCCACCGCAATGGCTCCGGACCCCGTACCAAGGTCCAAAACGAGGGCGGGTTTATCTCCGGCAAGCTCAAGGGCCTTTTCAACGATCACCTCGGTTTCGGGCCGCGGGATAAGAACCGCCGGCCCCACCTCGAAGTCCAGCGACCAGAACTCCTGCTTGCAGGTAATGTACTGGGTGGGCTCGCAACCGCCCCTTCTGCGAATGAAACTCCGGTACCGGGCCAGTTCCTCGCCAGACAGGGGCCTATCGAAATTGAGATAGAGCCCGACCCGCTCCAACCCCAGAACGTGAGACAGAAGCACTTCCGCATCCGCTCTCGGCTGCAAGCACCCCTTGCTCTTCAAATACCCGGTCGTCCACTGGATGACCCTGAGGACCGTCCATTGCTCCTCCATTACCGCAACACCCACCTTCAATTTTCTTCGGAGGAAAATAGTGCGCTCTTTTCCTCGCTCGAGACTTCCTCGGCCACCGCCACGGGTAGCGACTGCTCGGCGCATACGCGGTCCCGGCCAGTGTTTTTGGCCTGGTACAAAAGCCGGTCGGCCCTGTCTATAAATGAACTGAGAGTCTCCTCGTCGGTGTGCTTGAAGACCGCAACACCAAAACTTGCGCTGATGTCCAATTTTTTATCACCAAACACCACGGGACTGGTGCGCACGATTTTATGCAGCCGGTTCGCGATGCCAACCGCCTGCCGGATCGAGGCATTGGGCAAAATAAGAGCAAATTCCTCACCGCCGTATCGACAGGCAATATCTATGACGCGCAAATGCTCCTTGAGCAGTTTCCCCATGGAGGAAAGGACCGCGTTTCCGCCTTCATGTCCATAGCGGGTGTTGAAGTCCTTGAAATGATCCAGGTCCAACATGATGAACCCGGTCGGCAGTTTGGTGCGCCTGGTCCTTTCCATCTCCATTTCAAGAGATCTTTGCATATACCGGTAGTTAAAGAGGCCGGTAAGCGCGTCCCCCCAGGACAGCTCCTCAAGCTTGCGGCAGCGCTCGTGCAAAAGTTCGATTTCCACTATCAGCGGGCAATGTTCAACCCGGCATCCCTGCGCCGCGCACGCCCCTTTGAGGTCGAGTTTGCTCAAATGCGCCTCCCGCAAAATGAAGTGCTCACGTCAATTTACATCATTGCCCGGCCAAGCTCAAGGGACTCCTCGCCCCTCGCGGCGCCCCCGGTTGATACCCTCACCGCCTGAAAGGCGAAGACCGCGAAATCCACGCAAAACCGTATGAGCATGTTCGGCTGGGCCATTGTAAGGCCATTGCCATTGAGATCCTCGAAGGCCCCGAGCACATGAAAGGAACTGGACCCGTCGGGATTTAAAAACTCCAGTTCCTGGCCTGAGAGAAGCCTGGACCTCGCCTCGAAAAAAATTTTTTCTCCCGGCCGATATCCCACCTGTTGGTCCCCCGTCCCCGGACGCACAAGCCCCCCAAGCGTATGAGTTTGGATATAGGAGATTCGGGTTTCCACATCGGGCTTTCGGTCGGTGTCCCCGGCAAAAAGGCCGCCTTTAGTGTAAGGACGATGGCTGATTTTTTCCAAATCATCCACCCAGGCTGGTTCGACCGTATATCGCCCCCGCTCGCAGCGGTCAATCGCCTGCCTGTAGGCCCGCGTTACGCTCGCCACGTAGAGTGCCCCTTTCATGCGTCCTTCGATCTTGAGCGAATCGATCCCCAGGCCGACAAGGGCTCCGATCTCCTCCAACAGGCACAGGTCTTTGGAATTGAGAATATAGGCGCCCCGTGAATCCTGCTCCACCTGGAAATATTCTCCGGGCCGTTTTTCTTCCACCAGGGTCCAGGACCATCGACACGGCTGGGTGCAAAATCCGCTGTTGGCGCTCCGGGCAACCGAAGAAGACCCGGCAGGGTTTAAGAAGGCGCTCATCAGGCAGCGGCCCGAATAGGACATGCACATCGCCCCGTGAACGAATATTTCGATTTCGGCCTCCGTTGCCTCGACGATCTCCGCGATTTCGGAAAGACTCAATTCGCGAGCCGGGTTTATCCTCCGCACCCCCTGCTCCTGCCAGAAACGCACGCTCAAAGCATTGGTCGTATTCGCCTGGGTGCTAAGGTGCACGGCAACACCGGGGGCGTACTTTCGGGCAAGCATCAAAACACCCGGATCCGAGATTATGAGCGCGTCAATTCGAATGGCCTGAAGATACTCCAGAAAGGAGGGCATTTTGGCAAGGTCGCTCCCGCGCGCAAAAATATTTGCGGTCACGTAGATTTTCTTGCCCAAACCGTGGGCCATACGACTTGCCGCCGCCAGCTGGTCCCTGTCGAGATTATGGGCAAACCCGCGCAGTCCGAAGTCTTTGCCTGAAGTGTAGACGGCATCCGCGCCGTAGAGGAAGGCCATCCTCAACTTCTCCAGGCTTCCCCCCGGGGAAAGCAGTTCGGGCTTCACGGCTTTTTTTCGAGTAGATCGCTCCATTTTCGCCTAATCTCACATGCCTTGGTGGAAACAGGTTTTTTTGTTTTATTCTAAACGGATCGCGGGGATTTGACAAACGGTGCGTGGCAAACCGCGGGGAGCAAACCTCAAAGAGCCCATTTAATACCCGAGGCGGCGCTAAGAGCCGGACGCATGTTATAATTGTTCGATGTTTGCCAATATTGATGGGCAGCAGGCCGGCTGCCGTTGTATAGTGAAGACTCGGGGGGGCCTTGAGCTTCACCCCGCGGGAGGAAAAAATCGAAAAGAAGCAGACCGGTTCGGGTGGCTCGCGCCCGGATCATGAAAAAATTGCCTGGCTTGGCCTCAAGCTGGTCCCGGGTCTTGGCAACAGGACCATCCTGCGTCTGGTGGAGCTTTTCGGCTCGGCCGAAAAGGTGCTCGCCGCCGGGTTCGAGCAATTGAGCCTGAGCGGTTCCCTCCGGGATAAGGCCCTTGGCGCCCTTGCCGCAAAGCAGTTCGCAAGGGACCCGGAAGCCGAGTGGAAATATCTTGAAAAAAATGGACTCCGGATGGTCTGTCTAGGCGATGAGGACTATCCCGCAAACCTGGCGCAAATTCCCGATCCGCCGGCGGTCTTGTTCGTCTCGGGAGATCTTTTGCCCCGCGACCTGGCCTCCATTGCCGTGGTGGGTTCGCGCTACGCTTCCCCGGCGGGAATCCTGTTTGCCGAAAATTTGAGTCGCGATCTGGCCTCCTGCGGCCTTACGGTTGTAAGCGGCTTCGCGCTGGGCATCGATTCGGCCGCCCATCGCGGAGCCCTCAAGGCCCGGGGCAGGACCCTGGCCGTTTTGGGCTGCGGGCTCGACGTAAACTACCCTTCGGCCAACGCGGATCTGCGCGGGGACATAGCACGGACCGGGGCTTTGCTTACTGAATTCATCGCCGCCTCGCCACCGTCAGCGGGCAATTTTCCGGCTCGAAACCGCATCATCAGCGGCCTTTCGCTGGGCGTGACGGTAGTCGAGGCAGCCGAAAGGAGCGGTTCACTCATAACCGCTCGCATGGCCCTTGAGCAGGGCCGGGAAGTTTTCGCCGTGCCAGGGATGGCCATGAGCGCTCGCAGCAAGGGTACGCACCGGCTTATCCGTCAGGGGGCCAAACTGGTGGAAAGCGCGGAGGATATCCTGGAAGAAATCCGGCCGCTTCTTCGCTCAACGCGCTTGCCGGCACCGCGGGGGCTCTGCGCCTCCGCCGATACCGGCAGTCAAGGCATCGGGGCGCTCGCGGGAAAAACCGAAAGCGAGAGTTCTGTGTCGGAGAAACCCCGCGGAGCGGGCGAGACCAACATTTTAAAGATCCTCGACGCAGTCCCGATGCATATCGATGAAATCGCTTCACTGGCTGCGATGCCCGTCCAGAGCGCCGCCGCCGTTCTTCTCGAACTGGAACTGAAGGGGCTGGTTTCCTCGTTGCCTGGCAAATATTTTCTTGCCCGGCTGTAATTGAGATTTGATTCAACAAGCGGGAAGGACACGATCATGACGCAGGGTAAGGTCCGAATTTTAATGGCCAAACTGGGGGAGGGGTATGAGCCGGCCATCATGAAACTTGGCGGCGCCTTCAGCGAGGCCGGTTTTGAAGTCATCTACACAACCATTCAGGACCCGCAAACAATTGTCACCGCGGCCCTTCAAGAATCGGCCGATCATATAGGAATTACAATTCTTCCCGGAGCGGACATTGCCGATTTTTCCAAAATCTTCGAGTTGCTCGCCAAAGAGGAGCTTTCGCAAATCAAGGTGACGGCGGGTGGTTTTCTCGAAGATGAAGACATTCCCAAAATCAAGGAAATGGGCGTGGTCGAATTTTTCCCCAAAGGCACCTCTTACGCCGAACTCATTGAATGGAGCAGGCGCCATATCAAACGGGCGTATTGAGCGCCGGGGGCGCACGGCCTCCGGCCTCAAATCTCATGTTCTTGCCTTCCCGGTGATCTGTTCGATGACCACCCGTATGCACAAAAGGTCGGGAAGTTTTTTGAGCGCCAATTCCCTTCCTTTTTCCCTGTATTCCGGGGAGTACTTATCTACCAGCGCGAGAAGGAGTGCGAGCTTTTCTTCGCCCTCCACCACATTGGCCCGGCCAAAAACGATAACACTCTCATAATCGGTTGAAAATTGGTCGGGTAAAACAGTCGCTTTGCCGACGACACAAAACGAAACCCTGTTGTCCCTTCGGACACGGTCCAGTTTTTCGCCCTCCGGGGCGCAATGAAAAACGATGCTGTCGCCGGTGTAAACGTAGTTTAGCGCAACCCCGTAGGGGAATCGGTCCTCACCGTTCATGGACAAAACCCCCCAAATGCCTTCCGCGAGAATCTTGTCCATTCGGGCGCGATCGATGGCTCTTTCTCTGCGTCTCATTTCCCGCCCCCCGCCTGCAATCAAGGATTGCCATCCGCCTTGGCAGGGACATCGCCCGCCTCGAAAAGCAACCGGAACCCTCACTTCAGTTGGCTGTCCTTGCTGCCTCGCCGATTAAAAAATTCAACTGGCCGTTGCCTCTTTTCCCGTTCCGCCTGGCATCTCACACAGCATCGCACTCCGGGCATTGCTCTGCGACGTCCCTGGGGAATTTCGGCCTCGCATTCCTCGCAACGGGTTAAACTCTCGCCGTCGGGCAGCCTGCTTTTTGCCAACTGGACGGCGGATTCCACAGTGGCATCCATTTGTTCCCGCACCGCATCATCGCTTGACCAGCCAACCGCCATGACAGACTCCTTCCAAACCGGGCCATTAAAAATCAGCGTCGAGAACTATGCGGTAACGAGCCTTGCCGGCGTGAAGCCGAGCGAAGGCCTCGTTTATTTCGCTCATCGGGAAATGCTCGGTCTTTGGAAGAATATCATGGCGCGCGGCAAAGTCCAGCATGGTCGCCATATCGGTTGGCGAACCGGTGGGTGAACCCGAAATGCTGCGCTGCCCCGTGATAAGGGAGAAGGCCGCGACCGGAATAGGTTCGAGCACCGCGCCCACGACATGAAGACGCCCCTTGGGGTTGAGTGTGGCTATCATCGCGTCCCAATCGAGTTTCACATTAACCGTGCTGATGAGAAGATCGAAAGAACCGGCAAGATTTCTGATCGCCTCCGAGTCTTTGCTCGAAAAGACGTGGTTTGCTCCAAAGCTCCGTGCCTCGTCGAACTTGCTTTCGCTCGAAGTAAATGCGGTGACATCGCAACCGAAGGCGGCCGCAAATTTCACGGCCATGTGGCCCAACCCGCCGATTCCTATGACCCCCACCCGGTCGGTGGGCCGGGCATAAGTGGCCAGGGGCGTAAATACTGTTACACCGCCGCAGAGAAGCGGGCCCGCGTTGGCCCGGTCCAGCTTTTCGGGCAGCGGTATTGCCCAAGCCCAGTGCGCGCGAACATGAGAGGCAAACCCGCCGCTATGACCGATAATCGTTGCTTGCGCCCGGGAACAGAGGTTATGGCTTCCCGACATGCACTGGCGGCAGTGCATGCAGCTTCCCGCGTTCCAGCCAACACCCACGCGTTGCCCGACCGCAAGCCCCCTCACCGCGGGGCCGGCGTTCGTGATCCTGCCCACGACCTCATGGCCCAGAACCACCGGGTATCGCGAAATGCCCCATTCGTTGTTCCAAACGGATAGATCGGAGTGGCACAAACCGCAATTTTCCACGGCAACTTCGACATCCTCGGCCCCGAGAGGACCGAGGTCGGCCGTTTCGAGCACCAGCGCCTCTTTGGGCGCCTTTGCAACCCATGCTTTGTACTTCATAGGGAGTCTCCTGTTGGTGAGAACGAATTCATTATTATCTTGCCCCTGGAAACGCCACTAAACCTAATCAGCCTTTAAAGCCCAAGCAACGGCCCCTTGAGGACATAAGGGCTTGCGCGATCAATTCGTGAGCGGTATGGTTAAGAAAAATTCCATTTTGCACCACGCCACTCGAAGGAGAATTTCCATGGTTGAAATGCTTTTTCCCAACCTGTACCGGATAGAGATTCCGCTTCCCGGAAGCCCTCTGGGTTGGGTAAATTCCTATATAGTGAAGGACCCTACGAGAAACCTCATCATCGATACGGGTTTGAATCGAAAGGAATGCCTCGACGCCATGCTGGCGGGTTTGGCCCAAATAGGCATCGACCTTGAAAATTGCGATTTCTATATAACCCACTTGCACGCCGACCACTTCGCCCTTGCCCAGTTGCTCTTCGATGAAAACACGAAAGTGTATATGAACGAACCGGACAAGACATACCTGGAGAATTGGTCGAGCTGGGAGCCGATTACCAAATTCTATGCCATGCATGGTTTTCCCGCCGATGAAATCGATTTGGCGATCAGCAGCCATCCGGCCCAAAAATACGGATCGGATCGACTTCCCGTAATGAGCGGCGTAAAAGAGGGAGACAGCTTCGGCCGCGGAGGTTTCAACTTCACGGCCGTAGCCACCCCCGGACACACCCCCGGCCATACCTGTCTTTATGAACCCGAGAAAAAGCTTCTCATCTCCGGGGACCACATCCTTACGGACATAACGCCCAATATTGGCTGCTGGAGCGATGGAATCAATCCGCTGAAGCTCTATTTGGAAAGCCTGGAAAAGATTTACCGGATGAGGGTGGATGTTGTGCTTCCCGGACACAGGCGCATTTTAAACGATTGCAGAGGACGGATAGAAGAGTTGCGCCAACATCACATCGAAAGGCTCGATGAAGTGCTCTCGATTCTTGGAAGCGGCCCCTTAAGCGGCTATGAGACCGCCTCCCGGATGAGTTGGGATATCGACAGCAGTTCCTTCTCCGATTTCCCGGTGCAACAAAAATGGTTCGCCACCTCCGAGGCCATCGCTCATTTGCAGTATCTCGAAGAGGAGGAGAAAATCCTCAGGCACGAGCAGGGCGGCCGCAGGCTGTTTTCATTGGCATGAACCGAATGGGAGCGCATCGGCAGGCTCTAAAGAGTTAATTTAAATAGCCCTCCGCATGCCTTCTCAGAAGATAAAGCCGCTCGATGCCCCTCATGCGGGCGTGGCCGAGCATGCTCGAATACCTGTTTTTCCTCAAGGATCGGCCTCGCCATATTGGATTTGAGCCATGATCCCCCCTTTGGGACTTTGCTTCTGTTTTATCCGGTAATATCAGTGCTCCAGACAATAATTTTTTGACGAGTTGCCTGTCGCCAAGCCTCCCGGAGAGTGTGCCGAAGGAAATCGCAATGGATTTTCCATCAAATCTGTGTACCATTGGCCCGGTTTTGGGTATTCTTCGGCGGCAAGGTCGCGGGAGAAGGTGCCCGGCACAGCAGCGGCGCCTCACGATTTTGGTTCGAACGTAAACTCGTGGGCTTGTTTCTCGGCCGGGAAAGTATTTTATTCCTGGATTATAATACGCAAAATTCGGGGGCGCCTCGCCCCTTGATTTCCAAATACTCAACCGAGGTTGTTTGATGTCAAAATCTCTACTGATAGTCGAATCCCCAACCAAGGCCAAAACTCTCGAACGCTATCTGGGCAAGGACTTTATCGTCAAAGCCAGCGTTGGCCACATAAAAGATCTTCCCGGCAACAAACTCGGGGTGAGTCTGGACGCTGAATTCAAACCTCAGTACCAGGTGCTCAGGGGAAAGAAAAAAATCATCGATGAGCTCAAGAAGGCCGCCTCCAAAGCGGATTTGGTTTACCTGGGCCCCGACCCCGACAGGGAGGGGGAAGCCATAGCCTGGCATATCGCCGAAGAGATCGGCGCCATGGGCAAACCAGTCAAAAGGGTTCTTTTCTATGAACTGACGCGCAAGGCGATCCTGGAGGCGATCGAAAAACCGAATGAACTCGACCTGAAGCTTTATGAGGCACAGCAGGCGCGGCGAATCCTCGACCGGCTCGTAGGCTATATGATTTCGCCCCTTCTATGGGAAAAAGTGCGGGCGGGTCTCAGTGCCGGCCGGGTGCAGTCGGTGGCCTTGAGGTTGATTTGCGAGCGCGAAGACGAGATCTACGCCTTTGAAAAAGAAGAATACTGGACCATCGAAGCAAGGCTGGCTCCCCTTGCCGATGGCCAATCCCCCCCCCCCGCCTTCTCGGCCCAGCTCATACGGTTTAAGAAGAAAAAATGCACGATTGCTTCCGGAGACGATGCCGAAAAGCACCTTCGGGCTCTGGACTCGGTCAGCTGGCAGGTGGGCACGGTAGAAAAAAAGCAGCGCGCCAAGAACCCCTCGCCTCCCTTTATTACCAGTACACTCCAGCAGGATGCGGCCCGCAAATTCCACTTTTCGGCCAAACAGACGATGAGCATCGCCCAGAAGCTCTATGAAGGGATCGAAATAGGAAACGAAGGCGCGGTCGGCCTCATCACCTATATGCGTACCGACTCGACCAGGCTCTCCCAGGACTCGACCCAGGCGGTAAGAGAGTTTATCGCCAACCGTTGGGGAGATGAGTACCTGCCGGCAAAAGCGGTTGCCTATAAATCGAAGGAAACCGCCCAGGGCGCCCACGAAGCGATTCGCCCAACGGACGTGGCCCGCACGCCGGAAATGATGGCGAAGTTTCTAAGCCGCGAGCAGGCGAACCTCTATTCGCTCATCTGGAAAAGGTTTGTGGCCTGCCAGATGACCCCGGCGCTCATAAATCAGACCACCGTCGATATCGTCGCGGGCGACCACCTCTTCCGGGCAACCGGCTCGGTGATCGCTTTCCCCGGCTTTTTGACCCTTTATGAAGAGGGAAAAGACGAACCCGAAAACGGCAAGGCCGAAGAAAGGCTGCCGGATCTAACCGAAGGCCAAGCCCTGGATCTTCTCAAGATCGAACCCAAGCAGCACTTCACCCAGCCTCCGCCAAGGTTTACGGAGGCAACTCTCATAAAGACCCTCGAAGACCTCGGGATCGGGCGACCGAGCACCTACGCGACGATTATCTCCACGGTTTTGGAAAGAGAGTATGTTTTGCGCTCGAAACAGCGGCTTATGCCCACCGAACTGGGGATGATCATCAACCGGCTGGTTTCGACCAATTTCCCCGACATAGTCGACACCCGATTTACCGCCAACATGGAAAAGGATTTGGACCAGGTGGAGCATGGCGGACGGGGCTTCAGCAACCTGTTGGGCGATTTCTACGAACCCTTTGCCAAAAGCCTCGAGTCGGCCCGAACAGGCATGGCCAACTTCAAAGGCGCAGGCTGGCCGACCGAACTGGAATGTCCGCGCTGCTCCAAGCCGCTGACCATTCGCCTCAGCCGCAGCAACGGCGCCTTCCTGGCCTGCAGCGGCTATCCGCAGTGTTCCTATACCTCCGATTATGCAAGGGATGAGAAGGGACACATTCAGCCCGTGGAGGCCAAAGAACCCGAAGAAACCGGCGAGGTCTGCGAAAAATGCGGCAAACCCATGGCCCTCAAGCGAGGACGCTTCGGCACTTTCCTGGCATGCACCGGATACCCGGCCTGCCGCAACACCCGGTCGCCTTCCAGCGGCATACACTGCCCAAGAGAGGGATGTGCGGGCGAACTGGTGGCCCGCACCGGCAGGCGTGGCCGCTTCTACGGGTGCAATAAATATCCCGAGTGCAAAATGATCTTCCAGGGCGAACCGGTCCAGCAATCCTGCCCTGTTTGCAAATCTGCCGTGCTGTTTCGCAAGGGCTCGAAGACGGGAAACTCGACCCTGTTTTGTATAAACCCCGCCTGCAAATTCACCAAAAAGGAAGAACAGGCCGAAGATGAGGCAAAAAACGGATAGGCAATGAACCAGACCATTGTTGCAGCCATCCCGTTTCTGGGGGGCCGAATCGCGGCCTTTATCACAGGCTGTGTCTTCGGCAGCTTTTACAATGTGGTCATTCACCGGTTACCATTAGGTGAGTCGATTGTGTCCCCCGGGTCCAGGTGCCCGGGGTGTGGAAACTCCATAGCGGCCCGTGACAACATACCTCTGCTGAGCTATCTTCTCCTGGGGGGCCGGTGCCGCAACTGCGGATCACGAATATCTTTAAGATATCCCCTCGTGGAGGCCGCAAGCGGCCTTCTCGCCCTGGCCCTCTTCGACCGCTACGGACTTAGCCCGCAACTGCCGATCGAATTCATTTTTTGCTCCCTGCTTTTGATCATCACGATGATCGACTTCGACACCATGCTGATCCCCGACGTTTTGTCACTGCCGGGAATCGCGCTGGGCGCGGGACTTTCCTTTTTCACCCCGCGTCTTTTCTGGTGGCAGTCCCTGATTGGAATAGCCCTCGGAGGAGGAGTGTTTTACCTGATCGCTGCCGGCTTTTCGTTCGTCAGGCATAAGGAGGGGCTTGGCGGAGGCGATATCAAGCTGCTCGCCATGATCGGGGCCTTCCTGGGCTGGAAGGGCGTGGTATTTACCATTATGGCGTCCTCCGTTTCAGGCATAATTATTGCTGTCCCGTTGATGTGGCGATCGCCAAAAGGACTCGGGGCGCATTTGCCCTTCGGCCCCTTTCTTGCTTTGGGCGCGGTATCCTATATCTTCTGGGGCGAGCTTTTTTACCACTGGTACATTTCCACCATGCTCGGGATGTGATAAAAGGATGACGCGCAGCCGATTTTTCGTCGCCGAAGTTTTGGCGCAGACTCAGTTCGAACTGCCCGTGCAACTTTCGCGTCAATTGGAATCGGTGCTGCGGGCAAGGGCGGGGGAATCCATCGAGCTTCTGGACGGTAGCGGCCAGGCTTGGGAGTGCCTGATAACAGGGGTCCGGCGCGGCAGGGTCACGGTTTCGGTCTCGGGCAAGCTCGATCGCGCGGGGAAGGAATCGTATCTGCCCATCATGCTGGGCATCGGGATTGCCCGCCCCGACACAATGGATCTCATCATCCGGCAGGCAACTGAAATGGGTGTGTCACGACTGGGCGTCTTTCGGGCCGCAAGAAGCCAGTACGGCCTTCGAGGCAAACCCGCTGAACATAAAAGGCAAAGATGGTCGAAAATTGCCACCGAGGCCGTGTGTCAGTGCGGGCGGGCCACGCCCCCTGAAATAGTCCTTTTTGAAGAATTGGGCGGTTTTTTGACCTCACTTGAAACCGGCCCCCCGGGGGGTTGTTTAAAGCTCTTCGCACTGGAGCGGGAGTCCTGCGCCGGACCCGAAAATCTGGCCGTTCGCCCTGCGGACGTTGGCCGGGTCGTAGCGGCTCTCGGCCCTGAAGGCGGTTGGGACAGCTCGGAGACTTCGGCCTTGATCGCGGCCGGATTCGAGCCGGTCAGCCTGGGACCAAGGACATTGCGGATGGAAACGGCTGCCGTTGCCCTTATTTCCTCCATCCAACTGCTTTGGGGAGATATGGGGAAAGGTCTATCCCCCGGCTGATCGGGTCGGGGTTGGCCGGCCAGGTCGCTAAACCTGTTTTGATGGAGCAAGGGAGGACATTCATGAAATGCGATAAATGCGGCTACGTCAGTTTCGATCACCTTCTGGAATGTAAAAACTGCCAGGCGAGCATGGCCGCCGCAAGAGAGAGTTTCAATTTCCCAACCGCAAAACCCGCCCCTCCCTCCCTGCTCGGCTCTCTTCTGCACAACCCCCTTCCCCATATCGATCAACCCTTCCAAGGCCCAGACACCGAAACAAGCGATCCTTTCTCATTCCACGAAGAAACGGGGGGCGAGCAAGGCGAATTCGGCGTTGCAGCCCCTGGAATTGGCGCGCCAAACGAACAGGAAGAAGATTTCAGCCTGCTCGATATTTCCGATGAGGAACTCCAGAAGTTGGTCGAACATGACGCCTTTGGAAGCAAAAACAAGACACTTCCACAAGCCTCTGCTCCCGGCGAAATCTCCATGCCCGGCAAAGCCGATGATTTAATGGACATGGAAATCAGCCTGGAGGATTTTTTCGAAGACGAAGGCCAAGGGGGCGCGGCTCCCAAGGAAACGGAGAGTACTCCTCCCCCCTCCGAATCGACCCGAGTCTCTGCGGGCAAACCCGATACGGCGGACGACCTTGAAATCGACCTCTCCGAAAGCGATCTGGAAGACCTTCTAAAACGCCTGGAGCAAACCACCGGCGGCAAAAATTGAGAAAACCGCGCCCCGCCAATCCGCCCCCCGAGGGGATTGGCGGGGGCGCCCGCAAACCGGAATACTTGTTCTGTCACCCCCTTTTTGCAATTATGGCCAATCCGGCGACGACCTCATGCTGTAATGTTTTTTCTCGACCACTTTTCCTAACAGTTCGATTCAATTAATATTTCGGAATTTTCCCGCCAAAATTGAC
The DNA here is from genome assembly GCA_021777755.1 of Deltaproteobacteria bacterium. Taxonomy (GTDB): domain Bacteria; phylum Desulfobacterota; class Syntrophobacteria; order Syntrophobacterales; family Syntrophobacteraceae; genus SbD1. Next base: position 39,921 of record JAJYDE010000024.1, read on the forward strand.
GGCGAATTGCCGGCAACACAGGTAACAGCATGGGGAAAAAGGGCGAAAAGCGAAGGCGAAGAGCCAAGCGCGCAAATGGGCGATAGAACCGGGGGGCGGATGCAAATCAGTGTCTTGAACGCTCCGGGCGGACGTGGGCGCCTGCGAGTGCGCCTCCGGGGTTCCGTTTTACGCCAGGGAACCCGTTTGGCCTCGCGGGCATTGACCAAAATGACATCGAAGCTCCTGGATTCCAAGCTTTCAAAGACTGGAATCCAATATACGCCGTAAGATTCCATTGCGCTGGTGGCAATCCCGACCACCTTGAGCCAGTCGACAAGGACGATGAAGATCTGTGGTAAAATTGTTGAATTTACCTGAGGGGGTCGGGATCGTGTTCGGGCGAAACCGCCACAACGTGAAATTTCGAACCGACAGCAATCCCGCCCCATGAGGGTTCATTGCCCGCAGTTCATTTTTCCCCCCTTTATGGCTCTTTGCTTTGGCCATGATGCTTGCCCTATCGCGAATGTTGATGGGAGGCGGAATGATTTCAAGCGGCGTCCTGAAGCGGCAACTGGAGGCGGCAATACAAACGGCGACCAGAATGGGAAAAAGCGGGCAGATGGGCGGCTTGGAACCAGTATCTATCAGAGTCGCTTTCATGCGACCACACCTGTACGGTTCCGGATTTCGAGTTGACAAGCCCCGAGGACTGCGCTAATATCAGGAGCTTGTGGCGAGGTAGCTCAGTCGGTAGAGCAGTGGACTGAAAATCCTCGTGTCGACAGTTCGATTCTGCCCCTCGCCACCATCCAAGAGATCAAGGGTTACAGTGGGTTAGCTGCTGTGGCCCTTTTTCTTTGGTGGTGGGAAAAATCGGTGGGTGCAACCGTTTTTGTAACCGGCCGGCAGGAAAGATACTCTTGCTGTTTTTGCGCGGTGTCACGCGCAACTTATTCGGTGACTTTGAGAACGACATTCGGTGACTGGGAAGAGCATTCGGTGACTAATTCACAAAATTGTCGTTCCCAGGGCGACCGAGGTCACAGGGCTTTTTGACAGGTAACCTTGGAAAAATTAACGGGGGCTAAAAGAGCACGAACCTCTCCTGTCCGATTTGATGAGCTAATCGGTTCGGAATAGGTAGCTAGCGGATGAACAGGCTTAAATATACTTACGCCCTTATGGCATCCTTGTAAAGCCATATTCGTGCCGGGCTGCGTAGGCCACATTCGTGCCGACTATCGCGGAGATATTCGTCTCACTGACGTCAACTTTTTGGGTGATGCTGCGCCGAAGGGTCCCGCTCTGGGCTTTCAGTACCTGGTCCGATAGCTTTTCTCTCACGACCTTGCCTGACAACCGGATGGAAAGATTGGTCACCGCACGCACGAGCCCTTCGTTCACCTTTCCGGGCATCGCCTCAAGCCGGGCCACAAGTTCTTTATCTCCCACGAGCCAACCCTTGATCATTCCTGCACCTCCTTCAACCCAGAAAGAATTTCCGCCCGGCGTTTACGTACCGCTCCACAATAATCCGCAATCGCTGCGTGGCTCAGCTCAAATCCCCTTTCCTTGATCAGTACCTGCGCCTCGTAAAGAGTTAATTGATTGCGATCCAACCCATCAATAACGTGATCTTGCAAATCAAAAGGAAGGCTCAGAAAGTGGAACTTCGGCTTCCGCCTAGAACTTAGAACCAGATCTCGATGATTAGTAATGAGAATGGACATTGAGCTACTCCCCCCAATTTCCCGCTTTTGCGATTTTATACGGCGCGACTCGATACTTATAATCGGAAGCGCCTAACCCTTCGCCTTCAGCTCCGGGATATAATTTTCAAGCCAGTAAAGGATCTGTGAATCAACAGACCGACGCTCCCGCCTGGAAATATCGTTAATACGCCGCAGTAATTCTCCGTCTGCGTCGGCAAAGACGAGAGTTATCGAACCATTACAATACCTTGAATTGGCGACAGTTTGAGCCGGCTCGGCGGCCTGAGAACCAGAATCCTTCTTTTTCCGAAATATCTTTGCCGTAAGGCACGTTGCGCAAATTGTTTTAACAACTGTGGCTCCATGCTTATATGGTTCAAATGTCCCTTTGCATTCCTTGCAAACACAGGTCTGCTTCGTAGACTCGGCGGCAATCGGCACCCTTCCCTCCTCAGGCTTAGAGCTTTTTTTTTCTATCGATTTTCTCTTGCGACGATGCTGAGCTATAAGATCCTTCCAGTCAGTACATGACTCGCACGCCGTTGGCATTACGATGCCGGCCAAACGCGCCCTGGCCTCTGGACTTCGATCATTAAAACTGAGTGGCTCAGTTAGCCTCTTGCGGCTTCGATTAATTTTGCATTGCTCAGGCGTAAGCCTGCCGAGCTTACAAAGGAACGTATTTTGTTCAAGCCATCCGGTAATGGATTTTCGAGGTTCAAACAGGCCGCAGGCGGCACAAGTGAAGTTCTCCCAATCTTGCGAAATCGCATAATCCAAGCACTTTTCATAATGCGGACAGAAAACAGACCGCTGGATCTCATCACCAGTTTCAACAGGCCGAACCGCTATAGGATTGAGCAAGTTATCCACCAATTTCTATCCCGCACCCTATTTAACTGAGCCCCTAGATTCGCCAAGGCTATCTCCGAAACGGAATCTTTCCATCTCTAATCATACGTTTGATCAGCCGGTTCAGTTCACTGTTCGACCTGCCAAGCTGCTTTTCGAAAGAAGCCGCGTCGGTGGCGTTTATGTGCATGTGCAAGGTCTGGGACCGTCGTTGCGCCTCGCCCACCGTTCCGCCATCTCCGATAAGGGTTCGCAGTGCATGAGCCGGACCCGCTGGCAACACCATTTCTTGCGGATGCAGCAGCGTTCTGACCTCTCCCGGGACTTCCCACCATCCCTGTGCCGCAGATGCCTGCACCATGGCCTGCATGGACAAGACCACGCCTTCTCCCGCCGCCGCCGGTCCGGCCGCCGCAGGCCCCATGACAGGCGATAAGAATCCGAAGATCCCCGCGAAGGCCGTCGCCGCACTCGATTCGATGGACTTCAGGGCCGCTGCCGCCTGCGCTACGATCCCGTCACTTGCCCCGGCCGCCTCGGCAGCTGACCTGGTCGCCGCCCCGACTGTCGTAGCTGTCGTCTTTGCCGCTTCCCCCGCGATCCAGGAATCTACGAGCTTTTTGAGAACTCCGTTTATGACGGCATTGAGGGCGCGTTCCGTGAGTGTCTGCATGGTCTGAAGCATTGTCGTGTGTTTGGTGAGCAGCCCGGTAAGTGCGCTTCCCACCTCGGAGGCGTAGCCCTCCCACTTGGTCTTTATTTCATTGGTGTAGGCGTTTCCATCCTGCCGCATTTTGAGCAGGTGCTGACTGTTTGCCTTCTCGATCTGCTGCATTATCTCAAGCTTTTTCTGAGCAATCGAGGTCTCTTCCTCAATGGTCTTGGCCTTGCGCGTTTCGAGCGTCGCAAGTTCATCCTGGTAAGCCTGGAGTTCTAAAGCGTGGAACTTGTCGTATTGTTCCTTGAGCATGGAATATCGCTGTGAAGCGCTGATTTGACCAAGGCTGTAGAGCTGATTGATCTTTTCTTCTTCGAGCTTTATGGTCGTCTGCTGGTTTTGCCTTGTAATGGCTGCCGCTGCTTTGGCGGCTTGCTCCGCCTGTTTGTGTTGCTCTTCGAGCTGCTTTTGCTGTTCCTGGGTCATCGTGCGGTATTCTTCGGCCATCTTGTGCCAGATCTGCCACCAGAGAGCCGAGCCTTGTTGAGTTATGGCGAGTTTTTGGTTCCAGAATTCATACTCTTTTTGCGTGGACCAGGCGTTAAGATCGGATTGCGAGTCCTTGATCCGGGCCATTTCTTCTTGGTATTGTGCCAGCAGATCGGAGGAGGAGGAGGACTTACCGCCGCCCTTGCCGATCTTGCTGAGATCTGCGGGCGCGGTCTTTTCTCCAGGCTCTCCCACGGGCTTATCCGTCCCCGGGGATGGTACGGCGAGACTTTTGGCCGCCGTATGCGACAGAGCGATGAGCCTTTGCCAGAAGCTCCCCCATGAACTCTCCAGATCATCCAGGGCGGCATTCCACCTGTAGTGCATAATCTGGCCTACCTCATCCATGATATTGCGAGCTTTCTGGATCTGCCCCTCCATAATCGCCTGGACCGCCATCAATATGCCCTGAAACTCCGTAGCGATATTCTGGAAAATCGCCATGATTGCAGTGCCTACCGCCTTCAAAACGCCGAGCAGGTCAGACCAAACCTCCTTGTTGGTGGTAACTGAAAGTTTAAGCGCCTCCATAGCCAGCCTGAAGGTCTGGACTACGACCACTCCTTTATCAGCGATCCAGGACGTGAATTCCTGAATTGCCGGAAGGATGGCCTCCCCCAGGGCAATTTCTAACGCGTCGAACTCCAGCTTCAGCTTGTTGACGGTTTCCCGATATTCGATGGTATGCTCGACCCCCTCGGCCCCCATCACCAGGCCAAGTTTTTGGGCGAGATCAGCAGCTTCCCGCATGACTTTGTTGTTAAGCAAAAGGAGATCGTAGGCCTGCTGAGCAGATCTCCCGAACATGAACTGAGCGACCACGTCTCGATCCGAACCAGCCCTGTATTCTTCCATCACCTTAACGGCATCGGTCATCAGTGTGGTAAGGGGACGTAAGTGCCCCTGAGCGTCTCTTGTAGCCAGCCCCAGTTCCTTTAATGCAGCCTCGTTGGCCTTCACTTGGCGCATGAGCTTCATGGACATTTCGCCATACGCTTCGGTGCTGATGCCCACAATATGCAAGGCCGTGTTGAGCTTCGAGGCCTCCCCCGCAGTAAGGCCCATCGATTCCGAGAGTTCCTTTACATCCTTCGCCCACCCGATCGTTTCGTGAATCGCTTCACCGAACGCGAATCCAACGGCTACCAGTTCGAGGCCCTTCTTCATTTTATTCTGGACGCTCTCGAAGGCCCCCGCGACGTGCTCCAGACTTGCCTGGACTGATTCGGAAACGCTCTTGAATGACTCGGAAACCGACTTCTGAAGCTCTTTAAATGAGCGCGACGCCTGGTCGTTGGTTTTTCGCGCCGTTTCATTGAGCTTGTCAAGCGAGGAGTTAACCTGCTGGAGGCTATCACTCACGCTCTGCTTGAGTTGCCCCATCCCCTCGACCAACTGGCCTACGTTGGCTCCGAATTTTACCTGAGTGCTATCGTCAGCCATATCATATCCTCCTACAGGCAGCCGGGCGGCGTAAACGGGAGCCGGACCAGAATCCGGCCTCGATTACGCTACAAAACAGGAAGAGAGGGGAGAAGGCCCGGCCGGGATATCATCTCCGCGCAGCATTCACACGACAATTCTCTTTCTTAACTTTCCGGCGCGCTTCCTCGATGAAAAGCGGCGGGATCTGCCAGCCCCACCTCAAGCAGAAGCCGCTCAAGAAAGAGCGCGTCTTTCCACTTTTTAATTTGACGATCTATTTCAAGCACCACTCTCTCAATCTCCGAAGCTCCAGGAGGCGTCTTTGGGTATTCGACCCGGAACACGCTGGAGAAGAGATGCTCCTCACAAAATGTTTTCATCCTTTGACATACGTAATGGGACACCTCGGGGGAAAGTTGAAAGATCCTCAGGTGTATCGACATCTTACTGTCGAAATCGTCCGAGATTGAACAGAGCGAACATTCCATCCCGTTTGCCATTTTCTTGCCCCTCTATTTGAGACTCCGGCCGCCTATGAACGTCCCTGGAACAGTCTTTTTCGCGCCTCTTCGATCTGTGCGTTCCCGAATGGCTGTTGGTTTCTTTCTGCGTTTACTGACGTGGACGCAGCATCGGAAATCATTGACAGCTGTGGGCTCAAAAGTGCCCTGCGCACTTCGATTTCCACGCCCAGTTCCGATATTTTCCGCTCGATAGTATCGCAGTCATACCCGGCCGGATAACTCGCCACGATTTTTTTCAGACTGTCTCGTTCCGCTTCCAGGATCTCCAGGCTTTGCCCGTCCTTTACTGAACCGCTGGTATTCATCGGCCATTCTCCTTGTTCGTCAAGACACTAATTGTAGATCAGATTCACGTCGGCGGTTTATAGCCGGCATCTTCAAAGACAGGAGGGAGCTTAGGCCCTTTCAGCGAATCAGCGACCTCGGAGCCCGCGATCACGCTGAACCCCTCATGCTCGACCAGGAATTTAATAGTGCCCGGCTGAAGATCGTCGGGCAATTCGAGATAACCCGCGGTCACCGAGTGCTCTACCCCCTCGACACTTACGGAATCGATATTTATGGCGGTTCTAAACCACATCCTCCGTTCTCCTCCAATACGTGGGGCGCGAGCTTCGGGATGCCCGCGCCGATCACAGAGCCCCCACCCTCTCGAAGAGCAGGTTTCTAGTCGTAACTGAAGGGCATGCGCTTCCCGTCGGCATTGAAGTTAAGCGAGGGTTTGAGCGCGAGAATTTCAATTTCAAGCTCAGGATTTTCAAACCAGTTCGGATTCTTTACCCCAATGGGGAAAATGGGGTATTCCCCCCAATTCAGGCAGCTCTGATCGAGAACAGAGTGTTCTTTCCTCGCCTCTCTTCGGATCGCCAGCATCTCCGTCACAAGCTTGTTCCACTCCAAAAGCACCTTTCTCATTTTTTCATGGACGACGTCTCGCCTGGCGTACAGCTCGAACCTGGCGAGTTCTCCGTTTACGGTATTGAGCTGAAGCTGGATCGCAGAACAGGTGTTATGTGCTCTCCGGAGCGCTGAGGATTTCTCCACAATGATTTTTTGTGAAACCTCGATGTCCGATGCAAGAGAGCCCAAAGAAGCGTCTGCGCCCGGAACGTTGCCCTTTGAGAGGCTCTCATGCCTTTTCGCTTGCACCTCCGCAAGCTCTGCCTGGAGTCGCTTTAGAATTCCCTGCGCCGAATCCAGCTCTCTATGGGCATCTGCGGCTTTCTCATTTTCTCGCTTCAACTGGCCTTCCAGGCGTTTTTTGTCCTCCCCCAAGCGCCCCTGGTCTCCCAGCTGGAGATGACTACAACAGTTTCTATTTTCATTCGCCGGATTCGGGTAATAATGCCTTCCTGAATGACATACGATCCCCATTCTTTTCTCCTTTTAGTTAGACTTTTCGTTTTCCGCTCAGGGGGGGCCGGGCAGAGGGCATCGAGATTTCACCCCTGACCCGGCTTCAGACTCCCCTCATTTTTCTTGTCTTGGAGGCATCCGGCCAGCTCCGGCCTTACGCATCACGGTTGTAATACTCATGCAAAACCTCTGTAATACGCTCCCCGACAGGCCTAAGAGCTGCTGAAATACCCCCAATTTCGTCCTTTAGCTCTGAGAGCACATGCGCCATACCTGAGAAGGCGTCCGTGTTTAACTCCCATGCGTCCTCGTCCGTGACGATGCCCGAAAGGAAAACATGAGTAAGGGCTAATACCTCCCGCGCCCTCTTGAGCGATTCCAAAATATCCGGGTATTTAGGATCAAATTCTGCAAGCATCGATCTGTCTCCCTTTCGCACCCGGCCCAGATCATGTTATGATCGGCCCTGAGGTGCTTCTCACAGATTGTGCCTCAAAAAAGAGGGGCTGTATCGGTCCATATGGAAGCGCCACTTCCAGGATCGAAAACAGCCCCTCACCACTGTTACCCCTCAATTTTTTGCACCGGCACGGCGTTGAGGTCCGCCTTTTCGGGAGCTACCCTAGCCGATGCAAACCTGATTTCGTTAAACGGATACCGCGTTCGCTCCCCCTTCCTTCCGATAGATATTTCCAAGTACGGCCAAAAGACGCTTCATCTTCGAAACGTCGTTGCACCAGTTAACACTTTCGGCCCCACAGACCGACTTGCAAAGGCCCTTTAGCCTTTCAGGGCCGTTCGGTATTTGTGCCGCCGTGACATTTATTCTCGCCCTGAAAGCAAGAATCTGTTCGTCTACCTCGCCCGCTCTTTGCTTCGGCTTCCAGCCTCTGTTTCTGATGGCCGCAATAAGGGCTTGCAATTGGACATCCGACAGCGCGGCGGAAGTGGATAGGCCGAAACAGCTCTCGAGTAGACTCCTGTAATAATCGTCCGTCCAGCCCATATCTTTTTTTGCGATGTGCAGCGTTGCCAAGAGTTTTCTTCTTTCTGCGTCCTGATGGGGCTCATCCGGATTCCTTGCCATCTGATTTACCTTTAAGATTTTCATCGCCCACTTTCTCCTGTTCGTAAGTCAATTCGTTTTTCTTCTGGCTGCCAATAAGGTACTTCAGGTAAAAAGCATCCCGGTCCTTTACTCTGTAAACCTTCTCCGGGCACCCGTTAATGTTCTTCTGTTTTCCTGCCGGCACAATTTCGCCCGAAGCTTCGAGCCTACAAATCAATTTGTAAGCAAAATTCCTTGTGCCGTCTGCCAGGGTAACCAAATCTCTGGCGGAGAACGATCCCGATACGTGCATTGCCCGCAACATTCGCCAAGTTACCGGACTCGGTTTTTGCCAAAGTTTGCAGACGCCCACGTAGCTGTAACGCCCAGGTTCAATTTTGATTATTTCACCTCGACCGATCAGATCCGCAAAGACCTGCTGAACCATGAGAGCGTTTGGTTCGCCAATCATTCTGGCGACTTCAGAAGCGGAGAAGGCCTTCTTTTTCGGAAGGTCCTTTATATAGTCCCTGACTTTGGAGGTAAGGCCGTCTGTCATTTGCAGATCTCCCGAACCAGGTCCTCGCTTATTTGTGCTAAACCGCTTGCTTTCATTGTTCTTTCGATCCGCAAGGCGTCTTTAACGACCAACCTGAAATCACCCTGAGAATGCCTCGCCAGATCAGTGGCGATCCCGCCTGAGATGTCCTGCCCGAGATTGTTTCGATAAAACTGAATAACGTCAATCGCTGCAACTCGCTGAAAGACCAATTCCTGAGACGTCCGGCTGATCAGTCTTCGTTCCTGGGCGAGCTTTCCTTTTAGCGGTTCCTCCCCGATTAATACTATCGGGACGCAACACCTGTCATGCAGATCGCGCAAAATATTCAGGTGCCGTAGGCTCATACGGTCCGCTTCATCAACCATAATTACGCGACGCGATTCGTTCAGGCTTCGCTCCAGCAGGTCAAAACATGCCTGTGTTGCCCTGGGCCTCGATCCTGCGGCCGCGAAACAAATCTCCCGAATAATACCGGCATGACTCAGCCAACCTACATAGGAGACATGAATCACACGAGAGTTCATGGTGACGATTCGGCGGGCGGCCGTAGTCTTTCCTCTTCCGGCCTGTCCCAGGACCACGGCCATTTCCAGCCCCAATTGATGACTTAGTAACTCGTCTATCAATGCTTGGAATTTCTGGAAATTTTGTGTAAGGATGAACTGATCACGCATTTTTGCTCTCCCGGCCTAGTTCGCAACTCTTTGAAGCGTCATAGAAACTGATTCAGTAATTCCATGTATCTCCTCAAAACATTTCCAATAATCACGTGTATCCTTATCCATCTTCGCTCGTAACTCGGCTATAAATTGCAAATCGGAATCTGACAGTTCCGCCCCTCGCTGGATCTCCCCCATTAGGAACTCGTACCGGTCAATCTCGAATTCGAATGTTCGGCCTTTTGTGCCGGGGCGTTCGATTTCTAAGACGTCTCCCTGCATCAGGTTTCTTTCAAAGGCTTCATTCTCCCGGATCGCGTTCTCAATCTGCTCTGCGGATGGTTCGACAGAGGCCGCTTCTGTCTCGATCCGTTCCGCCTCGATTTGCTGACGCACGACTTTCGCCGCGGTTTCCAGCTTGGGAAGGGTTGAATATTGAGTAAGATCGGGGGTTGGTGATGTGAGCCTTTGATATTCATTTTGATACAATTTCCCGAGCCTGGCTTTTTCCTGGATTTTCCGTGTTGCAAGCCCCCTATCCTTCATGCTGGAATATTCGACGGGCACCGCTCGGCATACGAATTCGGAATCGGCATAGACCAATATCCAGCCGGGATCAAGCGGGTCAAAACGGAGCGAAACTTCCCTGCCATGAAGAGCGGCAAGGGCCGGATGTTCGTATAGCTTCGCTAAAGCTGTAGTGAAGTGAACCCGGCCCCTGTCAACCGTTCGAGTTTCCCTGAACAGGAAAAGCAGATCAAGGGCATCCTCTGACACATGGACCGGCCTCCATCCGTCCTCGTAGCAGGCCATCAAACATTGAATGGGTGTGGCCTGGGCAGGTCTGGGCTTCCAAATCCATTCGTTCAGCACACCCCGATGTGGACGTTCTCGGTTATAGAAAGCAGCCGCTTTGACCACGGTCAACAGGAACTCGGAGAACTTGAGCAACTTGCCGGCCTGAGCCAGTTTCTTGCTCTCAAGCTCGTCAACTTCCTGCTCTTCTCCCGAAGCGGACAATCTTTTAACATTTCCGGGCACTTTGAATTTATCTCGAAGAAGGGCTTCGAAGTGATGATTGAAGGACTCGATCATCTTTGCTTTTGCGTTTTTCACTATGGCTTTCCGATGATTGATAACAGCCACACCGGCTATTTCTTCGGGATTTTGATTTTCGATATCGAGCGGAAAATCAACCGCCTCCCCTACAGACATCCCCAGAGCGGAGAGTTCATCGACAACGCTCGTCAGATATGCAGATACTTCCGGTTTGCCATTGTCCGTATATATTGACTTGAAGGCGCCGAAGCCCCGGCAGCCGAATCGCAATGCCGACCCGATAGCCCGCCCGTTGTAACGTCTCCCGACCCACAGGCCATAGACCAGCCTGGTCCTGAGGTCCTGGAAGAAATATCCTTCCGGCCGAAAGGGTCTCCCGGTTTCATCGTCCTGGACCCAAAAGTCAAACCGGTGCTGATCGCCAACGAGGATTTCGAACGGCGCTAAATCAGAGTAGTTGCGCAAAATCGGCGGGAGAAGATTATCAAGGCCGCGTCTGCCGCTGTCACGAATCGCCACGAGAAGAGGATTCAGCCCCTTATCCAAATGAGAACAAAAGCTTCTGTACCCGCCTATTTTCCAACCCTGCTGCCTCGCTTCGGCCGCAACCGCCTCAAAGATCGCCTTTTCACTCATCTTTCGATGCGGCCGCTTTAGCGCAAGGCCGATACCGAATTCCAGAGCCACCCTGTCCCAAGCCTTCGGTTCCCCCTTGTTCTTTTTGGTGTGCCGGTGCGCTGCCAGGCCGCCGCTTTTTTCCCTGGCGATAAATTCATAAACGGTTTTGGGAGCATGGTTATATTTTGCCGCGACATGTTCGACCCACTTTCGGGATTTCCAGCCGGGAGGAACCTCCTGAGCCTCGCGTACTATTTTCGCACAGTGTTGGACGCGGGGGTCTTTGAGAAGATCCTCCGAAAGGCCGCGGGAACCAACATCAATGGTCGAAACATCAGTCCCGCTTTGCAAAAGGATGCCCTGCGTCGGGGAGGCCGTCGTGATCGAAGAACAGATTGGAAAAGATTTCAAAAAGTTCTTCTGTATCACGGGCGTGAAATCCTTTGAGTCAAAGATCCTCTTGCGATCTTGGACCACATAAGGGATCTTTTCACTGGCAAGGATGCGCAGAACGGATCTCTCATGGATTCCCCAGGCGCTGGCCAGGTCGCGAACAGTGAACTTGGATTTCATGGAGTTAGATCCCAATTACCAACTCCTCACATACTCGACAAAAGAGATTGTTGAATGCCATGCTTAACGAGTACGGCCTCTGCCTTCTTGCTTCTCCGAACCCCTCCGCAAACGGCGCTCACCATTGCTCGGGAGGTTCCCGCTTCCCTTCCGACCTCGGCCAGGGAGATGCCCTTCAAAAGAAGGTATCCCCGCATGAATCGACGTAGCTCTTTATTTATTGCTGGCTTTTCTCCCATCAACCGTTCTCCTAAGCCTTGTTCCGTCGAGGTTCTGGCGTTTTATCGGGTTTGGACGTTCCATCGGGTTCAAGGGGCGTCCATATTTGATCAAAATCAACTCCCAGGGCCAAAGCAATAGCCCGTTTGGCTCTCCGGGAATCCAACCGGCCATGAATGACGGAGCTGAGATGGCTACGGGTAAAGCCGGTTTTCAGCGCAAGTTCAGTGATGGTCATGTCTCTATCGATCAGCAGTTTCTTAATTGCCTTCATTGCCGACTCCTGGCGAGATGTGCGCAAAATAACTCTTGCAAATAAAACGCATGTGCGCTTATCATACCGACACAAGGGTGTTAGTCAAGGGAAAAATGCACCCTTGGAGCGCAAAAAACCTAGGCCGCATTGTTACTGAGGAGACAAATGGCGCAAAATTGGGTAGCCCCATCGAACTTAGGCGAGAGAATCAAGCATGTCCGGAAGATGAAGGGCCTTTCCCAGGCCGATTTTGCAAAACGCATCGGCGTTAGGCGGGCTCATATTTCCAGGGTTGAATCTGGACAAGCATCCCCTTCAGAGCAACTCATCAAGCTTATCGGGCATGAATATAGCATCTCTCTTCGATGGTTAACCGATGGCACCGGAAGGATGGAGCTGAACTTCGCTGAATACAAGGCGCGGCAGCGAGATATTGATTACGCCGAGGTTAGAACTAAACTTGAAATATTTTTTCACTTTAATATTGCTCCTTATGTGATGAGTTTAGCCGATTGGCTTGAGGACTATGTTGGAAAAGAAAATCCAGACCCCTTGCCTCTGGAAATACTTAAGCTGTTGAGGGCAATAAAAGAATATTGCAATTTTGACAGAATTATTACCGTCATAGATAAGATCCTAGCTCAATACCCAGAGAGCGGATTCAAAGAATAACGACATATGTCTTATTTTATCACACTCAGGCGACTTTATAATCTTCCTAAAAAACATCTACACAAATCCACTTGACAAGTATTTACTTTTTTGCAAGCATAACCACGCAGCTTTCATCATCATGGTGTTTCTTGTCGAGGCTGGACCTTCAAGTCCGGCCTCTTCCCGTTTCATCCCCTGGTTCTGGAATGTGCAACCTCCGGAATCGATTCGAACACGATATCATCGGCGCTGGCCACTCAGCCTTCAAACCAATCCCTTAGCCTGGCGACACCCCGAGGAAGAAGCCCGGCCCAAACAATCCCTCAGCCAGATACTCTCGCGAGGGACAAACAACCTAAATTGGATAATCATTATCAGATAGGAATTATTCGATTTGTGTTTTGCGGTTCGCTTATTCGTTGTAATTTGTCACCGAATGTCGTTCCCGAAGGAGATCGACCGGAACGACATTCGGTGACAAATTCCATGTCGTTTTGTCGCGACATTGCCGAATGGTAATTTATTACATAGAACCGCAGCACACGCAACTTTGCGCAGATCACAAAGTGGAAGTTGTCACCGAATGCTCTTCTCAACCTGGCGAAATTTGGGAATCGATGTCGTAACCAGTAGGAGGATGTCGTAACCCGGAAACCCGCACCACATCAACCTTTCAACCTTTTTTCTGGTTTTTCACCCTTTTTCAAAATAAGTTTCCTCTCACACGCGGCGAGCTTCAAATCACGAAGCATTTACGATTTTGTATCGATCGAAACTATCCTTGTCTTGTGCGCCCCAAGCCTTCCCTGCTAACGCTTCAGGGATTTTCCGCACGGACCATGTCTAGAACCGCGGTCGTCCTGAAATCATGAACATTTCCGCGGTTGATTTTTGCCGTCTCGCCCGCTTTTACCCAAGATTTTCGAAAATCATCTATTTTCCCATTACCCCTTGGATTGAGAAGATCAGAGATTGATCGTTCCGATCTGCGCCCCCCTCACGGGGTCATCTGCTTCTTTTTCGCCCTTTTCCGGGGGTATCGGCCTTACGGCCTCGACCACCGGCTATTGGCTTCGATCCCTTCCGGGATCAAGATCGTCGCTCCAAAAGAGCAGCACCGATTCCAGCGGTATGGCCGGAAATGAGCCGCATCGATCTGGATCGATTGCCGCACGTCCGCTGTGTAGCATATGGACATGCTCATCTCGTGCCTGTATTCAACTTGAGTGTTCGTTGATCTAAAACGAGACGCCCGCGCAGGTCATCCTCTTGTGCAACTCTTTCACGAGTGGTTCGAGTCTTCTGCTATAAGTGCGAAAATTGTATGTGCCCCCACCCCCTTTGCAAAATTTGCAAAAAGGGGAGCGTGGGAGCGAGCACCGCCATGAGCCCGTTAAAGGCATGAGTGAAACCGAAGTGTGCAATGTGTTCTCCGCACAACACAAGGTTTTGTTACTTCACCCCCGCGCCGGAATTTCCAAGCTTTTCATGCGATTGACCTGGCATAGCCGCTGTCTGTCATTGCTATTCCATTGAATTCATGTAAATAATATAGATGTAAAAGATCCGGTCAACGTTAACCCCTTAAGGGGTCGTTATCACATGATCGCCAAGACCTACACATGTTCACTTCTTGGCATCGACGCTGTTCTGGTCGAGGTGGAAGTGGATCTTGCCAACGGCCTTCCCACTTTTTCGACTGTCGGGTTGCCCGATAACATCGTAAAGGAGAGCA
>JAJYDE010000076.1 GCA_021777755.1 Deltaproteobacteria bacterium
ACCCATCATATCATATTCTTTCCGCAGGCTCTTCATGATCTGGTCGCGGCAGTTGTGGCACGGAGCGATAAGCATCTTCGCTCCCGTATCCTTTATCTGCTTGGCCTTGACCCGCCCGTAGAAAATGCGCTCCTCGGAGTAGGGAGCAGCCCATGCACCGCCGCCCGCGCCGCAGCAAAAATTATTGACCCGGTTGGGGTACATGTCGACAAAATTATCGCAACACTGTTGGGTAATCCACCTTGGTTCCTCGTAGTACCCATGGCCGAAGGCGCGTTCACTCTTGCGGCCGTAATTGCACGGATCATGATAAGTAGTCAGATGAGTGTGTACGGACTTGTCCAGCTTGATGCGTCCTTCTTCTATGTACTGCTTCAGAAGGTCGTGCACCGAGAGGAACTTGACGCCTTCGCCGGCAAACCACTTTTGCAGACCAAGCCTGGTCGCATAGTAGGCGTGTCCTCATTCGGGCAGGAGCAGGTATTCACACTCCAGCTCCTTGTAGTTTTTCACTATTCGCCCGACGATCTCCTTCATCGATTCGTCGTCGCCGGTGAAAAGGCCCCAGTTAACCCCTTCCCAATTCTCGGAGGTCGTGGTCCACGATTCGTTGGCGGCGGTCAAAATCTTCCACCAGAACTTCATGTCGTCGGGTTCGCCGAAAGGCTCCTTGGAATTGATGGTAAGAAGGATCTTGGCGCCTTTTTTGTCAAGCGGCACGGTAAATCCCGGAAGCTCCTCGGCAAGCTCGGCGCCCACATCCTCCATAAGAAACAGGAAGTCATCCTTGGGGATGCCGACGTTATTTCCGGTCTTGAGGCACATCGCAACGCCCTTGTGCAAGACGCCGGGAACCTTTTCCCGCTCCCTTTTGCCTCGGGCGGAGCGAAGCATCGCCATCAGATCGACTCCCATGGGGCAGGCATGTTCGCACCGACCGCACAAGGTGCATATCCATGGAAATCTCGAATCTATCAACTCCTGTTCAAGCCCAAGCACGACCATCCGAACGGCCTTGCGGACATCCATGTCGTCGACGCCCGTGACCGGACATCCGCCGGCGCACGTACCGCAGGTCAGACACAGATCCGCGAACTGGGTCGTAAGCTTGCGCTTTTCACGTGTTGTTAATAACAACGGATCCATTTTTCTTCTCCTGTTTCCAATCCACACCCCGCATGGGGCAACGGCGCTTTCCGTGGGAATTTTGTCACAAATCCAACTGACGGGGATCGTAGTCAATTAGTGATTGCAGTTTTTCTACATAACTCCAATCGGGGGCAAATGCAATCGCATTCTTGGATTTTTGCCCCATTAGGGTTCACCCGAGTACCGTGGCAGCCTGCCTGACAAGTTCGGCGATTTTGATCTTCCGGGGGCACAACCGCTCGGCGGAGGAAAAATCGATGGTTTCGAGCCTTTCGCGCACCGCGGCGGGAATGGCCGCAAAGCATTTCCGAGCGTGCGCCGTGTCGCCGTAGCCGTTGTGGTACATTAAGAACCGCATGATATCGCCTATCGGGGCCGCATGCCCGATCGCGGGTTCGCATATCGAGGTGCAGCCGGGACAGTAGCCCGAGGAGGTCTCCAGGGCGAAGGCCTCCATCAGCTCCAGCTCTTCGGAGGTGAGTTTGGTTTGGTTCAGCGCCGCGGCCACATTGGACATGAGAATGGTCATATTGGGCATCTGCGAGCAGACGGAGGCGATGCTCGGCTCCTCCCAGACGGCCTTGAGTTTGGCCTGGGCATCGGTAAAGCCGCGTTTTACAAATCGCGAGGCAAGCTCCAGTTCGGCGTGGGAATCAACCGCAATCGAACCTTTGCCCTGGGTCTTCATCGCGGTAAGCCCTATGCCCGCCTTGGCGCAACTCTCCACGGCCCTGCGCATTTTGTCCGTTCCCATCAGCCGGAAATCGTATCGGAGCATTATCGCGTCCACCCAGCCCAGTTTGGAGGCCGCTGTCAGCATGTCTTCCATATTGCCGTGGGCGCTGAAACCCATGAATTTGATCTTGCCCCGCGATTTGGCTTTTTCGGCCCAGGCCCTGGTTTCCTTGTTGAGAAGGCCCGGGTCGTTTATCCCGTGCAGAAGGAAAAGATCGAAGTAATTGGCGTTGGTTCTTTGCAGCGACTGGTCGAGAGATTTCGAAAGACCGTCGGGGTCGAACTTTTCCGATTTGGTGACAAAGAAGATCTCCTTCCTGGTCTGCGGATATTTTTTTAAAAACTCTCCGAACCCCGTCTCACTGTTTCCATTTCCATAGGAGGGGGCGGTGTCCCAGTAGGTTACGCCCCACCTGAGGGCCTGCTTTAGAAGAAGCTGGTTTGTGGCCGTATCGAACATGCCGCCCAGGCCAAGGCAGGAGACTTTAACCCCGGTCTTGCCAAAGGGCCTTACCGGGACCCGGGCGGGGGTGGAATTTTCGGTCCCGGCCAAGGCCTCTTTTGCTTGCGCTCCGGGCGGAAGGATCGAACCGGCGCCGAGCGCGCCTGCAATTTTGAAGAAATTTCGACGGGAACAGCCGTTGTTTTCGGACATCGCTTCTCCTTGTCGAACGCGATAGGGTTGAAGGATTATTCCAGCAGCAGGGAATGTTTTGTGCTCCGCGATTCGCCCTCGGCGCTCACCCTTACGGCCCTCAGGCCGCTCACCGGGCATTCGTGCTCGCAGACCCCGCAGCCCGTGCACCGGTCGGGATCGATCACGGGAGCCTGGAGCCGGATCTGGAGCGTGAATTTTCGGTCCGGGGCGCCAATAAGCTCCGCAGTGAACCCCGAATCAAGCGTGATAGAGTTTTCCGAGTTGGAAACAATACGCTTTTTTTCCAATACCCCGCCGGCATCGAGCGCCATGAAATAGTCGCCCGTACCGAAACGGTGAGCTTTGAGCTCCGATTTTGCCAAGACGATCCCGGTCCCCGAGACGCTTGCAACCTGGAGCCGCCCGCCGGGCACCTCGGCGAAGCTCTCCTTTACGTATATCGCCTTGGGGCTGACCGGACAATTCTCCTGACAGACGATGCACGGCCTGTTCATGGCCCAGGGCAGGCAGCGGCTTCGATCGACAAAAGCCGTGCCGATCCGAACCGGCCCCTTTTTCCTGAAGGCTCCAAGGCCCAGTTTTTCCTCCAAAGACAGCGGCCTTATGGCCGCGGTCGGGCATATATGGCCGCAGGCTGTGCAGTTTTTCTGGCATCCGCTGGTTCCCGCGCGCATATTCAAGGCCGGGGTCCAAAGAGTTTCGATCCCCTCTTGCATTGTGGCGGGTTGAATGACGTTGGTGGGACACACCCGCGCACATTGTCCGCATCGGATGCATCGATCGAGAAAATCGGTTTCGGGTAGCGCCCCTGGCGGTCGAATCAGCTCCGGATCGTAGTTTCGGCCAAGTTTTCCACCCAGCCGCAGCATGGGCACGGCGGCAAGGGAAAGCATCGCCGTTGCCACAAATCCCCGCCTGCCAAGATCGGGCGAGACGCTCTCGCCCGAAGCCGAGCGAAACGTGTTATAGCCCATAAGATTATCCTTGCAGGTGTCCAGGCAATTCATGCAGAGCACGCACTCGGAAATCCTCATGGTCCCTTGGGGCTCGCAGCCCCCCTCACACCTGCTGACACAAATCCCGCACCGGCTGCATTCACCGGTTTTTTTGCCCGCCCGCCACAGTGCATATCTGCCCAGCAGGCCGTAAAGGGCGCCGAGAGGACACAGGAACCGGCAGTAGAACCGGGGAATTGCCAGGTTGAGAAGAAGCGCCCCGAAAAACACTGCGGCGGTGAGCCAGGCGGCCCCGTAATGTCTTTGGGCGGCAAAGATCATGTGAGCCGAGGAGTCGGCAATCGGCAGGAGCAGGAAGTTTACCGATCGGTATACCAGGGGGATCGGATCGAGAATGCCGGTCAGAAGGGAGGAGGAGCCGACTCCGTCGATTTTAAAAAACCAGCCCGCGGAAGCCATGACAAGCAGCGCCAGAAGCACGTAATATTTTATCCTCTGGCCGTCCCTGTACCTGTTAAGGGCGATTTTTTCCTTAACCGACCTTCCCCGCGCACCTATCCAGCCGATAAACTGATGGAGCGCTCCAAAGGGGCAGACCCAGCCGCAGAAAAACCTTCCCAGAACCGCTGTTAGCCCAACGGTTGCCACCGCCCACAGAAGTCCCGCGTAGAGGGTCCGGGTCGTAAGGATCGTACCCAGGGCGACCAGCGGGTCGAGTTGTAAAAACCAGTTTACCGGCCAGCCGCGCAGCCGGAAAAATGCCTGCCCGGTGGTGGCGCAAATGCAAAACCATAAAAAGAGGGCGAAAAAGAATATCTGAGTTATTCGCCTGACGATCGTGATCCTCATCGGAATTTACCCCGTGGTTATTCGGACGGGTTTTAGCGACTCGAAATCCGAAGTCCCCACCCCCGCGGCTTCCGCTTTGAGTATGAACGGCAGATCCTTTGGCGTTTTCCCGAGCAGGCGCGCCCCGGCCGAATCGGCGGCCACCTGGTCGGTGGCAGCGATCATCGTGTTCGTGCGCTTGAGGTCGGAGATGGAGCCGCCCGTCGGCCCGTTTGAGACCATCGCGGCCGTTCCGTCCAGGATGACAAGGCTCGGCTTCACCATCACCGCCAAGTCTTTTATGAAGGTATGGATATCCTGGTGAAAGATGTTTCGCCTTCCGCCCATGAAGCCGTACCAGTTCTTCATGGCCATCGAAGCGCCGCTTCGGTGATGGTCTTTTACGGGGGCGATGCCTATGAGCTTTGTCGCACCCTTGAAGGCGCCGGTAAAAACCGGCCAATTCCGGATGAGACGGGAACCGGGGGCGGAAATCTCTGAAAATAGCGATTCCTCGGGCAAGATCAGCTCGGCGCCCGCGCTGTGCGCCGCTTCTCCTGTGCCGGTAAGTGCAAAACAGCTCTCCGGGTCGTTTATCGGGTTGTCGGTAACCGCGACGGAAGCCGCTCCGGCCAGAAAGCACAACCGCACAACCTCCGAGAGAAGCACCGGATTGGTCGTGGCGCAAAGAGAGGGCGGGGAGGCGAAGGCGGCATTGACCTTTATAAGCACCCGGTCCCCCTTGCTTATGAAATTTCCCATGCCTCCCAGCGCCTGGATCGCGGCCCCAACGGTCTTGAGCCTGTCGGGGCCGGTCACAATTGCGATTTTTCTTCCCGCCCGAGGGACGCTGAAATCGGGAAGGGCCGTGGGGGGCCTGTCTTCGGGGGCCCGCGGGCCCAAGGGGTCGTGCAAAAACACTCCCAGCGCGGCCGCAACCCCCACGGTAAGGCCCGCTTTGGCCGAACGAATCAAAAAATCCCGCCTGTCCATCCGAGGCTCGGCGGGCTCATCTTTGTTTTTCCTGCTCATGGCGCCTTCCCGCTGAGATTTCGATATACCCTCAATGCGACCTCTTTTGCGCTCTCAAGCTTATCCACTTCGTGTGTTCCGCAAAAAAAACGCCCCTTGTACATGACCACTTCATAAGTATCGAAAACCTTGTATATTTTGGAGCCGGGGGCACCGGGAATCTCACCGACCGAAGTCCCGCCGTTTTCGAGCAGAAACTTGCCGTAGGCCGCGGCGATCCGCGCGGCTTCTTTGGGGTCCCTGCGCTTGGCAATGAACGCGGTCACCCGCAAGCCACCCTCGCGGTAGACGGCCGTATAAACATGGTCCAGCCCGCCGCAGGAAAAAACGTCCTTTATGTGGAGCGAAATGCTCGAGCGGTCGAGCGATTTTTTCGGGAAAAAGGATTCTGTCTTCGCCTCTTGATACCGGGGTTGGGCTTTGGCGATCTTTGTTGCCACAAATGTCATGTCCTCCATGAGGCCTCTGGCCGAAGAGGTCACTTCGAAATATTTCGCCCCGGCGGTAAAAAAGACGGCGTCTTCCGTTCGGTAGGCCGCGGCCTGCCCGAGCTTGATCGGCCTTGAGTCTTTTCGCTTCTGAAGACTGTAGACCGAGAAGGCGTCAGCCCGGTTTCGCATTTCGTATACGGCGACTTCGATCCATTTTTTCGCGTCGGCCTTTTTTGCGAACCGCCTGACGGTGAGCTTTACAAAGCCGCTTGAAAGATAGAGATCGGCCTTGCCGTCGATCTCATCGGATAAGGTTCGGGAATCAAAGGTTTGCTCGCGGCCAAAAGGTGCAAGGTCCCGGGGAAGGTAGGACGGAGCGTTTGAGCCAACCAGACAGAGTATGGAGCGATTTCGCAGCGGGCCGCCCGGGGAAAAGGCCCCGTAAAGATAGACCCCGCTCGCTATTGTCGCCAGAAGAATCAGTATGAAAACCCCGATCGAGGTCTCCACCGCGCCCGCTCGCCTCATTTGCCTCTCCAGTGTGGTTCGACCACCACATGATAGCAAGCCGGTGGCTAGCGGACAAGTGCCCGGGAAAAGCCGCTTTGGAGCGCCCCGAAGGAAAATGCCCAAGATGAGTCTTCATAAGACTTCGCGGCGAATGTCGGGCGAGAGCCTGTGAACTTGGCGGAAATTACATGGCCGAAGAGCCTCTTTGCCGCCGGAAAAAGCCATCGACCGGATTCCAACCTGTACGCTTCCAAGGTCGTGAAGGCGGGATCGATCAATCGGAGGGAAGGGACCGCATACATGCGCATTTTTTCCGCACGGTCCAGCGCTTGGGAGGGGAATTTGAAAATCGTGGATATTTGCACATGTTAAGTCGGGCCGTGATTGCGTGATCCTTCCCCAGACGATGGATCATGCCGCCCGCGTAGAGATCATCGATTTTAACCAGCCGGCCACCGGCTGGTTCATTCAGGTCTGCCAATATCTTCCCATGACGTAATCCTTCTGCAAAGATGCGGTTCCCCGAACGCTTACGGAAAAGCAGCATGATTACCTCTAAATCGCCCCCTTGATGACCGGGGAAAGCTTCTGCGAGATAACGCCGGCTCATCCGTCGTTCTGGACCGTCTGCTCATGTTTGCAGGCAAGAGCTATCGCCTGAAAGAGGCTTCCATGAGGATGACGGAAAACAAACAAAAATCTCAGGATGAAAAAGGAATAACAATGGCCCACTGAACAGGTTGTGGTGGGTTATCTTTCTACTGTCGCCCGGGGGATTTTCAAATGGCCCCCGGGGCTTGGCAAGGAAGGTTGAGGTGGGCCAGGCCATTGCGCCCACTGCCCCCCCAACGAGATGGAAAATGCAATGGAAGGGCTCCTCAATGTGGTATAATAGAATCGGATGTGGAGAAGCGACTTTGTAAATCGCAATCTGACCTGTCGGGATAGCGGCCATGCCCACCGCGTTTATCGAGAGGGGTTATAGGTTCTTCTTTTACAGCTTTGACTGCAAGGAACCGAGACACATTCATGTTCAACGTGAAAAATTTGTTTGCAAGTTCTGGCTCCAGCCGGTCGTATTGAGCAAAAATCATGGCTTTACCCCGAAGGAACTGAATGTGATCCGACAAATAGTCAGCTCCCGTGGGGGCAAATTATTGGAGGCATGGGATGAACATTGCGGCTAATGTTTTTGAGGCCAGACTACTGGCTGTTCGTGTCACCGAAGATGAGATTATTGCGAATCTCGTTGACGGTCGAACCATCAGTGTGCCTTTGGTATGGTCATGGCGCCTCTCAGACGCGACTCCCGACCAGCGAAACAATTATGAGATTATAGGCGACGGACAGGGCGTCCACTGGCCCGATATAGATGAGGATATAAGCGTGGAGGGAATGCTCTCCGGCCATCCCGCCCACCGTCCGGAGCAATCCCGGCAGTCACAGGATGGCGCATAAATTTTGAAGGCGCCGTACCTCGGGATGGAACCGCAGAACTCAACCGATAAATTCCGGGACTGAAGAAGGTCTGATCATATCTTCCTGAATCCGTGAATTTACAAATATCAATCGGACTCCTTTCAATCGGGCAAAGTGACTTTGAGGCTGTCACCAGCCGAAGGGAAGACGAATATTTCAGAGAAGCTTCGGGAATTGCCAAGGTTCCTTCGACTGAATCTCACACGTCAGCGACTCGACGAGGTTGCACCCGATCTGTTTGCTCTTGCCGATACCTGTTCGGTGGAATTACTCAAAAAAGCCCGTGTGCCCGTCACCCCCTTGAAAACCGGACATGTCCCTCTGGACTGCGATGTCTTCGGCATGGACAACTCCAAGACCAAAAAAGAGGGAGTCTCCCGCATCCACAATGGCCGTGACGGCTACGCGCCCATGGCCGCTTACCTCGGGGCCGAGGGGTGGTGCCTGGAGTTCGAGTTGAGGCGAGGCAGCCAGCACAGCCAGGAGGGATTCATCCCTTTCATTGAGCGAGTTATTGAGAAAGCCCGCAGTCTTACTTCCCGAAAAATCCTGGTCCGTCTGGATTCTGCCCACGATGCGTTGGATACTCGCGTTACCCTGGCGGGAAAGCGGAATGTCAGCCATATCATAAAATGGAATCCCCGGAGGGAAGACCGCATCGCATGGGCCACGCGCATTTTCAATGAAGGTGAGGTCGTCATGTCGCGGCCGGGGAAAAGAGTCGGGCTGCTCACCGTTCATGTCCGTCAGGTCCATAAAGGGAAGACCTGGCAATTCAAAAGGGTTATGCGTGCGGTGGAGCGTACCGTCGACAGCTCGGGGCAAAGGCTCCTCGTCCCGGAAATTGAGATCGAAGGATGGTGGACCACCTTGGATCTGCCGATGAAGCGGGTAATCGGGCTCTATGAAGACCACGGAACAAGTGAACAGTTCCATAGTGAAATCAAAACCGATATGGACCTGGAAAGGCTTCCTTCGGGTAAATTCGCCACAAACGCGTTGATCTTGACACCGGGGGGATTGTCTTACAACATCTTGCGATTCATCGGCCAGATCGGACTTGTCGGCGGAAAGACCCCTGTGCGCCATCCCGCCAAACGGCGTCGGATCAAAACCGTAATGCAAGAACTTATGTATATGGCCGCACGACTGGTCAAGACGGGCCGCCGACTGAAACTGGTCTTCAGCAGCCATTGCCCGGCATTTCAGGCTTTCCAAACCGTTCAAATGCGCCTGTCTGGCGCATAAAGGCTGAGAGGGAGGGCTACGACGAGGATGTTTATCCAAGGCGAGTAATTGGCAAAGGAGAGCTATTCTCCGCTTGGCTCAAATGCCCTGATCTTTTGATGGAGGGGATAGAAAAACGTGGTCAGACCAATTTTTTTCATAGCAATTTGTTGATTTTGGCATGAGTCTTTTCCCAAAACTGAGCAAAAAAACTCATTGAGGCATTGTCTTCAATTTAGGCTCACGGATTCAGGTATATATCATCGAATTTAAGGTACGTCACACTAGCAACAACAGCACGGCGATAATGAGCAGAACCAGACCAGGAGCACCACCAAGCCCGCGCCCGCCATATCGGCTACAGATTGGTCGGGATCGGCCGTCGCCTAAAACGTGTCTTCAACCCACCTTGCTCTTCCTTACAGGTTCAACGGTATTGATTTTATGATACATTTTTACTTCGTCCGACCCACCTCAGCCCCAAAGGTGTTCCATGGGATTAAAACGTTACATGTGACCCCGTAGACATGCAACACCTCTGTTGCATGCAACGCATTTTCTATTTAATCCCACTACATCATGTGTGACGAGCTCCTTCCATATATATCTATATATATTATCTAAAACTAACATATTACGGTTATGCATCTCCTCTGGCACATAACTTGCCTGAAGCATCAGGTAGAATAGTTAACAATTCGCACGTTCATGGCATGTTTTATGGGAGTACCGGAGTATTTGGCCGGCAAAATACGGGAGGCATAATGGCATTAAATACGAAAAAGCCGCTAAGAAGCTAAAAGGATTTTGTTTTTGCCTATAGTTCCGATCTGGGCTCTGCATTTAACGACAATTAGGATTTAAAGGAAATTAAAATGAGAAAAACACTGATTATTGGAATCGCGCTTGCCATGGTCCTTCTCAGCGGCAGCTTATTCAGCGCACAGGCAAATTGCGGTCCTGGTTCCCTTTCCTTCCTCTCTCCCTGTAACTGGCACTTTACTTCTTCTTGCGGGCTCGATTGCGTCTCACAAAACGTGAACAGCGTGTCTGCGAGAGATACTTACAGAGCAGACGCAACTTGCCAGGGCGCATATTCCAGTGGTCCGGCCGCACCAGGCCAAATGGGCACGGCCGGTTTCTAATGGTCTTAGTGACAATCCTGCCATCGTGGCTACACAGGCTTAGCATCCCTATGGGGCAGGGAACCCGGCAGTAACCGGCATGTATTGTGGAATTGTGCTCCGGCCAGGATGGAGGCCGGAGCACAATTCCCAACCGTTTTACAGGTTTAAGGAGATGCAATGCTAAAACGTGTTCTGCTGTTTTCGCTGTTTTTGGCTTTGGTGGCAACGGTCAATGTATCCGTGACATATGCTGAGGGAATGCAGGATGACATCAACAGGGCCGTAGCGACGATCCATGCCTTCCGGAATATGCCGGATAAATCCATACCACAGGAGGTGCTAAGGCGCGCCAGGGGAGTGGCTATCATAACGGTCATCAAAGCGGGCTTCATGGTTAGCGGAAAGGGCGGCTCCGGTGTGGTGCTGGCGCGAACGCGCAGAGGCTGGAGCGGGCCCTCCGCGATCGGAACTGGTGGAGCGGGATTCGGCTTTCAGATCGGAGCAGAGGAAACCGAGTTTGTTTTCGTTCTCAATACTTATGAGGCCGTAAAGGCATTCTCGCAGGGAGGAAACGTGCAATTGGGAGGCGCTGTAAGCGTGGCCGCCGGTCCGCTGGGTCGCACGGCCGAGGCGACTGTGACGCCTGTCGCCGCAGTCTATACGTATAGCCGCAGCCAGGGACTTTTTGCCGGCGTATCTCTTGCGGGCACTATCATTGCGACGAGAAGCGAGGCAAACGCAGAATATTACGGCCGACCGGTCACGCCGAGGCAGATCCTCTACGGGAAGGTCAGGGTGCCGGCGGGAGCAGCGAGGCTTCAAAGAGCTCTGGCGAGGTACTGAAAACCGGGTGTTCCGCCGGCGCAACCGCCTCCCCGGTTGCGCCAACCGAACCGAGGGTTTTGTGATGCCAATCAGACGCATGATCGGTTTCTTCCAGGGAATATTGTAAGTAGTGTCCATCCGGAAACCGTGGCTATGAAGGTGGTGGGCACGATGTTGCCTGTGCCCACCCTAAGCCCGGTGCCGATGGAGGCAGGGTCGGCAAAAGCGCAGCGTTGCCCGCCAAGAGGTTTCCGGATGGACACTAATTGGTATTGTTCGCCTTCAGAAGCCTATAGCTTCCTAAAATCATGACAAGGGATAACTGACCCATGCGTAAAAACGCGAAAATCAAGAAGGTTTCAGACGCAGAACGGCAAACTCCAGCGGAAGCTCCGGAAAGCGAAGAAGTCAAGTCTACGAACATTCGGGACAGGCCTTGGCCGGTTTCCTTCGATCCTCTCCATATTTACCTCCGCGAGATCAAACAGTATCCGCTCCTCAGCAGAGAAGAGGAAGTGGACCTGGCTGTCCGCTATCGCGAAAACGGCGATAGCGAGGCCGCCTACAAGCTGATCACGGCCAATCTGAGGCTTGTTGTCAAGATTGCCATGGATTTCCAACGATCCAGGGTGCAAAACCTTATGGATCTCATCCAGGAGGGTAATGTCGGGCTGATGCTGGCGACAGGGAAATTCGATCCACACAGGGGGTACAAGTTTTCCTATTATGCGTCCTTCTGGATCAAGGCCTATATCTTCAAGTTCATCATGAATAACTGGAAGCTCGTAAAAATAGGTACAACTCAGGCCCAGCGGAAACTGTTCTTCAATCTGCGAAAGGAAAAAGAACGGCTGGAGGCTCAGGGCACCGAGGCATCACCCGAGTTGCTCAGCCGGCGGTTCGACGTGGAGGAGTCCGAGATTGTCGAAATGGACCAAAGGCTCAACGGCGGGGAGGTATATCTCGACAGCCCCCTGACGAAGGACTCCGAGGAGACTTACAAATCTTTTCTGCCTTCGAACGACCTGCCCGTTGACGACCAGATAGCCGACCGGGAAGCAAAGGCAATCCTCCACGACAAACTGATGCTTTTCGGAGAGCATCTCAAGGGCAAAGAAGCCGTCATATTCGACAATCGGCTCCTCTGTGAGGAGCCGTTGACCCTGCAGGAAATAGGAAAGAAGTTCGAGATCAGCCGCGAACGCGTGCGCCAGCTCGAAAGCCGCCTTAAGGAGAAGCTGAAGACATACCTGGAAGAGGAAATCGAATGCGTAAATCAGTAACAATAATTAGTGGGAAAAGGAGATAAGATGAAAACGATTTCACGTGTATTCTTTTTTGCAATAGCCCTTGCCGCTGGGCTTTCGTTCGTTATCCCTGGAAATGCGAATGCTTTCGATACCGGCGCAAGCGGACGGATAATCCTCGCGGGCGCCGGGGCCGGCTTCAACGTTGGAGGCGTTGGAGCCGGCGTTGGTATTGGGGATGGCGGTGTAGGCGTCGGCGCACATATAGGCAGTTTGGGAGCAGGCGTGCATGCCGGTGTCCATGCTCGAAACAGTTATCACCACAGGAGAGCCTATGAACGAGAGCGAGCCAGAGAGCGGGCCAGATATCGCGCCAGGGCGCGCGCTGCTGCTCACAGGCGTGCTATAGCTCAGAGGCGTGCTGCTCGCTACCGGGATACCCGTGGCGCTGAGAATCACGAAAGAACCGATTGATAGGAGCGGCCAATAACGCAGTTCGTATATTGCAGCCCTCTATTGCAGGTTCGTAAACGATTGCCGGTCGAGGCGGGGGCCATGGCGGCCTCCTGCCCGACTACCGGAGGCGCAGGATTCCTCTCTGCTTGAAATGTTGCATGTGACACGGAAATCATGCAACGCCTCTGTTGCATGCAACACCATTTTTCTTGCCTGCTGTAGGCCGTCATGCTGCCTGTTAACCAGTAACTATATGGTGACCTTCCGGCAGGCGTGCTTAACTCAGGTTCCCGAGATGGTTTATCCTGGCGTCACCCTAATTTCTAAGGAGGATGACGCATGAAAGATAGCATAGTCCCACAAATAGAGGCCGTTCGAGAGCAGTTTGAAAAATGGCGCAGCGCCCGTACGAACAGGCGGGAGCCTATTCCCGGTGAGCTTTGGCGGGCTGCGGTCGAACTCTGCCGGGTCCACCCCATTACCAGCGTGAGCCACCACTTGCGGCTGTGCTATCCTGACCTGAAGAAGCATTTTTCGGCCGCAATGGCTCAGCCGTACCAATTTATGGAAATAGACACGGCGTGCCTTACCGGCCCATGGCTAATCGAGTGCACTCGATCAGACGGGGCCAAGTTGCGCTTATCCGGCAACGGTAGGCCCCCTGTTACCGAAGTCGTGCCGCGAGATTTCCTGTCGTGATCCAGATCACTCCGCACATGCGCATTTTGGTAGCGGTCGAGCCGGTCGATTTCCGAAAGGGGATTGATGGCTTAGCGGCAGTATGCCGGAAAAAGCTTGAAAGCGATCCTTTCTTATGTGGCGAACTACGATATGTTGCATAATGAGATAATGCCTTTGGAATTGCGTATCGGCGAGTTGTTTGCCGACACATAATATTTTGGTC
>JAJYDE010000025.1:0-39951 GCA_021777755.1 Deltaproteobacteria bacterium
ACGCCGGGGGGGGTGCGCAAAATGGTTGTTTGATAAAAGATTAAGATGTAGTGCCACTGGCGGAATCTTTAAAGCCTAACTTATTGTTATTGTTTTTTGTTTTTTCATGCGTGTTAAACTTGGGCTAGCGGCCGCTAAAGAGGGGTGCCGGGGCCGTTAATCCTCCGCTAAACCCGGTTGAACTTTTCCGGATGCGGCTTGAGTCTCCCATGGCGATCCCGCCGGATCGAAAAGGGACCGTCGGGCTATCGGCAGCCGGGGCAGTTCCACCACTGTGGCAGCGCGAGATCTGCGGGAACTGTACTGACAACTCCGCGAAAGCCTTCATAGTCGAGGCTGTATTTGTGGTAGAACGGGCATGCACGGCAAGTGGTGGAAAGCGGGGTTGAAGCAATAAGGGAATAGCCCCTGCCGCGCATGCAGCAAAGATACAACTCCACCGTTTTTGCATTTTCCGCCATCTCTTCGCAAATATTTGCCCCCATACCCCCCTTGGTGCGTCTCAAGGCCCAATTGCGGCAGGTTTGCGAATCCGCGTTGAATAGATGCGGTCCCGTGCAGTGGCGCATCCAACGGGCGTTTGCGAATAAAGCCGGATCGGCGGCCGCGCAACGTTCGGAAAACCCCGGGATACAGCGTCCCGGCATGCAATCGATTCCCTGGCCTAACGCCGTCCCGGTGATCGCCATGACGAGGAATGCGAGGTGAAGTGCTGAAAGCCGTTTCATAAATCTCTCCTGTGATGAGAAGGTTTCAGAAAGGTTTCCATCGGCTGGCAAAATCTACCGGGAAGATAAGTTGTTCCTGAAGGTTCGAAAGATTCAATCGGGGAAAATAACGGTCGGTTTTTGAGAAAAAAGGGCAAAAAGAAAGGGCCCGGAATTTCTTCCGGACCCTGGATTCTCAGAGTGGTAGCGGGGCTAGGATTTGAACCTAGGACCTTCGGGTTATGAGCCCGACGAGCTACCTGACTGCTCCACCCCGCGACAACAAAAAGGAGTATAGCCTGCTTGAACCGCAATGTCAACAGGGAAGAACTCTCGCGGGGAAGAACTCCCGATGGGCCGGGGATCGTCCTTGGATCGAAAGCTCCCGAGGGGGGCCAAATGGCCGATGTCAAAGCCCGAAATTCAGGGTTTCATATTGACCTCGACCCTCAGCCTGAGAGCGTTTCGCTCGATGAGAAGATTTCCGCGGGGGCCACCGGCGGCGAGCGCACGCCGCAGCTCGTCCACATTTCCTACCGGCTTGCCGTTAACACCGACAATTATGTCCCCCTTGTGAAGGCGGGCGGCAACCGCCGGGGACCCCGGCAGGAGCTCCGAGATTTCCACCCCGCGCCCCGAGGGCGCCCGCTCCACCAAGACACCCAGGCGAGGGGGGTGATAAGGTGCGGCCGGGCCGGTTACGACCACGTAATCCGCCAGATTGGGGCCGAGCTTGTCAGCCGGATAATCGACCGGAACGGGCGCCACCGTCGCGAAGGTCGTCCGGGGCCTTCGAAGCAAAGTGAGATGCGGGACGCCAAAGCGCTTGTTCATATGCCCTCTGCCAAGAAGGACCACAATTTGACACTGCGTTTGGCCCTGGCGCCGGGCCAGTGTTTGGGCCATCGTTTCCTCCCAGGCCAGTTGGGCCTCGAAAAAGGACTCGAAATCCCTGATCTCATATTTCCCGTGCGATCTGAAAGCCTCTTCGACGCGTTGGCGATCGCCCGGATCGTTCAAATGAAACTCCCTGGCCACCTGCGAACGCTCCATTGGCGTTAGCGATTTGAGGCCGTGGCGCGCTATCTTTCCAACAATGGAATCGGGCGCGTTTAGACCCACGACCGGCATGCGCCTTTGTTTTTGCCAGTCGATCAGCCCCTTGTAGAGCGAATAGGGATAGCCCCAAACCTCATCCCATTTAACCTCACGCAGGAAATCGGCCTCCGACATCGGCCCGTCGATATAGCGGTCGAGGATCTGTTGTGCGTTGGCCGCAAACATCTCCATCGCAAGCTCGACGCATCCGCCGTCGCGGGAGAGCCGCTTAAGAATTTCGAGCTGGACCTCATGGTCTTGAACGCTTGTGTGTATTTCCCCGATGTATACCGTTTGGACTTTGGAGAGCTTCCGGATCAGCCGATTCATGCCAATCACCCGGCCCGTGGCGGTCTCGATGATCTCCCCCTGGCGCAGGGCGCGGGGCGGACCGGTCCGCGGGGAGCCGGTCGTAATTGCCGTCTCGCAACATCCGGCCAAAATGAAAAAGAGCGCGCAGGTCGCGCAGACCCTTGCCGCCCTCAAAGTGCCCCGGCTCGAATAGAGCCGGGCACCGGTTGTTGCCCCTGCCCGATGTGTGAGGTTTTTGTCCTCGATTTCGAGTAGAGCTGCCGAGCGTTTGGCCACCATCGCTTCGCCTCAAGGACTCCCGCAAGAATTCGCTTTTGAAATGTTCATTTTCCGGTATACTATAATCATTAACATGATAGAAGCGGATGGAAGAGAATTTTCGTCGGGAATCCAGATTATGGTCTACAAAAAAATCCCTTTTCAAATTGGTGCGGAAATAATGCTCCGCTCGTCTTCGAACCGTTCCCACAAAGCTAAGAGCAAGATTATTGGAGTTGTGAATAGAGAACTGATATTGATTGAAAAACCTGTTTTTTCAATCAGCGATAATATCACTGTGATCGTCGACGAAGATTTAATGGTTGCATATTTGCACGAAGGTTATCTATTCACATTCGATAGCCGCTTTGGAAAAGAGCTTATCAAAAATATTGTTTGCATTGATTACCCTGCCACTTTTCAGGTGGAGAACCTGAGAGAGGCGCCAAGAATCAAGGTGAATCTGGATGCGGCAGGAAGCGTAAGCGGTTCCCAATTTACGGGAACTATTAAAGATCTTAGTGAAACCGGATGCTTACTGGAAATCCCCAAGATAGTCTCCTTTTATAAGGGCGTGGAATTTACAGTTACTTTCACCATGCCCAACGATCAATTGGTCAAAAACGTCCAATGCAAAATAATGAATATGAAATTTAACCAGATTTACAGGAAAACGGACGTAGGGATTATGTTCCAAGGACCACCCGAAGAGGTCGCCAAAATCAGGGAACTGATAAAATTTTGCATGCGGTTCAAAGTTTGACCCCGCCCGCAGTCCGCTCTCCAAGCAAGCAAACCGGAAAATAGGGCAAAAATTCGCAATCCCCAGCTCAATTTCGGGCGGTCCCCGAGAAAAGGGCTATTTTATTTGTTTTTTGCGTTCCTTCGGGCGCTCCGCGCCACAGGAGTCCGCCATTCAGGTGGGTACGCCAAGCTTGGGCAGTATCCATTTGTTTAAAACGATGTAGAGCACGAAAATACCGAGAATGAGAAGTCCCGTGTGCATCTTGATACCTTTCCAACAGGTTTTTGCCGGGGCTTTCGCCCCTAAAGAGATCCAGTGGTTGGCCCGCCTTGCAATTCCTTCAATATTACTCTCAATTCGCCATTATTCAAGGTGGAATCCTCCCGCCCGGATTCGACGGTTCCCCGGGCAAGCCTCGCGTACATCCCCGCAGGGGGGCTTTCAGTTTACTGTGTTTGCCCCCGACGTTTGATGCTAAGATATTGCACGGTTTTTTCAGACACTGAAAAAATCTGGACCACAAAGCCAATGGATCTGAAAACGCCTGGCCCGTAATTGCGCGTCGCGGGTGCGGGGCTAGCCGGAAGTGCGTCATGAAAAGGGGAATCCCCGCAATTTTTTTCGATCGTCGCGACTACGATCTTTTGAACCTGGTAAACGAGGTGCTCGAGGGCCGGGATTCCCTGCGGTACTTGAAAGATCTGCTCTATCCCTGGTTTCACCCGCACGGAATAAAGGAACTGGCGGCTTCCCCCGCCCAGCGAATGGCCTACGCGGCCCTGAGGCTTCTGGAGCCCCAAGGGGCCGCAAAGGCCGGGGAGCGGCTGAGCGCCCTGCGCTCGCTTCGAGACGAAGTGATGAGCAGCGGGGAAGTGCATATGCGAAAAAACGCCGCCCGGGTGCTGCTTGAAATCATGAAGGAGTTGGTGCGAAAGCCCGGGGGGAGGCTTAAACAACTCCAACTGGCCCATGATTTTCGAGCCGCTGTTATCGGCAGGCCGCGAGCGATCCGCTCGCTTCTGCGCCGCCATCATCTTCTGGAAATGCCCGAAGAGTGGAACCAGGTCTCCTTCGACGATCATATTCACGATTCGAGCACCAAGGGGCGAAAGTCGCCCTCCCATCTTATAATGGATGCCTGGATCAAGGGAATTCGGCGCCTCACCGTGGTCTACTACAATTACGTGCCCGCCCTGGCGGCTGAAGAGCTTTTGGAAGCCGGCGCCATAATGGGCGTTGGGGTGCGCATTGGCATAGGGTTCTCCGTCAGGTTCAACGGGGCCTACATTCAGCTCCTCTATTCTCCGGCCGGCTTGTCCGATGCGAAGGATTTTCTCTCATTTCTTTCCGACCGGCGCACAATGGCCTTCATGGAGGAGGCAAAGGCCGTTTCGGCCTACCAGGGCCGCTATGTCCTCGCTGTGCTCGACGAATTCAACCGGCGCCGCCTTGCGGAAATCAACCGAAGATACGGTCTGCACCTGGAGAGCTTCGACCGGTCCGCTTTCCTTGCCTATGTCGGCGAGGGGCAGCCCTCCATACTCCATCTTGCAAGGTTCATTCATCTGAAACTATTTCGCGCCATGCGCGAAAGGGTCGCGCAACTGGTGCCGGTTTTCGGTGCGGCATCGGGCGAGGAGGGCCAAAGGCTGGCCGCTCTGGTTGACGAGATGGACCGGCTCGATTCGGAAGAAATCGTCGACCGGTATCTTCGGCCTTCCCAAAACCCGGGAATTCCCGACCCCCACGTGCCCGGTGATGGCCCGGATGTCCCGCCTTTGCTCAGATTGAACGCACCGGAGCTGGCCGAGCGGCTGAGCGATTTGAGCGCGGTGTGCCGAATTACGCTCAACCTTACCGGCTTGAGGGCCGAGGATGTGCTCGAACTGCTCTACGTGTGCAAGGGGGCCATAAACGATCTGGAGATTTTCAATTTAAAGGATTTTGCAACCGGAAAAGGGCGAAACTATCGTGAAATCACCCAACTGCAAAGGGCCATAAACGATCAGGATACGGTCGGTCTGAAAAAGCATATCCTGGCTATGATCGCTCGGATGGAGGAGGCCGGCGGGAGCGGTACACAACGAAGGGCCAGGTTCCATGAGATCCTGCGAAACATCCCGAAGCTTCAGTCCTACTACCGGAAAGGGCCGCTTCGCTCAAAGATCGGAAGTGATTCCACCGGCCATTCCCACCGGTTGCACGGAATGGGGCTGGCGATTCTGGAGACGCTTCCCCCAAGGGCCAGGAGGGTGGTGCGGGGCTCGAAAGGGTCGCAGAGGGTTGTAGTTCCGGTTCGAATGGACGCTTTTTTCCGAAAAACTTACCTGCCGGAGAAAAGGCCGCACCTTTTTCCCCGCCTGCTTTACTCGACGCTGCGCCGGCTCCCGGGGTTCGGCCTGGTGGGGCGAAAGCGCGAAGAGGGATGGAAGGTGGGCGAACTCTCGACCCGGATCGAGGAGAAGGGCAACGTGGTGACCCTCGGGGGGATAGGCCGGCCAAGCGACTGCCTGGCCGATATGCTCGAAACTTCCGGGCCGTCTCGAAGCTATATTTCCAGCAACTACCTCAACGAGATGATCAAAAATGGTCTGAAGATTGCCGCGGGTTTTGTCCCCGCATTCCTCAGCTTTTACCTGACCAAGAATTGGTGGGTGCTTGCATGGTTGGGCGCACCGATCTGGTTTGCCATCACCGGTATTAGAAACATCATCCAGTCGGTCTTCGGGGCGGGAGGCTTTCACCCCTCGGATTTCATCAAATGGGACAGCTACCTGAGTTGGGGCAGGATCAGCGATTCCCTTTTCTATACCGGCCTGTCCGTCCCCCTGCTCGACTACGTGGTAAAAGCCGTGATTCTCGATCGGGCCCTGGGCATAACAACCGCGACCAATCCGGTATTGCTCTATGCTTTTATCTCCCTTGCCAACGGCTTGTATATCTTCAGCCACAATAAGTGGCGCGGGCTTCCCGAAGGCACGGCGACGAGCAATCTGCTTTTTCGCACCGTCCTTTCCATCCCCCTGGCCTTTTTGATAAATATGGCCGCCGGTAGCGTGCTGGGTGCTTTCGGGGTTCCAGACATTCAGGGCATGCTTCAAAAGTGGGCGGCGATAATATCCAAGGCCGCATCGGACACGGTGGCCGGAGTGATCGAGGGGCTCGCGGACCGCAACGAATACATCGAAATAAGAGCCGACGATTATGCGGGCAAACTCAAGCAGTTGTTCGAGGCCTATGCGCAACTGGAGTTGCTCTATCCGGAAGCCGATGTTTTGAAGATGCTCGAATCTCCGGGAGATTTCATGACCCGGCTTGGCTCCGAGGCTCGCGATCTGGAAAAGATCATCATTGTAAACGCACTCGATCTTCTCTATTTCTGGATGTACCAGCCAAGAGCGCGCAGTGAATTCCGGATGCTCTTTGACGGGATGTCTGCCGGGGAGCGGGAGATTCTCGTTCGCTCCCAAATGGTTCTCAAGAGAAAACAGGAAGTCGGCCAACTGCTGCGGGACGGGATTGTCGGGAAAAATTACGAAAAGGCCCTTTCTTTTTATCTGGACTGTTCCGAAGACTACCTTAACGTGTTAGAAAAGCGTCAAGTGGTAAATGGCATCCCCGTCCGGACTCGACGATGATGAAAACGATTCTCGCAACCCTCTTCATAGCTGTCAGCCTGCTAGCCTGTTTTGCGCAAAATATCAGTCTGAGGTTTTCCCGCCTGCGGCCAGGGGATTCCGCCCCCATCACTTTTCGGGCCTATCGGCCCTTTATATTCGACCAGGCCAAGGCTTTCGGCGGAAAGCGCAACCTGGCCCTGTCCAAATATGTGCCGCTATACATTTTTTCTCGCGGGGCGGTTGATTCGGGCAAAAAACAGATGGCCGCTCTGCTCGCCGCTTTATCGGTGCCCCCGGGTGGCACTCCAATGGATGCCGGTGCGTTTGCCGCCCGTGTCAAAAAGGAATTCGCCGTGGCGCTTGCCCCCGATGAAGCCGTGCGGCTCATGGGATATCCGGGGCTGCAAAATTTGCTCGAAGGCATGCGGGCCATTTGCAACTCGGTTCTTGAAAGCCTGATTTTAAAGGAACCCGGGCCTCTTGAGGAAAAGGCCGCCGCCGAAGTGCGCTACCCCGAGCCGATGGGCACGGTGACTTACCCCTCCGCCCGGTTCCTGACTGTAAATGAGGCCCGTGATTTGCTTCGAAAACAGGCCGAAAAGATCTTCTGGCAGGTCGATCCGAAGGTGCTGGGCGAGGTCGTAAAGATCGCTTCGGCCACCATCACCCCGAATCTGATTTATGATCAAAAGGAAAACGAAAGGCGCATTGAAGAAATTATCCAGCGCTACCCCTCAAATAGCATACGCTACGGTTCCGGGCAGGTCCTGGTCCCCGCGCGAAAAATAATTACCGAACAGGATGAGCTGCTGATTGCCGCAAACCGGCGGGCCGAGCGGGCGGACTTTCTTTCGAACGTCTCCTGGGTTGGCCTGGCGGTTGTTATGCTGACCGTACTCTACGTTCTGACACTCTCGAAGGTGTGCGGTAATCGGAAGGGGTTCGGGCAGCCCCAATCGATCCATTTTACGGTCCTGATCTTATCCATACTGGTTTTTGAAGCCGCACTGCTTCTCACCCCCCTGCCAGTCTATTTTCTGCCGATCGCCTTTGTGCCGCTGCTGTTGGTGCTGCTTGGCAGGCGCCCGGGCCCCGCGGCGGCAACCACCCTCATGGCCGCGGTCATCGCCGCCCTTATTTCCGGGCGAAGTGTTCAGATGCTGATCTACTTTCTGATCGGCGGGCTGACCGCCTTGCTATGTTCCGGGAAAATACGGAAAAGGTCTCGGCTGCTCGTACCCTGCTTTGCGGCCGGAGCTGTCTGCGCTCTAATGGCCCTGTCTTTTGGTCTCGACTGGCAGTCGCTCGGGCAGGTTATCCCCGCGCGGTTGAACTCGGGTTCCTTCCTCCCGGATCCGTCCCGATTCGGCCTGGTGCGAAACGCCTGCTGGGCTGTGGCCGGGGGACTCGCGGCCGCGCCCCTTGCCGCGGCGCTCCTGCCCGTGCTCGAATTGACGCTTCGCGCCAGCTCCACCATTCAGATCAGCGCCTGGACCAATCTCGAACATCCCATTTTGAAGGA
Organism: Deltaproteobacteria bacterium; assembly: GCA_021777755.1. Lineage (GTDB taxonomy): Bacteria > Desulfobacterota > Syntrophobacteria > Syntrophobacterales > Syntrophobacteraceae > SbD1. The sequence goes on from JAJYDE010000025.1 coordinate 8,263, forward strand.
ACTGTTGTCCAGGGCGCCCGGGACTTATCAGCACGTGATGTCCGTGGCCAATATCGCCAGTGCCGCGGGCGAGGCCGTGGGGGCCAACGTGGCGCTTTTGCGGGCCGGAGTCTACTACCACGATATAGGCAAAATGTTTGCGCCCGCTTACTTTACCGAAAACCAGGCAAACGGAATCAATCCTCATGACGGACTTATGCCCGCCGAGAGCGCCCGCATTATCATCGACCACGTGAAAAAGGGGTTGATCACGGGCAAGAAGGCGAAGCTGCCCAAGGAAATCCTGGATTTTATACCGCAGCATCACGGGACGATGATCCTGGAATGTTTCTGGGACAAGGCCAACCACGGCGTGGAAACTCCCCCCGTGGAAGTTGACTTCCGCTACTCGGGGCCCGTGCCCCAGAGCAAAGAGGCCGCGATTCTCATGGTGGCCGACGCCGCGGAAGCCGCTTCGAGAACTCTTCCCGAGCGCAGCCGGGCGGCCGTGGAGGCGCTGGTTCGCCATATAATCGAAAAGCGCATGAATGACGGCCAATTCGACGAGTGCGATTTGACCACCGAGGAACTGGCCCTGATCAGAAACTCCCTGATTGAGGCCCTCGCGGCGGTTTTCCACAGCCGCGTCGTCTATCCCTGGCAGGAACAAACCGAGGGGTCCGAGTAAACCGTTTTCGCGAAGAAATGAGGCGGGGAGCGAGGTTTGAATATTTTTGTGGGGTTTCTATGAAGTTTAGAACGTATGCGGAAATAAACCTGGATAACCTTGCGTGCAACCTGAGGAGCATCCGGGAAATAGTCGGGTCTCGCGGTGTCATTCCGGTGATTAAGGCCGATGCTTACGGCCACGGGGCGGTGGTTGTGGCCCGGCGGCTGGTTCGGGAAGGTTGTTCCATGTTCGCGGTCGCGCGGTTCGAGGAAGCCATGGAGCTTAGAGAGTCCGGGATTTGCGCGCAAATCCTGGTTTTGGGCCGGCTTTTTCCCGACCGGATCTCGGAGGCCCTCAAGGCGGGCCTTAGTATCTCCATTTTCGACCCCCTGGATCTAGACTGGATAGAAGAGGCCCTGCGCCGCCTGCCCGGTTTGACCGCCCGTGTGCACCTGAAACTCGATTCGGGAATGGGCAGGGTGGGGCTGCTTTTGCCCCGGGCCGCGGATTTGTTCGACCGTCTTTCCAAATGCTCCGCCTGCTGCTGGGAGGGGCTCTACACCCACTTCGCAACCGCCGACGAAAAGGACAAAACCTTTGCCAATCTTCAGCTTGCAAGGTTTGGCAAGGCCATCTCAATCATTTCGGGTCTGCCAAGAAAGCCCGGGATCATTCACATGGCCGCAAGCGGTGCGATTCTCGATCTTCCCGGGAGCCATTTTGACGCCGTAAGGCCCGGCATATTGATGTACGGTCATTATCCCTCCAAGGAGACCTCCCGGTCCATGACGCCAAGGCAGGTGATGTCCTTTAAGACCTACGTGGGGCACCTGCGCGAGATGCCCGGCGGGCATCCCGTAAGCTACGGCAGGAGGTGGACGACCCCCGGGCCAACCCGGATCGCGGTGCTTCCGGTGGGCTATGCCGATGGCCTTGGCCGCAGGTTCACCAACAATGGAGAGGTTCTCATTAGAGGCAGGCGCTATCCGATGGTCGGAACGGTGACCATGGACTACATCATGGTTAACGTCGGAAGCGGTCCCGTCGAGGTGGGTGACGAAGTGCTCCTGTGGGGCGAGAGCGAACAGGGCAGTATTGAGACCCTCGATGTGGCCGAAAGGATCGGTACGATTCCCTACGAGCTTACCTGCGGGCTCTCCCGGCGTGTCCAGCGCATCTATATCGGAGACCCCGGCTGAGAAGTCCGTTCATTGTCTTGAACAAGAGAGAATGTAAAAAGAATACCATTGCGACTCGATTTGCAAATGTAGTAGTATAAGTACGGGATGCGACGGCCATATTGGTTTGAAACGAGCTATCAACCCGTTGACCGCTTGACATGCTTAAGCCGCTACAATTGGCGAAGCCCAACCCCAATCCCCCCCTCCACTTCGAGCTACCCGTTCAGTACTTTAGCAGCCGTTCAAACGCGAGGGTGCCATTGATCCGAAGTCCTGGAGCTGGTAGCAGGTCGAACCGGTCCTTCTGAACCGGTGAGGCCGGCTGAGTTGAAAGCATTTCGGGAACTGATCGAGCTTGCCGTGCGGAGGTGGAGATGGAAAACTTGGCCGAGAAAAATAGACTGGTGCAAACCTTCCTCGATCAAGGCAACAAGTCGGCTGCGATAAAGACACTCTTCGAACTTGCCCTTCAGTGCGCCAGGAACAATAACTTCGAAGAGGCTGAAGCAATAAGGGCCAGGATCTATGATATTGACTCGCTGGCCGTTAGCGAGATAGTGCGCTGCGGCGAGATTATCGAACATGAAAAAGAACAGGCCATAGACCGGCGTCACAGGGGAATTTGGGCAAGGCTCTACGACGGCCTGAGCGTCGAAGAAGCCAATGCGCTCTACTTCTCATGCACAAAAGCAACTTATCGGACAGGCGAGACGATTTTCGAGCAGGGACAATGGGGACCCCGTCTCTACTTCATCAACAGCGGCCGGGCCGGGATCGCCCATTTCGACGGCAATGGCCAAACCCTTTTGAAGACCCTTGAGAGGGGCGATGTCGCCGGCCGGGACGCCTTCTTCTCTTTCACCATCTGTACTACAAGCTTGATCGCGCGGACCGATGTCGAGTTGAGCTATCTGGATTCGGAGGTTCTCAAGACATGGAAGACCACCCATCCGGTGCTCGAATCCAAATTGGAGAGCTTTACGGGCGAAGCTGAAAACATCGGCGATGTTCTAAAAGCGATGAAAGTGGACCGAAGGGGATTGAAAAGGATTGGACTCACCGCAAAGGCATCGATCAGCCTTCTCGGACAATCGGAAAAACCGACCGGCACCTCTTTCAAGGTGGATGCGTGCGACCTGTCGCGGGGTGGGGCTTTCCTCATGGCGAGAATGCCCAATAAGGCGGCTGCCGGCCGCTTGTTGGGAAAGAGGGTGCTTATAACCTATTTTCATCCATCCAAGGATTCAACAAAAGAGGTGAAAATAAACGGGACCGTGGTGGCGGTTCGGCTGCGTCCCTTCGGGGATTGCGCGGTGAACGTGAAGTTCGATTCGCTCTGGCCCGAAGAGCTGATAAACAAGATCGCATTAGTCGATACGCCGGTCCAGTTGAGCAGTTGAAGACAATCCTGAAAACGGCCGTCATGAAGCTGGCGAAGGTGGCCGTTGCTCGTCCCGGACGACCCGCGGAGGGGCTGTTCACACTTTGCCCTCATCCTTCGCGAGACAAGGCAAGTAAATACTTCACGGTTTTGGGCATAAAACCCCGGCTTGACATCTTGATCAGTCATAACTACTCACTGCTAACCGGTATTTAGTCTCCGGTACTACCACCACTGCCGCTGTTTACAAGACTATTGCGGTTTTTCGGGTACGAACGCGTCAGTCCTCGACTGGATTATCCCGGCGTTTGCCCGGAATGTCAGGAAAAAAGTTGCGCACACCTGGAAAGTGCGTACTTGCTGTGCTGCCCGCATCCAGTGATTTCTGCTCGATGAAAAGCGAGATCGCCAAACGGGGAAAGCCACACCAGCAATGGAAGGAGCAGATTTTATGAGTGAAGAAATCGGCAAAGACCGCTCAACGAGAACCCATATCAGCCCGATGACCGGGAGAGGCACGGCGAACCGGGACTGGTGGCCGAATCAATTGAACCTCGATATGCTGCACCAGCGCTCCTCGAAATCCAATCCCATGGAGTCGGATTTCAACTACGCCAAAGAGTTTCTGAGCCTGGACCTCAATAACGTGAAAGAGGATCTGCGTGATTTGATGACGAAGTCGCAGGAGTGGTGGCCGGCGGACTTTGGCCATTACGGACCACTTTTCATCCGTATGGCCTGGCACAGCGCCGGCACATACCGCATCGGCGACGGGCGCGGCGGCGCCGGCAACGGCAGCCAGCGCTTCGCCCCCCTCAACAGTTGGCCGGACAATGTGAACCTGGACAAGGCGCGCAGGCTGCTCTGGCCGATCAAGCGGAAATACGGCCGTAAGATTTCATGGGCCGACCTGATGGTCCTTGCCGGCAACGTTGCCTTGGAATCGATGGGGTTTAAGACCTTCGGTTTCGCCGGCGGACGTGAAGATATCTGGGAACCCGAAAAGGACATCTACTGGGGGGCGGAGAGCGAGTGGCTTGGAGACAAACGCTACACAGGTGAACGTGACCTGGAAAACCCCCTTGCCGCCGTTCAGATGGGCCTCATCTATGTTAATCCGGAAGGTCCCGACGGGAATCCGGACCCTGTCGCCGCGGCACGCGATATTCGGGAAGTCTTCGCACGCATGGCGATGAACGACGAGGAAACGGTGGCCCTGATCGCGGGCGGCCACACGTTCGGCAAGACCCACGGGGCGGGAGATGCCAAACATGTCGGCCCCGAGCCCGAAGCCGCCCCGCTCGAAGAACAGGGCCTTGGCTGGAAGAGTAGTTTTGGCTCGGGCAAAGGAGGCGATACTATCGGCAGCGGTCTCGAGGTCACCTGGACCAACACGCCGACAAAGTGGAGCAACAACTTCTTCCGTATCCTCTTCAGCTTCGAATGGGAACTGACCAAAAGCCCGGCAGGCGCCCATCAGTGGAAGCCCCGGGGTGATGCCGGCGCAGGCACTGTTCCACATGCGCACGATCAGTCGAAGCGCATCGCACCGGCCATGTTGACTACGGACCTGGCTTTGCGTTTCGATCCGGACTACGAAAAGATTTCGAGGCGTTTCTACGAGCACCCTGACCAGTTGGCAGACGCCTTTGCCAGAGCCTGGTTCAAGTTGACTCATCGCGACATGGGACCGCGGTCGCGCTATCTTGGTGCGGAGGTTCCGGCCGAGGAACTCATCTGGCAGGATCCGGTCCCTGCTGTCGATCACACTCTTGTCGATGCGACCGACATTGCCGAACTCAAAGCCCGAATCCTTGCCTCGGGGCTGTCGATCCCTGAACTGATCTCCACCGCCTGGGCTTCGGCCTCTACGTTCCGTGGCTCAGACAAGCGTGGTGGTGCAAACGGCGCCCGTATTCGCCTGGCGCCGCAAAAAGATTGGGAAGTCAATCAGCCTTCACGGTTGGCAAAGGTGCTAAAGACTCTGGAGTCCATAAAGGACGCGTTCAACAGTGCGCAATCCGGTGGCAAGAAAGTGTCCATGGCCGACCTGATAGTCCTTGCGGGTTGTGCCGGGGTGGAGCGGGCCGCGAAAAATGGAGGCTTTGATCTGGACGTCCCCTTCACACCCGGACGTACCGATGCTTCCCGGGAGCAAACTGACGAGCAATCCTTCGCCGCGCTCGAACCGGTTGCCGATGGCTTTCGAAATTATCTGAAAGCCAAATTTTCAGTAACCGCCGAGGAACTGCTGGTCGATCGCGCCCAACTCCTGACGCTTACCGCTCCGGAGTTGACAGTCCTGGTTGGTGGCATGCGGGTGGTTGGCGCCAACTTCGACGGCTCCCCGCATGGCGTTTTTACCACCCGTCCGGAATCTCTAACCAATGATTTTTTCGTAAATCTGCTCGATATGAACACGATATGGAAGCCAACAGAGGCCGACGACACGCTGTTCGAGGGGCGAGATCGCGCGACCGGCCAGTACAAATGGATCGCAACTCGTGTCGATCTGGTCTTCGGCTCGAACTCTCAGCTGAGGGCTTTGGCGGAAGTCTACGCATGCGACGATTCCCGCGAAAAGTTCGTGCGGGACTTCATAGCCGCATGGAACAAAGTCATGAACCTCGATCGTTTCGAGCTCGGCCGCTCATAGGGCGATAGCCGAGGTGGCCCGAACGGGTCTGGGCGTGACGGGGCTTTTGCCGGAGTCGAGCCTGTCAGGATGAGGCCCCTTAAGTTCCATGATATTCCAAACGGTCAAAAGGTGGATTCGATGGTTGGTGGGTATGGATTTTCGTGCCCACCAACGTTTGTCTGTTTCCGGCAAACCCGGTCGCCTCACCACAGATCATTGCCGGGGAACTGCTCGTACACCCCGGGACGCATGCTCATGGGGCGTTCGCTCCAGCCAACCAGTCGTTTTTCTTCTCGATGTAATCGATAAAACAATCCACCTCCAGTTCTCCGCCTGTGGCCCTTCTTACCAGGTCGCGAGGCAGAAACCGGCTTCCCTGTGAGTGAACGTTTTCTCGCAGCCACTGGAGAAGGGGAGAAAACTCGCCGGCAGCAAACATTTGCCGCGGATCCCCCAACTCCTTTTGCGCCTTGGCGTAGAATTGCGCCGCGTAAAGATTTCCCAGGGCGTAGCCGGGAAAATAGCCGAAAGCGCCCGACGACCAGTGGACATCCTGCATGACCCCTTCCGAATCGTTTCGGGGACGGATATGAAAATAGCCTTCCATCGCCTCGTTCCAGGCCTGCGGAAGTTCGTCGGGTTCGAGTTGTGCGCCGATGAGCATCCTTTCAAGCTTGAATCTCATGATGATGTGCAGATTGTAGGTGACTTCATCGGCTTCGGTGCGGATCGGGCTGGGGCGGATTTCGTTCACGGCGAGCAGGAACTGCTCCTTTCCGGTTTTTTTAAGCCACGGGAAATGTTTGCATGCCACCGGGTAGAAGTGGTCCCAGAATCCGGTGGACTTTCCAACCATGTTTTCCCACAGGCGGGACTGCGATTCGTGGATTGCCATGGAAATCGGTTCGCCGCGAGGCGTCCCCCAGTGGTTTTGCGGAAGTCCGTGGGCGTAGAGGGCGTGGCCTGCTTCATGAATCGAACTGAAAAGGCCCTTGATAAAGGAGTCGGAATCAAACCTTGTGGTGATGCGCACATCTCCGGGGCCGATACTCGATGTAAAGGGATGGGCCGAAAAGTCGAGCCTGCCCGCCTCGAAATCAAAGCCCAGGCCGCCGATAACCTCCCTTATGAAGGCACTCTGGGCCGTAGCCGGGCAAGGGCCGCGCAGGAGGTCCGGGTCGGGTTTGTGCGGCGCGGACTCGATTTTTTCGAGCCATCTTAACGTCGCGGCCTCGAGTTTGGTGAAAAGCCCCTCGATTTTCTCGGCGGTTTCCCCCTGATCGAAATCGTCTATGAGGGCGTCGTAGATCTCCCCCTCGCCTCCATGGAGGGCTTGGGCCTGCTCGCGCTTAAGCGCTACGATATTTTTGAGGAAGACAAGAAAGCCCTTCCAGTCGTTTGCCTTTCTTGCCGCCTGCCATGCGAGTTGCCCCTGCGACCCGGCTTTTGCGAGTGCAACAGCCAATCCTTCAGGTATCCTTGTGCTACGATCGAAGCTCCTGCGCCACCCGCGCAGATTTACCGCTTCATCGGATAGATCGTCGCCCGCGCTTGCGCCTGCTTCGGCCTCCCCCAAAATCTCTGCGAAGTGCGGGTCCGTGGTGCGCCGGTAGAGCAGGGAAGTCATGGCCGCGATTTGCTCCGAGCGATGGGCGCCGCCCGCCGCGGGTAAACAGGTGCGCTGGTCCCAGTGTAGAAGCCCCAGCGCCGATTCGTAATAAGCGGTTGTCTTGGAATAATCTAGCAGCCATTGGTAGGCTTCTAAATATTTCATGTTCATCCGATTTCTTCAGAACAACGGGTGAAAGTGCGGCCCTTTATTTGCGGTTCTTGGAAGATGGCTGCTCGCCTTGTTTTCCATAATGGCCCGGATGTGGTGGTCAATTTGAATGAAGTTCTTAATGCGCGTGCTCATGGGCCTCCGACTGATGCGTCGAATGGTCATGCTCATGCGGCCCGTGTTCGCCGGAGTGGTCATGCTCATGGGCCTGCGTCCCCGCGCCATGCGAGTGGTCATGGCTGTGTTCGTGAAGATGCTCGTGAGCGTGCAGGTGCGTGTGCTCGTGTGAATGCGTCCTGTCCCCGTGCGAGTGTTCATGGGAATGGAGGTGTGCGTGCTCATGAGCGTGGTGGTGTTGGTGTTCGTGTTTGCCTTCCATGATTATTCCTCCTTCGCTAAGCCTTGGCATCGCCTTCATGGGGATCTTTTCTATAATGTTAAGTTGAATGGAGGCCTGGGTCAACTATGCGTTGCGGGGGCGCGAAAACGTCCTTGACAGCCTTGCAACGGCGCCCGGACAGGCAAGATCGCCCGGTCCCGCGATGGCCGGGAAAAATTGCCGGCGAGGGCCGACACGTCCGTGCTCAGGTATTCCATCCGCCGGGATGATGTCGCCCGGGCGAACGCCCATGAGGTCTGCGGGGACCGGTTTGTTTAGGCATCGCCAAAAGCTCCGGGCTACCGGGAATTGGCAACGAGGCGGCTTCCGTGTTGACTTTTACCTACCCTGATTTAGCTTGCACGTGATATAAAATATCGCCAACCCTTTCAATAAACAAATGATCCGGAAACTCAATGAAGAGCTGTTATGCTGCCTGACGAATTGAAAAATAAACTGCGCAAGATGATCGCCGGCGCCGAATCGCCCCGCGAAAAGGCTATAGACGTCATGTTTGAAATCCAGGAACTCCAGGGATGGATGAGTGACGAGGCCATGGTGGAAGCGGCCGAATTGCTCGGCATGACGCCCCTGCAACTCGAAGAGCTTGCAACTTTTTATGACTACATCTACCGGAGTCCGGTTGGAAAATACGTGATAAAGGTCTGCGACAGCACGGTGTGCTGGCTCGAAGGCCATCAAAGGGTAGTCGATTACATCTGCTCGCGGCTTGGCATTCCCCTGGGGGGCACAACCGCGGACGGTCTCTTCACCCTTCTGCCGGTTTGTTGTATCGGCTATTGCGATCGTGCGCCTGCGATGGTGATAAACAAGCGGGTTTTCGGAGAACTCACTACTGAAAAGATCGACAGGGTCCTGGCTCAACTGGCGCAAACGGCCGATTTTAGCGGATGGGAATAGATCATGCCCGTTTATCCTCAGGTATTGTTCAAGAACAGGAAGCCCGACCGGGTCGCGACCCTCGACGAGTACCGCGAAAGCGGAGGGTATGAAGCGGTCGAAAAGTTTATCGGAGGCGGGATTGCCCACAAGGAGGTCATCAGGCTGGTGGGCGAATCGGGCCTTTTGGGCCGGGGGGGCGCGGGTTTTCCGACCGGGATGAAATGGGCCGCGGTGCCCGATTCCAGCCCTTTCCCGCGCTATCTGGTGGCGAATTGCGACGAAATGGAGCCGGGGACTTTCAAGGACCGTGTGCTGCTCCACGTTGACCCGCATTGCGTGATCGAAGGCATGATCCTGGCCGGCTATTCCTTTTCGGCCTCGAAGGCCTTCTTTTTTGTGCGCCCCTCCTATGAAAGCGGCGCCCTCATTTTGGAGCGTGAACTCGAAAATGCCCGCCGGGCCGGTTTTCTTGGAAACCGAATTCTTGGAACCGATTTTTGCTTCGATATCGTCGTTCATCGAAGCGGGGGCAGGTACATTTGCGGAGAGGCCTCCGCTCTTTTAAACGCTATAATGGGCAAAAGACCCAATCCGGTAAAGCCGCCGCCGTACCCCACCGAAAAGGGCCTGTGGGAAAAGCCGACCGTTGTAAATAACGTCGAAACGCTGGCAAATATCCCCCATATTCTGCGAAACGGGCCCCAATGGTTCAAGACCTTGAGCGCCACCCCGCACGGGACGGGCACCAAGATTTACGGCATTAGCGGCAAAGTGAGTCGGCCGGGGGCGGTCGAACTGCCAATCGGAACGAGGCTCAGCGAGATCATCGAGCAACACTGCGGTGGCATGGCGCCCGGTTCGAAATTCAAGGCATGTCTTCCGGGGGGTGCCTCGACCAGGTTTTTGACCGGTGAGCATTACGATATCCCGATGGATTTCGAGGATCTGAAAAAAATCGGCAATCGCCTCGGGACTGCGGCTATCATGGTTTTCGATCAAAATACCTGCCTTGTCGGGGCTACCTTGAACCTTTTGGAGTTTTTCGCCAGGGAGTCCTGCGGCTGGTGCACGCCCTGCCGGGAGGGACTTCCCTACATGCGGGAGTTGCTGCGCAGAATCGAAAACGGGGAAGGTAAGGAAGAGTACATCCCCAACCTGAGGCTGCTCTGTAAAGAGGTCTGGAATTCCTACTGCGCGCTTGCCCCGGGGGCGGCCGAGCCCGTTGTGAGCCTGCTTGATTTTTTCGAAGACGAAGTCCGACAACATATTAGCGAAAAGGGATGTCCTTTCCATGCCAAGGCTGATCATTGACGAACGCGAAATTGAGGTTCCCGAGGGGACCAAAGTAATCGATGCGGCGGAAAGGCTTGGCATCGTCATCCCGCGCTTTTGCTACCACGAGGCGTTGGGGTCGGTCGGCGCCTGCCGGATGTGCGCGGTGAAGTTCGTGCAGGGACCGTTCAAGGGCGTTCAGATGAGCTGCATGGTCGATGCCCGCGACGGGATGGTGGTTTCCACTACCGATGAGGAAGTCGTAGGGTTTCGAAAAAGAGTCATCGAACTGCTGATGAAAAATCATCCCCTGGATTGTCCGGTATGCGACGAGGGCGGGCAGTGCCTGCTGCAGGACGAAACGGTGTCGGGCGGCCATGGCCTGCGCCGATTTCCCGGTCCCAAGCGGACCTATCGCGACCAGTACCTGGGGCCCTACATAAAGCATGAGATGAATCGCTGTATCCACTGTTACAGGTGTTCGCGGTTCTACCAGGAGTTTTGCGGCTATTACGACCTCGGCCCCATGCAGATAGGCGACCGGCTCTATTTCGGAAGATTTTCGGACGGCGCCCTGGAAAGCCCTTTTTCCGGCAATCTGGTCGATATTTGCCCGACGGGGGTCTACACGGACAAGACCGCCCGGTTCAAGCTGAGAAGATGGGATTTGCAAAGGGCCCCTTCACTTTGCAACCTCTGTTCGCTTGGCTGCAATACGGTGGCGAACGGGCATTACCGCGGGGTTATGCGGATCGAGGCCCGTTTTAGTAGCGAGGTCAACGGTTATTTCCTCTGCGATGCCGGAAGATTTGGATTTTCCTATGCGAACGGCGCTGAAGGCGCACGGGCGCGTCCACTTTCGCCCGCGATCGCAGGCGCCCCCGCTTCGGCCTCGGCCGCCCTTGACCGGGCGAGGGAAGCCCTGAACGATATTGCCGCGAAATTCGGCCCCGGGGCGATTGCCGTGGCCGGTTCCGGGCGAAACAGCCTTGAGACGCAGTCCATGCTCGACCTTGTGTGTAAAAAGCGCGGTTGGTCGGGGCCGGTCCTTTTCCCCACCCCTTCGGTTCGCCGCAAGACCCTTGAGGCCGTCAAAGGGTTGGACTCGCGGATCGCCGTCTCGATGGGCGATATCGAAAAATCTGATTTCGTTATTATCGCCGGGGCCGATCCTTTGAACGAAGCGCCGATGAGCGCCCTTGCGCTAAGGCAGGCGGCAAGAAACGGCGCCCCCGTGGTCACTATCGATTCGCGCCCTGTGGCCTTGCCCTGCGGCTTCGACCATTTCCCGGCCGCTCCTCGGGATATCGAGCGTTATCTGGCCGCGCTCGTCGTGAAGGCTGTTGAAAGTGAGGCCGCGGGATTCGGAAAGGACGCCGAAGCGTTTTACCGACATCTAAAAGAGGTCCATGAAAATTTCGAGCCGCCGCTAGGACTCGCCCGGCTTTGCGAACTTCTGCGCGAAAGCAAAAGACCGGTCATTCTCTGCGGAACCGATGCGATCCCGGAATCCACTCCCGCATTCGTCTCAGGTTGCGCACGCCTGCTTGGGCTTGCCGGAAAAAAGGCCGGTCTTTTTTACCTTTTGCCGGGAGCTGGTTCTTTCGGCGCCGCGCAACTTTGCGGAACCGAAGACAAAACTTTTTTCGAAATCCTCGAAGATATCGAACAGGGCCTTGTGCGCGCCCTGGTAGTTGCGGAGTGCGACCCTTTCCATGACTACCCCGACCGCGCAAGGCTTGAGAGCGCCCTCTCCAAGCTGGAGCTTCTTGTTGCCATCGATTATTTTGATTCCCAGGCCGTGGGGTGTGCATCCATTTTTTATCCGGCCTCCACTATTTTTGAAACCCGCTCTACCTATATTAACCAGGAGGGGCGGGTGCAAGTCGCGGAGCGGGTGCACTGCGGTGGCGCGCCGATCCGGGGAGGAAACCACCCTCCGCGTATTTACTCCGGCCTTGTTCCGGGAGGCGACCACCTGCCGGCCTGGAAGGCGCTCGGGCAAATCGCCGGCTTGATCGGTGCCGATGAAGCCTCTGCCCAAACCTTTCTTCCCCCGGCGCTTTGTCCCGGAGAGGGGAAAAGAGTGCCCATGGCAAAGGCCGGTTTTCCCGAAACACCGGGCTTTGCTGGAGGCAGTGACGGGAAGGCCGCCCTAAACGGTGATCTTTTCGATCTTTTGACGGTCGAGTGGATGTTTGGGACCAGTGAATTTTCGGTTTGGTCCGATTCGCTCGATGCCGCGGTTTCCCCCCCGCTCATGTCGATAAATAGTAAGGACGCCGCTCGCATCGGTCTTTGCGACGGCGACAGGGTATCGGTTGAACTGGAGGCGGGGGCCTTCGAAATCGCGGTGTCGGTCTCGGATAAAACGGCCGAGGGGGTTTTGGTCGTTCCTCGCCACAAGGAGCTGGAATGGAGAAAGATGAAAGATTTCTCCGTTTCGGTTGCCGCCGATAAAGTCCGCAAAATTGGCGCAAAATAACCGGGGAATTAAAATTCCGCGCTTTAGGTCTTGGTTGCCCCTTTGTTTTACGGGGAGTTGGAGGAATAGTTTTCATGGCCATTATCACCATTTCCAGGGGTTCTTACAGCAAGGGAAAAGAGGTGGCCGCGCTGGTTGCCGAGGAGTTGGGCTACCGGTGTATTGCCCGTGAGGTGGTTCTGGATGCCTCGAAGGAATTCAATATCCCGGAGATCAAACTGGTGCGGGCGATCCATGACGCCCCTTCCATCCTCGAAAGGCTTACGGGGGGCAAGGAAAAATATGTGGCCTATATTCGCTCGGCCCTGCTGAAACAATTGAAGGCGGACAATGTGGTCTATCACGGTTTGGCTGGCCATTTCTTTCTGGGCGGCGTAAAGCACGCTCTGAAGGTCAGAATCATTGCCGATATGGAGGACCGGGTAAGAACGGAGATGCGGCGCGAGAGGGTGTCGCGCGAGGAAGCTTTGCGCGTTTTGACAAGTGATGATGAAGAACGCAGAAAATGGAGCCGAAGCCTTTACGGAATCGATACGGCCGATCCCTGTCTCTACGACCTTATTATCCACATTCGGGATATCACGGTTGATAACGCGGTCTTCCTGATCGCCCGGGTTGCCCGGATGAAAAGGTTCGAGACCACGCCGGAGTCGCAGAAAATGATGGAGGAGCTTTCCCTTCAGGCAGATATCGGAGCCGCGTTCCCTGGAACTCCCGATGCCGGCCCCGGGGTGGAGGTTGCACGCTCCTGCTCGGGGGCCAGGATTCGTTGATCGAGGTGCAAAAACCGAGGAGGCCGAAATGGCCATTATAACAATATCGAGAGGCTCCTACAGCAAGGGCAGGGATGTTGCCCTGAAGGTGGCCGAGATTTTGGGATATCGCTGTATTGCCCGCGAGGTCGTCCTGGATGCCTGCAGGGAGTTCAACATCCCTGAAATCCAGCTCCGCCGCGCGATTCACGATGCTCCTTCCATTCTTGAAAGATTTACCCACGGCAGGGAAAAATACATAGCCTATTTCAAGGCGGTCTTCTTAAACCACTTGCTCATGGACAACGTCGTCTACCATGGCCTGGCGGGACACTTTTTCGTCGAGCCCGCCGTGCGTGTTCTAAAGGTCAGGATTATGTCTGACATGGAGGATCGTGTCCGATGCGAGATGGAGAGGGAGGCGGTGTCGCGGGAGGAAGCCCTGCGTGTCCTGACCGACGATGACGCCGAGCGGCGAAAATGGAGCCTCGGTCTCTACGGAATCGACACCGCCGACCCCGGTCTTTACGATCTGGTCATCCATATCAAAAACGGGACCACGGTGGAGGATGCCGCGAGCATGATATGCGAAGCCGCCTCCTTCCCTGTGTTTAAAAGAGATGCGAGGGCGCAAAAGGCCATGGAGGCCATGGCGTTCAGGGCCAGGGTGAAGGCCGAGCTCGTTGGCGTGGAGCCCGATTTGGAGGTGAGCGGCAGTAACGGATTTGTGCGTCTGAACGTCAAGGTCGCCCTGGAAGAGGAAGAGGATATAGTCGCGGAGCTTCGCCGGATAGCTGAATCCATCCCCGGGGCAAGCCGGATCGATATAAAGGTGACCCGCAGGGTCAAATGGAGCGACGGAAGGCTTTTCCCTTGAGGGAAGGCGCGGGCACTATTCCGACCGCAAACAACTCTATCGGTAAGCCCGCCCTTATATTCTTTGCCTGAAGGGCGAATCCTATTTTTTCATTCCCATTGACTGGAATCGGTCCAGGGGTGCGAGAACTCCTTCATGGCGCCAATCGGCATCCCGCTCAACCTGTCGTATAATTCGACCATACTGCTGATGTTGCCACTGGAAAGGAATAAGGAATGAACGCTCCATTCCCGCCTCGAAATATGGACAAGATTTTAGAACCTAAAATCAAGAAAAGTGGTGCATGGCAAAGAAAGCCTGATTCTGAAATTGAAATAATCAAGGTGAAATTACGCAGGTCATCATTTGTTAATCCAATAATGCCATTATCAACATTCATTATTTTACTTGGTGTGTTGTTTGCTGTTACATCAAAAAGCCGAACGTTTCCACAAGCGCATTTAATGCCATATAGATCACCTATTTGTATATCAATTGCAATATTCGTTAGTGTGGTAACATATGTATATCAAATATTTAAAGGGAGAGCCCTGGCTTCTAGCCCGTCATTTAAGGTATGTAATAAATGTTTCGAGGAAGATCGTATCGGGTTAAAGATGTGCCCTTGTGGTGGCACCCTTGAGCCTCCAGAGTTCTATTCGTTTATCGAAAATCGCGAATTGAATTCCAATAAAGCGCCAGCGGGAATATAGCTCCTGTCACGGTTGAACACGAAATTCCGGCAGGAGCCGAGTCCCTTTCGTTTTCCCTTTTGCATCGTTGCGATAAGCGGAAGGAATGCCCAACCGGGTTTCATCCTTTTACTCCTATTTATCCCCCGGGCTGTCAAGCGGCAGTCGGACGACAAAAACCGCGCCTCTGCCGACCTCGGAATCAACAGTGATGGTCCCGCCGTGTTTATCCACGACAACCGAGTGCGATATGGCCAAGCCCTGGCCCGTACCCTTTCCAACATCCTTGGTGGTAAAGAACGGATCGAAAATTCTCGACCTTATATTTTCCGGGATTCCGCACCCGGTATCGGTGATGCTTATCCGGGCATATTGATCCAGGGTGCGGGTGGTGATGGTGATGGTCCCCTTGTGTTGGGCCCCGTTTCCCTTCGCCGCTTCGGCTATTGCCTGGCTGGCGTTCATTATCAGGTTGAGGAAAACCTGGTTGATTTCTCCGGGCAGGCAGGGGACCGGCGGTAGTGCTGGGTCAAGGTCTGTGACCATCTCGGCGACATATTTCCACTCATTTCTGGATACCGTGATCGTGCTCTGGAGCGCCCTGTTGAGGTCTACACAAACCTTGGAATCGGTCCCGGGGTGGGAGAACTCCTTCATGGCACCAACGATCCCGCTTATGCGCTGGAGCCCGTCCAGCGACTGCGCGAAAGCTTTGGGGATCTCTTCCCTCAAGTATTGCGAATCGATTTCGGTGCAGACCTCTTCGATCTTACCCGCCAGCTCTTCCACCTGCTTGCGCTCCTTCAACCTCCCGAGCAGTTGGTCCTGAAGGGCGAAAACACGCTCCATATCGGCGCATGCATCCCTCAAAAACCTGGTGTTATCCCCCACAAACTGGGCCGGGGTATTGATTTCGTGGGCAATTCCAGCGGCAAGCTGGCCAATGGATTCGAGCTTTTGCGCCTGGGCAAGTTGGCTCTCCAGGATTTTTTGCTCAGTCAGGTCATGAATTATGGAAAAATTCACTGTGCGGCCTTCCACAGTTATCGAAGAGGAGTGCACTTCGACGGTGCGGATTTGGCCATCTCTTAAACGGTGAGGAAAAACGAAACGGGTTTGCTCTCCCGTCTCGATGCCACGGCTTACGGCGGCAGCTTGCTCGGCGGACAATTGATTCAGTTCGGTTATTTTCATTGCCCTCAATTCTTCTCGGGCATATCCGTAAAATTCCGCCGCCGCGGGGTTTGCATCTCGTATTTCGAAAGACTTCGGGTCAACGAGTAACATGATCGCGCGATGATGTTCGAAAAGTGAGCGAAAACGCTGTTCGCTCTCGCGAAGAGACCTCTCGGCCTTCGTCCTCTCGTCGATTTCGGTCTTAAGTTGCAGATTGCTTGCGACAAGCTCCGAGGTTCGCTCCTCCACGCGAGCTTCGAGTTTGGAGAAATGGTCCGAGAGCAGGGTCTGGCGCTCCTTGTAGTAGTCGATCTTCCTTCGCAGTTCGGTGGGGCCGAGTTGGAGGTCTTGAAGTATCCGGGTGTAGAGGCCCGTCAGTTCGGCTTCTTCCCGCATGTCTAATACAACTCCCTGGCGCAGCGCCCTGTGGGCGGAGGAAGCGCCTATGGAGCCGGCCAGGCGGGCTTCGATTTCTTTTAGAAATTCCATCAGTTCCGCCATGGAAACCAAGGTTTTTGCCCTTATGCCGGTGGCCTCAAGGCATTGATCGATTGCGGCGCCTGCCTCAGAGTCGGACAGATACTGAACAAGCACCTGCTCGACCTGCTTTCTCCTGGCGCCAAGGTCGATATGGGCTTCTCCGTACGTTGAAAGTGGAGTGTGGGAGCTAACGGACATGTCTTCCATGAATTCCTTCGCCATCCCCTGCTCCTCTTCGCTTGCGGCAAAATAGAGCGAGCCCGCCATATACAGGCCGACGTTGAAAACCATGGACCAGAAGACTCCGTGGTTGAGGGGCGTCATGCCCGAAATTCCGAAGAGTCTCTCGGGTCTGAGAAATCCGATGCCCAGGGGGCCGTTTCTGAGCAAAGCCTCGGAGAGCCACCCGCTCTTGACAAATGTTGGAACGAGCAGGGTATAGCTCCAGACGGCAAAGCCGGCGCTCATCCCCAGGATGGCGCCCTGCTTGTTTCCCCGGGGCCAAAAAATCCCCCCCACAATGGCGGGGGCGAACTGGAACACGGCTGCGAACGCCAGTATCCCCATGTTGACAAGCATATATGATTCGCCAACGCAGCTCTCGAACCAGTGGCCCAACATGATGATGGCCGCAATGGCGGCCCAGCGGCACTTCAACAGATGTTTTCGCAGAAACCTCAGCTTCCTTGTACGTTCCAAAACGGGCAACAGAAGGTGGTTGGTCACCATAGTCGCCAGAGTCATGGAACTTACGATTATCATGCCGGTTGCGGCGGAAAATCCGCCTATGAAGGCCGCCATGGCCAGCCATGGGCCCCCGTAATGAAGCGGAAGACTCAGGACGAAAAAATCCGCCTTCATCCCGGTACCGCCTTTGAGAAGTCCGCCCATGGCGATGGGCATGACAAAGAGGTTTATGAGAAGCAGGTAGAGCGGAAACATCCACATTGCTTTGAGGATGTGTCTTTCATCGGAGTTTTCAACCACTGCGATGTGAAATTGCCTGGGAAGAAACAAAACGCCGAACATACTGAGCGCCAGGTAGGTTGGCCACTCCGGATTGGACAGCGATTTGCCGATCTCAAGGCCCCGGAACGCCACCGTTTGGGAAAAGCGCTGGAAAATGTCGCCGAAACCGTTAAAGAGAACGAAGGTGACAAAAAGCCCGACGGCCAGAAAGATCGCGAGCTTTATGACGCACTCGACGGAAAGCGCCACCACCATGCCCTCGTGACGTTCGGAGGCGTCCAGCCGCCTTGCGCCGAAGATGATTGCGAACAGGCTCATGAGCACCACAACCAGGAGCCCCATGTATTCCTTGAGCCAGAACTTTTCGCTTTTGGCCGTAATAAGGAAGAAAGTTGATGTAACGGCTTTCAATTGCAGGGCTATGTAAGGTGTGATCCCGATCAGCGCTATGAGCGTGACCATTATCGCCAGTGTCTGCGATTTGCCGTAGCGGGCGGAAACGAAATCGGCGAGGCTGGTTACGTGATACTTGTTCTTGATTCTGACCATTTTTCGCAGCACAACCCACCACAGGAATATTCCAAGGGTTGGGCCGAGGTAAATGGTCAGGAAAATCCATCCGCTGGTGGCCGCCTTCCCGACGCTGCCATAATAGGTCCAGGCGGTGCAATAGATGGCCAGGGAGGCCGAATAGACCGCCGGGTTGCGTGCTACGCTCCTGCCCGTTGAAGCGCGCCGCTCCGCCCAGGAAGCCACGCAAAACAACAGCCCCATGTAGAGGCATATTATGGTGATGGTTACCGCTGGATCGAACACTGGTCGTTGCTTCCTTCCACAGGGGCGGTATTTGATACTTCTGCGCGGCCAATTAGAAAGAGAAGGAAAATGAGAATCGCCCAGAGCAGAAAGAGCCAGATAAAAGCGCATTGAGGGCGTTCAAGCCAGGACATGCCCAGAAGGGGCCAGTTGAATAAAACCAGGCCGAAGCAAAAACACAATACTTGAAATTCGATCTGCCTGAGAAGTCTTGCCGATCGTTCCATCTCCGTTCTCCTCAAGTCATGGGCGGTGGAAACATTGAACCCTTGAAGTCCAGGGCGGATTCAGCCGATTTCCGGCCGTCTTCAGCCGGAGGTCTCCGCAGAGTCCTTGGGCACGAGGACCGCGATAGGTTCCTTTATGCCGGGGTTTTCTGAAAAACTTCTCAAACGCTCCCGCAGACTGCGGTTGATCTTGTAGCCCCTGGGGGCGAGCAAACGCCCGTCGAGTAGATTTACGTCTTCGAACAGGACCATGCCGTCTCGCAATCCCGAAGCCGGAAGAGATGCTTTTGTAAAGGATTCCTCGGTCTTGATCACTTCGGCCAGCGCCTTCAACGCCACCGGATCGTAAAGGCCGGGTCTGGCCATCAAAATTTCCATCGACCCGAATTTGTCCTGCTCTTGGGCCAGCAGAGTGTCGAAGTCCAAAACAATCCGCAGGATCCGCGCTCCCAAGGGAACCTCCTCTCCTTTGCGGGGATCGCCGGGGATTCCGGAGCCATCGAAATTTTTCTGCTGAAGGGAGATTATTGCCGACACGACCTCCATCCTCGGGATATTGGCCAGCAGATCCGAGGCGACAAAGGGGTGCATGGAAAAAATCTGAGCCTCTTCCCCGGTTAGTTCCTGCCCAAGATAGAGCTTTCTTAGCGCGTCCTGGGGCAAGATGACGCACCCTATCTGCGACAGGGAGGCCGCCGTGTCGAGTTGCCACAGGTTGTCCACCCTCAGCCTCTTTCCCACCGCGCGCACGTAGTGCCTGATGCGCGACGCCCTGCCGAAGGCCTCCGGATTGATGAGCTGGAGTATCTCCGAGAGCACTTTGATGCTGCCGCGCAAGGTGTTTTCGAGTAACTCCCGCTCAGCTACAACCAGGCCATACTGCTTTACGCCATCGGAGATAGCTTTGAGGAGATCTTCGAGTTTGCACGGTTTGGTCAAAAAACGAAAAATGTTGCCCTGGTTGATTGCCTCTATGGCGGTTTCCATGTCGGCATAGCCGGTGAGCAGAATGCGCACGGTCTCGGGTGCGGCTTCCCGCGCCCTGGAAAAAAAATTGATCCCGTCCATCCCCGGCATGCGAAGGTCGGAAACTATGACTGAAAAAGGGCCTTCGCGCTCTATGACTTCCAGGCCCTCTTTGCCGCCGGGGGCTGTCGAAATGGCAAAAGTTTTTCTGAACTGGCGCCTGAATCCGTCAAGGATATTGACGTCGTCATCAACAAAAAGGATTTTTGCAGGCATGAGGCGGCACCTTTGCAATGGAGTTGGGCTTATATCTCGGGGTTTTCGCAAAGCTTGTCGGAGACCCCGAGTTTGTTCAAATACTCGATATCCAGTCTGCCCTTGTTGTGTTCTCCCCTGGCGCGGTGTTGGGCACAGTCGGCCAGGTGAACCAGTGTCAGGGAGCAGAAGGAGTTGTTGGAGGACTTGGCGGGGCAGTGGTGGAAGGCGATTGCTTCCACCAGGGAGCTGGAAAGTCCCCATATTCCCATGAGATAGCCGCCGACCTGTGCGTGTGTTGCTCCCAGCACCCTTTGTTCGGCTTCCCAGCCCGGCAGGTCGGCGGCCGAACTCAGGGCCGAGGCCTCGGAGAATTTTTCCGGGCATTTATCAAGCAGTATGAGTTTGCCCACATCGTGGAGAAGACCGGCGGTGAAGGCTTCGTCGATAATCTCCTGCCCAGGGTTCTCCCGTGTGGCTATTTTTTTGGCGATCATGCCGGTTTGAAAACAGTGGTCCCACAGGTCTGAAACGGAGGCCAGCCCTGGCCGGTCGAACTGCGAGAAGATATTTACCGAAAGAATCAGTGCCTTGATGGTTTCGATCCCCAGCAGGTTGACCGCCCGGTGGATGCTGCCCGCTTTTGCCGGAAGGCCGAAAAAGGCCGAGTTTACCAACTGGAGAAGTTTTGCGGACATTCCCGCATCCCTTGAAATGAGCGATGCGATCTTCTCCAGAGACCCCTCTTCGGAATTGACCTCTTCCATCACATCTTTGTAGAGCGAGGGCAGACTGGGAAGTGAACCGATGCCGGAGACCATCTTGATGAGACGCTCATCTTCGAGCAACTCCCGCATGGCGCACGCACGGGCCACAGTGGCCTTGAGAGTATCCGCGTCACAGGGTTTGGACAAAAACTGATGGGCCAGTCCCGCCGAACCCAAAATCGAATCTTTTTCGAAAGATCCCGTAAGAATTATGCGCACGACTTCGGGATGGAGCAGCTTTACATTTTCCAACAGTCGGCGCCCATCCATACCGGGCATGCGAATATCGGTCACAAGCACATCGAACGGTTTTTTTGCGATGATCTCGAGGGCCTGCCTGCCACTGCCCGCAAACTCCACCTCCCACTCCGAGCGCATTGTCCGAAGAATCCTGCGCAGGCCGTCGAGCACGCCGGCTTCATCATCGACGAAAAGGATATTCTTTTTCATTCCAGCCTTCATTTCAGTAGTCGATTCATTCCTTAAGACGAGATTTTTCCTTAATGGATCGCGCCGCTTATCATGGCGATTTCCTTCCGTCCAGCACCGCTCGCACAGTCACGGCGAGTTGTTTTATAGTCACCGGTTTTAGAATAAACCCGGCGATACCCATATTTCCGGCAAGATTGTCATGGATTTTTTCGCTGTAGCCCGTCATGAGGATGATCGGGATTTCTGGGCTCATGGCCGTAAGCTCGCGGGCAAGTTCCAGGCCCGTAAAGCGCGGCATGGTCATATCTGTGAGAACGAGGTCGAAAGCCTCATCGGCCGGTTGTTCCCGGAAAGTCCGCAGTGCCTCCAGGCCGTTTGTTCGGAAAATAGCCTCGTAGCCGAGTTCGGCCAGCATCTGCCGGGTCATTTCGGCCAGCACCGGTTCGTCGTCCACCACAAGGACCCGTTCCAGTCCGCGGGGCGCATCGACGGACTCAATATTTTCAATTGGCCCGCGGTCGGTTTCCATGACAGGGAAAAGCACTTTGAATGTGGCGCCTTTTCCGGGAGCGCTTTCCACACTGATGGCGCCCTGGTGGCTTTTAACGACTCCGTGGACGACGGAAAGCCCCAGCCCCGTCCCTTTTCCCGGCTCTTTGGTGGTAAAGAAAGGGTCGAAAATGAAATCGACGATCGAGGGGTCGATGCCCTGGCCGGAGTCTTTCACCATAAGTTCAACGTAACGCCCCGGCTGGAGGCCTTTTTCGGATGCGGTCCGCCCGGGGCAAAAATCGAGGTCGGCCAGGCCGACTTCAAGAATTCCTCCTTGGTCCTCCATCGCGTGCGCGGCGTTGGTGCAAAGATTCATCAGCACCTGGTGCATCTGGGTCGGATCGGCAAGTATCGACGCGTTGCTTGCCAAACGAGTCTTTATTTCGATGGTCGAGGGCAGGGAGGGGCGCAAAATGCCCATGGCCTCCTTGATTATAGTGCACGGTTGCAGAGGCTGTTTTTGCTGTTCGGACCCGCGGCTGAAGGCCAGAATCTGCCGCACCAGTTCCTTGGCCCGGTAGGTTGCCCTAAGTATTTCTTCGAGTTTGTACTTCGTGGGTTTTCCCGAGTCCGAATAGTAGAGTGCCAGTTGGGTATAACCCATGATGATTCCTAGAATATTGTTGAAATCGTGGGCGATGCCTCCTGCAAGAGTGCCGAGCGCCTCCATTTTTTGAGACTGGCGAAGCTGGTTTTCCAGTTGGGATTCCCGGGTTACGTCTCTGTGAATCGAAATAAAATGTCTGATGGACCCCGCTTCGTCTCGAATCGCCGCGCCGGTGGCCTCGGCTTCATATTCGCCCCCGTCTTTTTTCCTGTTGACTATGCGCCCCGACCAGATGTCGCCTCTGCCCAGGGTCTCACGAATATTTTTAAAAAAACTCTCCTCGTGCCGGTCGCTTTTTAGTACCCGTGTGGGCATTCCGATGATTTCATCCGCCGAATACCCGGAAATGCGCTCGAACGCGGGATTTGCATATTGAATATGCCACTTTGCGTCAGTGATGATTATGCCTTCGGAGACCTGTTCTATGGCTTTTGCCAGGAGCGCATGCTCTTCCGCGGCCCGCCTGCGCTCGCTGATATTGCGAACCACGCCGTCGAGGCCAAGGATTGCGCCATTGCTGTCCTTGCGAAAAGCGCTCGTAACCGATGCGTACACCGGCGAGCCGTCCCTGCCGCGCAAAGTGACTTCGAAGTCGCGCACCACGCCGTCTCGCCCGAGGATTTCCATCATTTTCGCCCGCTCCTTGGGGTCTATCCAAAAATCCTCGATGTTCCTGCCAAGGAACTCCTCGATAGGTCCCCCATACAGCTTGACGGCCGAGGGGCTTACCATCGTAACAAGACCGGCCCGGTCGGTGCGGTAGAAAACATCCTGCATGTTCTCCACGACGCTGCGGTAAAGTTCCTCGCTTTCCCGCAGTTTTTCCCGCGATTCTATAAGTTCCTTTTCAATCCGCTTGTGCTCCCTGATGTCGCCTGGAATACCAAGCACGTACTGAAAGTCTTCTCCCGTGTCCACACCGGGTTCCGAAAAATTGCCGTCTTGCCCGGCCCTCTTTGGTTTGCGCTCTTGCCCGCTAAGCACGAGGGGAAAAAAGAGCCCGAAAGAAATTAGTCCCGCAAGCAAGGCCGAGAGCAGGGCCGTGTGCAAATCCGCGGAAAATCTCGCAGCAGGGGAGAGTTTCCAGCCAAATCCCAGCAAAGAAATCATGGCGCCCAATGCGGCCGCCGCCAGGGAGGCCGCACACACCTGCCCGGTGGTCCATTGCGGGGGTCTTTTCCTGCGGCTCACAATTGCTCTCCTGCTAAACAAACCTGCAAATTTCGCAAAAATCGGCAACCTTTGTAAACTCTTTCATCTCATTGTTAAAGGACAGCCCTATTTCGGTGGTGTTGCCGATGTGGCGGGTTTTTGCTATGACAGCCTCCAGATTTTCCACAGGGACTTCGTTTGGAAGCTCGAAAGTCAACCTCAGGCCGGTTCCCTTGCTCATTTGCAGGCGTCTTTTGAAGGTGAGGCGGCATCCGCCTCGGCTGATATCGGTCATTTTGGCTGAAACGCTTTTATCCGTATCTAAGGAGACCTCTGTTTCGAGATCGACGCAGATCCTTGTGTGCTCACGTATCCGCCGGATCTCCAACTCCCTGGGGTATTCTATGCAGACGATGTCCCCCATCACCCGGTTGCGATATCGGCTGTAAAATATATAGAGATAATCGTCACAAATGCAGGAACATAAGAGAATTTCGTCGATGACCTCGAAAACCCGATCATTTATCTTGATTGCCGGTTCGGTAATCAGGATGCACTTGCCGTGCACCGCTCCCACGACCTTGCAGGAGGCGATGCGTGCGGGAGCGGCGGGAGACCTCACCGCCATGGTGTCGTCTATTTTCAACGGAATCCTTACCTGTTGCGGCTCGTCCGGGTCGGAGTTCCTGTCGGGCGTTTGGCTCTGTGTCGCATTTCTCAATGCCATTTTCTTGTCAACTCCGTCTTTGATACTCTGCCTCATGGGCGATCGGCTTCGAAAGCTTCCCTGGAATACACTTCCGGAATGGTAAATCGGAAAAAACCGCGGATGCCTTGAGAACTTTCAAAAATAGAAGCGAAGATTTGCCATTATAATGCCATTGGGCTATAGTGCGAATATTATCCCTCATCCTTGATAAAGTAAGTCTCCTATAAAGTTTTGTTCAGCAATAACCGAATATCAACAGGGAGGTGAAACCATGATCCCCATTGGCCCACTCATGAGAGAGCACCGGCTGATCGAGCATATGATCTCGCTTATGAAAACCGAGTTGTCGACCATCTCGGCGGACCGGCGGGCCGATCCGGCTTTTCTGGAAACCGTCGTTGATTTTTTCAGGACCTACGGGGACCGCTGTCATCACGGTAAAGAAGAGGAGATCCTCTTTGCCCGATTGAGAGGCAAAAAGCTCAGCCAAGCTCACGAGGCAATCATTGCCGAACTTATTGACGAACACCGGGTCGCGCGACAGTGTACCCATCAGTTGCTGGAGGCCAACGAGCGATGCAGGGGCGGCTCCATTTCGGCAATGGAGGAAATAGCAAAAATATTGAACTTCCTGATTGTGTTTTATCCCGCGCATATCGCAAAAGAGGATAAATCTTTCTTCTACCCCTGCATGGAGTATTTTACTAAACAGGAACTCGGCTCCATGCTCGCTGATTTTTGGGAATTCGACCGGAAGCTGATTCACGAAAAGTATGGCCGAACCGTATTGGAACTCGAAAAGAATCGGGTCACAGGTCCAGGGGCTCCTCCGCCTTTCAGGGACATTTGAATTTAGTGGCTTTTGCCTAACTGTCCCTAGCAAAAATAAATTTTCTTAACTCTGGATTGTGGTAGATTAACTGCGCGGTAGTGTCGAAGGGGTGCAAATAAAACCGCCTTCTGATCTAAATAGACGATATGTTATCGAGAGCGCGGCGGGCAACCTGATCGCGAAGGTGCATTCTTGCCCCGATGATCATGCATGGCGGTTTTCGTGCGCCTTTCCGCCCGGCGGCAAGTTTGGGATGGCTTTGCAACGTTGAAAATAATGAATCATTCGGAATCGGGAGTAAACTGCTTATGATCATTGAAAAATTCAACATGAAAGCACAGGATGTCATCGAGAAGGCTTGCCGTCTGGCCGTGAAAAAGGAACACAGGTATGTCACGCCATATCATCTGGTTTTTGCGATACTTCAGGATGGCGGTGTCATAAAGCCTTGCCTTGTTGATGCCAAGGTCGATCTTGACAAGTTTGGCGCAAGGATGGACGGTCAACTTCTAACGCAGCCCAAGGCCCTGGCCCAGAGCCAGCAGACGCCCATAAACCGCGAACTGGAGCGCGTATTCATTCATGCCGAAGAGATCGTAACCGCCTCGGGCGACAAATACATTGGCGTGACTCACATACTCCTCGCCCTGCTTGAAATCGAGGATATCCTGGCGGCCCTGACCGAGGCCGGCTGCAACAAGGATATCCTGGTCATGTCTTTGAAACGGGCCTCTTCGGGCGCCTCCAAAGGCGGCGAGAGCGCGCGGGAGGAGTTCGAATACCTCGCCACCTACACCACCGATCTTACGCAAAGCGCTCGTAACGGGGAACTGGACCCGGTGATCGGACGAGATGACGAGATACGGCTGGCCATTGAAGTGTTGAGCCGGAGGATGAAGAGCAATCCTATTCTGGTAGGAGACCCCGGAGTCGGAAAGACCGCCATTGTCGAGGGCCTCGCACAGAGGATCGTTAACGGCGATGTGCCAGACGATCTCAAGTCGTTCTCGATTTTGTCTTTGGACATGGGGCAACTGGTGGCTGGCGCAAAATACCGGGGCGAATTCGAGGAGCGGTTTAAAAGAGTCATACAGGAGATTCTGGACGCCGGCAATATCATCACTTTCATAGACGAGATTCATAAGATAGTGGGGGCGGGGGCTTCGGAAGGGGCCATGGACGCTTCAAATCTTCTAAAGCCTTCGCTCGCGCGCGGAAAACTCCGTTGTTTCGGGGCAACCACGACTGAGGAATATAGAAAATATATCGAAAAGGATGCCGCTCTCATGCGTCGCTTCCAGGTGGTTTCGGTCTGCGAGCCGAATCTGGAGCAGACCGTTTCCATTTTGCGCGGTATCAAGCAAAAATACGAAGTCCACCATGGGGTTCAAATCACGGATGCGGCCCTGGTGGCTGCCTCGAAGCTTTCCCAAAGGTATATCTCCGGCCGGTTCCTTCCCGACAAGGCAATCGATCTCATCGATCAGACCGCGGCCATTACCCGTGTTGGTCTTTCTTCCAAACCCCTTGAAATCGACGGCCTCGATCGTCAGATCATCCAGTTGGAAATCGAGTTGCGTGCGCTTCAGGGCGAATCGAGCGAACGGTCGCTGGAACGTATGGCGGTGATCGAGCGTGAACTGGAAGGTCTGCGGCAAAAGAGCCTGGAACTTACCGGGCGATGGGATAGGGAAAAGGGGGCGCTCTCGCTTGTGCAGGAGGCCAAGAAGACCATCGAGGAAGCCAGGATGGAGATCGAGCAAAGGGTTCGCGAGGAGGATTTCTCAAGGGTCGCCGAGCTTCAGTACAAGGTGATCCCGCAGGCCGAAGAGATACTCAAGGAATATGCCGATGTGGATCTCTCGGGTACCGAGTTGCTCTCCAAGTCGGTGACCGAGCAGGAAATCGCCGCCACCCTGGCCAAGCTCACCGGAATACCCGTGGCCAAAATGATGGAATCGGAGAAGGAGCGGTTGCTAAAGCTCGAAGACCATCTGCGAAACCGGGTCGTGGGGCAGGAAGACGCCCTGGCGGTGGTGGCAAGGGCCGTTCGCAGGTCGCGCGCTGGAGTCCAGGACCCCAAACGCCCGCTTGCCTCCTTTCTGATGTTGGGGCCCACGGGCGTTGGAAAGACCGAACTCGCCAAAGCCCTTGCCCAGTTCATGTTCGACGATGAGCGCTCGCTTATAAGAATAGACATGAGCGAATTCATGGAAAAGCATTCCGCGGCCAAGTTGACCGGGGCCGCCCCGGGCTACGTGGGCTACGAGGAGGGCGGGGTCCTCACCAATAAGGTCAGGCAAAAGCCTTACAGCGTGGTTCTTTTCGACGAGGTCGAAAAGGCCCATCCCGACGTGTTCAACCTCTTCCTGCAAATTCTCGACGACGGACGTCTCACCGACAGCCACGGCCAGACGGTCAATTTCGCCAACACCATCATCATCATGACTTCCAACCTCGGGGCCGATCGCATCGAGCCCACCGAAAACGAGGAAGAGGTCTCTCTGATGAAGGCCGCAATCATGGATGCCGTGCGCGGCTTTTTTCGGCCCGAGTTTCTAAATCGCCTCGATGACATCATCATTTTCCGACAATTAACCATGGACGTGATGCGGCCCATTGTCGAAATCCAGTTGAAAAACCTGTCGGCTCTTTTGAAAGACCGTGACATCGGGCTCCATGTTGCCGAAAGGGCGGCAAGACTTCTGGCCGAGGTGGGTTTCAACCCGCTCTACGGCGCCCGGCCCCTTAAGAGGGTCATTCAAGCCAAGGTTCAAGACCCTTTGGCCGAGGAGATCATCGCCGGGCGCATTCGGGAAGCTCAGACCGTGGTCGTGGATGCAAGCGAGGGAGCCTTGTCGATAAAGGGAGTCGAACCGGCCGATCTGGAGTGGGCCATCGCTGAATGCGAGCGTGAAATACCCGGGGAGAAATCGAGCGGGGATGGGGCCGGGATGGCCGATACGGTGGAGCAGAATGAAGACCAGTCCGCCGAAGCGGAGAGGGAAACAATCGCTTCGACTTTGCGCACCGAGCCTTCCGGCTCTTCGGGCGAACCTCTCGAATAGAAGCCGAAAAGGGCAAGTGACAAGTGGAAGCTCTCAAGCAAATTAAACCCGGCTTCTTCGCAAAGTTCATCAATAAGGCTTATTGGCCCTATTATCTCCTGATTTTGGCCATAATCCTCGTTGTTGCCCTGGTTGCGTTGTATGTCTTCCTGCGACGCGGGAAGATTAAAGCCTCCGCGGTGTCCTTGCCGCCGGAAAAGAAAAAACCAACCTTGGCGCCCGGGTGTCTTGTCCTCTCCTGGCGGAGGTTTTTGGAGCAACTGCCAGGCGGTTTCCGACGCTCCTTGGGGATCTATCAGCCCTTTGTGGTCCTTGGCGAATCGGGCAGCGGCAAGACCACCCTTATAGACAGTTGCACGGACTGGCAGGGACATTCGGCCCAATTCCTTCCAAGCTACGCGAACGACCCCACTCTACAGATTTACCTTGGTTCCACGATGCTGGTGATCGAGGCGCCGGCCGCGCTTCTAAACGATACATCCAAGGAGGCGCGAACAGCCTTCATCAGGCTGTGGAAAAAGATCCCCCGGAAAAAAGACCCCATGGTGGTGCTTGTCCTCGATGGCTGGTCGCTTTCCGGGCAGGTGCCCGAGCAACTCAAAAGGTGCGCCCAGTTGATGCGCGGCAAGATCAACACGATGGCCCGGGTTTGCAGAAAACCGGTGAGGGTGGGGATTGCGCTCACGCATATGGATCTTCTGGAAGGCTTTGACGAATTCACAACCTTTCTTAAAGACAACGCCATTGCCCTCAAACTCGAGTTCAACTCCGAGGCGGATCTCAAAAATATCCAACATTGCCTCGAACCCTATGAATCCTATCTGTCCCTGGCCCTCACAACCTTGAGCGCCGAACGGTACCTCAAGATCATTTCCTTTTTCCGTCAAATCCCCGATGTCCTCAAGCAGGTTGCCGCCTTTACCCGAATCCTTCGGGCGCGCGATCCGATGTCTCCCGAACCGGAGATGGTTCGGCTAAGCCTTGCTTCGCCCGGCACCGGTTCGGCCGAGGTCTGCAATCCCTTCGCCTCGTCTATATCGGTCCAGGATGTCGAAAAACTCAAGCCTCATCTCACGCACCAGATCGCTGCGGCGGCGCTGCTCCTTCTGGGAATCGCGTATTTTTACGGTGGATATGTCTACGAAAGAGCCCTGCTCCTGGAAGTTCGAAAGTCCCTGGAGCGGGTCGAAGCCGCCCCCCCAGCCTTTTACAACCAAAAAATGCATCAACTGGTCCTGGATTTCAGCTTCAGCTTGAAAAAAGATCCGGAATTGGCCTTTCTGCCAAATTATTTCCCCTACGCCGATCGAAGAATCAAACGCAGGATCATGGAAGACATTCGCTCGTTTTATTTTACCCCGAAGCTGACACAAATCCTTGCCCAACCGAATCCACAGCTGAAGTCGCTCTATCTCGCGGCTCTTACATACGCCGACAGCCAAAACGAGCTTGGCAGGCTCGTGCTTGGCCGGATCGTTGACTGGACCGAAGTGCTCGGATTTCCAAAGACCCTCATCCGTGACTACGTTTCCTATAACAATACGGAGGATGTGAAAACCAACATCGACTTTTTCCACATAGTTAAGCCGACCGGGGTTTCCCCAATCGAAGATCCCCTTACCTGGCTGACTTTTCTCCATAATGTGGTGAACGCCGAAAAACAGCCCCTGATTACCACGAGCTATCTCGATTTCCTGCGGCGGGAGGCCAAGTCCCTGCTCAAGGCGAGCGACTCCGTCACGCGTTATGACCAGGCAAGCGAGGTGGCCGCGGCATTGATGAAATCGGTCAAGGGGTGCCCGAATTTTGGTTGGATACAAAGGCGTCAGTCGCGGGTGGGTCAAAAGGCGCTGCGCGAGGCTTTAAAGCAGATCGAGCATACGGGTATAGCCTACCCGCCGCCGGAGGGGATGCAACTGTCTCAGTTGATGGAATCCCTGGGTGTTATGAACACCCTTGCCAAGCGCTCGAAAAACGATAAACCCTATCAGTTCCAGCTTGCCGGGGAGCAGTTTTCACTAAGTCCGGGGGAGTGGAAAGCCCTTGCAAACCGCAGCCGCATGACCCTTTTCATTAAGGATTTCGTGGCCCTGAATCGGACCAACAGCGGTTTTATTTTTTTCCAAAAGCAGAGTCATTATCCCGAAATCATCTTAAACCCCGGCAATGATGGACAGCTTTTCTTCGCAGGGAAAGCTCGAATCGACGGCAGGCTTACCAAAATGGCCTTCGAGCAGGATGTAAAGCCGGTGCTCACAAAAATGCCCGAGCTGCTAAAGAGCCTTCCGATTGCCGAACAGTACAAAAGATGGTTTTCCACCTTTATCTCCAGCCAGACGGAGGCCTATGCCGGCAAGTACGCGGGGGCGTATACCGCCTACTACCAGGCGTTTCATATTCAGGCCGCCAACCAGGGGGAACTGAGTTTCCTGCTGGGTCAATTGCCGCTATCCACCTCGCAGTTCCAGGACCTGTTCAACACGATGAAGGAGAATACGGTTCTGGATTTGGGCGATAGTCCCTATCTCAAAGTATTTGGTCAAAAACTCGCCCCCTTCGATTTCATACGGCGCCTTATGGCCGATAAGCCCGGCACACCGCCCGAACTGGACCGCTATAAGGCTCTCATCCAGCAGCTCCATGACCAGATCGAAAGCACGGAACCCTACGTTGCCAAGGACAAGGCCGACGACGCCGCCGCGCTCAAGAGTCTGCTCTCGCCCCTGGGCCGCGTCAGCCTCGCCATGCTTCGAGGAGAAAGCGATTCCTATCTGAACCTGGTACGAGCATGGCTGAAAAGCACCGGGATCGATCCGCAATGGCAAACCCCGTTTCTTGAACCGGTTCAGCTTGCCTGCGGGTTGGGTAGAAGCGATATCGAATCGACCGTGAATAAGGTTTGGAACGATCTCGACCTCACCTGCATCCAACCCGTTTTGCACAAGTTCCCCCTCGACCCGGAATCCGAAGTGGAGGTCTTGCCCGAGGAGTTGGAGAAGGTCATTAGTCCCAACGGCACCTTCTGGAAGACCTTTCGGCAATATCTGGCTCCGGTCTGCCAGGAGGCCTCGGGGAAATGGTTCGTGCGCGTTCCCCCTTATGGCGTGATCCGTATTCCGGAGCGGATGTTAAAAGTTGCCAACCAGTTGTCCGTGATCTCCTCCAGCCTCTGGGATGCCAAGGGACTTCCAATTCCTTTTTCGATAACCGTTAAATCCTCTCCGCTGCCGCCAAGAGTCGAAAAGGGCTTGACTCCGGTCCTTGCCTATCTGAAGTGCGGAAAGGCCACGGCGCTTGGATTCAATCAGCAGCCAATGGGGCAGACAATGAACATCGAGTGGTGGAAAAGCCAGTCGGCGTCCGTGGGGCTGGAATTTCAAGACGCAAAAAAAGGTGGCTCCAAGACATACAAGGAAGTCAGTGTGCCGGAAAGCTTTTGGGGGTTTTTTCGCCTCCTGCGAAAAGCGGCCTGCCCCGAAAAGGGTGTCTACTCGTGGCAATTCGCAGACCCCGGCAACTCGCTTGGCGCAGTACAAATCGAGTATTCGATGAAACCCGATCCATGGGCGGTCTTCCATCCCGGTCCAGAGAGCTTGGACAGGACTGACCGGATTCGGTAAGCAAAGTGGGGCGGTAAAGAAAGTCGAAACGATAGATGGAGGAAGTCGTGCGCAAGCTGGGCGTTGTTATGTTTTTGCTTGCCATCGCCGGCA
>JAJYDE010000025.1:39961-51774 GCA_021777755.1 Deltaproteobacteria bacterium
CCCAATGCGGTGCTGCGCTGGGTGCTGGCCGTGCTGCTGCTGGGCTCTGGGCTCAAACTCTGGGGCACGCCCACACCGCTGGCCATTGGCGCGTCCGTTGTGCTTGCCATCGCCGGCATGCTTTCGGGCTGCGGGGGAGGCAAATCGGCTCCCGCCCCCAAACCGATGGATTTGGACGTCAAGGTCGGCAGCGCGGCTAACGATGGGAAGGTCTTTTACATGGTCGTCAGATCTCTTACGGACAAACAGTTCATGACCGATAGCTACCAGGATGTCGCGGGTCTGGCCTTCTCCGAGCCCCCGGATCCGTCCGTGCTCGGAACCTTTGCGCTCATCCCGGGCAAGAATGAAACCTTGAAGGTTATGAAGCCGACTCAAAATTCGCTCGCTCTATATTTTCTTTTTACCAACCCTTCGGATCAGTGGAAAAATATCGAGGGCCAACCCCTTGCAAAAGCCTACTCGGTTGCCCTGGGCAAGGATCAGGTTGCGATCCAGCCGAAGAAGAAAAGTTTGCTTATGAGAATCCTATGGCCCTTCTGATCTGTTAATGCTTTTGATTTGTTTTACCGAATAAACTGAAGTGGGTTTACTCTCAGTTGGGGCGAAGTTGTTCAGACAAGGACGAATAGGGTTTAAATGATCGAACCGCTGGCTCTATCCACGATTGAGAAAGGACTGCGCCGAAAGGGGACGGAGCCGGCGGGCGATCTCGCCTGGCTGAAAGACTCCTATGAAAACCCCTCGGGTTTTTGGACATCCTTGGCTGCCGCGTTGGATCTGTTTTTGCCCTGGCCCCGGAAGAGCATTCCGTTTGAAAAATATAATTTTTTCCACGACATTGTGGTGCGAAACCGCATGTCCGCCGCTCCGGCCTTCAGATGGTATCAGGCGGGCAGCGGATGGCGGGAGGCTTCCTTCCCCGAACTCGGGGCCTTTGCTGGCGCCATGGCCGCCCATTGGGCAAAAACAGGCGTCGAGGCGGGCAGCAAAGTCTGTCTTGTCTACCCGATGGGAATCAGGTTCGCAGCCAGCCTGCTTGCGGCGCTAAAGCTGGGTGCGGTCGTATCGATTCTTCCCCCGGAAGGGCGAGGGTTTTTAAATAGACGTCTGGAGACGCTGGAGCCCGATTACATTGCAATTGAGCAAATTCACCTGTCGCTTATTCCGCAATGGCTGGGTCGAGTGATTGGGGAGGAAAAAGGCGGAAGGCCGAGCGATGGGGTTATGGAGGGCTCGTTTACCTATACGGCAGGCTCCCCCGTGGCGATGCTTTTCGACCCGTCAAGCGAAGATCTGCTGACTCCAAGGGAGCTGACTGCCGACGCAGGCTATCTTTGCGCCCTCCGAGACGGCCTGCTGGCTCTCGGGCTTCGGCCGGGAAGCGCATTCGCCGCGCCGGGATTCGATTTGCTCGGCTGCCAGCCGGCCATGCTCCTTGCGTGCCTTCTAACCGGGGCCACTTACGTGCACCTGGAACTCGAACAGATCGCCCACGACCCGGGGCTTGTGGGCGCACACCCCTTGAGGGCGATCGGGGTCAGCGCCCGGGTGCGAAACATCCTGCTCGACAATCCGGTGGACCTTTCGCAGTCGTGGACCCTCTGGCTGCGCGAGATAGCCGAGACATACGACCTTGAGCTCTGGCAGTCCTTTGCCGAGTCGATGGGGCTCACCGGCTTGGATTGCGGAAATCTTCGCTGGAACCCCTCACTCGGGGGATGCATTCTTTTTTCGATCCGGCGCACCGGCTTGCCCACTATGAATGTCTTGCCCTCGGCCGGAGTTTCCTGGGAATTATCCGGCGATTTGGCGGGAGATGCGGGGTCGGCCATGGGTGCGGGGGTCTTCTCGCCCGTGTCGATCGGCGGCGGGGCGCCCGAGACTGTGCTTACCTCGGATTTGATTGTCGAGAGGCGGGGGGAGTGGATGTATGCCGGTTCTCTCGCGCCCGGACGATGCGGAAGAGTCTATCCCGCCCCGGAGGTTGTCGAGGCCGTGAGGACCATGCCTCAATGCCGGCGGGTCGCTATTGTCGATAACAGGGCGATGGGAGGAATGGGAAGGCTTTTCACTTTGCTGATCTTTTCAGGAGACCAGCCCCCGGCCGATCAGGCCGGGATCTGCAAGGCAATGGAGCGAGCCGTCACGCGGGAGATGGGAGAGCAGTACCTTCCCGACCATATTCGATTTTTCCCCCTCTATCCCAGACGAGACAAGAAGGGGGAGATCGATGGTGAGTGGTGCCGTTCGCAGTATATGAAGGGAGGTTTATCCCGGAAGTCGCGCGGTGAGGTTTACCGGTGTTTGACACGTTTGCGCCGGTATTTGAATGACTGAAAAGCAAAAAATCTAACAAAGGGGATGATCCATGGCGATTCAGGACGAAATTCCAAAATCACGATTGACGCTTAGGTACAAAACCGAGATCAACGGGCAACCGGAGGATATCTCCCTGCCGCTTCGCCTACTGGTGACGGGGGATTTTTCCCTGGGAACATCCAAAGACAGAAAGGTCGATCTCGAGGAGAGGCGCATTCGCAACTTCGACGGGAAAAATACCAACGCCACGATGAAAGACATGGGGATGAAACTCAATTTTGCCGTGGCCAACAAGATCGACCCGGAAAATGCCGAAGACATGCAGGTCGAGATTCCCGTCGAATCGATGAAGTCGTTTTCTCCCGATCAGGTGGCTCAGTACGTGCCCAAGGTCAAGGGCATCCTCATGCTCAAGAAGCTTCTCGAAGAACTCATGGCCAACGTGGACAACCGGAAAGAGTTTAGAAAACTTCTGGGAGACCTCATGGCCGACCAGGAGTCTCTGGCCAAGATGCTCCAGGAACTCAAAGGTTTTGAAGGGCTCAAGCTGCCTTTCGGTGGCCCGCAAAGCTGAAGATGCCTTGGAATCTTTTGCCCGCTGAGTTGAAGATAATTTCCAGACCTGCAAGGAGAATATGGTGGCTACAGAGACTGAACAGACTACGACCACGGAAACAAAAGTCGAGCTTGGCCTCAAACGGTTTTTATCCAGCATGCGCCTTGATTCGGAAGTGAGCGAACCCGTCCCCATGGTCCAGGACGGCCTGCTTAACGTCAACGAGGACGTGAGGGATGAAGACCGCTTCATCTCGGGCCTTGCGGTGTTTCTGCTCAACGTCGATCCCGCCGTGGGTCGCTTGGACAAAGGTTTGATCATCGACCTGATGGGGCGTATCGACCAGGTGGTAAACGATCAGGTCAATGAGATCATTCATCATGAGACCTTCAAACAGGTGGAGTCCAGTTGGAGGACTTTGAACGACCTGATTTTGAACACCAATTTTAAAGCCGACGTCATGATCGACGTCCTGGATGTGGGCAAGGACGAACTCTACGAGGATTTCGAAAACAACGCCGTCGATATCACGGGAAGCTCTCTTTTCAAAAAAGCCTACATTGCCGAGTACGATCAATACGGCGGTAAGCCTTACGGCTCCATTCTGGGGCTCTACGAGTTCGAACATACGCCCAAAGACGAGTTCTGGCTAAGAATCATGGGCAAGATCGCCGCGGCGAGCCACGCTCCCTTCGTGGGCTCTATTTCTCCGAAGTTTTTCGGATGCAATACCATCGAGGAACTGTCGGCGATCAAGGATCTCGAAGGGCTTATGAACCATCCCAAATACGGTTCATGGAACAAGCTCAGGGATTCGGAAGAAGCCGCCTATATCGCCCTTGCGCTGCCAAGATACATCTTGCGTCAGCCCTACGATCCGGAATCCAATCCGTGCGACATGCCCTTCAAGGAAAACGTGCGGGGCGACAACAATGCCGATTATCTCTGGGGAAGCGCGGTCGGATTGTTTGCCCAAAACATGGTGCGTTCTTTTGTCGGCTCCGGCTGGTGCCAGTATCTGAGGGGCCCCAAGGGCGGCGGCCTCGTTACGGGACTTCCGGTGCACTCCTTCAACATCCGTGGCGAGGAGGAGATGAAGGTCCCGATCGAAATGACCATTCCGGATTACCGGGAACTCGAATTCGCCAACGCCGGCTTCATGCCCCTCATCTACCGCAAGGGAACTTCGGACGCTTGCTTTTTCAGTTGTCAGTCGCTCAAAAAACCAAAGAAGTTCAAGGATCCCAAGGACTCGGAGAATGCCCAACTGGTCACCAATCTTTCCTACACCTTCTCGATCACCCGTATAGCCCATTATGTCAAGTGCATCATGAGAGACAACATAGGAAGTTCGGCTGATGCATCCTACATAAAACAGAGTCTGGACCAGTGGATTGCCCAGTACGTAACCACCGTTGTAAACCCCGATGATTTGACCCTTCGCTACTATCCGTTCAAGGCCTATTCGGTGGAGGTGGCCCCGAGGGAGGGGCAGATCGGTTTCTACGATTGCAAGATCGCCATATTGCCTCATATCCAGTTCGAAGGGATGGATGTGGAACTGAGGCTGGACGCAAGGTTGTAAAGGCCTTGCCCGTGGGGCTTTTCCTCAGCGGTGAGGATTGCGTACCCATGTTGATTCGAATGGAGTACAGAAAAGGAGAGGATGATCATGGCCGCGAATTCCTACAGTTGCAGTGTTCGGCAGGGGTTTAATTTCGAAAAAGACGCCCAGATCCTTGTAGGTCATATCAATTCAATGAAAATAGCAGGTACCGAACTCAAGGCCGACATCCAGGTGACGGACCCTCTTTCGGCAGACATGGCGGGCACGGTCAAGGTGTTCGGCGTGGTATCCCAGATCTTCTGGGAAGGAGGCTATGCGGATCCCATCCAGTTTTCCTGCCAGGTCAGCACGGAAAACAAAAACACCCTGGCCACGATCCAGCATTCCAAGATGTCCAATACGGAGGTCGAGTTCAAGTTCACCATTTATGATTACGATCCGACCGCGAAGAAATTTTTCAAATGCTTTTTTTCCGACGACGCCGGCTCGAAAGGGCTCGTTGAAAAATCCGGCGGCACTCTGGCGCTGAGCATCGAAATGGATCAGTCGATGGAGGTTGTAAATCCCAAGAACTACACCTTCACCCTCGGGGTCATGCCCAAAGAGGAAGACCAAAGCATCCATATGGCGGTCTCCGATTCCGCCAAGTTCGTTAAACACTGGGGCGTCGCCGTAGGGTAGGGGCCTTTGCGGGAGCCTGGCCTCAAGGGGTCCGGCTCCCGCTAGCCAGGAGAATTCAAGCGGTTATGGCTGATAAACTCGCCCGAGTCAGATGGGAAATGGGGCAAACGCTGCTTCCGGGGCATCTCGTGGCCCAGGAGGAGGCGCTAACGGCCGAAAAGGTCCTGCGTTTTCGCATGTTGGGACTGCCCGGCCACGGGGTCTCAAGGCTCAAATGGAATGAGACCCTGCTGGCCGAAGGGATCTTTTCCATCCAGGCGGCCACGATGGTTATGCCCACCGGGAGTCTCGTCGACGTTTCCGGAAATGCGGCCGTTTCTCCGTTCAATCTCAATATCCCGGGAAGAACCTCGGTCCACGTCTATTGTCACCTGCTGGGCACCATCGCGGTGGCCGCGGACGATGAAGGTGCCCGGGGCGAAACGGAAGGGGCTATACGCAGAAACGTCTGGAAGCTGGTTCTTTCTTCGGAGCAGGGCCACTCCGAGGCTATCGAAACTTTAAAGATCGCCGAATTCGAAAAAGACCCCGAAGGATCGTGGAAGCTTTCACCCGGATACATCCCGCCTCTTCTTCAGTTCGGGACCTCGCCGTTTCTTTTGGGCGAAATAGAGGAATTGAAGCAGGCGCTCGAACTTTTCCAATACAAGCTGACCCAGGAGATCGCGGCGAGCTATCTAAGCGGCGACAGCATGTTTTCGGCCAAGGAATGCCTGAAGGGCGCGCTTGGCCTGCAGCGCTTTTTGGTCAATCATTTCGCTGAGATCCATCTCCACCCCTACATGCTCTATGAGCAACTGAAGCTTTTTCACACCCAGGTGTGCTTCTACAGGGACACGACACCCGAATACGTCACCGAACCCTACAGACACGAGCAATTGGCTGAATGTTTCGCTCACGTTATCGAACCGTTGCGCCAGCAAATGAGCATGATCCACTCCAAGTCCCCCTATCTGCCTTTCGAACTGCGCGACGGAGTCTACAAAATCGATTTGCCCTCCGAGGTCCGGGAGGCAAAGGAGGTCTATTTTCTTGTCCAGAAGGCTCACGTCAATACGCAGGCGCCCCTTGAAGGCATAAAGATGGCGGGCCTCGCCAGGCTGCCGCTCATACACAAGCTCGCACTTCTTGGCATCCCTATTACGAGGATCGAACGACCGCCTTTCCAGCATCGTTTCGGCCCGGAGGTCGATTTTTACATGATCGCCGCCGGCGAGGAGTGGGACAAGGCGCTGCGCGAGGCAACGGTTGCTTTCTATGACGCGGCGAAGTACCGGAATCTGAGATTTTATCTCTACTGGCGGCTCAATTGACAACAATCGGCCGGCTCCAATTCGTGCCGTTTGTATACACATGGGATTTGCGCGGCTGCGGGAGTTCCTGATGGCGCTCTTTAAAAAGTTCGAGTACAGAAAATCCAAATCGACGCCCAGGGAGGAATTCCTGCTCGATATAGTCGAGAATCTCAACAACGTGCTCAATACGAAACGGGAGTACGGCTCGATCCTGAACGACTTTGGCATACGCGATTTGAGTGATCACTACTCAAGAGACGTTCTTACCAAGGCCATCGTTGCCGAAGTCAAGTACTGTATCGGCAAAT
This sequence comes from Deltaproteobacteria bacterium, assembly GCA_021777755.1. Taxonomy (GTDB): domain Bacteria; phylum Desulfobacterota; class Syntrophobacteria; order Syntrophobacterales; family Syntrophobacteraceae; genus SbD1. The sequence goes on from JAJYDE010000025.1 coordinate 46,691, forward strand.
ACGAACCGAGGGTGCGCCTTACCGGCGTCGAACAGATGGAGGATGAAAACCCCTTTCGCCTGGCGTTCAGAATCAATTGCGTTCTAAAAGACAGCGCCCAGACGCTCCAGATGATCTTCGATTCGTTCTACAACACCTTTTCGGTCAACCAGGACTGACCTGGATCGAGGAAGAGATTAGCCTATGGCCAATACACTGGTTTGCCATGTGGAACTCAATAAGAACACCGGGATAACGGTCAAGGTGGAAAACGCGCAGGGCAAAATCACTCAGACCCTCACCATGGACGGGACCACGATCACGATTACCTGCAAGGGCGAGCAGAATACCAGCACGATCACCCAGAACTCCGACAGTGTCACGATCGCATGCAAGGACTTCAAGGTGAAAGCCGATACGATCACCTGCACCTCGACCAAGGACACCTCTTTTTCGAGCAGTCAGAAATTCAACGTCAAAAGTACTCAGGATACGACGATCGAATCAAGCGCGGCGTTTACAGCCAAGGCTACCGGAGATGCCAAGGTCTCCGGTCAAACCGCGACCATTTCGGCTACGACCGACGCCAAACTTTCCGGCATGAACGCCACCGTCAACGGCGATACACAGGCCAAGGTCAGCGGCATGCAGTTGACGCTTTCGGGCACGGCCACCGCCAAGCTGAGCGGGCCGATCGTGCAGGTTTCCGCTGACGCCATGATGGAGGTCTCCGGGCAAATGACCACCGTTAAGGGCTCGATGCTCACCTTGCAGGGTAGCATGGTCAATATTGGCTGAAAGACCGCGAGGGATCGAAAGGACTTTGTTGTAATGCTTTTGGATCAATCCGTTCAAAAGGATTTCCTCGAAGAGCTTCAAACGCTCGAACACTTCCGAATTGCATACACGGCGGGGCGTTCCGGGCTTCATTTGGATCGGGATGACCCGGACGTAAAAAGGCTCATCGAGGCAATGGCTTTTTTTGCGGTCCGATCCAGGCTCGCCGCCGTGAGTAATGTCGTAGCCTCCCAATTGCGCATTTTTCAGCAGTTGTATTCCTATCTGCTCGCGCCGCTTCCATCGATGGGCATTCTGCGGGCCGGCCCCAAGGGGCAATTCGTCGATCCCACCGTGCTTCCCAAAGGGGCCGAGATCGCGGTTTCTCCGGTGTCGGGCGGAATGGCCCTTTTCCGCACAACACGCGACCTGCGCATTTTGCCCATAGCCCTGCACGAATTTAAAATGCTCCTTTTGCCCGAAAAGGGTTACCGAGTTCTATTGCGCTTCGGTGCTTCCTTTGCCCGAAACGACGAAATAGGCCGGCTGGAGCTGCATATCGATCATTTGAACGATTATCCGGCTTCCCTGCGTATCTTTCATTGCCTTCAGGAGCACTTCACCGGGTGCTCGGTGATCTTCGATGCGAAGGCCGACGAAATGAGCCGGGGGGTTGCCTGCGAGCTGAAATTCGGGCCGCCGGCCGACGAGGAACCCGACGACGAAACCGCGCATCCCATGCAGAAGGAACAATCCTTTTTCCATATGCCCGAACAGGAGCTGTGCCTCAATATTGAAATACCCGAGCCTCTTCGCAACTGGAGTGCGTTTACCGTGATGATCGACCTCGATCGGAACTGGCCGCGCGCACTGGTGCTCAATCGGGACCTGTTCCATCTTTTCTGCGTTCCCATCGTTAACCTGCGCCGATCCATGGCCCAGCCCATCCTGTGCGACGGCACCCAGGAGCGATATCCCATCCGACACCTCAATTCCGAACTCGGTTTCGAGCCGCACACCGTTTTGGGCGTCTATGAAGTCGCCAAGTCCGGAATGAAGCCGCTAAAGGCTGGCATTGTCTCCGGGGGCGAGGGCTCCTATGAAATCATGCGGATCCCGGACAAAAAAGGAGCCATGAAACAATGGCTCGCGCTCCACTACACCGAGACCTTCAATAAGCCCGTCACGATCGCCGTCGACGGTCTCTGGCTGCAACCCTGGTTTTCCGAAGCGATGGCGGGAAGTCGTTCGATCGCCCCCTACAGCCGAAATATCGCAGGGGTGAGCTGGGACTTTCTGGGCGAGCCGGTCCCGCATATCGAAAACGACTTCCTTGAGGGCATGGAAAGCTATATGCACCTGCTCACCATGACGAACAAAAGCGAGCTGAACACCGATGACTTGGCGTGTCTTCTCCAAACGATGGGAAGCATTCACAGGGGGGAGTTCAGGGAGGTGACTGGCGACCTTGCCTCCGTAAGGATCGAGGAGGTCCAGGGACGCGGCGGCGGCAAAGGCATGCTCAAATATGTCTATTACCTCCGGTTTCGTGAGTTTGATTCCGCCATGCGCCCCCTGGTGGAAGTCTTTGCCGCACATGTGCGCAACATCCTAGATAACTGGCTCTCGGAAGGGGAGGTGGAAGTGCGCGTCGAGACCTCGGCTGAAACTGATCGGCGCCTTGTCGCCGGGAGGGCGGGCATATGATAGAGAAGAGCTGGGAAGTAATTCACCGGATTTTTGAAAAGATGCGGGAACTCCTTTCGCAATCCGTAGCCGCAAGTGGACCTTCCGGTGGCGCGGTCTCCGTTGAGACCGGCTCCAGCCCGCCCGAATCCCGGCCCGCATTGCTCGGCATAGACGAGATGATCGGCCTGCGTGCCGAAATCAGGAGCGAACTCGATTTCTTCCGGGCCGCACTGGCTGAACATCTTGGCGAAAGGGACTGCTACCTGGTCGTTTTCCCCATTGTCGCCCATTTCGACGAACTCGTTCAAACCAAATATCTTGATCCCGAACAAATGAGCTGGCCCACTTTGCAGCGCGAACTCTTTCAGGTCGATGACGCCGGCGAACTCTTCTACGACACCCTTGACGACCTTTTGCTAAAACCCAAGACCCTGCCCTTGATCTTCGAGGTGTTCTATCTGTGCTTGAGCGACGGATTTCGCGGCAGATATGCAGGCAATACGGCCAGAATAGCCGAATACAAGGAAAGGCTTCGCTCCAAGATCCCGGTCGAAGAGCCTGGCGCGGACGCGGGCGAGCCGGCCGATACGGTTTTCCTGGAGGACCCCGGTTCGCCGGCATGGTACTATGTCATTGACTTCGGTTTTATTCTGCTCCTCTATTTTGTTCTTAACGTATTGGGCAGGTTGTCGAATCCCGGTTTCTGACCCTTTGGTCCCGGGTTGCCGGCCGAGTGCCCGTTTGGCTTTGCCATGGGCAATTTTGAAAAGAGGTCTTCATGGCCAATCGCATAGACGATATTTTTTCGGTTTCCAGGCTGCGCCAAAATTGGCAGGCGGGAGCTGAGAGGCCGACTGTTAATGGCAAGGTTGCCGTTCCTGCCGAAAAATCGTTGTGGCCTGGTCCGCTCGATACCTATGAGGAACTCGAAAAGTTTATCGGCAAACGTTTTCCGGGTGGTCTAAATCCTGGCCTGGAGCTGTTGCTCGGCCAACTGCTCGAATGCCTCCTGGTGCGCTTCCCGCCCGAAGGAGCGGCAAGGGGGGGGGGCGCCGAAGAAAAGGCCGCTTCGGGTGAAGCCGTCGCAAGGACCCTCGACAGCATCGAGGACCTTTTCGAGGCGCTGGAATTGGGCGATGGCGGGCAACTGAAATAAGAGCGATTCCCGATCGAGGAATGATCATGACACAACCGGTGAGCAATGACTGGAATGAACTCGAAGCGGCCATATCGAAAAAGATCCATTCCTTCGACGTCATTTCCTTGTTGCGCATCCTGGAGCATATTGGTTACAGCCAAAGCGAGATCCTCTTCAAGAGCCATTACAGCTCCAGTTCCCAGCCAGGCCTTATCCACTCGATTGTGTTCCATACCGTTCCGGTGCGTCGGGCGACCGTGACCTTCAATTTAGGCCTGCTTGGCGCTCAGAGCCCTCTGCCCTCCTATTTTCAAAAAAAACTCGACGATGGAATGGTTGATTTCCGGGCATTCCTCGACTTTATCGGCTACTTCGATCATGTGATCATAGGCGGTTATTTGCTGGCTGTTTATCCCGAATTGGACAAGGCCGTCTATCCGGACTGGGAGCTGGCTAAACGACAGCACCTGATGATGACCGATCTCAGGTCGCTCAGTTCCTTGCAGTGGCTTTTTCAAAAGGTTTTTCCCGAGCTCGGGATTCAGGCGCAAAAAGCCGTCCTGTCGCGGGATTTGACCACCAGTCCGCTTGTGCTGGGAAAGGCGGCACTGGGCAGTGATGCCGTTTTCGGGAAAAAATCGACCACCCCCGTCCTGGGACGAAGGGTGACGCTTTTCAGCGACACGGAGTCCACTGCCGAGGGGCTGCCCTGGGCGCGCGAAATCCGGCAACGGCTCGATCACTTGATTTTCCCCTTGCTGCGCTCTGTTGGAATCGACCTGGAAATCCTGCTGGTCATCCGGTCCATGGAGAGTTGGTCAAGGCTGCATTCCGAGAGTTACCTCGGTTACGACAGTATTCGCGGCGGAAAAGATCAGCGCCGCAGAGTCCGGATTTTTTCCGGCCGTCTTCTCGAATCGGCCAACGCCGCTTGAGGCGAATCGAAATCTTATTGCCTGGAGTAACTCATGATTTCCGAAGCCCTCCAATTCGTTCTGACCCTTACTATCGACGGCACCGAGTTTGCCATTCCCGGCGGCGACGTCATGGGCTGCAACCTCGATTTGCGCGAGGATGGCTTCGATGGCTCGGTCCGGTTCCGGCTCTACTGCGATTCGGCAAAAGATCCCCTCCTGGAGCAATTTACCACTCTCAAGCTTATAAACATCAGCCTGAGTGTCTCGGGCGTTTTCAACCAACCCGATCCGGCGCCCCTGCCTTTGTCGGTGAGCGGACTTGTGACCCGCAAATCGGTCCGGGAGTTCTACTTCCAGGAGATGCCCGACAACCCGGTTTATTACCGACATTATGAAGTCCATTTCCGGGATGCGGCGAGGGTGCTCTGGGAGCAGCATTTCCCGACCTGTCTATATACGGACGCCACGCTCCAGGATGTGCTGAACGCCCAGCTTGTCGCAGGTATCACCCTGGATACGGCCAAATCGGACTGGAGCGAACTGACCAAAAAGCAGGCCATGATCTGCCTGGGGCTTGGAAACGA
>JAJYDE010000077.1 GCA_021777755.1 Deltaproteobacteria bacterium
CGCGGCTGAAACACATTCTTTCTCCCGCGGAAATCCTTCTGGTGGCCGATGCCATGACCGGCCAGGACGCGGTGCAGATTGCCGGCTCCTTTAACGAAAAGCTGGGGCTTACCGGAGTGGTTTTAACCAAGCTCGACGGGGATGCGCGTGGTGGAGCGGCCCTTTCGATCCGTTCGGTGACCAACTGTCCGATAAAGTTCGTCGGTGTTGGCGAAAAGCTGGATGCCCTGGAAGTCTTTTATCCCGACAGGATGAGTTCGCGCATTCTGGGCATGGGCGATGTTCTGACGATGATCGAAAAGGCGCAGGAAGCCTTCGATGAAAAGCAGGCCGAGGAGATCGCGCGAAAATTCAAACAGGATGCCTTTACCCTGGAAGATTTTCTCGCGCAGCTCCAGCAGGTCAAAAAACTGGGTTCCTTCGAACAGATTTTGAGCATGCTTCCCGGTATGGGGGCTTTGAAGGAACTCAAAAAACTCAAGATCGACGAGAAGGAATTCGTGCGCATGGAGGCGATCATTCACTCTATGACCCGGGAGGAGCGCCGAAACGTCGATATCTTGAACGCCGGGCGCAGGCGAAGGATTGCAAACGGGAGCGGAACGAGCGTGCAGGATGTCAACCGGATGCTCAAGGGCTACGAGGACTCCCGTCGCATGATGCGTCAGATGATGGGAGCTTCGGGGGGATCGAAGAAAAAGAAAGGCAAGGTGAGGCGAAAAGGCTCATTTTTCCCTTTTTAATCTATCCATTATGCATTATATAGAAAATTTTACCGCACTGGTGAAGGCAGATGTGCGCCGTCGGTTCGGGATTGCCGCACCCGGCGTGGGTTTTTGAGAACAGGAGGTCTAGAGTTAATGCCGGTTAAAATTCGTTTGGCACGTGGCGGAAGGAAAAAAAGGCCGTTCTACAGGATTGTTGTCGCCTCCTCCGAGGCGCCGCGCGATGGCAGGTTCATTGAAAATATCGGGACCTACAATCCGCTCCCCGTGGACACTGATGTGCAGATCAACAACGAGAGGCTTCAGTTCTGGTTGGGGCAGGGTGCGGAACCCACCGACACCGTTCAAAGCCTGATCAAAAAACATGTGAAATGAGCTGAATCCCCAATTGAGCATCCAGCGGCATCTACCCGGAGGAAGTCATGTTGAAGGAACTCATCGAGTTTATGGCGCGTGCTTTGGTTGACAACCCGGAAATGGTGAAGGTCTCAGAGATAGTGGGTGAGCAGACATCGGTTATCGAACTCCGGGTGGCCAAAGAAGACCTCGGCAAAGTGATCGGCAAACAGGGTCGCACTGCCCGCGCCATGAGGACTCTCCTCAGTGCCGCGTCGACCAAGATCCGCAAAAGGGCCGTTTTGGAGATAATCGAATAGAGACCATGAAAGAGTCCCTTCTGGTTGCCATAGGGAAGGTGACAAAGGCTCACGGAATACGGGGCGCTCTCAAGGTGTTCGCCTATGGCGAAACGCTTGAGGGAGTCGAGGCGGGCCAAAAGCTTTTTTCGATCGAAGGCGGAGTTGAGCGGCAACTGACTCTTAGAGAGCTTCGCGCGCAAAACCGGGTCTGGATCGTCGAATTTGAAGAGATAATCGGCCGGGAGCAGGCGGAAAGCTTGTCGGGCAAGGAAATTTTTATTCCGGGCGACCGGTTGCCCGTTTTGCCGGACGGCGAATATTATCATTTTCAACTGATCGGGCTGTTGGTTGAAACAAGGGAGGGCAGAGCGCTCGGTACCCTCAAGGCCGTTTTGCAAACCGGAAGCAACGATGTCTACGTGGTCGAAGGCGGCGGAGGGGAAGTGCTCATTCCGGCGATCGAAGGGGTCGTGTGCGAAGTCGATCCAGCCAACGGGAAAGTGGTTGTGGATTTGCCCGAAGGCCTCGAGTCATGATCTTTGATATCCTGACGATTTTTCCTTCCATGTTTTCTTCCCCCCTGGAAGAGGGCATGGTTGCAAAGGCTCGCGAGCGCGGGCTCATCCGGGTTCGGCTCCATAACATACGGGACTACGCCGAGGACAAACATCACATGACCGACGACCGGCCGTTCGGGGGCGGAGAGGGAATGGTGATGAAGCCTGAACCCATAGTGGCCGCGCTGCGATCGATACAAGCCGACGGACCAGCTCCCAGAACCATTCTGCTGACCCCGCAGGGGCGGTTGTTCAGCCAGGAGATTGCCCGCCGGCTAAGCGAGATCCCGCGCCTGGTGCTTATCTGCGGCAGATACGAGGGAGTTGACGAGCGGGTGGCGCAGCATTTCACGGACGATCAGCTCTCGATTGGCGACTATGTACTGACCGGTGGCGAGCTTGCCGCCCTTGTGGTGGTGGATGCGGTTGCCAGGCTGATCCCCGGCGTTCTTGGAAACGAGGGGTCGGCCCTTGAGGATTCCTTCAGCCGACCGGTTCTCGAACATCCCCATTTTACGCGGCCAAGGGATTTCGAGGGGATGAGCGTGCCGCCGGTGTTGCTTTGCGGCAACCATGAATCGATTCGCCGATGGCGCCGAGGACAGGCGCTGCTTAGAACCAGCGAGCGTCGCCCCGATCTTTTCGCCGGCCTGGAACTGAGCCGGGAGGACCGCGAGTTGTTCGAAGAAAGCAAGAAGTAAACGAAAACGGTATGGGTCAGCTCTATTTGGCGCTTACGCATTATCCCGTCCTCAACAGGGTGGGAGATACGATCGCTTCGGCGATCACGAACCTCGATCTTCATGATCTGGCCCGTGCGTGCCGCACCTTCGCAGTGCCGGCCTGCTACATCGTAACACCTCTTGAGGACCAGCGGGCCCTGGCGGGAAAGCTCACCAGCCACTGGATCGATGGGGTGGGAGGAGAGATCCTGCCCGAGAGGCGCGAGGCGCTCAAGCTCCTAAAGGTTGTGGAGAGCCTTCGGGCGGTCATCGAGGAGTTGGCACGGTCGCAGGGGAAGCCTCCGGTCATCTGGGCCACCTCCGCACAAAGCAAAGGTAACGGGCTGGCTCACAGCCGGGCCAGGCAGTTGCTTGAAAGTGAAAACGGCTCTTTTTTGCTTGTTCTTGGAACGGGCTGGGGCCTTGCCCCGGAGATTTTCGATATCGCCGACGCCGTCCTCGATCCAATTGTCGGCGTCGATGGATACAATCACCTTCCGGTACGCTCCGCCGCTTCCATTCTGATGGACCGGTTGCTGGGAAGACCGAATTGATGGAGGAATGAAAAAATGGCAATGAGTATGCTGCAAATGATCGAAAGTGACAACATGCGCTTCGATATCCCGGCCTTTCGGATTGGCGACACGGTCAAGGTGCATGTTAAAATCCGTGAAGGAGACAAGGAACGCATCCAGGTGTTCGAGGGGGTGGTGATTCGCACCCACAGGGCCAAAATGGGCGCTACCCTTACCGTCCGCAAAGTCTCCTACGGAGTTGGCGTCGAGCGCATCTTTCCGATTCATTCGCCCCAGGTGGAAAAAATCGAGATTTTGCGCAGAGGCCGTGTGCGCAGGGCCCGTCTGTACTACCTGCGAAAGAGGGTGGGCAAGGCGGCAAGAATTCGCGAAAAGCGGGAAGTGGTAAAGGGCTAGACACCCCCTTGTCGAAGGGTTTTCGGCGGGCCGGGCTGTTGAGCCCGGCCCGCTTTGCCCAGTTCAGTTCCCGCCACCGATCTTCGGGATCATCTCCTGGTCGCCCGCGCATCCTTCGGTTCGAGGACCTCCTCGGGAGAAACCCGGCCACTGCGCCGGCTGTTAGTCTACCCCCCCTTCACGCGCCCGCGGCGCTATTTTCCTTCGCTCCATTTTTTGCATAAATAGGACAATCATCGCCAGCCACGCGAAGGCCAGAGCGAAGACCGGGATCCCCGCATACCTGTGCCAAGCGGTGGAAAGGATATCGGGATCTATGTAGAGGGCCGCAAGTGTCAGGGCGACAATTCGAACAGCGTTGTTGAAGGTGGCGATCAGGACCGCGCATAAGATAAGCCAGACCCGGTTCAATTTCGAGCGCAGAAATAGATGCCCGCCTAGAAGGGCCGTGATAACCAGAGACAGGCATGAATGTATTCCACTGCACGCATTGGCCACCTTGATGGAAATTGGGGGAAACGAGAAGGTGAACCCTTGCTCAACGGGGAATAGTCCGAGAAGGTGGAAAAGCCAAGCCGCCGTCTTGTAGGAGCAAGTCTTCAGGAGCACGATGATTACGCTTAAAAGTCGAGACGGAAGGGGGACCGTCAACAGAAGCAGTGCAAGGGGGAAACTCGCCTTGCTAAAAGCCTCGAGGCCGAAACAGGTTATGAAAGCTCCCGTGAGGTAAAGCCAGAAGGAAACGGCCATGATGCACAGATAGTCCCCTGGCGCCAACCGAGCCCCGAGGAGTAGTCCTGTAACGGCCGCCGCCGCGCTTAGAGAAACCACCGAAAGTCCGCAACCGAAAGCATGGCGCGAGTGAGAGAAAATCCTTCCGCGCTCGCTTACCAAAAAATAGGCGCTTAAAAAATAGATGGCGGGTATGTAGTTATAGAGTTGCGACTTAAGAGACATTGCGATGAGAGCTTTGAGAGGAAAGGCGAATAGGAAGAGGCCGATGAAGAGAAGGACAAAATAGAATGCATACCGTCCGGAGCCGCGATTTTTCGGCAGGGTGGCGCAAGGAGCGGCCGGAAATGCCCGGTCTTTGTCTTGAGGGCTCATCGGATTTGCCCGTCGCCTGGTCTACGGAAAAATCATCTCCCCGCCCCCCCTTGAGTCCGGGATCGGAGGAATCGCCCTGGCGGCCATGGAAGTGGCGAGGCTCAAATTATGAAATAATATAACTACTGATACCGTGAATATCCACCTCCAGCCAGGGCGATGCCGCGATTATTTCCGAGGAGCCGCTGGTGCATTCGTCACACCTGTGATCTATAAAGCCGAGTTTTGTGCTTTCGCCTTTGAAGCCGCCTTCAGGCTGAATTTGGCCGCATCGATTACAAACCTTTCGTGGGTCCCCTCGGAGATTGGATCGATTCCATCGTGGGCTTCGAGCGCGAAGGTGAGTTTTCTGCCGTCAACCTCGGTCAATTTTCCCCGAACCGTTACGGTGAGTCCCGGCGGGGTGGGGGCGAGGTGGCTGAAATTTACCCCCGTCCCAACGGTCTGCTCTTGCGGCCAGTCAAGGTGGGAATTTACAAACCTGATGCACGCCCATTCAAAAAGGCCCACCATGAACCCCGTTGCGAAAACCCGGGGCATTTGTTGAAACTCGGCTGATTCGGGATAAAGATGGGGGACCGTTTTATTTTCCGGAATCCGGAAAGCGAATTCGAAGGTAAGTCCAGGCCGCAGGGTTTCTCTCATGACCTTCTCCTGTTATTCCATCTCTTATGTTTTTGCCTCTGGCCGCGGGTTCGCGCCGCCATGCTTCTTCTTGCTTTTCAATCGATCCTATGCTAGCGGTCCAGCTTAATCAAATTAATATTTTTTTGAATTTGAATTAGCGGAGCTAATGCATGGAATGGCAGCAGATCCTTGGATTCTACCACGCGGCGCGCCTCAAAAGTTTTACCGGGGCGGCGGAGGCCACTTTCCGGACCCAGTCGGCGCTAAGTCAGCAAATCAAATCCCTTGAGCGGGAGTTCGAGTGCTCCTTGTTTGAGAGGGCCGGTCGAGGCACTATCGAGCTAACCGCCGAGGGGGAGCGCTTTCTGGTTTTCGCGGAAAAAGCCCTGAGCGATTTTGAGGGTTTCAGGCAAGATATGGAGGAATTAAAGAAAGGAAACAGGGGAAATCTGAGGCTTGCCGCGCCTTTTACCACCCTCTACCATCTTTTCCCCGAACTGGTAAGAAATTACAGAGAAACGTTTCCCGGCGTCGAACTGACCTTGCTGGATCGCCGGCAGGAGAGCGTCATCGAACTTGTTCGAACGGGGGCCGTCGATTTTGGATTCGCCCTGGAGCAAGCGGTGCCAAAAGGGCTGATCGCAAGGGCATGGAAAGAGGTTCAGACGGTTCTTCTGGTGCCGGCCGGGCATCCTCTTTGCTCGTTAAAGCGCGTAGGCCTGCGTGATATCGCCCGCTATCCTCTGATATGTCCGCCCAAGGATGTGGCCCACTTCGGACGAGCCCCGCTGGAGGAAAAACTGAGGGACCGGGGGCTGAGCCACAGAATAGCGATGGAGTCCTCCAACATCGAGCTGACCTCGGTTTATGTGGAAATGGGAATCGGGGTGTCGCCGGCTAGAATCGTGAAGGGGCTTGCGGCCCTGAAGGAGCGAAAGCTTGCGTTTCTGCCTTTGGGGCATATTTTCGCTCCGGAGCGAATAGCGCTGATCATGAGGGGGAAAATGGCCCTGGTCTCTTACAGGAAGGCTTTCGTGGACATGCTGTTCGAAGCGTCGGGGACGGGTTGATTGCCAAAAGCGGCCGGCTCCAATCTCGCCTTGCTCAGTCGATCGAAATGGGTATATATCTTTCAAACCGCCGGATTTGAATATGGCGGTTTGGCTCGGGTGCTCCAGAGGAAAAATTGATGCAGAGGCTTATGTGCGAATCGCTTGTGGTCGATATGCGTTTTCATGAACGGGATGCCCGCCGGAAGGGTTTTTGCCGCGTTTGCGGAATAGACGAGGCGGGGCGCGGCCCGCTTGCCGGGCCGGTGGTTGCGGCCGCTGTAATTCTGCCGAAAAGCGTTCGTCTTCCGGGGATAAACGATTCCAAAAAGCTATCCCCGGATCAAAGAGAAGCCTTTTTCGAAAAAATCAACGCGCGCGCCCTGGCTGTCGGGATCGGCCTTGTGAGTAACACTGAGATTGATCGCATCAACATTTTGCAGGCTACTTTTCTGGCCATGAGGCAAGCGGTTGAGCAATTGGCGGTGGCACCCGATTTTCTTTTAATCGACGGCCCCTACAAACTTCCCCTCTTAATCGATCAAAAAGGCATCCCTCACGGGGACGCTCTTTCCGTTTCCATTGCGGCGGCTTCGATCATCGCCAAAGTCCACCGTGACAGGCTCATGTGCCGGTTACACGAGGAATTCCCCCTGTACGGGTTCGATTCTCACAAGGGCTATGGCACAGCCCGCCATTATGAGGCTTTGCGCAATTTTGGACCCTGTTCGGTTCACAGGGTCACTTTCAAGGGGGTTTGCGGGTGCGAGACCGATGACGGCAAGCCGCTATAGCAAGGGAAAAGAGGGCGAGAGAATCGCAGCGGAACACCTTTCAAAATGCGGACTCAAAATCCTCGAGCGAAACTTCCGGTGTCCTGCCGGTGAAATCGACCTGATAGCAAAAGAGGGCAAGATCATTGTGTTCGTGGAAGTTAGGTCCAGGCTGTCGGACGAGTTTTGCAGCCCCGAGGAATCCCTGACGGTTCATAAATTCAGACGCTTGACCAAAGCGGCCCTGTGGTACTTGAAAGAGCGAGGGCCAGCGGACGCACTCATGCGCTTTGACGTCGTCGCGATCAGGTGGCAGGGCGAAAAACCTGAAATAAACTGGATAGTCGGTGCATTCGAACCCCGATGATTAAGAAGGAACCGCCGGTTTTTTCTTTTCAGCCAAACCTTTGCTCACAAATGAAACTGAACCACGTGATTTAGGAGCGGGAGCCTTCTAAGACGGAAATCGCGATGTGGTTTGTCTGCTTCGCTTTGAATCTCCACCAGTCCGAGAAAGCCCGCAAAGCTTTCGAGGCAGCGCAGTGAATAGCATCTGCGCAAGACCTGCTCCGCCGAGTAATACTCTCCAATAGGCGAAACCTCCTGCAAAATCGACGGAAACGCGCGGATGAACCAGTCCTCATAGAACAGGTTCGATTGCCAGTCGCTCCCGTGCCTATTAAGCAGATGAAGAGTGAACAGAAAGGAGTGCTGGATCAAGGGGACTTGCTGCCAATTGTCCCGGTAAGCCCAATTGTATCTTGTCGTAAATTCCCGGAAAAGTCTCGGGTAAATGCCCGCAAGCCCATGTTTGCTCATAAGCTTCCGGCACCCGGAGCTGACGACAAACTTCCCCTTGTTCTTCCTGATGAATCCGCTCAACCCTGAGATCAGTCGGGTGAGGTGCAGGTCGAAGAATTCGGGCTCCGAACGTAGTTCGCCGTAACGGTAAATTTTCCCGTATTTTTCCTCTCCCATATATGCCATGGCAATGTCCCTGCACAGCTTGCGAGGGAGATTGCCTGTGGAGGTCGCTTTTGCACCCTGATCGCCAAGTCCTTCAACCAGCAGGTTGAAGAGGGTAAGAATCGGAGCTTCGGGGGAAGTGTCAAGGCGGGACGCGAAACCGACCAATTCGGGCGTTTCGAATGGGAAGTGCAAAAAACGGTGCATCTGCTCCGGTGAGAGGCCATCGAATTCATCCTTGAGCACCCTGTTGCGCTCTTGTGTATACTCGCTCAGGAATGCATTGGCCTCCTCGAGCGAGGCGAAGTCGCGCCCCTCGAGCAGTTCTCTGATTTCGCGCATTGCATCCTCAGAGTTGAACCGATGGACATCGGCATTGAGCTTATCGGCGCAGCAATTCAGAAATTCTTTCCCGCTGCCGCATGGACAGAGATCGTCAGGGCCGGTTTTCATGGATGTCTCCACTGTCGTTAGTTCAAGCTGTCTGAAATCCGACTGTTGAACTATTATCTCTTTTTGGTGGAAAAGTTGCAAGCCTGGCAACAGCCTGCCATGGCCCGCGATGGCCAAAGGAATGAGTCGGGCGTTGTGACGGTTGACAAAGGCGCCGCTCTGGTATCTAAAACAAATGGTGCCGGCCGACTTCTGCATGCGCTTTGATGTCGGTGGCCCTCGGATAAAACGATCGCAAACCCGAAATGGACTGGATCGTCAATGGGCATTAAGGAACTCGCGAGCATTGGCGAACCATTAGAACGGATGCCTTTTGAACCCGGATGATTCCAAAGAGGTTGGAAAAGGAAAGCTCTACATCGTCGCCACGCCGATAGGAAACCTCGGGGACATGACGCTAAGAGCGCTCGAGACCCTTCGGGAGGCTGATTTGATTGCCGCCGAGGATACCCGCCGCACACGGAAACTTCTCTCCTACTTCGAAATCCATAAGCCCACGATAAGCTATCACGAACATAACGCGATTGCCCGCGGCGCCGACCTGCTCGAAAAGATCTTTTCGGGCAAGACGGTGGCCCTGGTCACCGACGCCGGTACGCCGTGCATATCGGATCCCGGAAGACTGCTTGTTGAAGCCGCGCTTGAGCGGGGAATCGAACCCGTGACCATTCCGGGCCCAACGGCCCTTATTGCCGCCCTGGTGGTTTCCGGCCTGCCCGCGCAGCCTTTTGTCTTCCTCGGATTTCCTCCCGCGAAGGGGGCTGAAAGGCGCCGGTTTTTCCAAAAATACGCGGGGATCGAAATGACTTTGATAGTCTATGAAGCGCCCAAGAGGCTGCTCAGGACCCTCAAGGATATCGAGGAGCACTGGGGGGACAGGAAAACGGCGGTTGCGCGGGAGCTTACCAAGGTGCACGAGGAAATCTTCCGGGGCCGGGTGAGCGAAGCTCTTTCCCATTTCGAGGGTGAAGTCAGGGGCGAGGTCGCCCTGGTGGTCGAAGGGGCGGCCCCGGGGGGCGACCGGCAGCCAGGGCTTTGGCCGACCGATTCGGAATCATCCGGGATCGGGCCGGGGGCAACGAAACCCGAGCCATGGCAAGAAGAGCTTGACAGGCTGCTCGCAGGTGGGCTGACCTCCAAGGAGGCCGTCCAGGCAATTGTCCGCCGCTTCGGCCTTCCACGCAGGATCGTCTACCAGGCTGCCCTGAAGATTAAGAATCAAAACCCTGGGGGAGGCGGTTGAGCCTTTTGCGGCTGCCGAGGTCCGTAAGAGCGGGGATATGAGATTTTGCGGTTGTTTTTCCGTTTTCTTTGTTACCTGGCTGATATCTTGCAAGTGGTAAGGGCCGGCCGGAAAGAGTTCCCGATACCCTGTGGGAGTCGGCGCCGGCTGGCGGCAAGCCTGTCTCACGTTCCGGACGGGGGAGCTCGCAAAGTCAAAAAACTGGCGAAAACTTTGATCTGTTGACTGTCGGATGTCCGATCGGAAAAGCTAACCGAAGGGGAGCCCATAAAAATGGCCTTGTGGGAGACGGGTTTCGAACAGAGATCTGCTGAGGATTGGATGGCGAGGGGGGAAGAGGCGCTTCGCATTGGCAACCACGGCGAGGCGGAAAGCTGCTTTAACGGCGCGATCGAAGCTGATCCGTTCAACGCCTTGGCCTACACGAAATTGAGTTCCGTCTACCGTTGGCAGGGCAAGCATGAGGATAGCCTGAGTTCACTTTCCAAGGCCCTTGAGCTTCAACCCGGTGATCGGGACACGGTGCTCGAGTGTGCGAGTGTATTCACCGCGCTCGGGAAAGAGGATTTTGCAAAAGAAGTGCTCGATGCCTACCTGGAGAAAAATCCGCGAGATGTGGATATGATCGCCCGGCTCGACGAACTCTCCATGAAGACGCCGCGGGAGGGCTCGCCCGAGGCCGCGGAGTTTTTCAACCGGCAGGGTGAAATCCGCTACGAGCGGGGAAACGTCTCCCACGCCAGGGCCTGTTTTGAGATGGCTATCGAAGAAGACCCGCGTTTTGGCCAGGCATACAACAATTTGGGTGTTATCGATCTTGTGAGCGGGAAAACCATCGAGGCGCTCAAAAATTTTCACAAGGCCCTCGATCTCGATCCCGAAGATGAACAGGTACTCATAAACAGCGCGCGCGGCCTGGTCCTGGCGGCCCAGGTCGATGCGGCCATCGATGTATATCGGGAATATCTGCGTCGGGTTCCAGCGGATGTCAAGGCATGGGAGGAATTTGAAGCTCTTATCCGGCAGAGCGTGCGCCCTTCCTGGAAGCCTGAGGGCCTTGCGAGCGGTGTTGCCGACATCTACCGGAATGCGGCCGAGCAATTGCTCAATGCCGGGGATCTGAGCGGAGCCTTCGAAGCATTGGGAAAAGCCCTCGGGATAAATCCTCGGGCGCCCGATTCGCTTTACCTCCTGGCCTGCCTGCACAGTGCCGTGGACCAGAAGGAGCAGGCTCGAAGCGTATTGGACAGAGTGCTTGCCATCGATCCCGCCCACGCAAAAACTTTGCGGATGGTCAAAGCCTTGGAGGAAAAAAATGGAGAGCGGGCCGATTGATTTGTGCGACCATGGAGCCGCCGATTCCGCGTAAGGACTGATGATGATCAAAGCCCCCGGCCTTTCGGTCTGTATGATCGTAAAAAACGAATCGGCCAATATCGCTGACGCCTTGGCCGATTTCACCTCCTTTGCGGATGAACTGATCGTTGTCGATACCGGCTCGACGGATAACACCAAAGAAATTGCCGCCCGGTTTACTCCCCTGGTCTATGACTTCGAGTGGATAAATGATTTTTCCGCCGCCCGCAATTTCGCAATGTCCAAGGCCACCAGGAGCTATCACCTCTGGGTGGACGCCGATGACAGGATCGATCCGCAAAACCAGCGACTCATCGAATCTCTTAAAGCCGAATTCGACGGCAGGAAAGCCTTTTGGTTCATTCTGCAAAACCGGCAGGAGAATATGGAGCCGACCTCCTGTTATCAATTGAGGTGTTTCCCCATAGCCGAAGGCATACGATTTGAAAAGCCGGTACACGAGCAGGCCTTTGAAAGCGTCATGGAGGCCGGTTGCGAGTTTGTGGCAAAAGATATCACGATCGTACACCTGGGCTATATGACCAATGAGGCTCGGATGGTCAAGGCCGTGCGCAATATGACCATGATGGAAAAGCAGAGGGCCGAAGGGGAAGTGGACGGAGGAATGCTTTTCAGCCTGGCATTGACCTATGCGCCGTTGGGGCGAAAAGAGGAGGCCATGCAGTGCCTGACCGAGGCCCTGGAGCGTTTCGAGAAGGAGAGCCACAATCATCACCTGATCCCGGAGGCTTACCTGCTTCAGGCCAAAATCGCCTGCGAGACGGGAGATCGTGACAGGTGCCTTCGAAACCTGACGGTGTTGGGAAGCCTCGTCGCGGGCAAACCTTTGCACAGCTACCAGATGGGAATACTCTATCAGCGCATGGGGATGCACCGGCAGGCCATCGACGCCCTCCGTAACGTCTACGGGAAAAAATATGTCCCCAATCTCTATCCCACCCAGCCACTGCCCAACGACGCCGAAGTGCTCCTCCACATAGCCTACAGCCTGTATTGCTTAAATGAGAAAAAGGGCGCGCTCGATCTTATAAACTCCTCGGAAGCCGGGCGGGCCAGGAGTTGGGAATTTCTGGGCACCAAGGCTTTCGCCTACGAAAACATTGGATTTGCCCACCTTGCATTCGAGGCCGCGCTCCGTTTCGGGGAAATCGAACCGGTAAGCTGGGCTCGGCTGCGCGCCGTATACAAGCTGCGCGGATATTCGGAGAAGGCCAAGGAGTGTTTCCAGCGCGCCGGCATGGGAGACCGTTTTACCGGTTTCCCCCACTCGTCCTGAAATTTTTCCGGGCAAATCTGTCCGAGTCCGATTCAACTGTTTTTCGAGATATTACTTATTGGAAAAGGCAACTTCGATCATGAAGTCGCCGTTTGCGGTCTGGAAGGGGACGGCAAGACGCGGGCCGTCGGCAAAATGCATTATGCTGTGATTTTTGCCTGAAACTATGGTAGGGATTCCCGCCTGGAGGCTGAATCCTTCCTCGGCAAGCCGCCTTCTGCCGTCACCACAGATCATGTTTGTAAGTTCCCCCACCGCGTCTCTTACCTCATGGTTCAACTCGGTGATATTTTCTCCCAGAAGGCTTGAGACAATAGCCAGAATGCATTTTTCGGTAAAGACAAGGGCCATCGATCCGCTCGCCACTCCGGTGATGCCGATTATGGCCGAGACGTCGCCTGTTGCGCGGTCGTCTTTTTTGAGGAAGGGTTTGCCGGGACTGACATCCATTCCAGCCATTGTCTTGAGTACGTGCATTGCCGCGGTGAGAAACGGGTTTATCAACCTTACATCCATAACCGATCTCCAATGTCAATTCCGGGGAATAATTTTTCCAATGAAAACAAAAGCCGAACAAAGATACATTACACAAATCGGTTTTGCGAAGATTTTTCTGAAAAGAATTTTTATGATCG
>JAJYDE010000026.1 GCA_021777755.1 Deltaproteobacteria bacterium
TCGACGAATGTCGCGAAGAGGGCATCGAGATCATTACCCTCGCCAATCCCCGGCGCATTATCGGGGAAAACGGGCGCGTCAAGGCCGTTGAATGCGTCCGGATGGAACTTGGCGAACCGGATGCCAGCGGCCGCAGAAGGCCGGTTGCCATCAAGGGCTCGGAATTCATCATGGAGGTCGATGCGGTAATTGCGGCCATCGGGCAGGAGTCGGACTGGGCCTGCCTTACCGAAGAATGTGCTTGCCGGCTAAGCGACTGGGGGACGATGACGGTCGATCCGCTGACATTCCAGACCCATGATTCGGATATTTTTGCGGGCGGGGACGCTGTGAGCGGTCCCAAGACCGTGATCGAAGCCATAGCCGCGGGCAAGCAGGCGGCGATTTCCATCGGCCGATTCATAACAGGCGAGGATCTCGCGGAAGGGCGCCAGAAGGAGTGGAACGCGGTCGCCGAGGTCCCCATGGAGGGCATCGTCCTGAAATCTCGGGCTAAAATGGCGGTACTTTCTCCCGAAACGCGCACGTCGAACTTCAAGGAAGTTCAACTGGGGTTCACGGAGGAGCAGGTCCTTGAGGAGGCCGCTCGCTGCCTGGCTTGCGGCGTCTGCAGTGAATGCATGCAGTGCGTGGAAGCCTGCGTGGCCAAAGCCCCCGTTCACGATGACAAGCCCGAAGAGATGACGGTAAACGTCGGGGCGATCATCGCGGCCTCGGGCTTCGATCCCTTCGATCCCTCGGCAATGGACAACTATGGCTATGGCAAATTTCCCAACGTCATCAGCTCGATGGAATTGGAGCGCATCCTTTCGGCATCCGGCCCCACCCAGGGGCATCTCCTGCGTCCCTCCGACCAGACGGAGCCGAAGAAAATAGCCTGGCTCCAATGCGTTGGTTCAAGGGACATTCGCAAGGGGGCGAACAAATATTGCTCGGGAGTATGCTGCACCTATGCGATCAAAGAGGCAATGATCGCCAAGGAGCACTCCAAGGATGGTCTTGACACCGCCGTCTTCTACATGGACATGCGCACCTTCGGCAAGGACTATGAAAAATATTTCAACCGGGCCAAGCAGCAGGGGGTCCGCTTCATTCGGGCCCGCGTTCACACGATCGATCCGGCCGGGGATGGAAACCTCTCGATTTCCTATGCGGATGAAAACGGGAACATGAGTGTCGAGCAGTTCGACATGGTTGTTCTCTCGGTGGGTTTGGAAGTCGGAGAGCGGTCAATGGAACTGGCCCGGCGCCTGGGAATCGAATTAAACGACAGCCGGTTTGTCAAAACCGCCCCGTTTACTCCCGTCAACACTTCCCGCGAGGGCGTCTTCGCGTGCGGCGCCTTCCAGGGCCCCAAGGACATTCCACAGTCGGTCATGGAAGCCTCGGCGGCGGCCTGTGCGGCCAGTGGGCTTTTGACGCAGACCCGCTGGTCGGTTGCAAAGATCAAGGAAAAGCCCGTCGAGTCCAAAATGAGCATGGAACCGCCCAGGATCGGCGTTTTCGTCTGCCGGTGCGGGACCAACATCGCCGGCACGATCAACACGTCCGAACTGAGGGACTACGCCCGCTCGCTTCCCGGCGTGGTCTACGTTGAGGAAAATCTTTTTACCTGCTCTCAGGATACCCAGGTAACTCTAGCCCGGGTCATCCGCGAGCAGGGAATCAACCGTGTCGTGGTGGCCGCCTGTACGCCCAGGACTCATGAGCCGCTTTTCCAGGAAACCCTGATGAACGCCGGGCTCAACAAGTACCTGTTCGAGATGGCCAACATCCGCAACCAGGATTCCTGGTGCCACAGCGACAACAAACCTTCGGCCACCCGAAAGGCCAAGGATCTGGTCCGCATGGCGGTCGCCAGGGTCTCTTTGCTGGCCCCCCTGGTTGAAACGCCGCTAAATATCGTCCAGACGGGTCTTGTGATCGGAGGGGGCGTCGCAGGTCTTAGCGCCGCGCTCGGGCTTGCGCGCCAAGGTTTCCAGGTTGCCGTAATTGAAAAGGAAAGCGAACCCGGCGGCCTGTGCCGTGGAATCGGCCACACCATAGAGGGAAATAACGTTGCCGAGTTTGTCGATGAACTGATCAAGGAAGTTCGGGCCGATAACAGGATCACCCTTTTCACGCAGGCCCGGCTTGCTGAATTTTCGGGCTACAAGGGCAATTTCCTTAGCCGCATAGATTCGGCTTCAGGGCAAACCGTGCAGATCGGCCACGGGGTCACCATAGTCGCAACAGGGGGCCGCGAGTATACGCCCAAAGAGTTCGGCTACGGCCTCAGCAGCAAAGTCATGACCCAGCTCCAACTCGATGAACTGATCCGCAAAGAGCCCGCAAATGTTTCAGGGTGGAAACGGGCGGTCATGGTCCAGTGTGTCGGGTCGCGAAACGAGCAAAATCCAAACTGCAGCCGCGTCTGCTGCCAGAGCGCGGTCAAGCATGCCCTGGAATTGAAGAAAATGAACCCTGAAATGCAGGTTGTCATTTTGTATCGCGACATGAGGACCTACGGGCTGCTTGAAGATTACTACACCGAGGCCAGGCGCCAGGGCATCGTCTTTGCCCGCTACGATCGCGACAAGGAACCGCTTGTGAGCGTCGATGGCCAAAGTCTGAGTGTCGAGTTCAATGACCACGTTTTGAACCGCCCGGTTCGAGTGGAGGCCGATGCGCTGATCCTTAGCGCCGCGGCCCTGCCCGCCAATAACGATCAACTGGCGGGCATGCTCAAGCTGCCGCGAAACCCGGAGGGCTTTTTCACCGAGGCTCACGCAAAGCTGCGGCCCGTGGAGTTCGCCGCGGAAGGTATTTTCATGTGCGGTCTCGCCCACGCTCCCAAGCTCATAACCGAGACCATAGCGCAGGCCTTGGCCGTGGCCTCCCGGGCCGGGACCTTTCTGGCCTCCACCAGCCAGACGATCGGCGGAGTCGTGGCTCATGTTGATGCCGACTTGTGCGCCTCCTGCCAGGTGTGCGTGCGATGCTGTCCCTTCGGTGTTCCGAAAATTGAAGAAAATTATGCCTCCCGGATTAATGAGGCCCTTTGCCAGGGCTGCGGAGTCTGCGTATCCGAATGCCCGGCCAAGGCCATTGTGCTTGGAAATTACTCGGATAACCAGGTAATGGCCCAATTGGACGCCCTGCTGGAAGGAGTGATTTGATGGAGCACTTCCAACCGGTTGTTGGGTCCGACCACACAAAACGTAAATGCGCGAGCAAGGTCGATATGGTGGGTGTTAGGCCCATCGGGATTTAACTCGGGACTAAAGGCTGTTTTGATCTCAGGCCTTTCAGGTGGTTGAGTTTGAAAGCATCGAAGAAGCTGCCCTTGGGTTCGGAGCTTGGCAAACACTGGGAAACGATCGTTGGCGGGATCAAAGATGGCCTGATGATCGTTGACAAGGAGGGCTGCATAGTCTTTGCAAACCGTGCGCTCGCCGAGCTTACCGGCTACAGGGAGGAAGAGCTGATCGGCCAGAAATGTTCGGTCCTCGGCTGCAGCCTTTTCAATCTTGAGCGGGCTCAGGGCGGACGGCACTGGTGTGTGCTGATGCGCACCGGCGAGGTGGACTTTCGACGCTGCACCATCATGAGAAAGGACAGCAAGCTCGTCCCGGTACTGAAAAACGCCTCCCGTCTTGCAGACCAAGACGGCGAGGTGCTGGGGGCCGTGGAAACGATCACCGACCTCACGGAGATGGTGGAAAGCGACTCAAAATCCACGAGCTTCCGCCACCAGTTGGTCCACGAGGGCTCCTTTCACGGAATAATCGGCATTTCGCACACCATGCGGCCGATTTTCAGGATAATCGAAAGCGCGGCCCGTTGCGAGGTCCCCGTGCTCATTCTGGGCGAGAGCGGGACCGGCAAGGAGCTGGTTGCCCGCACCATTCACCAACTGAGCAAGCGATGCAAGAAGCCCCTGGTCAGCGTCAACTGCGCCGCCTTGAGTGAATCGTTGCTCGAAAGCGAACTCTTCGGCCATGTCAAAGGCGCCTACACGGGCGCTCACAGCGACAGGATCGGAAGATTCGAGCTTGCCCGGGGGGGCAGTGTTTTTCTCGATGAAATCGGGGATCTGTCTCCGTCCATCCAGGTGAAACTTCTGCGGGTCTTGGAGGAAAAAACCATCGAAAGGGTCGGCGAGTCTCGGCCCGTGCCGGTCAACGTCCGCATTATCTCCGCGACAAACCAGGATCTGCGCGGCCTTCTCGAAAGCGGCCGGTTCCGCAAAGATCTCTACTTTCGTATCAATACCATCCCCATCAAGCTGCCGCCGCTGCGTGAAAGAGTCGGAGACATACCGGTGCTCGTGGAGCAGTTCTTTGAAGAATTGAAAACCCAAACGGGCAGCGCCGTTCAAGGGATCGAAAAGGCCGCCATGGATATCTTGCAGCAATATCCATGGCCCGGCAATGTGCGTGAGCTCAAAAGCGCTCTGGCCTATGTTTTCGCCATATGCGCCGACCCGCTGGTCCAACCGGTGCATCTGCCCTCGGATCTGTTGAGCTACAGGCATCCGGCCCCGAGTCCGCACCCGGGGAAGTCCCGCATGCAGGAACTCAAAAAACAGCAGCTTGTCGAGGCCCTTGCCCAGGCAAGGGGAAACAAATCCAGGGCGGCCGAAATCCTCGGGATAAGCCGGGTAACCGTCTGGAGTCGTCTCAAACGCTACGGACTGGCCGATGATCAGCTTCGGTTCCCGGACAGATGATGGACACGCTTGCGGAAAGGGTGGTGAAGTCGGCCGGTTGGCGGCCCCGTGTTGATTGCGTATAGGAAGCCGTTTCATCCCATCTCAGGATCGGGAGAAAGGAGAGCCCCATGGCGCACGACGGGACAAGGTGTGATTTTCATCGCAGACAGATGGACACAAGGATCTTCGAATTCAACGCCGGCCTTACGGCGACATCTCTCTACATTCTTATCTGTTCCAAAATCGAAGAAGGACAACGCCCCACTCTGAACGCGATACTCCCCTCATGGAACGCCTCAACCGAAGAACTGGTTCTGGCGGTGGAGGAGTTGAGCCGCCTTGGAGTCCTGAGGCATGTCGGGAACTTGGACTACGACAGGGAGTTGTTTGTAAACACACGGGAAAGGTGGTCCTGGTGCAAGTGGAAGGGCTGGAGGTAAGAAAATTCACGATCACGCCCTCAAAGGGCCCGACATGAGTTGGTACCGGCGATCGGCCTCAACGCTTCTCGCGTAGGCCCCCCGATTTCCCGGAACAGATCACCCGGCTTCATACCCTCCTCGGCAAGACCCGGTTGCGAACACAATTTTCCTACTAAAATTCTCTGATATGAGTTATGTATACTCAAGGAAATTTCTTCCAAAGTCAGGCCGCATGTCAGGCGGTTAAAAAACGAGCTTCCCTTGAGGGTTTTTTCCGCCGGCGTTTCCGCCGGAAGGTTGGAGTGGGCCCGGAGTTAAAATTTAACAGGTGCTAAACATTGAATGCGTCAAAGAAGCCTCCCTTGGGCGCCAAGCTCGAAAAATACTGGGAAACGATCGTCGGCAGCATCAAAGATGGTGTGATGATCGTTGACAAGGAAGGCTGCATAGTCGCTGTAAACCCTGCGCTTGCCAATCTTACCGGATACGGCGAAGAAGAATTGATCGATCGGAAGTGTTCGGTGCTCAACTGCAGCCTGTTCAATCTTGAACGGTCCCAGGGCGGCCGGCACTGGTGCGTTCTGATGCGAACCGGCGAAGTCGATTCCCGCCGCTGCACCATAATGAGAAAGGACGGGACTTTTGTCCATGTTCTAAAAAACGCTTCCCTGCTTGAAGACCACGACGGAACCTTGCTCGGGGCTGTCGAAACGATTACCGATGTAACCGAGATGGTTCAAAGCAATCCCCGAATAGCCGAATTCAGCCTCCGAACCGTGAGCAAGGGTTCCTTCCACGGAATGCTTGGAATTTCGGACGCCATGCAGCCGATCTTCAGAATTATCGAGGGCGCGGCCCGCTCAGAGGCCCCCGTGCTCATTCTGGGGGAAAGCGGAACGGGCAAGGAACTGGTTGCCCGCGCCATTCATCAACTGAGCCGTCGAAACAAAAATCCTTTGGTCAACGTAAACTGCGCCGCCTTGACTGAATCCCTTCTGGAAAGCGAACTGTTCGGCCATGTAAAAGGCGCCTTCACGGGCGCTCACAGCGACAGGATCGGAAGATTCGAGCTTGCCCGGGGCGGAAGTGTTTTTCTCGATGAAATCGGTGACTTGTCGCCCTCCATCCAGGTCAAGCTGCTGCGGGTCCTGGAGGAAAAGACCATCGAACGGGTCGGCGACTCCCGATCCGTTCACGTTGACGTGCGCATTATCTCCGCCACAAACCAGGACTTGCGCGGCCTTCTTGAAACCGGCCGGTTTCGCAAGGACCTCTACTTTCGCATCAATACCATTCCCATCAATCTGCCGCCGCTGCGCGAAAGAATCGGAGATATACCGGTGCTGGTCGAGCAGTTCTTTGAAAAATTGAAAACCAATACGGGCAGCGGGATCCAGGGGATTGAAAACGGAGCCATGGATATCCTCCTGCATTATTCCTGGCCCGGCAACGTGCGTGAGCTGAAAAGCGTTCTGGCCTACATTTTCGCTACCTGCGGCGACCCGCTGATCCAGCCGGTCCATCTGCCCTCGGACCTGCTGGGCCATAAGAACCCGGTAAGTCCGCGCATCGCGAAGTCCTGCAAACAGGAACTGAAAAAACAGCAGCTTCTGGACGCCCTCGCCCAGGCCCGGGGCAACAAGTCCAAGGCCGCTCAGCTGCTTGGAATCAGTCGCGTGACCGTCTGGAGCCGCCTGAAACGCTACGGACTCTCGCAAGATTAGCCTCCGTCCGAAAACCCGTTCCAGCCGGAGGGGCTTGTTTTTTCCGAAATTGCGCCGGCGCGCTGCGCGTGCTATATTTTCCCATCGAGAGCAAACCCCTTTATAATCCAAAGTCAGGAAGCCGCGTCGTCCTTGAAGACCCTCGAATTATGCCGGGGAAGATTCGAGAGTTCAGGAAGACGAACACAAGGGCCGCGGGAAGATTTAGAAAAGAAGTTGAAAAGGGTCTTCAAAGGATCTGCCCCATAAATTTTGTTGTCACCAATATTTTCGCAATGGAGAGATTGATCCCGAATGGACACCACGATGTTTTCCGCGTTCATCTTTTCAGGGTCTCTTATGGCCGGCTTTCTTGGAGCGCTTACCGGCCTCGGGGGCGGAGTGGTGATCGTGCCTCTTTTGACCCTGGTCTTCGGTGTGGATATCCGCTACGCCATAGGGGCTTCGCTCGTCTCGGTTATCGCCACCTCCTCGGGAGCCGCGGCGGCTTACGTGAAGGAAGGTTTTTCAAATATTCGTCTCGGAATGTTTCTGGAGATGGCGACCACCTTCGGAGCCTTTCTGGGGGCGGGCTTGGCGGCGTTGATATCGACCAAGGTCATCGCGGTGATTTTCGGGATCGTGCTTCTCTACTCCGCCTATCTTTCCTTTCGAGGCCACGAACCCGACCCCGAAGACGCAGAAGACACTCCGGACTTTCTCGCCCACTCCCTTCATCTTGACAGCTCCTATCCGGAAGGGCAGGTATCGGTTCCCTATCACGTCCACCATGTCCCGACCGGGTTCAGCCTGATGTTTCTTGCCGGCGGACTTTCCGGACTCCTGGGGATCGGTTCGGGAGCCGTGAAAGTATTGGCCATGGACCAGGCGATGCATATCCCTTTCAAAGTTTCGACCACAACCAGCAATTTCATGATCGGCGTCACCGCGGCGGCGAGCGCGGGCGTTTATTTGAGCCGCGGATACATCGACCCGGGCCTTGCCATGCCGGTCATGCTGGGCGTTGTGGCCGGGGCGCTGCTGGGCTCGAAGGTCCTTGCCAATTCCAAGCCCACGGTTCTTCGCATTGTTTTTGCCGTGATTATAATGAACCTGGGCGTTGAAATGATCTATAACGGCATGACGGGAAGGATTTAGCCATGAGCGACAAGAAAGTCGCGCTCTCCGATGAAAAGGTCGATTTGATCATCAGCATTCTGCTGAGGGTCGGGGTGGTGATCTCTTCGCTGACGGTTCTTGCCGGAGGACTGTTCTACCTGTTACGGCACGAAGAACAAACGCCCAACTACCATATCTTCGTGGGCGAACCCTCACAGCTCACAAGCGTACGGGGAATCATCGAAACGGCCACCACCTTGTCCGGCCGTGGAATTATCCAACTCGGTCTGCTCATCCTTATCGCCACGCCCATCATGCGTGTGGCCTTCACCGTTGTCTCGTTTCTTATTCAGAAAGACAGGGTCTATGTGGGAGTTACCCTGATCGTTTTATCGGTGCTTCTTTTCAGCCTCACCGGAGGCAGGTAGACCGCTTCCCTCCCGTTATACGACCGATCCTGCTCACCGGTATCAATGCTCCCGCCAGGGATTGCACAAACAAAAGCGAGAGTGCCGCGACCATGGACTGGAAGTTTTGTCGGGCAGCCCGATTGCGGATCCGCGCCGGAATCATTATCTTCACCACCGTATGCAAATGACATGGCCGTTACAACCAAACGGGGGGGGGGGTGATTGCAAGGGGCTGATTGCAGAATTGCGCCAATTGATAAAATGGATATCAAATCGGCAAAATATCGAAATAGTTTCAATTTCCATCAAAATCAAAGGAGCCATTATGAAATGCCGTAGTCTCATTATTTCCTTGACCCTTCTTCTGTTCTCTGGCGCTTTCTGCTTTGCAGGGCTTGCCCGGGCGCAGACTGGCGGTGCTCCAACATCGGCCTTGGATCAGATGATCACTGGCGGAAAGCAAATGATGAGTGCGAATAAGGCGATGTCCGCCAAGATGGAAAAAATGATGGGTAAGAAGGACCCGGAACTGCAGAAGTGTCAAACAATGATGAGCACCGGCTATGACATGATGGTCAAGGCCAAGCCGATGATGGCCACCAACAAGGTCGAGGCACAACGGATGGCGGCAAAAGGCGCTAAAATGATGCTCGACGCTCAAAACCTGGCCTCCGTCGAATGCAACAAGAAAGGGATGGCGAAGGACTGCGGAATGGAGATGACCGAGTGTAGCGCCGCGGCGAACAAAGTTAAGGAAGGCGCCTTGCAATGGTTCTTCGGAGGTACGGGAATGTAAGGTCCGCATGTTTGCCGATGGCGGAATGAACGCACGCCATGACTCGTGACCAGAAAATGGATGAGCTGTGTGTGTCGGTCCCCAAGATCAGATCGACCAATTCCACCGCGAATCCTTCAGTTTTTCATGCCGTGTCATGCCTCTTTGCCCTGCCAAGGGCCACGAGGGCGGGTGCTACCACGCGACCCGCCCTCGTGGGTCCAGGGCAGCGGTCAATCGGCCCTCGCCGGACTTCCGCGAGGGCCGTTCCTCATGCTCCTTGAGCATGTCCACTATCTGAAGAATCCGTTGATGACCTCGTCGACCGTTATTACCTGAGCGTAAAGCGAATCCAAGGCGGCCATGGAGACCGCATGCACATAATCGGCCGAGATCTCCTCGCCTTGAAAAGCGAGGCTTCGTGTTGCGCAGGCGTCATGGGCCACAATGCACCGATAGCCCAGGTCAACCGCCGCCCTTACGGTCGAGTTGACACACATATGGGACATCATTCCACAAACAACGATCTGTTTGATGCCATCTTTTTGAAGGATATTATTCAAATCAGTCGACCTGAAGCTGTTTGGAAAGTTCTTTTGAATGACGGTTTCATTTTCACGGGGTGCGACATTTTCGTTAAAGTTGACGCCGTCGCTACCGCTTAGAAAGAATCCGGCGCCCTGACGATTCGATATATGTTGAACGTGAATCACGGGCAACTCCCGCTTTCTAAAATCCGCAAGCAGACGACCAGCCGCTTTGGCGGCTTCGTTAGCCCCGCCAAGTTCCATACGCCCGCCGGGAAAGTAATCCTTTTGCATGTCAATAAGCAGCAATGCGGTGTTCATCGATTTACTCCTCGTCCCCTTGAAATTCCTGTTTATGGATATCCATTTTGAAAAACTCTACCGACACATTTTGAATCAAGAGTGTGCATTCACCACGATTTATGAAGCCCAGCCGATCATAAAGCCTCTTGGCGGAGAAGTTGTTTTTTCTGACCACGAGGTGGATTGTGTCCAATCCCAGTTCGGAAAAACCCTTCTCCATTAAAGAGATCATCACCCGCCTTCCAAACCCCTGCCGTGTCTTTTCGGGGTGTATGGCGATACGTAATTCCGCGTCTTTGGCACCGCGAGTAAGCAACAAGGCAAAACCGACGATTCCCGCATCGGTTTGGGCGGCATAGCACCAGGACCCCGGCCTGTTGAAATACTCATCCAGCCATCCATTCTGTCTCAAGGCATAATCCATTTGCGCAAACGCATCCTTGTAGGAAGGCCAGTTCTCGATCTCGGAAACATCGCCGTCTCTCATGGGCCGCAGTGATATCCGGGATATGTCCATCGGTGCCTCCTCACTTAAGAAATCGTTGGAATTTCAGCCAGGGTGAAAACTTTCCAGATCGGGGCCGCAATCGCACCGACAAATATTTTGTAACATTGGAACGGTTTGTCTGGAATGACAAATAGACCACTATTTCTGCCATAATCGGGGTGTTCCTTTCCAGGTTCTTTTGTTATCTTCGGGAAGAATTGCGAAAACACCCGAACCGGGGGGGCCATTGAGCATTGAATCCACTACCATGGGCGTGCAAAAGCAAGCCGCCGGCAAAGTTCGGCACATAGTGCTGCTTGCCGTTCCCCCGGCTATGGAGCTCGACATCGCAGGGCCGATGGCGGTGTTCGATGCTGTAAATCGCATGGGGGGTATCTTTTCGCGCGCTTATGAAACCGAGCTTGTCACCACAACGGCGGAACTGAAAGTTGCAGGACTGACCGGCCTTTCCCTCGTTGCCAACAGGCATTACCGGGATGTTCAACAAGAGGTGGATACACTGCTGGTCGTCGGTGGAACCGGAGCACGCACGACAAGCGATGGAGCGCTTCTGGCATGGCTGCAAGAAATCGCGGTCAAGGTCCGTCGTCTGGGCTCGGTTTGCACCGGGGCATTTTTGCTGGCCGAAGCCGGCCTGCTCGACGGCAGGAGTGCTACAACTCATTGGGCCTGCGCTCGCGAACTCGCCTCCAGATATCCAAGGGTGGCGGTTGATTCGAATCCGATCTGGGTCCGGGATGGAAACGTCTACACCTCTGCGGGCGTGACAACGGGGATGGATCTTGCGCTCGGGTTTGTCGAACAGGATCATGGCGGTGAAGTGGCTCTTGCAGCCGCACGAAGTCTCGTGCTTTTCCTGAGGCGGCCGGGAGGGCAGGCGCAGTTCAGCGTTTCACTTTCCACGCAGGCAACGAGGAAAAGCTCACTATTCGAACTTCAGGTTTGGATGGCCGAGAACCTGGACAGGGAACTCTCGGTTGACACCCTGGCCGAGCACACGGCCATGAGTCCGCGCAATTTTGCGCGTTCATTCGTTCGGGAGTTTGGTATAACTCCGGCCCGTTATGTCGAGCGATTACGTCTTGAAGCCGCTCGGCGCCGTATTGAACAAACAGAGATGAGCCTTGAAGAGATCGCCTCGGCCTGCGGGTTCGGGAGTGCCGAAATTATGAGCAGGGCCTTTCTGCGTTGCCTGGGCATCTCACCGGCGCACTACCGTGGCAACTTCGGATATTCGGCGGCCCGCACCTCCACTGTTGCGCTTAGATAGTGTCCGTCCGGAAACCCATTCGACCGGAGCCGTCAGCTTCACTCGACTCCGGTTTGCCTGAAACCGTGTCGAGGCTCCAGCCCCCGGCAAGATAGTCGTCGATCACCGGGAAATCGGCCTCGGCCCAGTCGAGCCCCGGGAGGTCTTCGGGGGCAAGCCATTTTATGGCCGCGTGCTCGTTCAAAACGATTTCCCCCGAGGTGATGGCGCACACCACCGGATAGAGGGTCACGGAAAAATCCGGGTAGTCATGCGTGCTCGAAGGCAGAGCCGCCCTTACGGCAACCGAAATCCCCATCTCCTCCCGCAGTTCGCGCCTCACGCACTCTTCGGCCGACTCCCCGGACTCGATCTTGCCGCCGGGAAACTCCCACTTGAGCGCCATCTCTTTTCCCGCGCCCCTCCTGGCGGCAAGCACCATTCCGCCGCGCTCGATTATGCCGCAGGCCACGTGAATATGACGAGGCATTGCCAACTCCTCTACCCGGGGTCCTGGCGGTTTTGCTCCTCACTTCTCGAAGAGCGGGTCGAGTCCGCATCCAATTTCGCGCCGCACGCCCCGGAACACGAACATCCCGTACACCCCGAATCGTTTCCCGTGCGGTACACCCTCAGATAATGGCGCACCAGAAATACCGCCGCGCCTGCCAGCAAAACAAGAGTCACGATTGTCTGCCACATTCCGGGCTCCTCCTAAATGCCGATTCCCAGCAGCCGCCCGCCCTGATAGACGAGAACGGCCACCACGAAAGCCACCGACGTGTTGAACACCACGGAAAACATGGCCCATCTCCAGCTTCCGGCCTCTTTTGCCAGGCACACCACGCTCACCACGCACGGCACATAGAGCATTGTAAACAAAATCAGTGTAAAAGCCACGAGGGGGTTCCAGGCAGGATCGGCAGCCAAAACAGCGCCAAGAGGCTCTGTTTTCTCACTGCCCGTGCGCCCCATGGAATAGGCCGTGCTAAGCACCGAGACCACGATCTCCTTCCCGGCCACCCCCCCGACAAGGGCCACATTGGTTCGCCAGTCGAAGCCGCAAAAACGCGTTATATGCTCCAGGGCAAGTCCCATCCGCCCGGCAAACGAGTACCTCAAGGCGGCACGGTTCTCGGCCGCCTCGATTGTCTCCAGGGCCGCGGCGCCGGCAGGACTACCCGACCTCTGCGCGACAGTCTTCTCCTCGGGCGCGGAAATTCGTGCGGCAAACGCCAGCTTCCGCGCATCGAAAAGCGCCTTCTTCGATGCGGGCAGCCGGGGAAAGTTCATGAGCGCCCAGAAAAGAATCGAAACCGCCAGCAACACGGTGCCAGCTTTTCTAACATAGAGCCATGCCCGCTCCCAGGTGTGAATCACAAGCCCCCGCAAGGTCGGCAGCCGGTAGGGAGGCAGTTCGAGCAAAAACGGCGTGTTGGGGCCGCGAAGAATGGTGGTGCGCAAAAACTTGGCCACCAGAAAAGCCATCGACCAGGATATGAGAGTGAGAATCATCATCATCCGCGCCTTGTGCCCGGCAAAAAAGGCGCCTATCAAAAGGGCGTATACGGGGAGTTTGGCGCCGCAGTTCATGAAGCCCACGGTGAGCATGGTCGCCAGCCGCTCGTTGGAGCTGCGAAGCGTGCGCGTGGCCATCACTCCCGGCACCCCGCACCCCCCCGCGATCCCGCCCCCCACGATGTAGGCCATGAAAGAGCTTCCATGAAGCCCGAAGGTGCGAAAGACCCGGTCGAGCATAAACGCGGCACGGGCGAGGTAGCCCGAATCTTCGAGAAATGCGATCCCCAGAAAGATGAAAACAATGATCGGCACAAATCCCAGAATACCCCCCACCCCGCCGATGATTCCCCTTACCAGGAGCGAACGCAGAAGGCCCGGCGAAAGATGTGTCTCGATCAGCCCCCCCAGGGCCGCAAAACCGCCCTGGAGCCACTTGACCGGAGTATCGCTGAAGGAAAAGGCAAAATAGTAGAGAATATACAAAATAAGGCACATTATCGCCGGGCCCGCGACCCGATGCGTAACGACACGGTCTATGCGGTCGGAAAGATAAAGCCGGTCGGCCTCGTGCTTTTGCTTCAGCACCCCCGATTTCAACAGCGCCGAGATGAAGCCGTAGCGGTAGTCCGCTATAATGCCCTCCGGGTAGGTGTCGAGCGTCTTTTTAAGATGCTCGGAAACCCTTGCCGTCATCTTTTCCAGTTCGGCGGAAAGCTCCGGGGCGGCCTCCCGACCCTTGCCAACAATTTCTTCATCGGATTCCAGATACTTCAAAGCGGTCCATCTTGCCGGGTAAAGATCGCTCAGAAGGCCCGCCGAGCTGATCTTCGCCTCCATCTCCTGTAACACCGGATCGATATCGGGACCGTAGGGGATTTGCGGCGGCCCCCCTGGACCGGCACCTTCTTCGATCACCCGGGAGGCGGCCTCCAGAAGCGCTTCCTTGCCCACCCCGCTTCTTGCCACGGTCGCAATCACAGGCACGTTCAGCTTTTGCGAAAGCTGAACGACATCGATCTCAAGCCCCCGTGCCCGGGCCACATCCATCATGTTGAGCGCGATTACCATCGGAATGCCCAGCT
Source organism: Deltaproteobacteria bacterium (assembly GCA_021777755.1). Classification (GTDB taxonomy): domain Bacteria; phylum Desulfobacterota; class Syntrophobacteria; order Syntrophobacterales; family Syntrophobacteraceae; genus SbD1. The sequence goes on from JAJYDE010000026.1 coordinate 14,313, forward strand.
CGAAGAGCTGAAGCGTCAGGTAGAGATTGCGGTCCAGATTGGAGGCGTCCACGATGTTTATCACCACCTGCGGCCGCTCCTCGGTGAGGACCTCGCGCGCCACCAGTTCTTCCGGAGAATAGGCGGTCAGAGAATAGGTCCCCGGCAGGTCGACGATATGATAATCATGGCCGTCCTGCGAATAGTAGCCTTCCTTTCTTTCAACGGTCACCCCGGGGTAGTTGGCCACGTGCTGGCGCGCCCCGGTAATGGCGTTGAAAAGAGAAGTCTTTCCCGCATTGGGATTTCCCGCCAGTGCTATCAGGTCACTTTTCATGATGAATTCTCCCCAGGGGAGTTAGGTAGCACTAACATCCTTCGGAGTCAACAACAAAGTGACACCCTACAGGCGACCCATGGCCAAAAGCGCCCAGATTATCGACCAGGCCAGAGCCCCGAGACTCGCCATCCCGCAGGCCACCCCGAGAACCTTGTGAGAATAATTTTCGCCCCTCTTTTCCTGGTAGCCCAGCAGATAGCCGGCCAAAACCCCGCAGGCCAGTCCGCCGCCGTGGGCCCAGTTGTTGATGTTCATCCCCGGCACGAGAAAACCGAAGGCGAAGATGGCAATCACCCAGCCCAGTATCTGCTGGTAGATCATTTGTCCGTACTGGCCGCCACGGCTCTTGCCAAAATAGAGGGTTGCGCCGATGAGGCCGCAGATGGCCGCCGAAGCGCCGATGGTGAGGGGAACTCCGGCCAGGTAGGAAACCAGAAATCCCCCCACGCCGCTAAGCGTATAGATCGCAAGCATTCTGTAGGCCCCGTATTCCTGGACCACCAGGGGACCTATCTGCCATAGCGCCACCATGTTGAAAAAAATGTGCAGGATGCCTCCGTGCAGATAATTGGCGCTAAGAAGCGACCACCACATGTGGTACTGGCCTATGGGGATTGTGCCCGTGCCCCCGAGCAGGATCAGGCTGTTTATACTGGGGGACAAAAACTGCAGCGGGTTTGCCGAAAAACCGACCGAACTCGGATAGATCAGGAGCGACAAGATGAACATGCCGACATTTAGCGCTATGATATTGGTGATGATCCGGTCCGAGGCGAACAGCCCCCAGCCAAAGGAGATGGTTTTCCAGCGTGAGCCCGGATGTCCGAGTCCGCAGTACGGGCAAAGCTCTTCATCGATACTGACAAGGCGTCGGCAGTTGGGGCAAAGAATTGAATGTCTGCTCTGTGACTCCATCATTTATTCCTGTGTTTTGAAGTGAGAAGGCACCCTTTATATCATAGAGGATTGCGTTTGAAACCATTCGAGGGCTTCGCGCCACAGGGGTTGAGCACCCGGGCGAAAATATCCCATGTGGCCAAGGCCGCCGAAGGGAGCCGGATCGATGTCGAGGCGCTCCACCCGCGTATTGCGGTATCCGGACATGAAAGCGTCCCGAGCCCGGGGCGTAATCCAGGCATCATCGAGCGAGTTGGCCGCGGTGATCGGGGTCTTTATGCGGGCGAACTTTTGGCGCATCTGATCGGCAACCGCCGGATCATCGAAGAAATAACCGGGGAACCGACACCAGCGACGCCATTGCCGGTAGACCCCGAGAGGCAGGTTTTCTCCCATTCCCAGCCGGGCCATGGGCAAATAACCGTACCAGCGGGCCATGGGCGGACATACAAAAGTCCACAGCAAAAGGACCTTGAGCCCTTCGATGCGCGACATCCAGCCATGCCAGCCCGACCCGCTCCCGAAGGTGTAGAAGCCGCGGACGCGATGATGATTGGGCAGCAGCCCGAAGGCGTGACCCGCAAAGGAATGGCCCACCATGAAAAGTGGCACCTTTTCGTCCACCATGGCCTCCACCGCGGCCCCGAGATCCAACTGCGCCCAATCCAAAAAGTCCGCCTTGAACCCCTTGAGACGCCCCCGCCTGGAGGCCCCGATTCCGCGATAGTCGAAGGTCAGAGTGGAAAATCCGCCCGTGGCGGCAAATTGCGCAAAATGGCGGTAGAAACCCTGAGGCACACCGGTTGCCCCCGCCACAATGAGATGAGCGACAACCCGCCCGCTCGCCTGGAAGCGGGTCGCTCCAATCGGGTAGCCGTCCGCGGCCGTAAGGGTTATGGCTTGAGGTTTCGTCCCGGTCGTTTGACTCATATCACCCCCCCGTTCTCCATTCATTTTCATTGAAGTTCCCGGTTTGCAACTTGTTGGAGTATCGATAGTCCGCGGCTTGGGTCCGTGTCAAGATTCTTCCATTCGGCCAAAATGGAACTTGAGGCAGGCCAATCGCATGAAATTCATAGGATAGCTGTATCCCCGCTTTTGCAATCCTGGCCGATCCGACGACAATTCCATGCTGTTTTTGAATCGGATGCACGGAAGCCGCCCTGCAAAAGTGTCATGAGAAGGGCATCGGGATATTCACGGTCGAATCGATGGGATTATGTGTCCAGGAGGAAGCCGATCTGCGGGAGCTTCCGCTTACGGAGGACAATCTGCCGACTCTGTTGGCCGGCCGCGGCCTATCGTTCGAGCAGGCAAAACTGAAGGCCAAAGGAGCATTCAGTTCCAATAAAACTCGCCCGGTGATAAGATAAAAGATTAAATTCGCCGAGAAGGCCACGGATTCGCGGTTTGGAGAAGGGATGGACAAATGACTCTTTGGGTGGATGCCGACGCATGCCCCGGGGCAATCAAGGAGCTGATTATCCGAGCGGCGAGGCGGTTGAAAATTCTGGCGGTCTTCGTCGCCAATAAATACATCAGCATTCCTGAATCCAGCTACATTGCCGGCCGCAGGATCGGACTCGATCCGCAAGCCGTTGACATGCATATCACGGACAACGCCCGCGCCGGAGACGTGGTGGTGACCCAGGATATTCCGCTTGCATCCTCCCTTGTGGCAAAGGGAGTGGTGGTCATAAGCACCCGGGGGGAACTGTTCACCGAGGAAAACATAGGAGAGCGGCTTTCAATCCGCAACTTCATGCAGGGCCTTCGAGAGGCGGGCGCCCTAACGCCCGGCCCCGCCGAATTCGCGCGAAAAGACAGTCGGCGTTTTGCCGATACCCTGGACAGAGTCCTCACACGACTCCTCAAACCCGGGACCGCGGGAGGATGAAAAACAACGGCTATGAGTATCGGGAGCAAGTTGACGCCTGGGGGGCCGGATTTTTTCTTTCCGCCTATCTGGCCAAAAAATATACCCATTCCCCGCAAACCGTCTGGCAGGATCGGATCACGAGGGGCGAAATTTCCTGCGACGGCCGCCCGGCACTGTGTGATACCCGCCTGAGACCCGGACAACGGATCCTTTGGCGCAGGCCTGCCTGGGACGAACCGGATGCGCCCCTCACCTACAGCCTGATCCATGAAGACGACGACCTGCTCGCCGTGGCAAAGCCCTCCGGATTGCCCACCCTGCCCTCGGGCGGTTTTCTCGACCACACGCTTCTGGCTCTGGTTCGAAAAGACCGGCCCGAGGCAACTCCGGTGCATCGGCTGGGACGGGGGACCTCGGGACTGGTGTTGTTTGCCCGAAACAAACGTGTCCGGTCAAGACTTGCCGAGGCTTTCAGAAATAATGAAGTTGTTAAAATTTACCGGGCGCTTGCCACCGGAGTGCCCGCGGCCCGGGAGTTTTCCATAACCGCACCCATAGGGCCCGTTGCGCACCCGAAGCTTGGGAGCCTCCACTCGGTTTGTGCAACCGGAAAACATGCCCGCAGCCTGGTTCGACTGGTTGAGGCCGGAGAAAATATCTCTGTTTTGGAGGTGAGGATCGAAACGGGAAGACCACACCAGATTCGCATTCATCTCGCCTTCGCAGGTCACCCGCTGGCGGGCGACCCCCTTTATGCAGCCGGAGCTCTTATCCGGGATCCCGATGCCCTGCCCGGAGACTGCGGCTACATGCTTCATGCCGAACGGCTAAACTTTCGCCACCCGGCAACGGGACTGCCTTTGGCGCTGTGGAGTTCTCCGCCGCCCGGCCTGTTTTCGCCAGCCTGCCGGCGCACAATTTTAACCAAGGGTGGAAGTGATTCGGGTTGATATTAATTTAGAACCATTCTAAACTAGAGCGAAATTCGAGTTGAGAAGCCTCAGTGACCCTGTCCGGGGCAAGTCGAAAAGGAGCGATTTATGGTCAGCATCAAGGGAACGCGAACGGAACAGAACCTTTTGAAGTCATTCGCCGGTGAAAGCCAGGCGCGCAATCGTTACACTTACTTTGCGGGGGTTGCAAGAAAGGAAGGCTACGTCCAGATAGCCGACATCTTCGAAGAGACCGCCAATCAGGAAAAAGAGCACGCGAAGCGGTTCTTCAAGTTTTTGGAGGGGGGAGAGCTGGAGATTGTGGCCTCTTATCCGGGCGGCAAGATCGCAACGACGGCAGAAAACCTTCTGGCTTCCGCCAATGGCGAGCACGAAGAGCACGCCGAACTCTATCCCGCCTTTGCGTCCGTGGCAAAAGAGGAAGGCTTTCAAGCGATCGCCTCCGTTTGGGGTTTCATTTCAGTGGCTGAAAAGCATCACGAAAAACGCTACCGCGATCTGCTGGCAAACATTGAAAAAGGAACGGTTTTCAAGCGCGACCGGGAAGTGATCTGGCGTTGCCGCAACTGTGGCTACCTGCACACGGGTAAAGAAGCTCCGGATACTTGTCCAGCCTGCATTCATCCCAGGGCCCATTTCGAGTTGCTAAGCGAGAACTGGTAGAAAAAGTCGCCCGTCAGAGGAGAGCCGTTGTGGGTATAGGGGAAATGTACCCGGAGGAACTGGAGCGGTATATCTCGGAGAAAAAGGAAGGCGAATATCTCCTGGTCGATGTGCGAGAAGTCGCGGAATACGACAGGGAACACATTCCGGGGGCCCGGCTTTTGCCGCTCTCCGAACTGGAGGGTCGCCTGGATGAACTTCCAGGGGACCGGGAGTTGGTGTTTTATTGCCACAGTGGGCGACGATCGAGTGTCGGGGCCGTTTTTGCGCAGGACTCCGGCCTGGTGAAGGCGGCCATCTACAACCTGACCGGGGGGATTTCGGCCTGGGAGGGCAAAACCCTCGGGGGGTTCCCCAGATTCGAAGTGATCGAACAATGCGGAGATTTGTATCAAAGCCTTGAGCAGGCCATAAACATGGAGAAGGGAACTTTTCTTCTCTATGGAACGATGGCCGGACTCAGTTCGGGGCTGCCGATCGCAAAAACACTGCAAAAGCTTTCGAGGATGGAAATTGCCCACGCCCGGGCGATCCATGCCTATTTGAGCAAAAAAAAGCAGGTCAAGCCCTTCGAAGAGCTGTTCGAGGAGTCGAGCGGCAACCTTGTCGAAGGGGGCTGGGACCTCGAGACCGTGGTCGGGCAACTGGGAAAAGAGGGGGGAAACCCGTGCGGTTTTTTCTCCGAACTCGCCCTGGAGATTGAGTACAGAGCCTACGATCTCTACCGCAACATGGCGGAAAAAGCGACCGATGCCGACCTCAAGGGCGCCATGTTATTTTTGTCCGAACAGGAAAAAGCTCATGCAAGGCTTTTGGCCCACAGACTTGCCGACTGTTTTCAACAGCATGATCGAGAAGGGAGAAAGTCATGAAAAAGAAACGCTACAATGTAAAAGGGGAGTGTCCTCAATGCGCGTGTGGTGATGTCAGCTTTCTCGGCCCCGAGGTCCTCAAGGAAAAGTTCATAGGGGACGAAAAGGAAATTGAAATTCTTTGCCCCGCGTGCGGAACCAAGCACAAGGCCAAACTGGTGGAAGAAGAGAAATAGAGTTCGTCTTGAATGGTTGATTGGAGAAAAGGAGCAGAGGATCATGGCGGAATTGATGCAAGTCTACAAATGCGAAACATGCGGCAATATCATCGAAGTCATCCACGGCGGGGGGGGAGAGTTGGTTTGCTGTGGAAAGCCGATGAAGCTCTTTGTGGAAAATACCGTTGATGCGGCCAAGGAAAAGCATGTTCCGGTGATCGAAAAGACCGCCGATGGCTACAAGGTGAAAGTGGGCAGCGTTGCCCATCCGATGGAGGAAAAGCACCTTATAGAGTGGATCGAACTGCAGGTCGCAGACAAAGTCTACCGCCGGTTCCTGAAACCCGGTGACGCCCCCGAGGCTCTTTTCTGCGTCAAGGAAGACGGCCCGGTTACGGCCAGGGAATACTGCAACCTTCACGGTCTTTGGAAGGCCTAGAGGCAAACATCTTGAAAAAGCCCTCCATTCCGCGCTCTTTAACGGTTGGAGGGCTTTTCACAACAGAAACGACCCGAAGTGTGCCTCCCCGGCACCTACCTGGTCAGATTCAGCGTCTGCCTTACCAAATCCTTTTCGTGATCATAGTTTAGGACCCGCTGCAACATGATCTTTTGCGCCATGACCGGGCCCGCGCCATGCCAGGTGGCAACGCCGTGCTGGCCGGCCGTCCAGTTCTGGAGCAGCTTGTGGACCTTCATGATGTTTTCGGTGGGCTCGGTTGATCCGAAGCTGTAGAATTCCTTCACGTAGTCCTTTATTTCCGGATTGTTGAGTTCTTTGAGAGATGGCATGGTGACGATCAGCCCCCCTCCTATGTCTCCGGCCAGGGCCATGACACGCCAGAACGCATTGCAGATGTTCAACTTGGCCACGTTGCCCATCAACTCGTCAGGCAGGTAGACCCCCGAACCCGCCGGCTCCTCGGCGCCCTTGTTCGCCGCCGCCAGCCCGCAGGCCCTCCCCGTTTCTCTTAGCACAACCATTTCCATCAGTTCGTCGTTGATATGGGTGGCTTTTTCGAGTCCCTTGTATTCCTGGATCAGTTTGGCGGCCCCGATGATCTGGTTCATGAAGCCCACTTTGCACGTTCCCCCGCAGGTCATGCGGTGGGTTTTGGCAAACCGGGTGACGAATTTGACCGAGTATTTGTATTCGCCGCAATGAAACACCCGATCCCGGGGAACGAACACGTTATCGAAGATCACAAGGGAGGTTTCCCTCTGGCCAAACCGGGGATTTCCCAGCTCGGAGAGATCCTGCGCGGCGTCACGTTCGGCCGAATAGGGCGTGTACTGGCAAACGTAGGTTATCCCCTTCGTGTCGGTGGGAACGGCGAAGGCCACCGCGTAGTCCTCTTCGCCCTCGAAATGGGCGGCCTGGGGCAAAACCACCATTTCATGGCTGGCAAAAGCGCCGCTGATGTTGATCTTGGCGCCCCGAACGAAGATGCCGTCCTTGTTTTTGTCCACGATCTTAAGCGACAGGAAAGGGTCGGGCCAGTCGATCGTTCTTTGATTGCGCTTTCCGCGGGGCTCGGTGAGTGCTCCGGCAACCGCGAGATCGCGGCTCTGAACCATCTTGAGATACTCGATAAAACGAGGGTGGTACTTGGTCCCGAGATCCCGGTCCATCTCCCAGCAGGTTGCCGCCAGGGCATGAAAGGCATCGTATCCCACACAGCGGTAGATGCAGGTGCCGAGCATTTCGGCCGTGAAGGTTCCAGCCTCGGCCTTTTTCACCAGATCGTCCGTACTGGCGCTCACATGAGTGTAGCGGTTCACCACTTCGCCGGTAAGAGAAGACCGGCAAGTCATTATATCGCTGTAGCGGGGATCGGTCGCCCATTCATAGCTGGCCTTGTTAGCCTCCACCACCGTGCGGGTGTTTCTGTTTTCAAGGACGTTTTGAACCTGTTTACCATTCATGAAAACCCTGGGGTGCAGACTTTTCAGACTTTCTTCGAACTGTTCCGGGGTCATAAGAGCCATATCGCTTCTCCTTTCTCGTTCATCTGTTCAGGTGGAATGCATTTTTGACGTCGGCCATATCGGCTCGGGGCCGGCTGAGCGTGAAACCTCTTCGAGGCCCGGTTTCAGATGATCCAGATATTGGCACAGGGAGTTGATCGTTACGTCCAGGGCGGCCGTGGATTTGTCCACACCGTAGAGGACCGTCATTCCCAGGATCCCGGCAAAAATCATTCCGCCAACGGCCGAGATGTCGGTTGCTTCGCCCAGTTCCCCCGACTGTTTTGCCTGTTCGAGAAGTTTGGCGATCATGTTCTTGAGGCCGTCGAAGCCCCTTTTGACTTCGCCGGCCAATTCGGGGAGTTGGTCATCGAGTTCCACCGAAAGAGTTACGAAAATGCAGCCGCCCGGCAAGCAGTTGGTGTCCCTCAAATAGATGTCTCTGAAGTTTAACAGCAACTTTTTGACTTTCCCGACCGGGCTTTCGATCCGGTCAAGACCCGCCAGGTTGTGCTCCCGCCATATTTCGCGGGCTCGGGCAAGGACGGCGAAATAGAGTTCCTCCTTGCTTTTGAAGTGGTTGTAAAAGCCTCCCTTGGAGCATCCGGCCGCCGTGGTGACGTCGAGCAGCGAAGTGCTTAGAAAGCCCTTTAGCGAAAAGAGCCTCAAGGCCTCCAGGACGATTTTTTCTTTGAGTTTCATCTAAACGGCGCCTCCGCATTCGGACCTGATTTGAAATGAGGCCGGTAGCCCCGAGCCGACTTCCGGCCGTGTCCACCCCGGCACTCCAAAAACGGGAGTCCGAGGCCTAAAGATTCGATCCGGGCAGCAGCCGCGAAACATACCGACCGGTCGGTCTCTATCATGTTTCTATCGAATCGCTCTCCCGATGTCAAGAATTGTTTCACAATCGCTCGCCCCCTCCTGCGGAGGGCAACGCTTTTCACTGCGAGTTATTTAATGAATACATGCAGTCAAATTCCACGATGTGGCAAGCGCTACAGATTCCCTTTTTTCAATTCGATTCAGGCCCGATATTCGATCGGGTGGTAGAAGAGTTGAAGAAGGCGCCGATGCAGTTGCCCGATCCAAAATATGTGGTGATAATCACCGTGGATTCGATCTTCGATCAATCCGCGGGTCCCAAAGCGGGTCAACAGATCGTATAGCGCGACTGGAGCGGGGGGCCATATAGGTCGGGTCAATCCGGCAGGTTTATATGGCGCCCCCCAAGAGGCGATGGACGGAGGGCATCCACCATGTGCCCGCAAATTCGTGGAATCGCCGGCAGTCCCGTCAAAGACAACACTGCCCGCTTCTCGTCAGGGTAGACAGAGCGAAAGCCAACGTGTCCAAAGGAGGTGGTATTGAGGCGGAATGGATATGACGAAGCAGACGGCCCCCCATCGAGGTTCATACAGCGGTAAAAGCCATAATGGGGGTCTGTGGTGATTTTGAGTGCGTCTTTGAAAGAAAAACCTGCAACTGGAAGGAAAAACTCATGACAGAAGTAGTCCACACCTCGCGAATCAGTATAGTCAGGGAAAAGGGCCCCACAAGAAGGGCCGTGATAGAAGGCTTCGGCGAACCGATTTACTACGGCGTCCACGGCGGGATAAAAAACTTCTACAAAGTGGAGCCTGAAAAGGAGCATGCGGCCACTCTGGACCACATAGTGGCCGCCACGGCGGGCTGAATGATGGGAACACTGGCCGCGTCGCTGGCCGGAAAAAGAATTCGCACCACCGAAGAACTCTATCGGGCCGACGTGGAAGGAGACATTGAAAACGTCGACGGCGTCCTGAAGATCACCACTATCCGGGTGGAATACCACCTGAAAGTGAAGGCGGACCAGAAAGAAGCCGCGCGGGAGGCTTTTTCCTCATATCTTACCCAATGTCCCGCCGCTCAAAGTGTAATCGGCTGCATAAAGTTGCAGGACAAACTTGAACTGGAAGAAGTGGCCTGAACAGGACCTCGAAAATAGCCGGACCGCCTTGTCGGGATCCTCCGGCGCGAGTCTGGCGGCTTCGGCGGCCAGAGTCCTTATGGCGTTTTGAACTGCGGGACAGCTTGTACTTGGAACCATCGAAAGCAATGGCCGACATACCGTGCCAAAGATAGGACGGGTTTCATTGGCCAGACCTACGGCATCATCGCAACAGCACCCCCCGGAGGGTGGCGGACGCCCAAGCTGATGAACCGGTGCCGATGGGATTTGCAAGGTCGTTTACGGGCGGGTTGGAGGCGGTGGACGCTTGCGCGTGATGGCCTTCGCTCGGGCCTGAATCAAGGGAAAGCCGGGCACTATGGCCCGGCTGAGAAGAAGCGGAAGTGTGAAACCTTTTCCCGTATTAATACAGCCATACAAGGATCAAGTTGACTATGTAGTTGCCGTTGGAGTCCTGATAGCCCAGCAACTGAACATTATCGTTGGCCTGTATGTCGGAGAGGGTGAGGCTGCCACCGAGACTGTTGCCCATGGTCCCCGTCAGATTTTGGCCCTTCGACATACGGCCGCCCCCCATGGAGGCGCCGCCCATCATGCCGCCGCCTCCGCCGTTTGATGAGGACGAGCCTGAATTGGAGTTCATGAAGGAAGAATTGACCATCATGTTGTTGTAGCCCATGCCTCCGTTGACCAGGGCCGCAACTTTGGCATTCGGGTCCAGAGTGAAGGTATAGGTCTGACCGTACAGGGAGCTTATGAGCCTGCTGGTCCCGTTCAGGTTGACCGTTATGGTCGGGGCGCTTGTATCAATGGAGGAAACCACTCCCGAGCCTGAAAAGCTGTTTTGCTGCCAGTTGGCCCCCATATGCCAGCCTTGGGCGGTTGTCTTGGCCGCCATGGAAACCGAAGCAGTCATTACCGCCAAAGCAAAGACCATGAAAGAGAGCACCAGTCTTCTGCGTCTCATAAAATTCTCCTCCTCAAAGTAGTTGAAATCCTGCGATCGTCTAGTTGCTGTGAGCCTCGATTATTTGCCACCTGAGCCCCGAGCGTTCGTTCCCGCCTGAGAACCCTTCTGTGCGCCGGTGCTCGTGTGGGACCCCGATTGTCCGTTGGCGCCCATCTTCGAACCCGACATCCCGCCGCTTTGACTCATGCCCGAGCCGCCCCCGGCCGATCCACTCATGCCGCCGCCCACACCGCCGCCACCCATGCCACCGCCCATGGCGTGTGCGACCAAGGCGGAAGCAAACAAGAACGCGACTGCAATCATTACGACAAAAGATCTTTTCAACTTCGAATTCATCCTTTTCAACTCCTGCTTGTTTTGATCCTGTTTTCCAATCGGCAACGCGCCGATCCTGTCAGTATTCCCGGCTGCGTTCGAACCAACGCCTGGACAGTCACAGTGCGAACCGGGCATTTTCGAGCGCGCGCGCGAACAACTCTCGAGGCCCCACTCGCACTTCAGACCGACTTTGACGCGATCGGTTTCCCGGACCACATTAGCGCCGTTCAGTCTTGAGCGTAGCCCAAGCTTTGCAGGAACCGGGCCGGAAGCTGGATTCCGCTTCAGTTTTTTATATCACACTGAATTGATAGAGATTATGGATATGGGGGAAAGAATCTTCACCTGATATTCGCCGTTATGGAGCAGGAGGATTGAAAGGAATTTGCAAGGGCGGTGAAAAGAAGTTTCACCGGGAGATTAGAGAAATGAGAATGAAAGAATAGATCAAACGGAGAGTTGACCCCTTTCACAGGCCAATCGAGCCGGATTTTCCTTTTGGCGAGTAGACCGGTTTCTCCCGATGCCGCAGGCTGAAGTTTGTTTTCTCTGTTTCCGCCCGGTTTCCCGGCGGTGCCACATTATCTCAGCCTTCACGGATACTCCGAACATCGTGACTCGGCTCTTTGGCTTCGGCAGAGCAAACCGATCGAGCATTGTCCAAAATTCCGCCCAACTGAGACTGTTCCTTTCGCCCCTCCGATTAAGCCACTTGAACAGGAGCTTCTCCACTTCCGCGGCGAATCGCTTTATCCCCGGCATATTATCGGTGACGCCGCAGTAGGCGTAGTGTCCCCTGAACTTAGCCTCGGCTGTCTCCCGCAGTTCCTCTGTCGCCAAGGTCCTGGCTTTCTTCAGCCATTCCTTGAAAGCCCGCGGCTTGGCGGTAAATTTCTTTCTGGCGGTAACCCGCTTCATCCGGAATCCCTTGCCGTTTCGGCTGACGCCGCAATAGTGGGTAAATCCCGGAAAATCGAAGGTTGCGGACTTCGCCCCCCTTGCTTTGGCGTTACGAACAGCAAACCGCCCAAACTCCACCGCTCTGGTCTTTGTCGGTTCCACTTCCAAGTCGAACTTGCCCAATCGCAACGACAATTCTGTGCGAAATTGGTCCGCGTCCGCCTTGTGCTGGAAACATACGACAACGGGCGTGATTTGTCTCAGCGAGTGGGTTGGATTTGCCTCGGACGGAAACCTTGGCTTTTCGAGAGGCCGGCGGCTTCAAGTCGCCGGGAGACTTCCTTTCCAAGTGCGAGCGAGGAGGAAAGGTAGTGCCAAGGTCGCTATCCATATATGTGACTATGCGTTATTGCACGACCAGTTTCGCGGCACCGTCGAACTTCAGTTCGACCGGATGGTGAAACCGGCAGAGGCGGGCGGGGCGATCCGGCTTGTCAATCCGACCGACAAGGGCTTGCGGGCAAAATATCGGTTCCGGGTCGCTCCGGAAAATCTTCGGCTTTGAACCCGATTACCGCGGCTTCGGGGCTTCGTCTCACTTTCCCGTCCGAACATAGGACTAGGGGCTGTCCCTGGGACTTTCGTCCAACTCGGGAATTGAGCTTTGTAAGGGACAAGCCCGGCCGAAAGCCTTTTGCCCCTCCTAGCTCTTCCTGCTGTGGATCAGTTCGGGGGTTTTCAAAATAACCCGGCTATCGGGCGGAACCGACTCGGTAAGCCAGACGTTGCCCCCGATGACCGACCTTGCCCCTATCACGGTGTTTCCGCCAAGGATGGTCGCGCCCGAATAGATGATCACGTCGTCTTGGATCGTCGGATGGCGCTTTTTTTCCCTCAAGAGGTCGCCCGCGTCGCGAGGCAGTGAAAGCGCCCCTAGGGTGACGCCCTGGTAGAGGCGGACCCGGTCGCCTATCTCGGTGGTCTCCCCTATCACCACACCCGTCCCGTGATCGATGAAGAAGCTCTCGCCCACGTGGGCGCCCGGGTGGATGTCTATTCCGGTCACGCTGTGGGCATATTCGGTCATGATGCGGGGAATCAGGGGAATTTGCTGTTCGAACAGGTGGTGGGCCATTCTTTGCACCGTCACGGCAAAAAGACCCGGATAGCTGAAAATGATTTCATCGTAGGATTTGGCGGCCGGGTCTCCCTGGTAGGCGGCCCGCACGTCGGTTGCAAGCAAGAGGCGAAGCCGCGGCAGGTACTGCATGAAATTTATGGTCGCCCTCTTGCCGGTTTCTTCACAATGCACACAGGGCAGGTCGTGCCGGATGCAGTCGTGGCGAAGGGCCAGGGCGACCTGTTCGGACATGATTTCGAAAAGCTCGGTGGCTTCCTGGCCCAGGTAATAGTCCAGATTGAACTTTTCGAGCCGTGCGTGGACGAAATAGCCCGGGTAGAGAATCCTTTTCACCCTTTTTACGATATCGACCACGATCTCTTTCGAGGGAATGGGCTCGGGTCCGACATGGTCGAAGCACACCCCGTTGGCGCAGGAGGCGGCGAGTTTTTGCACGATCCGCGGCACCTCTTCCTTGAAGAGAAGTTCGGCGGTCAATTCCGTTTTGCATTGCTCCAAAGTATGTTTCTCAGTCATGGTTCACCCGGGGGTTTTAGAAAGCAGGGGCCGGTCCCCTTGCAGATCGAAGGATTGCGGCCCCGCAACCGCATAAAGCTCTACGACTCATGACTCCCCGCACAGCCGTGCGTCGGCCTTCCAGTAGGGCGACATGCCCCGCAGGGTTTCGATCACGGGCGGCAGCTTTTCAAGCACGAAGTCGATTTCCTCATCGGTGTTGTAGACACTCAGACTGAACCTGATCGAGCCGTGGGCCATGGTGAAGGGAATGCCCATGGCTCGCAGGACGTGGGAGGGCTGCAGGGACCCCGAAGTGCAGGCAGACCCCGAAGAGGCGCAGATGCCGTATTCGTCCATCATCAGAAGGATGCCTTCACCCTCTACGAATTCAAAACTGATGTTGCTCGTATTGGGCAGCCGGTTTTGCCGGTCGCCGTTGACCTTGGTGTTGGCAACGGTGGCGAGGATGGTGTTTTCCAGCCTGTCCCTCAGATTTTTGACGAATGTGTTTTCCATTTCCATATTCTTTTGAGCAAGCTCGGCGGCCACTCCCAGCGCTATTATGCTTGGCGTTGCCTCCGTTCCGCCCCGCCGCCCCCGTTCCTGGTGGCCTCCCAGCAGGAAGGGCGAATACTTTGTGCCCTTGCGAAGATAGAGTATGCCTATCCCTTTGGGGGCGTGGAGCTTGTGGCCGGAAAGCGAGAGCATATCGATGGAGGTTCTCCCGAGGTCGATCGGGATTTTGCCCACCGCCTGGACAGCATCGGTGTGGAAGAGGATATTGCGTTCCCGGGCGATTTCGGCGGCTTTTTCTATGGGAAATATCACCCCGGTTTCATTGTTTGCCCACATGAGGCTCACAATGGCCGTATCGGAGCTGAGAGCCCGCCTGTACTGCTCGAGGTCGAGCCTGCCTTCGCCGTCCACGGGCAACTCGGTCACCCGGTAGCCCTGGGTGGCCAGATGGGCGCAAAGTGCGCGGATGGCCGGGTGTTCGACCCGGCTGGTCACGATGTGCCTTTTGTCCGGGCGGCTTAAAAGCGCCGAACGAATGGCGGTGTTGTCGGATTCAGTTCCGCAGCTCGTAAAGATGATTTCCTCGGGAGAGGCGCCAAGAAGGGTCGCGACCCGCTCCCTGGCCCTTTTGACCTCTTTCATCACCTGCCCGCCGAAAGAGTGCATGCTCGAAGGGTTTCCATAGAGTTCATGGAAATAGGGAAGCATCGCTTCGAGCACTTCCGGGGCGACACTGGTGGTCGCGTTGTTGTCCATGTATACAGGTTTCACGCCGATACCTCCTCGACCACCAGATCCGGCCAGACCAGTTCGCGAAGCTTCACCTCGACGAAATTTTTTAGCGTCAGGTTGGAGGCCTGGCAGGAGGAACAGGCCCCGCGGGTTGCCACCATGACCCGGTTTCCCACCACGTCCACCAGTTCGATATCGCCCCCGTCGTGCTTTAACGCCGGGCGGATTTCCCGCTCCAGGGTCTCCTCGATCATCTTGATCTTTTTGATATTTGAAAGCTTGGGCAGGGCGGGCGCTTGAGAAGCGGGCTGCGCGAGCACCCGGTCGATTATTTCCTGGATCAGCGGATGGCAGTTCCCGCAGCCTCCTCCCGCCTTGGTGTAATTGGTCACCTCTTCGACCGTTGAGAGCCGGTTTTCGCGCACCGCCCGCTCGATCTCATTTTCGCTCACACCGAAACACTCGCAGACGATCTTTTCCTCTTCGGCCTTCTCCGGTGAACCCTTGTAAAACGAGATGGCCTTTTCCAGGGCTTCCCGGCCCAGCACCGAGCAGTGCATTTTCTCGTCGGGCAACCCGCCCAGGTAGTTGGCAATGTCCTGGTTGGTCACTTTGGCCGCTTCTTCGACCGTCATGCCCTTTATCATTTCGGTCATTGCCGAGGCCGAAGCAATAGCGCTCGCACACCCGAACGTTTTGAACTTCGCCTCCAAAATCCTGCCGTTTTCATCGAGTTTGAAGGTGAACTTCAACGCGTCGCCGCAGGCTATCGAACCGACTTCGGCAACCCCGTCGGGTTTTTCGATTTCCCCAACGTTTCGCGGATTGAGGAAATGATCCTTAACTTTGTCCGTGTAGTCCCACATTACAGCTCCTCCCGCTCCCCCGTATCGTTTCGCCCTACTATATTAATGATAAGCGATTCCCGGCGGACAGCAATATAGATCGATTTTAGACTTTTATTGGAACTTGTCATTCTAACAAAAATCAGCGACAGATTAAACATGGAAATTAGCCACTCTCAGTATATACCGCAAACCATAAGAACACCTTTCCCCGGCCCGCTCCCTGCCGGACTTTTTTCTTGACAAACCCGTGGAGCCTAATCTAGTTTGCGCGGTGGCCTTTCGTTCTTTTCCAGGCTCCGCGCCGGCAATAATTCCGCAGCACTGACCACTCGCTAAATTACGGATTTCCTTCCGTCGCTTCAGGTTCATAATCGGACCTCGAGGTTCGGGGGGCGCCCGGGTGCGGTCCGGCCAAATCGGGCTTTAGTAGGTGAGAGAAACCCTTTCCTTGCCTTTGGACTAACGGAGAGCAACAAAATCAAAACGGAGGTTAAATCCAACATGCCTTACGATGCTACCAAGATGATGGACTGGCAGATTTCGGAAGCCGCGGAAGTGAATATGCCCACGCCATGGGATTTCCAGGAGAAGCTGGGACTCCAGAAGGATGAAATCCTGCCCATGGGCAGACTCTGCAAGCTCGACTTCATGAAGATCATCGACAGGTTCAAGGACCGCCCCGATGGGAAGTACATCGAAGTCACCGCCATTACTCCGACCCCTCTTGGAGAAGGCAAGAGCACGACTTCCTGCGGTTTGATGGAAGGCCTGGGCAAAAGGGGTAAAAATGTCGGCGGCGCCTTGAGGCAGCCCTCCGGCGGCCCGACCATGAACATCAAGGGCACGGCGGCCGGTGGGGGCAATTCGCTTCTCATCCCCATGACCGAGTTCTCGATGGGCCTTACCGGCGACATAAACGACATCATGAACGCCCACAACCTGGGCATGGTCGCTCTTACCGCCCGCATGCAGCACGAAAGAAACTACAACGACGAGCAGTTGGCGCGCTTGACCAAGATGCGGCGCCTCGACATCGACCCCACCCGGGTGGAGATGGGCTGGATCATCGATTTTTGCGCCCAGTCGCTGCGCAATATCATTATCGGCATGGGCGGCAGGACCGACGGCTTCATGATGCAGTCGAAGTTCGGGATCGCGGTCAGCTCCGAAATCATGGCCATTCTTTCGATCGTAAAAGACCTGGCCGATATGAAAAAACGACTCAATGAAATCACCGTGGCTTTCGACAAGAGCGGAAAACCCGTTACCACAGGGGATCTCGAAGTCGGAAACGCCATGACCGCTTTCATGAGAAACGCGATCAATCCGACCCTCATGTCCACCGCCGAATACCAGCCCTGCCTGGTTCACGCCGGTCCTTTCGCCAACATCGCCGTTGGACAGTCCTCGATCATCGCCGACCGCGTGGGCCTCAAGCTCTTCGATTACCACGTCACGGAGAGCGGATTCGCCGCGGACATCGGGTTCGAGAAGTTCTGGAACGTCAAGTGCCGCTACTCGGGCCTCAAGCCTCACGTATCGGTTCTTACGACCACGATTCGCGCCCTCAAGATGCACGGCGGCGGTCCCAGGGTCGTGGCGGGCCTGGCTCTTCCCGAAGCCTACACCAAAGAAGACCTGGGTCTGGTCGAAAAGGGCCTCCCCAACATGATTCACCACATCAACACGATCCGCAAATCGGGCATCAACCCGGTTGTGTGCATCAACTCCTTCCATACGGACACAAAGGACGAGATCGCGCTGGTAAAGAAGGCCGCCGAAGCCGCGGGGGCCCGCTGCGCGGTATCCCAGCATTGGCTCAAGGGCGGCGAAGGCGCCCTCGAATTCGCCGATGCGGTCATCGACGCCTGCAACTCGCCCAATGAATTCAAGTTCCTCTATCCGCTGGAAATGAAGCTCAGGGACCGTGTGGCCATGGTTGCCAAGGAAGTCTACGGCGCCGACGGCGTCTCCTGGACCGCCGAAGCCGAAGCCAAGGCCAAGATGCTCGAGTCCGATCCCAAGTACAACGACTATGCCACCATGATGGTCAAGACGCACCTCAGCCTGACCCACGATCCCACCTTGAAGGGCGTGCCCAAGGGCTGGACGCTGCCCATCCGCGACGTTCTCATCTACTCGGGTTCCAAGTTCCTCTGCCCGTGCGCAGGCACCATCAGCCTGATGCCCGGAACCGCCTCCAACCCGGCTTTCCGCAGAGTGGACGTCGATCCTCAGACCGGCAAGGTCACAGGCTTGTTCTAGGTGGCGGCGACCCTAACGGGCAACCGCGGCGGTCGTCCATTCCGGTTAAGTTAATCCGGGCGACATTGTAGAAGGGGGCAGGGCAATATTATATGCCCTGCCCCTCTTTAGCATTCGCTTCAAGGAGAAAACAGATGTCAATGCTGGATAAAACGTGCTCGGCATTTATCGAGGTGCTCGCCTCGAAAGCGCCCGTTCCCGGGGGGGGCGGCGCGGCCGCCATGGGCGGCGCCATAGGAATGGCCCTTTCCAACATGGTCGGCAACCTCACCGTGGGCAAGAAGAAATATGCGGACGTCGAAGGGGAAGTCAAGGAACTCATAGCCAGGGGCGACGAAATCATCGTCAAACTCAAAAGGCTTGTGGACATGGACGCCGAAGTCTTCGAACCGCTCTCCAAAGCCTACGGGCTTCCCAAGAACACCCCCGAGGAGGCGAAAATTAAAGAAGAGACCATGGAGAACTGCTGCAAGCAAGCTTGCGGCGTGCCCATGGAAATCATGCGCGCGGCCTTCGAGGCAATCAAGGTGCATGCCAGAATGGGCCAGATCGGAACCATGATCGCCATTTCGGATGTGGGCTGCGGGGTGACGTTTTTAAAGAGCGCTCTGATAGCGGGCAGTCTCAATGTGATTATCAATCTCAACACGATCAAAGACCAGAAGTTTCTCTCCGTCACCCGCAAGGAAATGGAGGAGCTTCTCGAAACCGGCTCCAAGATGGCGGATGAGACCCTGGCCCTGGTGTTGTCGAAGTTGAAGAAATAAGGAGACTTGTCGATGGCTGAACTCTTGAAGGGAAAACCCGTTGCCGACGCCATGAAGGAAGAACTCATAAAGAGGGTCGAAGCCTTGAAGGCCAGGTCGATTGCGCCCAAGCTCGGCATAATTCGGGTAGGAAACCGCCCGGACGATCTTTTCTATGAAGGCGGCGCCAAGAAGACCTGCGCGGCTCTTGGCATGGATTCACAGGTTTTCGAATATCCCGAAAACATCGAGCAGGCCGATTTCGAAAAGGCGGTGATCGCCGTGGGACAAATGAAGGACGTCCACGGCATCCTGATGTTTTCGCCTCTTCCCAAACACCTGAACGAAAAAAAGATCAGGACCCTGATCCCGGTGGAAAAGGATGTGGATTGTTTGACCGTTGGCGGCGCGGCCAAGGTTTTTACCGATGACCCGACGGGTTTTCCTCCCTGCACTCCGACCGCCTGCATGGATATGATCCATCACTTCGCCATTCCCATCAAGGGCAAAAAATGTGTCGTGGTGGGCCGCTCCCTGGTGGTTGGAAAACCCCTTGCCATGTTGCTGCTTCGTGAGCACGGCACCGTGACAATCTGTCATTCCAGGACCGAGAATCTGCCGCAAGTCTGCCAAAGCGCGGACATACTTGTCGCCGCTGTCGGAAAAGCCAAAATGATCAAGGGCAATTTCGTAAAGCCCGGGCAAATCGTCATCGATGTCGGCATCAACGCCGATCCCGACAATCCAGGCAAATACTGCGGGGATGTGGATTTTGCCGAAGTCGAGCCCATCGTCCAGAAGATATCGCCTGTTCCCGCCGGCGTAGGGTCTGTTACAACCGTTGTCTTGTGCAAACAGACCATCATGGCCTGCGAAATGCAAAACGGCTGATACCGTGCGGAGTTTAAGATTCAATCCCTGCTGCATTTCTTGGCCCTCCGGCCTGAAATGCAACAGGGGGCATTCCATCGGGGAGCTCTATTCCCCGCAGATAGCCCCAACTGTGCCTCTTTCCGTTTTTTAAGAAGTCAAATGCGGTTTCTGTCCATACCGGCCTTGCTGCTTCTGGTGTGCTGCCTTTTTGCAAACGCGACGGCGGGTCC
Source organism: Deltaproteobacteria bacterium (assembly GCA_021777755.1). GTDB lineage: Bacteria > Desulfobacterota > Syntrophobacteria > Syntrophobacterales > Syntrophobacteraceae > SbD1. Next base: position 34,010 of record JAJYDE010000026.1, read on the forward strand.
GGTCGCGGATCGCGTCAAAGCGAGCGCCCTTGTGCACTGCGGCGGAGTTGCGCGCCCGGGCCTCGCGTTTCCCGACACCCACGGCCGCTGGCAGGGCCTTGAAGTCGATCTTTGCCGCGCGGTGGCCGTTGCCGTCTCGGGCGCCCGGGGCCGCGCGGTATTTCACGGCTATAAGACCGATAAAGATTTCGATGCGGTACGAAACGGCGGGGATGATATCTATTTTTTAACAGGCACCGAGATCGCCCGGCATAAGCTGGCCGGCCTTGTGGTTCCCGGTCCCGCCGTCTTCTTTGAAACCCGAAACCTCATGGTCGCCGCTAAATTTTCCGCCCACCATGTGGGGGCTCTCGCCGCGGATAGTATCTGCTATAAAATCGGAAGTCCTGTCGAACAGGACCTAAACGCCTATTTCGCCCGACTGGGCAAACACTTCCTCAACAGGGCCTTTTCCGAGGACGGGGAAATGATCGATGCCTATAAAACCCGAAATTGCCACGCCCTGGCCGCGGAAATCACCCGGCTTGCCGCCATCCGCCAAGGCGGCGCACAAACCCGCACAGCCGACCGCATTCTTCCCGAAACCCTTTCGGCCTTCCCCGTGATTGCCGCAACCACCACTTCGGACGGTAACTGGTCGGCTATTGTGGCATGGACCGTCGATACGCTTATCAGCGCCGAGCGGACTCCAACCCTTTGGACAAACAGCGGCCCCGCCGCCATGCCCGTCTTTGCCCCCGAACTGGGGCTCGACAAGAAATGGCAGGACCGTGTCCTCAAGGCTGTTGGCAATTACGGTGAAATACTGGCTCGCAATGTCGGCCGCAACTCGCCCCTGAAACTGCCCCCCGGTCTTAATGCCAACCAGGTGAAAGGAGGCCTGCTCCTCGGGCCGTTTTGCCAATAGCCGGGGAACTTCTCGGCCTCAGCTCTTTCGAGCCTTAACTTTAAACCGCCCCCGCGGCCGTCGCCCATCAGTTATCGAGCAACCCGGCCTTGCGCCGCACCTCTTCAAGAACCCTTTCGGTCAACTCCTCGTCGTTTAGCCTTCCTTCCACGTAATCGCTCCAAACGAGGAATTTATCGAAAAAGAAGGCTTGCAGCCCGGCGTTCTGGCTAATAGATCTGAAAATCTCGTTTGCCCGCCTGGCCCTTTTTCTCCGCTGCTGCTCCTCCTTGTCCCGAACGAGGTTATCTTCCCTGGATATCAGCGGCTTTCCAATCAGTTGAGAATATTGTTCAGCCCCCGGTCCAAATCCATCGGGATCCGCCCCGGTCTGCATTCCCATCCCGCTATTTGCAAAAGGCAACAACCCGGCTGCCGAGCCCGGGCATTTTTGTTTCAAATTTGTCAGGACCATGGAAACCATCCTTTCATAGGCCTTAAGGGAGCCGGCCATCTGCGCTAGCACTCGACACATACGAGTGCCAATAATCTAGTCGCGATCGTTTCCAAAGTCAAGGCTACATGGCTAAAAGCGGCTAGAGGAAAAGAGAAAAGGAAAGCCCTTTGCGCCGCCGTATGGCTTCGAGCAGGCCGGTCGTGCCGGTCATCATGTTGTCGCCAAGGGGGGCGCCGTAGACGACGGGGAGTTTTGAATTTTCTATCAGCCGCCGCTTGGGGCCGGTGGCAACTATGAGTTCAATGGCCTCGAAGCCCGAAGCTTTCCTGAGGTAGGCACCGTGGCCGCCTTCGGAAAGCACCCGCTGGTGAAGGAGCTTGCCGTCGGCAAGATCGACCAGGAGGGACTCGAGTTTTTCCAGGCCGAGATCGCGGGTGTGGTATTCGACGATGCCCGCAATCCGTGTTCCCTCGATGGCTGCGCAGACGGTGTGGGAGGTGGCTATATCGAGCACGATGAATTTGTTTCGACCCCTCAGTTGAAAATCCATCGACGCACCAAGAATTGCCGCCATGCCGCTGTCCATGACATAGACTTCCCGGCACGGAAGCTTGGAGGCCGTGTCCGCGGCGGACCGCAAACGGTTCAGGTAGGAGGGGATGCTCTTTTTTTCGTAGAGCAGGGCTTCGGGGGAGGGTTTTTGTTCGAGGGCGGCTTTCATGATTTCATGTCTAAAGTCCAGGTGGGATTTGCCTTGGGAGGCCACCCCGTGGTCCTGGGCGCACACCCCCACGATGTCGAACTCGAAGGGGACGCCAAAACCGGTAACCAGGGCTTCCAGTCTTTTACGCGGCAAATCGGAAAGCTCGAGTACGGAAAACTCCCCCGAAGCGGCATACTCTGCCGCCTGCAAGTCATCGACGACCGCAAGGCCGGCCCTTTTGAGGCGCTCCAAATCATGGCTGAGCGTCATGGCCGCGGAAGCCGAAAGGATCACCCGTGCCTTCGGGGCATGCCTTGAGAGAACTTCCAGAAGAGCACCCCCGCCCATTTCGACCCCTGTGACCAGGATATCGCCGGAAATGTTTTGCGCCTGCTCGGCGGCGCAGAGCACCGGGGAGCGCACGACGGCCTTGTAGTGGATTCCGGTCTCACTGTCGAAATAAAGTATATCCAATGTTCCGGCGCCCACGTCCAGAAGCAGGAACCTGCTCATTTCTCGACTCCCTAAGTGTCGTCGCCCCTGCCGTTGCAAAACACCGCGGGGATGACTCTCAAACCTGTGCGGACTCCAACCGGGCCACCGGGGAGGTCGGGTTTTCTTTGGGCTCGTTGAGCTTTACAAACGACTCCACCGCGAAGTAGGCAAGAAGGTACCAGGGCGCCGCGCCCATCTCCAGGCCACGCCTTGCGAGTTGCAAGGCCGCAAGGGCGCCGAAGCCGAGCGGCACGAGGAGCCTGAGATCCAGAATGCTTGCCATGAAGGGGCCTAGCTGGTTTTCCAGGTCCGAAACCGCATCGGTCAGGGATTGTGCTGAGGTCTCCATCCCTGTTGCGGCCATCGCAATGACTCCCAGATCTTTTAGCTCCGCCTGGATATCGGCGAGCGATTTCCCCTTGTGGTGGACAATGAGCGTTCCGGCGTATAAATTGGTTGTCACTTCGCTCACCTCCGGCGAAGTGCGAAGCGCCTCGGCAAGCCGGGCCATCTCCTTTGGGTTGCGTCTTTTGCGCGACACCTTTATCCTGGTGCGCCTCGGAGTGCTCGATACGATTTGCGTGTGCTCCGCCATAAACAAATCCTTTTGATCAATTGGATGCAAAACAGTTAAAATAGCTTTTGGCATTCTACCCTAGGGTGTCATTGCAATCCAGTCAAGACCGGCACTCGGGGTATTTTCATCTCTGCCCGGCGTTGGAAGAAAGACCGAACGAAGTCATGGACCAGGACCTGCTAATAGACAGGCTGATCGAACTTGCCTCTCAATCCTCGATTGTCCATCATATCCCCGGGCGTATCAGGTTGAAGGTCAAGCTTGCCGCTCTGTTTCGCGCGCGCGATCTCGATATCTCCGAACTGGTGAATCGCTTTGCAGGCATATTGGATGCCAGGGCAAACGCGGCCGCCCGCTCCATAATCATCAGCTACGACACCGCAACCATTGCCCCGACAATATGGGAACGCATGGTGGACGGCAAAGACGATCCCTCGAAAAAAGAATCCATCAGGCGGGAGTTGGTCAGGCTGGCCCGGCCGGTAAAATGACCGCCCCGGCGGGCGAAAAATCTTCGCCTGTTCAAGTCCCCCCCGGACCCGATGTCGGCAAATTGTGCGGTTTCCGTAACAGTCTCGTAATAATAGCGCTTTATTATCAGCCGCAGATGAACTCAAGGGACCCCGAGTCCTCACCGGGAAAAGAGCGCCAACGATACGGAGCCTGGAGGGAATAATGAGTTGCTATTATCATGTAACGCCGGGCAGACTCAGGGTCAAAGCACCGTTGATCCGGCAAAATGCCCACGAAGCTCAAAAAGTGGATGAACTGCTTCGATCGATCCCCGGAGTCCAAAGAGTTTGCATAAACGGCCTTACGGGGAGCGTTACGATCTTGCACCGCGGATCGGAAAGCGATGCGCGAAAGATTCTAAGCCTTTTAAAAGATAACGGATATTTAGAGCTGTCCGAAGAAGTCGAGCACCCGACGGACTCAATCTGGTCGCGGCTTGGCGCGACTGCCGGCAAAATGGTTCTGGGGGCCGTTGTGGAAAAAGCCCTCGAGGGCTCGATGCTCTCTCTTCTGGCTCTACTTGTGGGTTAGACCCGCCTTCAAAAGCTTCCAGCTTTAAGCCCGCGGCAATCTCGGGCAACTCCATCCATTATTCCACAGTCACGCTTTTGGCCAGGTTTCTGGGCTGGTCGACATCGGTGCCGCGAAGCACCGCGACATGATAGGCCAGCAACTGCAAAGGCAGGCTGAAGAGCACGGGAGAAAGCCACTGCGATGAAGGTTCCAAGACGAACTGGAACTCGGCGGGGCCGAGGATTTCGCTCGGTTCCCCCTCGATCAGGGCAAGAATAATTCCGTCTCTGGCCTTTACCTCCTGGATATTGGAGATCATTTTTTCGAAAAGCGGTCCGTGTCTTAATAGCACCATGACCGGCATTTCGGCATCGATAAGAGCGATGGGGCCATGTTTCATCTCGCCGGCCGCATAGCCTTCGGCATGGATGTAAGAGATTTCCTTGAGTTTTAGTGCCCCCTCCAGGGCGATCGGATAGAGCGCGCCCCTGGCGAGGTATAGAAAATCCTTGTAATCTTTGAATCTTCTGGCCCAGGCGCTGATCTTGTCGGTATTGGAAAGAACTTTTTCCATCTTGCCCGGAAGTTCGATAAGCTCCTGGACACACTGCTCAAGGGTCTCGCGATCGATTTTGCCGGTTTGCCGGGCGAAGTGGATCGCCAGAAGGTAGAGTGCGACAAGCTGCGTGGTGAAGGCCTTGGTCGAAGCCACCCCGATTTCCGGACCCGCATGGGTGTAGATGACTCCCTGCGCCATCCGGGCTATGCTGCTTCCGACCACGTTGACGATTGCCCGGCAATGGGCGCCCTTGTCCAGCCCCTCTTTTAGGGCCGCCCGGGTGTCGGCGGTTTCCCCCGACTGGCTTATCACCAAAAGCAGGATCTTATCGCTAAGGATCGGGTTTCGCGAACGGAATTCCGAGGCCAGGTCGACTTCGACCGGAACTCTGCAAAGTCCTTCGATCATGTACTTGGCCACAAGCGCGGCGTGGTAGGAGGTCCCGCAGGCAACAATGAAAACCCGCTCGATTTTTTCCAAAAGCTCCTTTTCGAGATTGAGTTCGGGGAAAACGACCTCCTTTCGATCCAGATCGACCACGCTGCGGAAAGTGTCTATGACCGCTCTTGGCTGCTCATAGATTTCCTTTAGCATGAAATGTTTGTAGCCGGCCTTTTCGGCCATGATCGGGTTCCAGTTCACCTGCTGAACGGGGGGATTTTTCTTTTCCCCGTCACGGAGGGACTCGATTGCGTAGCCTTGCCTGGAGAGGAAGACGATTTCCTCGTCATTCAAATAGATCACGTTGCGGGTATAGGGCAGGATGGCCGGAACGTCGGAGGCAAGGAAAAAGGAGCTGTCCGACAACCCCATGATAAGAGGGCTCTCATTTCTGGCGGCCACCAGCATGTCGGGTTCCTCTTCGTTTACGATGACCACCGCGTAGGAACCTTTGAGCTTCTTGAGGGTATTGCGCACCGCCTGTTTGTACTCGCCCGTTTTTCGCCACTCCCTTTCAAGCAGAGCGACAATCACTTCGGTGTCGGTCTGGGAGGAGAAGAGGCGACCTTCCTTGATGAGTTCCTCTTTCAAGGGGGCGTAATTTTCGATAATGCCGTTATGAACCAGGGCGAAGGGGCCGCAGCGGTGCGGATGGGCGTTTTCTTCCGAGGGCCTGCCGTGAGTCGCCCACCGGGTGTGGGCCACGCCGATCGTCCCGTTCACCGGATTGCCGACGAGCTTGGAATCCAGGCCGCTGAGTTTGCCCTCACAGCGAACGATCCGCAGCCGGCCATCGGAGCCGACCATGGCGATGCCCGCGGAGTCGTAGCCCCTGTATTCGAGTCTGGCAAGTCCTTTCATCAGGATCTCGCGACCATTTTCCGGACCGATATACCCTACTATTCCACACATAAATTATCCCTGCCCTTTTTGGAAAATCATGCGAAAAGCGGTCTGTGAATCATTTACAAAATGGCCGTATCCTAAACGTATTCGCCTGCCGGCGGCAAGATCAAAATAAGAGGTTTCAAAAGAACTCCCACCAGGAGAAACGGGCTGATTTTCCGGCAGTAAGCCCCCCTGATGTGTTAAGATTACGAAGCGATTGCGAGGTAAAATAAGCGTACCGGCTCGTTTGCGCAACCGCCCGCCGTGCCGGGGAGCCGTGTTGGAGCCATTTTCGATAAACCGAGATTCAGGAGAGCCCGCCGAATGGATTTTGTCCATTTGCACGTCCATACCCAATACAGCCTTCTTGACGGCGCGATCCGGCTAAAGGATCTCTTCGAGACCGCGAAGGCCTACCAGATGCCCGCGGCCTCGATCACAGACCACGGCAACATGTACGGGGCGCTCGAATTCTACGAGATGTCCAAAAAGTATGATATCAAGCCGATCGTGGGCTGCGAGGCCTACATTGCGCCGCGAAGCCGTCATGACCGGGGCAGAGCCGCGGCTGTCGAACGCGCCCATGTTCAGGCCGGCTCGGCGGGCACGGCCGATGCAAGTGTGGATGAAGACCGAAGCTTCCATCTGACCCTGCTCGCTCGCAACCAGACCGGCTACCGGAACCTGATGAAACTGGTCTCCCTCGGGTTTACCGAAGGCTTCTATTACAAACCGCGAATCGACAAGGAAATTCTGAGGCTCCACAGCGAAGGTCTCATATGTCTTTCCGGATGCCTCAAGGGCGAGGTCCCCTCACTTCTGATAAGAAATCAGTACGAGGCGGCAAAAAAGATGGCCCTGGATTATGCGCAGATATTCGAGCCGGGCGATTTTTATCTTGAAATCCAGGCAAACGGCATCCCGGAACAGACTGTTGCAAACGAGGGGCTGATACGCCTTGCCCGGGAGATTTCCCTTCCCCTGGTGGCCACAAACGATTGCCATTATTTGCGCAAAAGCGACTCCCGCGCCCATGAAATTCTTCTGTGCATCCAGACCGGCAAAACCGTAGCCGACGAAAAAAGGCTGAAATTTCATACCGATCAACTCTATTTCAAATCCCCCGAAGAGATGGCCGAAGAATTCGCCCATGTTCCCGAGGCGCTGGAAAATTCGGTGAAAATAGCGGCCAAATGCGATTTGCAGCTCGACCTGGGCAGCTATCACTTCCCCGTCTTTCCCATCGAGGAAGGCGAAACGATCGACGAGCGGTTCGAAAAGGAGGTAAGGGAGGGCTTCGATCTGAGAATCGAGGCCATCAGGCGCAAGGACCCCTCTTTTGACGAAGATCGGCTCCGGGAGTACCGGGAAAGGGTTGACTACGAGATACGCATCATAAAGCAGATGGGCTTTCCGGCCTACTTTCTCATCGTTTCGGATTTCATAAACTATGCGAAAAGAAACGGAATTCCGGTCGGACCGGGGCGAGGGTCCGCGGCCGGCAGCCTGGTGGCTTACGTAATGCGCATAACCGACCTCGACCCGATCGAACACGGCCTCATCTTCGAGCGGTTTCTAAATATCGAACGTATCAGCATGCCTGATATCGACGTGGACTTTTGCGTCAACGGCCGGGAAAAGGTCCTCGAATACGTGACCCACCGATACGGCAAGGACCGCGTCTCGCAGATCGCAACATTCGGCACCATGCAGGCGCGGGCCGTCATCCGGGACGTGGGCCGCGCGCTCGCCATGCCTTACAATGACGTGGACCGCATCGCCAAGCTCATTCCTCCCACCCTGGGCATCGATCTCAAGGGGGCCATGGCGGTGGAACCCCGCCTGGTCGAGATGCAATCGGAAAATCCGCAGGTAAGGGAGCTGTTCGAAATTGCCCGCGCGCTCGAGGGGCTGACCCGTCACGCCTCCACGCACGCCGCCGGGGTGGTGATAGCGGATAAGCCCATAGTCGAATATATGCCCATGTGTGTCGGGCCCGATGGTGAAATAGTCTCCCAATACCCGATGAAGTATGTTGAAAAAACCGGGCTCATAAAATTCGACTTCCTGGGCCTTAGAAACCTCACGGTCATAAACGACGCGGTAGCGCTCATAGAGGAAAACCACGGCGTAAAAGTCAAGATGGAAGAGCTTGCGCTGGACGATCCGGATACCTACGCCCTCCTTACCCGCGCGGACACCACCGGAGTGTTCCAACTCGAAAGCTCGGGCATGCGGGACATACTCGCAAGGCTTCGACCGGAAAACTTCTCCGACATCGTGGCCCTGGTCGCTCTCTACCGGCCGGGCCCCCTCGAAAGCGGCATGGTCGATCAGTACATACAGGGTAAGCACGGAGGCCAGATCGTCTACGATCTCGACAGTCTAAAGCCCATCCTCGAATCGACCCACGGAGTCATCCTCTACCAGGAGCAGGTGATGAAAGTGGCCAGCACCCTGGCCAACTACACCCTGGGGGAAGCCGATATTCTGCGCCGGGCGATGGGCAAAAAAATCGGCTCGCTCATGGACGCCCAGAGGGACCGGTTTGTCAAAGGCGCCGTGGCAAACGGCATAGACTCCTCCAAGGCAAACCACATCTTCGACCTCATGGCCAAATTCGCCGAGTATGGCTTCAATAAGTCTCACAGCGCCGCCTATGCCCTGATCGCCTATCACACAGCCTGGCTCAAATCCCATTATCCGGTCGAATTCATGGCCGCCCTCATGAACAGCTTTATCGGAAACTCCGATCAGATAGTGAAACTGATCAATCAGTGCGCCCAGATGGAGATAAAGATTCTGCCCCCGGACGTAAACCAGAGCGGCATGGCCTTCCAGGTCGTCGACCGGATGATACGATTCGGCATGGGAGCGGTGAAAAATGTGGGCGAGACGGCTGTTGAGGTCATCTTGCAGTGTCGGCGCGACCAGGGTCCCTACACCACGATCCATGATTTCTGCGCCCGGATCGATTCCCAGAAGGTCAACCGGCGGGTGATCGAACAGCTCATCCGGTGCGGGGCTTTCGATTCCCTGCACGCAAATCGCGCCCGGCTCATGGCGGGTCTGGACGAAGTGATGGACCGGGCCGCGAGCATCCAGAAAGACCGTTTGTCGGGGCAAATGAACCTGTTCGAAGTGTTGCGCTCCAAAAAGAAGATAACCCCCCCCTCACTTCCCGATGTCGCCGAATGGGACAGCCGCATGAGGCTCCAGTTCGAAAAGGAATCCCTGGGCTTCTACATCTCCGGCCATCCCCTCGATTTCTACTCCGAGCAGATCCGCTCTGTTGGCACCGCCGACACTCAATCGGTAAAGGAAAAAAGGGAGGGCGCCGAGGTAGTGGTCTGCGGCCTCTTTTCGATCATAAAGGAAATCACCACCAAACGCGGCGACCGCATGGCGATTTTGAACCTCGAAGACAAGGAGGGCGCCATCGAGATTGTGGCCTTCCCCGAGATCTTCACCCAGTCGCGAGATCTGATTGCCGGAGATGAACCGCTCGCCCTGTGGGCAAAGGTTCAACATGACGAAAAATCGACAAAACTGATCGCAAACCGCATCCTGGGCATGGGGGAAGCCGCTTTGCAGGCGGTCGATTCGGTGCGTATAAGGCTCGACGCCGCACGCATGGACCGCGACGCCTTCGGAAGACTAAGACATCTTCTGGTGAGCCACCACGGCGCTTGCCGCGCGGTCCTGCACCTGGCCGTCGAAGACAGCGGAGAGGCCATACTCGATTTGTCCAAACTGCCGGTCAATCCCACCCACGCCTTTTTTGAGGAAATGCACCTCCATTTCGGCCCCGACAGCGCGGAGGCGACCTACAGAAACGGGGCTTAAAAAAAAAATCAACCGCGGCGCTTAAGAAAAAGACTCGTTATCTTGAAACGAGTCTTTACGCCGCTCTCGATTTTCACTGCGGAGTGACCACGTTCGAGGGCGCCGAGGCAAGCCCGGTGCCGATAACGTTGCTTGCCACAACCGTAAATCTGTAATTTACCCCGCTCATCAGCCCTTTTACCACGATAGGGCTCCGGACGCTCCGGACCATGATAGGCCCCGGATAGGCGGTCACAGTGTACGCCGTGACGGGACTGCCGCCGTCCGTTTTGGGGGGCTTAAAGCTAACGGTCGCCATGTCCTTGCCGGCACTGGCCCTCACGTCCCCGGGCGGACTCGGCATCAAGGTTTCCATGGGGGCGCCGATACCCACGCCGCCCCCCGCTCCGGCGCCAAACCCGAAGGCTGCCGGCGCGCAAAGCAAGACCCCGACCAGAGCGGTTGCAATAGCTTTGCCTATCATGATAATTCTCCTGTTGTGAAAGAATCCGGGAGCAAAGCGAACTCCCTCCGATTTTAATATTTTAACCGCGGGAAAACCGCGACTCAATCGGTTCCAGACAAATGACAACAATATATTTCGTCCAAACCACCGCGGCCGAACAAAAAGAGTTCCTATGCCGCTGGGTAGACAGGTTCTTTTCGGAAAGAAAGCGGGTGAGAATCCTGGTCGATTCCATGGCCGCGGCCCAACTGATCGATCGTCTATTGTGGACATTTTCACAGCAAAGTTTCATCCCTCACGCCATTTTCAATCCGCAAGCCGCGGAGCAATCCGATGAGCCCGTCATGATCACTCCCGGCCGGTTCCGCGCAGCTCCATTCGACGCGCTGGTCTGCGATTGTGAGACCGAACCCGAATACATGAGCCAGTTTGATACGGCGGTTCATTTCATTTTGGACGACGAGGTGGAGAGAAAAAATCAGAGCCGGCTCCTGTGGCGCAAGGCACGCGACCTCGGGCTCGATACCATCCATGTGCCTTATGAGAAAAAGGGCTGAATTGCATTTGCCAGGGCTAAAAAATCCAGGACTTTTCCCGGCTCCTGGGCAGGCCCCGTTTTTCACAGAGGCCATGTGAATTTTTGGACTATCGACCGGGAAAGGCCTTGACAACACACTGCAAGCCGCTAGAATGGCTCGACTGCCGTCAACAGACGGCAAATCCCGGTTTCGATCAAAAGCTGATAGGGAAGGATGTCCGATATGGGAGTAGTGGCGGATAAACTGAAAGAGCTTCGCGAAAAAGAGGCCGAAGTTATCGGAATGGGCGGCCCCAAAGCGGTTGCCCAGCAGCGCGAGCGCGGGAAAATGACCGCTCGGGAGCGCCTGAATTATTTTTTCGACCCCGGCAGCTTCCGTGAACTCGATATGTTTATGAAACACCGGGGGAATCTCTTTGGTATCGATAAGGTCGAGATTGCCGCCGACGGAGTCGTGACCGGCTTCGGCAATGTCAATGGGCGGCAGGTTTTCGCCTTTGCCCAGGATTTCACCTCCCGGGCCGGCAGTCTTGGCGAAATGCACGCCAAGAAAATCTGCAAGGTGATGGACCTCTCCCTTAGGGGCGGCAAGCCTCTGGTAGGTTTTTGCGATTCGGGCGGTGCGCGAATCCAGGAGGGAGTCGATGCGCTTTCCGGCTACGGTCAAATATTTTATCGCAATGCAAGCGCTTCGGGTGTCGTTCCCCAGATCTCGGCCATAATGGGCCCCTGCGCGGGCGGCGCGGTCTATTCGCCGGCCATGACCGACTTCGTCTACATGGTCAAGGGCACGGGGTTGATGTTTATCACCGGCCCCGACGTGATCAAGTCGGTTCTGGGCGAGGTGATCACCCAGGAAGAACTTGGCGGGGCGATGACTCACAACGCCAAAAGCGGAGTTGCCCAGTTCGCCGCGGAAAGCGATGCGGACTGCATCGATCAGATAAAGAAGCTGCTCTCCTTTTTGCCCGAAAACAACATGGACGATCCTCCACTGGTCGATACCGGCGATGATCCGAGCAGGTTGTGCCCCGAACTCGACACGATCATCCCCGATGCCGCCATGGGCCCCTACGATATGAGGGACGTTATCCGCTCCATAGTCGATAACGGCGATTTCCTGGAAGTTCATAGATATTTCGCCGAAAACATCCTGGTGGGATTCGCTCGGCTGGACGGACATACCGTGGGTATTATCGCAAACCAGCCCAAGGTATTGGCCGGATGCCTCGACATCGACTCCTCCGACAAGGCCTCACGCTTCATTCGCACCTGCGATTGCTACAACATTCCCATTCTTACCATTGCCGACGTTCCCGGTTATCTGCCTGGAAGACAGCAGGAGTGGGGCGGCATTATCCGGCATGGGGCCAAACTGCTCTGGTGCTATTCGGAAGCCACGGTCCCCAAGATCACCCTCACGACCCGCAAAGATTACGGCGGCTCCTATCTTGCGATGTGTTCGAGCGATCTGCGGGCTGATTTCAATTTCGCCTGGCCAACGGCCGAGATTGCCGTCATGGGCGCCGAGGGCGCGGCAAACGTCATCTTTCGCCGCGAGATCCAGGAAAGCCCCGACCCCGCGGCCAAACGGCAGGAAGTGATAGAAAACTACCGCAAGGAACTCTACAACCCTTACATTGCGGCTTCCAGAGGCTATATCGACGGCGTTATCATGCCCTCCGAAACCAGAATGCGTTTAATCGAGGCATTCCGGGTGATCGGCAACAAGCGCCAGTCGCTTCCGCCTAAAAAGCACGGCAATATTCCGCAATAAAGGGCTGACAAGGCCGCACGCACAAGAGGGATGAAGCTTGGAGCTTTCATCCCTCTTGGAGCCCGTCTGATTTTCTTCACTCCGACCCATCGGTTTTTTCGCTCTTGGAAAAACTCCTCTTGCCGGCCATGAGGCTTCCTTTGCGGCCGTTTTTTTCCCTGCTCAAGGCCGAGACGATACACTGCCTGCTTTTCAATTGATCCTGCGCCGCTTCAAAACTGGGGGTGGTCATTCCGATCAATTCTCTTATCTGCTCACCCGGACAATTCATGGCATCTTCGGACTGGCACAAAAGGCAGGCGACGATCAGCTTGAAGGAATCCTCCGGCACACTCAAGGATTGGCAATCGACAATGAGTTCGCACAGTCTGAAAAAGAGGGCCGAGACATCCTCGATTTCCTGAAGCTCCCTCGAATAATTCTGTACTTCGGCAAAAACCTTGCTCTTGAAATCGCCGGCGGTATGGGCGTCAGCCAGCATTTCCAAGATTTTTTCTCTGAAGCGATCACCACTGCGAAGATCGGTTTCCATTTTTCCTCCCTGGGGCCGCAAGCCCCCGAGCGCCCCGATACAAATGATAACTCATGATAATGACCTGCGGGACCGATGTCCATGGGACAAGGGTTCACAAAACCGATATATCCGGGGAGGGGAGCCTGCCTTGCAATGTTGGCGAGTTAAGCGACTCAACTGGAATCGGTGCCGCTTTTTTAGAGCGACGATCTTGATCCCGAGCCGGGCGGGTAGAGTAGAGAGCAGGTTTTGAGCCTGCCCTCCCTCGTCAAACCGCAACGTACTGAAGTTTAAAAGCGCGGAGTTCGAGGATTGATCCACCCTGTAATCGGGTACTCCGGAACCCTCTGCCGGTGGGTTCTTGAGTCTTTGGTCGTCCAGGGTGAAACCCTCGATCAAGTATTGTCGCGGACGCTCGGTGGCCCGACGGCGGAACTCGATGCCGCGGATGGCCTGCGGGGGCCGTGTGGGGACCCCGTTCCGACCACCCTCCGCGACTCCGGCTCACCTCCGCTGGTCCGTCGTTCACTGTGGTTTAAAAAACAGGCCTCCCGCATGTCTGATCGAATTTGCAGAACTTGACGCATACAACTTCCCGCCTATCGCCCATCCAGCCCGCCGTCCACCCGTCCGGCGGGTTTTTCGATGTCGGCGGCGATACACAGGACTGCTCTTCTGAAAAGATGCGGTTTGCCTCTAAATTCTCATCTCGCCAATCCAACCATGTCTACCTATCTCCTTGCGTCTGGAATGCCACCGTGGGTACATTCGCGTGCCCCGGAGTAAGTCCACATGATCCAAATGGATAGGCGCATCCTGAAAGACCTGCCAAAAGCGCAACAGCCAGCAGAAATTTGGTCAACAGTTTTTTCATGGTCTTTTTTACCTTCCTCAACAATTAAACGCATTTCCTAAGGATATTTAAATCGTACTGAATACACTGGACCGGATTCCGTGCAATAAGCGCTCCAGGTCCGACAATGAAAAGGTTTTTGTTCTAACCTGCTGATATTAATATATTTAAAATGAGGATTCGGAATAGGGCCACGAATATGATCGATTTCGGAAGTGAAATATTTTTGCAGGCAATTGAAAAAATATTTCACTTTCCAAAGACAGTACCTGGATCGGGTAAGACTTTTCTTTTAACGTCAGCGCTGGCCAAAGTCCGTAAAGCAGCTTTCAGATCCAGTGGCTCATTGAACCATAAAGACTCGTTATTATTGGACGTCTCCCTTTGTGTGCCATATTTTCCCAATCGTGAGCAGCCCCCAGTATGAACGGCGAAATTATCAAGTCTCGCTCGATGAGGTCGAGCGCATCCTGAAAGATCATCTCGCGAAAACCAGACGCCTATTCCGAGCAGGGCGCCCATGAATTCCGGAGGCTCCGCCCGGGGGAAAGCAGTGACTGGACAAGACATGTAGTCCACATCTTCAACAAACTTGGTGTAAACGATCGTTCACGAGCTGCCGTTTCCGCCACCCGCCTCAGCTTGGTTTAGTTCTTCCTTGGAAAGATATTTCCGGTCGAAGAAAACGGGGGAACGGAGTTGTGCGATGTGTGCGAAGTGCTTTTCACCATCTCCAAGATTGATATCCCCTTGCGCGATTGCCCTGCCCGATTGCCCCCCCAAAAGCGTTCCTGTATAATTGATTTTTTGAAGGCAAAGAGTACGAAGGATCGAGCGGGGAGGCGGTTCTTTCCCCGCTTCCCGCTCCTTGATTCCGAAAAGATCCACTCTACCCGGATTTAGACGGCGACCGCCGACTTGTAATGACAATGGCGTTACAATCTGGTATGGTATGTGAGATAGTTTCCTGATGGAGGTTCACATGCCAAACTCGAAGCCGACCACACCTCGCGACACCCTCAATCTCCGCATCAAGCCGGATGATCGAGAGCTGATCGACCGGGCCGCCAAACTCACCGGCAAGACCAAGACCGAGTTCGTGCTCGAAGCCGCCCGCCGCGCGGCCGAGGACGCGTTGCTCGACCGCACTCTGTTTTTCGTCGGTTCGGAGGCCTTCGATGCCTTCCGGGCGCGTCTCGACGAGCCACCGCATCCAAATAACAAGCTGCGGCGTGCACTTCAGGCCGCCGCCCCCTGGGAGTAGGCGTGTCGCTCTCGCAACCAGAGCCGCTTGCAGACATGCATGAGCTGGCGCAATTCTCATCCGGAGTTCCTTCGCTCGACGATTGGCTGAAGCGCCGTGCGCGTGGCAACCAAGCCGGCGGTGCGACCCGCACTTTCGTCGTGGCGGAAGACCGCCGTGTCATCGCCTATTACGCCGTCGCCTCGGGCGCGATTAGCCTCGGAGGCGCGCTTGGCCGGTTCCGGCGCAATATGCCCGACCCTATCCCCGTCGCTCTGCTCGCCCGTCTCGCGATAGATAGTGGTTGGCAGAGACGCGGGTTGGGACGATCGCTGTTTCGCGACTGCGCCGAGCGAATCGCCCACGCCGCGGACAGCATCGGCATTCGAGGCATCGTCGCTCACGCCCTCTCGGAGCAAGCCAAAGCCTTCTACTTGGCCCTCGGCTTCGAGCCGTCCCCGCTCGATCCCATGATGCTGATGGTCACCCTCGGCGACGTGCGGGCGATACTTGGGGTTGGCCCGTGAGTTGCGAGTGGACGAAAAGTGCAACAAGGCAGTTCACTCGAATGTAGCCGATGCGATGATCCATCGCACGTAGCCTCCGAAAGCTCGGATGTCAGGATGGAGACTATAATCTTTCGCAGGGTCTGGCAATTTCTGTCAATCAATATGCTGTTTGATCCTATTCTGACGGATTTGCGCGGCCGCGGCGTTTCAAGTGGGCTACGAGAGCCCTTCGCAGTTCAGTCGTGATTACAGTCGATTATTCGGGGCGTCGCCCTTAAGGGATGTTACGAAACTTCGTGAGATGTCCGCTGATTCGAAATTGCTCTGAAGCCTTCCGGGGACTCAAACCCGGCGGCCGTCTCATGGTATCCGTTCTCGTGCTGCTCAAACCTTTGTCCGAGAGGAGCAAGCAATCCGTGGAAGCCTATGTGTAGCGGACCGGAATACAAAACGCTCGGACCCGGAATAACCGCAAGTTCGGACCCACAATATTTGGAACTATCCGGAGGCCTCGACCCACATTATGGGATTCCAAGCCCACATTAAATGATGCGGACCCACATTATTTAAAACTAAAAAGTAGCGATTTTGCTCTGAGCGCCAATTGCGAGAGCCAGAGAGGCATTCCCGATTCAGGTTCCCGCCATCTATTTGTATCTCAGCTCTACTTAGCCCTTCCGCAGGGAACTTGTTTCCAGGAAAAATTCCAGCGGCGGGGTATTCCCACGCGCATTCCACTCAGATTATGATCATAACAACCTTAAAGTAACCTATTAACCTACATGATTGTCGATGGATACTACGTTGCATTTAGCGTGCTATATTTGTTTCTATTATTTATGTTTCGTTAGCGGACGCCAGCGAGGTCGTATTCTTTGCTTGAGCAAGTAGAGCAACAAGGTGCATATTGTGTAAAGCAATAACATCATGCTGGTAACAGCCAATACCGACTTAATATAGTCAATAGATAAATCACAATCTCGCAGCAACCCGTGGAAGATAAGTCCTACAAGATGAAACGCTATACTATAGCCAAAGGCAAGAAACATGGGCAATAAAAATAATTCAATATTACGCCGATAGCTTATCACACATAACCAAATAAGTGCTAGCATGCATATAATGCTGCATAGTATTACAAGTGGTTTACCATACACAGCAAATGGTGAACTAGAAATTTCTATAAATATCACAAGACAAATCATTTGCAAAATAATAGCAGCAATAAAGTAAAGTATAAGTTTTTTCATATTGTTATTTCACTTGGTTGGACCTACAAGTACAGTTATTGGTCCGGGTGCATTAATTATGTGATTGAATAGAGTATCTTGATTGTCACTTTCTACTTTAATACATCCTTCTGAACCATGACGTAGGTTGCCTCCGTGGATGAAGAATCCACCCCTGCCGTACGTATTGGTTCCATAATCAGGATGAAGCTGGACCCTATAGTCTCCCCAATCTCGAGGATCCAAGTATTTTCGAGCAAAGCCCGCTGGACTAACCTCTGATGGATAGATAGTGTAGTAACCTGGTGGAGTCGGCCCTATTCCTGACTTGGTATAATCTGTACTGCCGTTCATACCCGAACTATACGTATAAGAACCAAGCAACTGGTCATTATTATTGTAACAATTGAGAATTCCATTGCTGACTTTGATGTGGGTTATAGGATCGCCTGGAACAAAGTCACCTTTCAAGTTCTGTGGCGTCGGCGCATTCGAATAGCCGACCCACGGGCGCGGAATCGCTGGTGAATTTGTCATCGGAGCACCCATAAGTCCAAATCTCCTTCTAATAGTCGGCAATAAACATCTCCCGGGGAATCGTGAACACGGTGGCTCTGTTCTCGTATAATATACTTTTAAAATCCCGATGTTAGTGAATTTTCTGGTCAAAAGCCTCTCTCTCGTGTATAACGACATCCGAAGTCATTTCATCGGGAGGGGAAATCTTCTTTGGATCTTAG
>JAJYDE010000027.1 GCA_021777755.1 Deltaproteobacteria bacterium
AAAGGGATGGCGTTTTTATTTACCGTTATGCCCGCCAGGTCCAGGGTCTGTTCGGCGATTTTTCCGGTAAGGCCGCGCGGGCCTAGATCGACAAGCATCAGGTGATTGTCGGTCCCCCCCGAGACCAGCCGATAGCCGTGACCGGACAGGACTTCGGCAAGCCGCTTGCTGTTAGCGACCACGCGTTCCTGGTATTTTTTAAATCCCGGCTGGAGCGCCTCCTTGAAGGAGACCGCCTTGGCGGCGATCACATGCATGAGCGGGCCGCCCTGAATTCCGGGGAAGATATGACTGTCGAGCTTCTTGCCGTATTCGGCCCTGGCAAGTATCAAACCGCCTCGCGGACCTCGGAGCGTCTTGTGGGTCGTGGAGGTTACAAAGTCGGCGTAAGGGGCGGGATTGGGATGAAAACCCGTGGCCACAAGCCCCGCGATGTGGGCCATGTCAACCATGAGATGGGCGCCAGCCCGCTTTGCTATGGCCGAAAATCTTTCGAAATCGATAATGCGCGGATAAGCGCTTGCCCCCGCAATGATCAGCTTCGGTCTTTCTTGCATGGCGAGGCGCTCGATATCATCGTAGTCGATTTGTTCGGTATCGCGCCTGACCCCGTAGGAGACTACCCGGAAGAGCTTGCCTGAAAAACTCACCGGGCTTCCGTGGGTAAGATGGCCCCCTTGGCGCAGATCCATTCCCAGAATTGTATCGCCGGGCTGAAGCACGGCGAAAAGAACGCCCATGTTGGCCTGGGAGCCCGAATGGGGCTGAACGTTTGCGTAATCGGCGCAAAAGAGTTCGCAGGCGCGGTCCTGAGCGAGCTTTTCGGCAACATCGACATATTCGCAGCCCCCGTAGTACCTTCTGCCCGGATAGCCTTCAGCGTATTTGTTGGTCAGCACCGAGCCCTGGGCTTCCAGCACGGCCCTGCTGACAAAATTTTCCGATGCTATCAGCTCAAGGCGACCCTTCTGACGTTTTTCCTCTTTTTCGATGACTTCAGCTATCTCGGGATCGATGCGCTGCAAATACGACATGGTTTATCCTTTTGAAATTGAAACACGATATGATCGCTTCCACCGTGGAGCGGGCGCCCTCGGGCGCAATAACCGAACGGGATTTGAAATTTTCAGTATACTCCGGCCGAGGGCATTTGGCCACAGATATTGGAAGCAAAAATGAAGTGAAAAGCGCAAATACGCGATCGCACGGAACATGAGAAAGATTCCAAAACAAGTCCTTCATCGCAGGACTTTGAAGATCTTGGCACCGGGCAGTCCCATTTTTGCCAGGCGGTATTCGAGGGCGGTCTTCAGGCAACCAAATCCATAGACGAGGCTTCGCCAAAAATTTATCGAGGAGGCCTCTTCGAAATACCTGGTCGGGCAGCTTACTTCCGCCACCGTGTATCCGAGCCAGAGGATCTGCACGAGCATCTGGTTGTCGAAGAGGAAATCGTCGGAATTGGCCTCGAAAGAGAGCTTTCCCAGCAACTCCCGTGAAAATCCCCGATAACCGGTGTGATATTCGGAGAGCTTCGCACCGATGAGCATATTTTCCACAAGCGTAAGGAATCTGTTGGACACATAACGCCACACCGGCATGCCGCCCTTGATGGCGTAGCCGCCGAGCATCCGCGAACCCAGAACGCAATGGTAGAGGCCGTTGCCTATCATTGAGACGAAAGCCGGAATAAGCTTGGGAGTGTACTGGTAGTCGGGATGAATCATTATGACGATGTCGGCACCCTCTTCAAGGGCCAGGGCGTAGCATGTTTTCTGATTGCCCCCGTAGCCCTTGTTGGTCTCGTGAACAAACATCCGGGTCCGGGGAAGGCTGCTCGCGATCTCGATGGTCCTGTCGCTGCTGGCATCATCGACAAGAATAACCAGATCGACATAATCCTGGGCAAGGACTTCGGCATGGGTGAGTCTCAAGGTCCTTTCGGCATTATAGGCCGGCATCACCACGACCACTTTCTTGTCTTTAAACATGGCCCCCAAGCCCCACTCGCATCAGCTGGAAAAAGGCTTCCAACTCAATCGTTTCTTCAATGGTTTCAATGAATTGTAAATGACAAACAATGCCAGAAGATACATCACGGGGACTAGTGGTATGGCGTACCGAGGCACCGGTGCCAATACGATGAACATGAGAGTGTATTCAAAAAGCAGAACGAAGCAGACTTTGAAGGCATAAACTTTATCCGGCATCGATCGGCTCTTGCCCGGATAAAAGAAAAGCACTCCTCCCCCAAGGAAAGCGACCAGAAAAAGATAGGGCTGGATGGATTGAAATGTTTTCTTCAAAGCGCCCATCGCCGGGTTGGTATCAAACCAGGATTTACTCACAGGATAGAAGTTCAGACCGTCCAGGGAAAGGTCGTTTCCGGACCAGAGATATAGGGGTTTCCTCAGATACCACAGGAAATAGCGCATCGGCTCGAGCCTGAAATCCGATTCGATATGACTTATGACGGAGGGGTAACTCCGCAGGTACTTGTTAAATGATGGGTCCTCAAGGTACGGATAGCCCCTCATTTGCGCGTCTTTAAAAATCAGATCGGGATAGGAGCCAAGGAGCACCAGTTTTTTGATCTGGTCGGAGGAGGGCGAAGCGACAAGAGATCTGCGCCACAGACTCCAGCCCGTCTGAAAAGAAAAAGAGAGCACGATGAAGAGCAAACCGCATAAAACAGAGCGCCGCAGGTTTCCTCCATGATCGTAGAGGGCGAAAGCGGCGAACCAGATAACCGGAAAGGCGGCAATGGCGGGACGAGTCAGAATGCACAACCCCATGGCCAGGCCGGCAAGCGCATGCAGGACGAAGGAGTCTTGCTCGCGGGCCATTATAAGCAAAAGAAGCGACAGGATCAGGAGAAAAGTAAACAGAGTCTCAGTTAGCAGATAGGCGCTTATCACCACCATGAAAGGAGAAACGGAGACCGCGCAGGCAAGAAGGAAGGCCCATGGGTCTGGAAGCATGCGGCGGGCGAGATAGAAGCTCAAAAGAGCCGTGAGGGCTCCTAGAAACGACTGAATGAGCAGCGTCGTCCAATAAAACCCTCCAAAGGATTTCGAAGCCGAATAGATAAAAGACATGAGAAGGGGAAACCCCGGAGGCCATTGCTCGGCAGTGTCACTGTAGGCCGGGAATTTGGCGCTCGAATAGACATGATGCTCGGCCAGATTCAAGGCAAGGACGACGTAACTTCGGGCATCGGCCCTGATGGGAGCGATAATCTTCGTATTCTCGATATACATGATGCGCAGCAGGAAGGAAAAAATCAGCAGGAGGCCCAACAGAGCAAGAAGAACAACGCGCTTAATCCATTTTGATTCCATTATCTCTTTCCCGGTTCCAACGAACTGTTCCGATGTTTCATTTACCACAAAAACGGAGGCTCGGCCCGAAAATCGGACCCGAGTCGATAAAAAAGGTTCGGGCGCGCCCTCCCCCCCTCTCGCGGTTCGATTTCAAGACCTGGGGGTTATGGAATGATTTTAATGTTGAAAATTTTTTTCTAAAGTTTTAAAGCTTTTGTGACGTTAATAATAACGACGTATAATATACCGAACTATTTTTGTTGTAGTCGAGCGACTTCACGCCGGGGGCAAAAAGCGAGTGCGTCTTTTTTGCGCGGAGTCACTCGGGCGCTTCGCAATGCGCCCTTCCAAAAAGAACATGCCACAACCCCGGGACTTGGAAAAGGAGGAACAGGGTGAAGTCTTCAAGACGTATACAAAGCATGGTAATCATTTGTATCGCGGCCCTCACGTTCGGCGCGGCCTCGACTCAAGGCAGGCAGTCTTTTTCCAACGGCTCGGACAACCAATTCAAGGACATATCAGGATCGATAAGTTGTGGCGATGCATACAGCACTATTGTTTCAAATGCACCGCTTCTCAATGAAAATTACTATCTGGTATTCATACCAAAATGGAATCTGAACTGCGCATCCCACAAACACATGGAAATCATATCCGAACGCGTTCATATGCTGAACGATTTGCAGCAAAAAGCCGATTCGTATATGAATGCCAAAAACTACAAGATGGCATCTCTTTATTTTGAACGATCGATGGCATTTTACTTTGAATTGGTGACGTTGCAAAAAAACGATCCCAAAGTAATTCTTCCACATTTACTGGACACAGTAAGCAGTTTAATCAGCATTTATTCACGAATGCAAGACAAACAAGAAGCCAACACTCTTGCGTCATGGGCACATACGGCATATTCGGAAAATAATAATGACAAAATGTATATCTCGCATGCGAGTGTCCCGGATAGTGTTAAAATTGATGCCGCTTTGGACCGATGCGATAAGGAAATGTATGACAGTACCGACAGATGTACTGGATCGTCCGATGTATATTCATTGGTCCAATGTTATAATAGAAGCAAGAAACAATATAAAGCATGTACGGATTCGGCGCACGCCGCCTTATACAGTCGTGAACGTGTGTTCTAAACAGTATCACGCTTTAAAAGTAACACGGAGTTGAAATCATCCGAATTCAGCTATGAAGTCAGCACGAGCACCAGGCGAAAAACACTATCGATTGTCGTTCATTCGGACAATCGCGTCATAGTGCATGCACCGGCTGGCTGTCCGAGGGTGAGGATAGCCCTGTTTGTCGAACAAAAATCCGAATGGATTAAAAAAGTTCTTCAAGTCAACTCGGAGAGGTGCCCGCGGTTTCGCGAAAGGGTCTTCGAGACCGGCGAAAGGCTGCCTTTTCTGGGCCGGGAGTACACACTGCATGTCGAGGAGGCAAAAGCGGCGGCGGTGGGACTCGAAGAGGGCCTCATCCGGGTGCGTCTTGGCCCGCGGGACTTGCGAGCGGGGCCTTCGAGGATAAAGGAACTCCTCCTGGAATGGTATGTTTCCCGCGCCATGGCCAAAATAGGTGAAAAGATAGCCCTCTATGCCCCCCGAATCAACGTGAGTCCGGGACGGGTTACGATCAAATCCCTCAAGTCGCGCTGGGGCAGTTGTTCGACAACCGGCCGAATCAGCCTTGCCTGGAACATCGTCATGGCGCCCGAAGCCGTCCTTGACTACCTCGTGGTTCACGAACTCTGCCACCTGGTTCATCACGACCACTCGACGCGGTACTGGTCCCTTGTTGGCTCCATACTTCCCGACCACAGGGAAAGGAGAAAATGGCTGCGTGAAAACGGGTGGGGTCTGTATCTGTAGGGGCAACGCCAGCTAGACGCGAACAAAAGAAGGTTCGCGATCTTGAAAATGGCCTCTGGAGACATAGCTGAATCCAGCACCGGCACAAACCGAGGGCAACCCCGTCTCCGCCATGAGGGCCTGATGCACGCGGACCGCGAATACCGCCCGCATGAATAGGGGCGCCAGTTTTTTCAAAAACCCCGGCAGCGGGATTTCAGGGGGACGAAAAGATGTGTTGCGCGTTGTTCCAAAGGCCCTTCGAACATGCCCGGCGAACCTGCGGCGACCGGCACTCAGCCGGTTTTTGAGCGAGAGCGGATCGCCCCACATATATTCTTGAACCAGCGCGCCCTTCTCATAGAGGCCCAACAAGAGAGCGTCGTCGTCGTGATTTAGGCATGCAAGAGCCGGCGCCGCCAGGCAATTGGACAGGGTCAGCGCAAGGCTTGCGATAATGTCAAGATTTTGCGTATCCGCTTCGCGATCGACAACGACAACAATTCTATCGGAGCATGCCATGAAGGCTTGTCTTTGAAGGGATCGCAAAAGCTCCCTCACCCGGTCGCCGTCCGCTTTAACCGCTATATTCACGTAAAAATTACCCATTGTCGCCTCCAGAGCCACACCTCTGTGTTCACGGGCCGACCGGCCGCAGGCCGCGCCCGGAAGGCCCGATGACATGGCCTGCATTGCCAAGAGCCATTGCGATTTCCCGGATATGGGCGAAGTTGCGGGTCTCGATTTCAAGCTCGACCCGACTCTGACGAACCGGCATATCGGCCCCTCCCCGGTTGTGATAGATTTGCAAAACATTGGCTCCGGCATGCGCGATGACGATCAGCAGACCGGCCAGCGCCCCCGGTTCGTCATCGAGAAGGATACTGAATCGCATGATGCGCCCGTTCCAGGAAAGGCCCTTGCGAATGACCCTGTCCAGGAGCGAAATATCGATATTTCCCCCGCTGACCACAAGGACGACCTTCGCTCCGGCGCGCGCCTCGATTTTTTCGCCCAGAAGAGCCGCGGCACCCACCGCCCCGGCTCCCTCCGCCAGCACTTTTTTACGCTCCAGCAGCATTATCACGGCCTCGGCAATACGGTCCTCGCCCACCAGGACGATCCGGTCCACCTCCTTTCGGATAATCTCGAAAGGCAGTGAGCCGATTTGTTTGACGCTGATACCGTCGGCGATGGACGGGGCGGCCTCAACCCTGGTTCTTTGGCCGCTTTGCAAAGCCTCGAGAGCCGAGGGGCAGTTTTGGGCCTGCACCCCCACTATCCGCACATCGGGCCTCACCGAATGGGCCGCAACACCTATTCCGGCGATCAAGCCTCCGCCCCCCACCGGTACGACAATCAGATCGGCGTCGGGCAAATCCTCCATGATTTCCAGGCCTATGGTTGCCTGACCGGCTATAATGGCCGGGTCGTCGAAAGGATGAATAAAAGCTCTGCCCTCTTTTGCCAGCTCCAAGGCCTTCTCAAGCGCATCGCCCAGATTCTGGCCTTCCAAAATGACCTTCCCGCCGTATGCGCGCGTGGCCTCCTGCTTGGAAATCGACGCCCACACGGGCATGACGATGGTAGCCGCAAGCCCGGCGCGGCCGGCGGCCAGCGCTACCCCCTGGGCATGATTTCCCGCCGATGCCGCAACGACGCCTTCCTTGCCAATCCGATCGAGTTCGCCAAGGATTTTGAAGGTTGCGCCGCGAATTTTAAAAGATCCGGTGATCTGAAGATTTTCCAGTTTGAGATAGACTTCAAAGCCGGTAATTTTGCTGAAGGTGGGAGAATAGACAACCGGGGTGCGGATGATGCGCCCCTTGAGCATGGAGGCGGCCCGCTCTATTTCACAGAGGCTGATCATCAGGTTTTGAAACCCTCGAAGTTGGGGATTAACGAGGAGCATGGCGCCACATGCGCCGGCACTACCCCTGTTTTTTTGGCAGAATCAGAATGAAGTCCGATCCGTTCTCCCTTGGCTCGTACCACATATCGCCTTCGTTTTTGCGCACAAGCTCGCGAATCAGATAGAGCCCCATGCCGAAGCCGTCCTGTTTTTCAGGACCCTCGTCGATATGAGAGAATTTGGTAAAAAGTTTGTCCCTGTGTTCTACGGGAATCGGAAGGCCGCTGTTGTAGACATTCAACCTGTGGAAACTTCCGTGGTCCTCGAAACCAAAGGCTATGACGCAGCCTTTTCCACCATATTTTATGGCGTTTTTGAAAAGATTTCTGAAAACGGCTTTCAACCACCCCATCTCCGAACCGATGGGAATGGTGCCGGCCGGGATGGCGCCCAGACGATTATCGATAACTATCTGGCGCTCATCTATTTCATTGGACATCTCATCGAGAACCGGGTCTATGATGTCCTGGCGCAGATCGATGATCTTTTTTTTGTCCAGGAGCGCTCCATCGATGGAATGGGCGCTTCCCAGACAATCCTCGGCGATTCCAATGAGGTTTCGCACTCGCGCCATGAGATCGGCGACCGTATTCCACACAGACTGGTCCATTTGACCGAAAGAGCCCCGCATGAGCAGCTTCAAGGTTGCGGCGATGGAAACGAGGGGTCCCCGGATATCGTGGGACATGATCATCAGCATGTCGAGCACGTGCCGATTGAGTTCCCGGATGCGCCGCTCGGATTTCGAAAGCTCCCGGTTCCGCTTTTCGGTTTCCAGGTATGCGCCCTGGAGCGACTTAAATCCGGTTATGTCCCTCAGCACGCCCTCCCAGAAATGCAATCCGTCATCCTGGGCCGCAAGTGTCGCGGTAATGGCCGCCCAGAAGGGGGAACCATCCTTTTTTTTCAGTTCGACTTCAAACTCTTTCAGACACCCGTCGGCCTCGAGCCGGGTTTGAAACACCCTTCCTTCCTCGGGATCGCAAAAAAGCGCGCAGATATTTCCAAGGTCGAGCAATTCCTGCTTGCAGCGATAGCCGAAAAGCTCCACACCCGCCTGGTTGATGTCGAGCATCATTCCCGAACCGCGGGTCACCAGGCGCGGGTCACCGGCCGCATCGAAAAAGCGCTTATACATGATTTCGGCACTTTGCACTGGAGGTAAACAATTCGTTCAGGACTCCTTTGCTCAGTCAGCCACGCCCACTCCAAGTTCCTCATCGTATTCCAAGCCAAGAACATCGGGTCCGATACCGTATTCATCATCGGTCCGGCTGCCAAACCTCAAGGACTGCAAAATGCTGTTGGCTTTCTCCTCGACCTCCTGGATCGTATGAACAATGGCCCTGAGGGATTTGAGCACCCGAAGCATCTGCTCTTTGTGAAAAACCGGCAGGGCCGGTTCCTCGACCAACCGGATCACCTCGTCCAATTGGAAAAGATTGCCCGAAGTAATCTGCACATAAGCAAGTTTTGACCACCTGGAGGCCAGGTCAACCGGCAGACCTTCAATTTCGTTGGAAGGATCAAAACTCATGCCGGTGGCAAAAGCCTTTTCAAGGCGTCCGAGCAGGGTCTTGATTTCAGCTTCATCCCAAAAGTTCGTTGCCTTTAGCAGTGTTTCCCACTCGGGACGAATCTTGTTTTTCATCCACTCCCGCTCCTGGAAGGGAGAAAGGGACAAGGCGCCCATTTCCCTTTGATCGACGAGCAGCTTTTGCCCAATATCGAACAACTCCGGGGAAAATTGCAGCTTTGGAACTTCCGTACTCAACGATTCACTCAGCCGCTCAAGAAGCGGCCCCTTCCACTCAAGTTCGGGCCGGCGCTCCTGGAGCACTTTTTCCCATCTTTCCCGAAGAATGCCCACCTGCGCGTTTATCGCCGAAAATACAAATCCGAGTTTGATCAGCGTATTTCTGAGTTCGTGGGCCAGAATTTCACAGCTTTGGAGCCTCTGACGGGCAAATTCCTTGCTTGCCAGGAAGAACTTTTCTCTGAACCACAGGGAGAGCAGTTCGGAGCCCAGACTGCGCGCCAGGTTGTGCACGGCCACCGTGGCATGATCACCGACCCTGAGGGACCCGGGCTGGAAGTGGATCTTCACAACCGCGCTCACCACATATTCGCTGTCCGTCCAGATGGGATTTCCCTGCCAGTCGAGCGGATACTGAACCTTTTGGTAAGGACCGTAAAGGCTCTTTTTGCGAACCAATACGGGTTCCATGTGGAACTCGTCCTCGGGGACCCCCGAGATCTGTTTCCTGACGCTGCGCACATCCTCGGGGGGGTTGTCGGCCGTCCAGCTCAACTGCTTTTCCACACACCAGCCCATCGCCTCCAGGGGCCGTCCCGGCTGGTCCCTGTACATTTCCCATTGTTTCCCCGGGGCATTGTATTCCGATTGGGCGGGCAAACCCCATTCCAACTCTTCGGAACCCGGTTTCCTGGTTCCGGACAATACCCTTACGGCGGTAAGCTCGGGCATGAGGCCGATTTTGTAAATCGTCCCCTTTGTCGCATTGTCCAGGCATGACAGGAGAGTCCTGATCATGGTTCTGCACGTTGCAACGAGGAGGTCGTCTGAACTTGTCATAAATTTTCCGGAAAACGGGTCGAAACAAAAGAGCGGAATGGATCACGTATTCAAAGGACGCGGTAACATTTTGAATACTAAGCCACAATGGGCGCCTTATCAACTTTTATCGTAAGTCTCGAATGATTCCTTAAAGGTTATTTTTAAAAAAAATGAGAGCAAAAACCGCCGTACTCCGGGCCCGGAGCTATCGCCCCTCTCGCGAGCCGGAGTGCGACGGTGTGTGCGGCAATGAAATCACAAGGTTATCTTGCCCGGTTAATATTCGTAATACTCGTCACGAAGATTGTCCCGGTACTCCGTTCGCGTTTCAACCCGGTGTGAATAATAGGACTGGTAGGAAGGGTAGTAATAAAATACCCTCGACCTTTGCTCGACCACTACCGGCGCGCTGTAAGTCATAGCGGGCCGAGCCCCGTAGACGCCCACCGGAGGGGTGCGCACGACTGGCGCGGGCACCTCATCGACTACCGGCGGGGGCTCATAGGCGACCGGAGGCGGCGGGGCATAACCCGACCCGAGGTCAACTCCGAACCCCACGCTGACTCCGCCCGCGCGCGCCTGCGACAGCCCGCAAAGAGCCGTACCGAACATGATAACCAGGGCTAAAACATAACGGCATGTTGAACATTTCTTCCGCAACACGATGACCCTCCTCATTACTGGATGAAACCATGCGGACCGATCCGCTCCATAAGAAATCGCCCTTGCCGGGCGCTTTTCGAAACGAAGCCCTTTTGAGCAAACCCCGTGCCAGTTATAAAATGACGGATGGTGAGGACCGCCCCTTGGAACCAGGGCCGCCGGGCTTTGCAATCCGCCAAGACTTAAAGATCGAAGATCGCTTCGGGGGCCGGACGAATTTCGACATTTTGCCGGGTATTATTAATTTTTCCGATATTTCATTCTATTTTCGGCACGGGCTCCGGGATAAGGCCCCGGGTTTTGGCGGGTCTTCACACAACACAACGCACACCGGCGTCTGAATTTCCAAGGCTTTCTCATGCGATTACCCGGGGTTTCAAAGGTTGTGGAATCATTCTCGGATGAAGATGTATAAAAACATCAGAATATACAATTCCTCGCCTGTCCGTCCGGATATGTGCCGAGTGCGCCTCACACCCGTATGGATTATTTACCATCGATAAAGAGCGCCCGGGGCACAACGCAAGCGGGCTTCACGGTCGCTCCCCCTTCGGACTGAAAAGCCTTCGCCGCCAATAGGCCGCCTCATGCGCGGCGGGGTTTTGAACCGGCTTCTCATCAATTCGAGCAACAGGCATTACTCCAACCAGGGAATTTAGCACCCATACGGTATCGGCCGAGAAAAAATCCTCAGGGCGGGCCGAGCGGTTTGCGACACACAAACCGGCCTCCTCCATCATCGGGCGAAGAGCGCCAACGGCGGTGCCCGGCAACTGTAAAGGGCTTTCGGGCACCCACCATGCCCCCTCGGTCCTGGCAAGAAGAGACCCCGTGCAGGTTTCGGTAACAAGGCCCCGCGGGTCCATAAGCATGGCCATGTCGCAACCCGCATCGAGCGCGGCCTGCCTGGCGGCGAGGTTGTAGAGGTAGTTAAGAGCCTTGAAGCCGGAAAGCGGGGAGGCAAAACCATGGCTGAAGAGGTGGAGCTTGCAGCCCTCTTCATACAGGCGGGCCGGGGGATGACTGTAAGGGGAGGCCGTGATAAGAACCGTGGGGTTTGCGGCCTCGGGCAATCCGAGGCGGTTCGCAATTCCGCGGGTAACGATTATCTTGATGGCGGCAATTTGAGTGGAAAGCCCGTTTTCCCCGAGGAGTCGCTTCAGGATCGGCTCCCAATCGGGCATGGGATCAAGGGGGATTCTAAATTGGCGAAGTGAAGCCACGAGCCTTTGCAGGTGCATGGAGAGCCACAGGATATTTCCCCGCTCGGCGCGAATCGTTTCGAAAAGGCCGTCGCCATAGAGAAAACCCCGATCCAGCGGGGATATGCGGGCTTCATCCAGGGGCCTGAAACGGCCATCGAGCCAGACAATGACCGCGTCCTTCATGGCATGCTCCCGCTCTTTTCGATCAACTCCAACAGGGTGCGCGCTTTGTGAAAGGTCTCCTGGTATTCATCTTCTTCGACCGAATCGTAGATAACCCCTCCGCCCGCCGAGTAGTAACAGGTATCCTCCTTCAGGATCGCCGTACGGATGGCCACATTCAAATCCAGATTATTGTGCCACCCGATGTAGCCAATCGCGCCGGTGTAGACATGGCGCACATCGGGTTCGAGTTCGTCTATGATCTCCATGGCCCTGATCTTCGGGCAGCCGGTTATCGAACCTCCGGGGAAAGTGGCTCGGATGATGTCGCAGGGAGTTGTTTCGGGCCGGAGTTCACCAGTCACGATAGAAACGAGATGGTGGACGTTTTCGTATGTTTCGAGCCTTTTGTGTTCCGCAACTTCAACAGTTCCCGCCCGGCAGATGCGGCCAAGATCGTTTCGCAAAAGATCGACTATCATGGAAAGTTCCGCATCGTCCTTGGAAGAACTCACGAGGTCGGCTTTGAGCTCTTCGTCTTCCGACAGGGTCTTTCCGCGTTTGCGTGTTCCCTTGATGGGCCTGGTTTCCATATAGTTTCCCCGCTGGAAGAGGAACCGTTCCATGGAGGTTGAAAGCACCTGGTGGTCGCCTGCGTTGACAAAGGCATAAAATGGGGCCGGGTTGATCTCGAAAAGGGATTTCCAGAGGCCGAAGGGGTCTCCTTTGAAGGGGAATTCAAACCGTTGCGAAAGATTTACCTGGTAGACATCCCCGCGCCGGATGTACTCCCTTACCCTGCCAAGAGCCGAAAGATAGCCCTCATGCGTGAAGTTGCTCTCAAGCGGGCCGGTTTCAAAACGAGCAGAGCCGGATTGCGGGCGAAATCGAACAACCGGCGCCATAATGGAATCAACGCGGCAAAGCCTTCCCGCAAATGGCTCCGGGGCAAAGCCGTCAAGGGGCCACACCGATCCCCGCGGGCGTAAAACAATGCGGGAACAGATCTCCGATTTTCTGTCATAAACATCGATTCGCCCCGGCCACAGGAGAAAAAGATCGGGCAACCCCAGATCATCCCGAGCGGTTTGAGGCAGTTTTTCCAGGCGGTTTTTCAAATCGTAGGACAAATACCCCACCGCCCCCCCCGAAAAGGGCAAGCCACACGGGTCAAAGTCCGGGCGAATCTTTTGGCAAAGCTTTTCTAAAACGGCGAGGCAGTCGGCCGAAAACTCATGGACCCCGGACTCGGTCTCGATCCTGACCCGATCATTTTTGGCGGAAAGAACCAGAAACGGATCCCGGGCGAAAATCGAGTACCTGTTTTCATCGCCCGGCCGCAACTGCCCGCCGCTAAGAAGCAAGACCGAAGGGCTTTGGTAAACCCGGCTTTCAGCCTCGCGCAGGAACTCCATTTGATCGAATACCTCGAAGGTCCTGAAATCATCGAGTTCTATCATCGTGGATTTTCCTCCCGGAATTTCAAAAAATTTTGCGCCAACTCCATTCCAAACCCGGTCATGAAGGACTCCGGGTGGAACTGCACGCCAAAAACGGGCAGCTTTCGATGCCTCACGGCCATACAGACGCCATCGGCTGAAAAAGCGAGCGGTTCGAGAAGCTCCGAGCGGATTTCGACGCAAAGCGAGTGGTATCTCGCGGCCATGAAAGGAGACGGCAGGCCGGAAAAGATGCTCTTCCCCCGATGATAGACCGCGGAGGTTTTCCCGTGGACCGGCCGGGGCGCCTGGCGGGTGATTCCATCAAAGACCTCGTTAATGGCCTGCATGCCGAGACAAACGCCCAGGATGGGGACAGTTGCTCCCAATTCCCGGATCACATCCTTGCTGACACCGGCGTGAGCGGGGTCCTTGGGGCCGGGCGAGACGCATATCCAAGCCGGGTCGCAGGCGCGAACGGCTTCGACACCCGCCTCGTCATTTCTAAAGACAATGACCTCGACCCCTAATTTCTGAAAGAGTTGAACCAGATTATAAGTGAAAGAATCGTAGTTATCGATCATGACCAGCCGCATGTACTCTCCAAAAAAATAAAGCCACCCCCACCCTGGTGAGTCGGGATGGCCTGCGCCTGGCATAACTCACATTCAAAAGCTGAAATTTTTTTGCACTGTAGCAGAATTTCAGGATGAAAGTCTAAAAGAATCCCCGCCGGGTTCCCGGTGCTCCAAGGCGGAGGGCTTGGCGTCACATACCGCCTTCATCGGGCCACTGGCCCACTGGGGGTTATCAAGAGCCTGTGCGGTTTCCATATTCACCCTTGTCAGTTTTCCCGCCCCGTGTGTCTGGCCGGGCATACCCGGACTCATTGCCGAGTACGTGCGGGATTTTTTCAAGACAAGGGGGGCTCACTTGATTGGGCGGCGTACAGCAGAAGAACATTCCATCTCACCAAAGCGATGAAAGATGCTCTTCTGGCGCGGCGGAAGATTTAACCGTGAATGGTTCGAAGCTCGACGGTCTATGCGGCACCGACCGTAAGGATGGGTAAGGGATGCCAAGGCGATTTGGGCAAAAATCGGTGCAAAAAGCAACGAAGGGGTTGGCCGGTTGGCACAACCCCTTGATTTTCCAGAAGCTGGCGATGGGATTTGAACCCGCAACCTGCTGATTACAAATCAGCTGCTCTGCCGTTGAGCTACGCCAGCCCAAAACCTTGACGAGCCTTATATCATGCGGGTTTTGGGCGGTCAAGGTGAAACCCGAACAGGGCGGAATGGGCTTAAAATGGCGCTCCTTGCCCATTGTTGAACTCTTTGCTACTCTTCGGTGCCCGAACCACTCGCGTCGAGCCAATTGTGTCCGGTGCGCCAGACATGCGTTATCTCCTTGAAGCGTATATCCGTTGTTTACCGCGGTTTTTGACCGAATTTTCGCTCGATGTCTTCCCCGCCTCCGAAGCGGCCGGGCTTTCCTTTCCTCGCAAAAACCCGGGTGCAAGGATTGGTGTTGAGATTGAGGTTGAAACCGGGGTTGATCTCAACTAAAATTCAAGGTTTTAAATCCCGGTTTTGGAAAATACTGCTTGAACCGTCCTGCCTCCGATTTTGAGGCGGCCGGTTCCAATTGCGTTTGCGAAGGGAGCGGTGCACATGGATTTGGGTCTGAAAGACAAGGTCGCCTTCATCGCCGGGGCCAGCCAGGGAATCGGCAAGGCAACAGCAATCGAACTGAGCAAGGAAGGCGCCAAGATCGTCATCTGCGCCCTCGACGACCCCGAGTTGCCGAAAGCCGTGGAGGAAATCCGCTCCATTTCCGGCAACGAGGTCATAGGGGTTGCCGCCGATTTGAGCGTTAGCGAGGATGCCAAAAATTTCATCCGCAAAGGCCTCGATCATTTTGGAACCATCGACATCCTTGTAAACAACGCCGGAGGTCCTCCGGACAGGCAGTTTTTGGAAATCGACGAGGAACAGTGGACCAGGGGGTTCAGGTTGAACCTTCTAAGCACCATCACGATGACCAGGGAAGCTGTTCCGGTAATGATGGAGAAGCGATGGGGCAGGATTGTCAACATGACCTCGGTTTCAGTCAAGCAGCCGATTCCGGGTCTCATCTTGTCCAACACGATCCGCATCGGGGTCGTCGGGCTGGCCAAGACCCTTTCCAACGAACTGGCGCCCTACAATATCACCGTAAACAATGTCTGCCCCGCCTACATCGAAACCGAACGAGTGCGCAAGCTCTCAATCGATGTGGCTCAAAAGCAGGCGACAACGCCCGAGGAGATCATCGGCAGGTGGGAATCCCAAATGGCGCTCCAGCGCATGGGAAAACCCGAGGAGGTGGCCGCCCTCATAGCCTTCCTGGCTTCCGAGCGGGCCGGTTTCATTACGGGGGATTCCATCCAGATAGATGGCGGATATTACAAGGGAGTCATGTAAAGGTTTGATACGATGAAGGAACGCACAGCATACATTCGCTCGGTTGGACGCTTCCTGCCGGAAAGAAAGCTCACAAACGGCGATCTGGAAAAGATGGTTGACACCTCGGACGAGTGGATCTTCACCCGAACGGGAATCCGCGAACGACGAATCCTGGGGCCGGGGCCGGGATGCTCTCACATGGCGGTGCCGGCTGCCCTGGAATGCCTCGAAAGGGCTGGAGTCGGCCCCGAAGAGGTGGACCTCATCATTGTCGGAACGGTTACCCCCGATATGATGTTTCCATCCACCGCGTGCCTCGTCCAAGATATCATAGGGGCCAAAAACGCCTGGGGCTTCGATCTGTCGGCGGGATGTTCCGGTTTTCTTTTTTCCCTTTCCACGGCGTGTCAGCTGATCGAATCCGGAAGGGTCAACCGGGCGCTGGTCATCGGCTCCGACGTCATTTCCACCGTGATCGATTACACCGACAGGGGCACCTGCGTCATTTTCGGCGACGCCGCCGGGGCTGTTCTGCTCGAGGCATGCCCGGAGCCGGGCTTTGGATTTCTTGATTTCATCCTGAAGATCGACGGCTCGGGCGGCGAATACCTTTGCCTCAAGGGCGGGGGAAGCCGCATTCCGCCCACCCATGAATCCCTCGACAATCGCAAGCATTACGTGACCCAGGATGGACGCCAGGTGTTCAAGGCCGCGGTGAGCGAAATGGCCGATGTTTCGGTCCGGATCCTCGAACGAAACGGCCTGACCGGAAAGGACCTGACCTTTTTGGTTCCCCATCAGGCAAACAACCGGATTATCGAAGCCACCGCAAAACGGCTCAATATCGAAGAAGAAAAGGTGGTCGTAAATATTCACAAATACGGAAACACGGTCGCGGCAAGCATCCCCCTCGCCCTCTACGAGGCGGTGATGGAAAGAGACCATGATCTCCAAAAAGGTGAGTACCTGCTCATGTCCGCGTTCGGGGCCGGCTTTACCTGGGGGAGCGCTCTGCTCAAATGGTGGAAATAATAAGTCGGAACCCTCTTTCGCCCCACCCGAGATAATCAGCGACCAGCCTGCCTCCAGGCTGGTTTTTTTCTTGCGCCCTCCGCTTCCCGCCCCAATAAATATTCCCCGAATCGCATCCTTTAGCCCTTGCGCCCGGCACCGGCCGTTTTTACCTTGATTCAGCCGGAGCGGGGAAAAGTGAAAATTGTACTGAAATCTCATGGCCGAGTGTTTGGGCAGATCCGGTATGCGCTTGTTCACACCCTGAGAGGAGAATTGAATGAAAGTGCTCATCGTCTATTACAGCACCTACGGTAACGTATTCGGCATGGCAAAGCTTGTTGCCGAAGGCGTGGGGGAAGTGGCGGGCGCCGAAGTGGTCCTGCGGCGCGTCCCGGAACTCATGCCCGACTCTCTGGTTGATTCCAACCCGGATATGAAAGCCGGCAGGGACGCTCAAAAGGATGTCCCCCTCGTTACCATGGAAGATTTTCAAGATGCCGGGGCCATTGCCTTCGGCACGCCCACCAGGTTTGGAAATGTCTCGGCCCAACTTAAAAACCAGATCGATCAGCTCTCCGGCATCTGGCTCAAAGGCGGCTTCGAGGGAAAACCCGCGGGCGTATTCGTATCGACCGCCAGCCTCCACGGCGGGCAGGAAACAACAGCCCTCACCCTCATGGCCCCCCTTCTCCACCTGGGATTTGTGCTAACAGGCGTTCCCTACTCGGTCCAGGAGCTCTTCACGACCACCGGCGGCGGCTCTCCTTACGGCCCGGGCCACATTGCGGGACCCGACGGCAAACGAGCGATCGATCCCCAGGAGGCGGCGATCTGTCGCGCCTTCGGACGAAGACTCGCACAGTTGGGCCTCAAGCTGCAAAATGGTTGATGCGGGCCCTTTTCGAGATGTCCCCTCGGCGGCACAGCCCTGTGCCGCCGTTTTTTTTGCCTCCTGCGGGTTTGTAGCTATAAAATAGCTTGACCGCAAGTTCAGCGCGTGTACAATTTCGGCTCCAGGCGAAGACAATCCTGTGCCGCAATTCACTCACGGAAGAGATCGCGACCGGATCTCGAATCGGAGAACGTGATGAACATTGCAAAGAACGTCGAGCGCGCGAGTCTTTACTTTCCGCAAAAAGCGGCCCTGATTTTCGAGGGACGCACCATTTCCTACGAAGAATTGAACGGACGAGTCAATCGGCTGGCGAAGGCGCTACGGGCCATGGGGGTGGAAAAGGGCGACAGGATCGCACTGTTTCTGCCCAACATCCCGGCCTTTCCCATTGTCTATCTAGCCGTGCAGAAACTCGGCGCGATCGCTGTTTCCATCAACGCGATGTCGAAAAAAAGGGAGATAAAGTATATCGCGGGCGACTCCGGTTGCAAGATTGTCTTTACGACTTCGGAGCTGCGCGGCGAGGTCCCGCGCGAGGCGTTGCCGGCGCTCGAAAAAATAGTCGTTGCCGAGGGCGAGGCGGGCGAAGACCCGGACCTGGAGACCCTGACAGCCCCGGAGGATGGCGATTTCGCGTGCCGTGAGATGGCTCCGAACGATCCGGCGGCCATCCTGTATACCTCCGGGACCACGGGCTTTCCCAAGGGCGCCACCCTCACCCATGGCAACGTGGTATCCAATTCGATTTCCGCGGGCAACCACTCGGGAGTATGTCCGGATGACCGCATGCAGCTCTTTTTGCCTCTTTTCCACTGTTTCGGTCAAAACTACATTATGAATTCGGCCTTCGCCAAGTGCGCAACACTTGTCCTGCATCGCCGCTTCGAACCCGAGCCGGTGCTGGGAGCCATCGCCTCCCACAAGGTGACCATGCTCTTTGCGGTGCCGACCATCTTCATCCACTTTCTAAACATGGACACCTCGCGCTACGACCTGTCGAGCCTTCGCTACTGTTTTACGGCGGCCGCCACCATGCCGCTTGAAACCGCTCTGCAGTGGAAGGATAAATTCGGGATGCCGATCCACGAAGGCTACGGGCTTACGGAATGCTCACCTTTTGCGCTCTACAATCACGATTTCAAGCTGAAGTACGGAAGTCTCGGAACGCCCATCGAAAACGTGGACGTCAGAGTCGTCGACTATGAGGGCAAAGAGGTCCCGCCCGGAGAACAGGGAGCGATTGTCGTCAGGGGACCGAACGTAATGCGGGGCTATTGGGGAAAGCCCGCGGAAACCGCCAAGGCGATCCGCGACGGCTGGCTCCATACGGGCGATATCGGAAAGATGGACGAGGAGGGCTATTTTTTCATCACCGACCGGCTAAAGGACATGATCATCGCGGCGGGATTCAATGTCTACCCCAACGAGGTCGAGCAGGTGCTCTACCAGCATCCGGCGGTGAAGGAGGCGGCCGTATACGGCGTTCCCGATGCCGTGAGGGGCGAAACGGTCCATGCGGCCATCGTGTTGAAAAAAGGGATGAGGGCGGATGAAGAAGGCATCATCGACTTTTGCCGGGCCAATATGGCGGCCTACAAAACGCCCCGAAGGATATTGTTTATGGATGAGTTGCCCAAAAGCCCGACAGGCAAGATACTCAAGCGCATATTGCGCGGAGACGAGTCTTCATAATCGGATTGTTACAACAGTTCCATCTCCCATTTCAAGGACCATGGAGGAAAGATGAAAGAGATTACCAGGATAGGCGTGGTAGGAGCGGGGAATATGGGGTCGGGGATTGCGCAAAAGCTTGCGCAGGAAGGATTGAATGTCGTCCTGGTCGATATGAGGGACGACTTTGTCCAGCGCGGGATCGGCACGATTACCAAGATTTTGGAACAAGGTGTGGAAAGAAAGATTTTTACCAGGGAGCAGGTAAACGAGACCCTTGGCCGCATCAAGGGGACCTCCGACTTGAAGGAACTCGCGGATGCCGATCTGGTGATCGAGGCGGTCTTCGAAGACGAAAAGGTGAAAAAGGAGCTTTTTCAAAAGCTCGACGCCATCTGCTCGAAGGATACGATTCTGGCCACCAACACCTCCAGTTACTACGTCTCTGAAATGGCCGCGGCGACTAAAAGACCGGACCGTTTTATAGGCATGCACTACTTTTTCCACCCGGCGAAAAACCGCCTTCTTGAAATCGTTCCGCACGCGGGGACAAGCGAGGAGACGGTCGCTCGCGCCCTCGAAGCGGGGCGGCTTCATTCGAAAACCACCATCCTGGTAAAGGATGCCGCGGGCTTTTGCGTCAACAGGTTCTTTTGTCCCCTTTTGACCGAATCTGTGCAAATCCTGAGCGATGCGCTCGCCAACATCGCCACGATCGAGGAGGCGGGCAAACGAGCCTTCAATATCGGCATGGGCGCCTTTGAACTGATGAACGTGACGGGCATTCCGATCGCCGTTCACGCCTCGACCACGCTGGGCCTTGAAGCCGGTTCGCTCTACGATACGCCCAAGCTGCTTCGCGAGCAGATGGATTCGGGCAAAAACTGGGATCTTTCCGGCGAAGTGGACGAATCGAAAATGCAAGTCATCCAGGAAAGGCTTTGGGGCGCATGCCTCGCGGCCGCGGCGGCCCTTGTGAGCGCGGGGATCGCAAGCGTCGAGGACACCGACCGGGGGGCCAAGGTGGGACTTCGCTGGCAAGAGGGCCCCTTCGAAATCATGAACCGTTTGGGAATCGAGAGGAGCTTCCGGCTGGTCGAGGCGATGACCAAACGCTACAGCGATTTCCAGATGCCGGAGATTCTCCAAAAACAGAAGCAACTCGGGAAACCCTTCGAGTTTCAGTTCGTCGACCTCGCGGTCCGAAACGGCATAGCAACGATTACCATCAATCGCCCCGAAGCCTTGAACGCCTTGAATGAGACCGTGGTCTCCCAACTCGCGGAAAAATTCGATGCCGCCCTGGCCGATTCCGATGTGCGGGCGATCGTTTTAACAGGCGCGGGCAAGGCTTTCGTTGCTGGCGCCGATATCCGCTTTTTCATCGATAATATCAAAAAGGGCCGCCTGGACGATACTCATGCCTTTACGAAAAAGGGTCACGAACTCCTGCTTCGAATCGAAGAGTCCGCCAAGATCACCGTGGCCGTTCTCGACGGGCTTTCGATGGGCGGAGGCTCCGAACTCGCCCTCGCCTGCCAGGCCATTGTGGCGACCCCGGCCGGGTCGATGGCCTTCCCCGAGACGGCCATAGGGATTTTTCCGGGGCTTGGCGGCATGATACGAACTGCCCGCCAGATCGGGACGGATCTCGCCAAATACTACGTTTTCACGGGCAAAACCTTATCCGCCCGGGATGGCTTCGATCTCGGGATCATCACCAAAGCGGTGCGGCCTCAGGATCTAAACCAGGCCATCGTCGAAATCTGCTCGGGGGAAAAGCCCGACAAGTATCGGTTGCGGGAAATTCCGGCTAAATTTTCGGATCTCGCCAAAGTCTGTTCGCCTGAAAACGTGAAACGGCTCTTAGCCGGCAAAAAACCCGAGGGTGTTCCCGAAGCTCTTGCCGAGACAACTCTACGGGCCGTTTCCCGCAAGGCCCCGCTGGCTCTCAAGACGGCCGACGAATTATTCGAAGCCCAACGCGGCGTCTCGATCCGCGAGGCCATAGCTCTTGAGCTATCCCGACTGCACCACATCTTCTCCACCGAGGATGCCCTCGAGGGGTTGTCCTCTGTTGGCGGCAAACCGCCTCTATACTCGGGCAAATAAAAATTTGAAAAACCTGGATCAACCGGAGGGATTATAAAAATGTTCAAAAAAGCGTTCATTCCTTACAAGGGCTATTACTCCTCCCCCTTTTGCCGCTGGCAGGGGGCCTTGGCAAATGAAAATTCCATCGTTTTGGGCGCGGAGACGGCCAAAAGGTGGCTTGCCGCAAGCAATTTCGACACCTCGGAGTTCGACTATACCTTTTTCGGTATCACCGTGGGCCAAAACCGCTGGTTCTACGGGGGAGCCTGGGCCAACGCCATGATGGGTCTCCAGATTCCGGCCATGAACATCATGCAGGCCTGTTCCACCGGAACGACCTGCGTCTACAGCGCCGCTTTGGCCGTTGAACAGGAGCAGTTGAAGAGTCCTTTATGCCTGATGGCCGACCGGCTGTCCAACGGGCCGCACACGGTCTGGCCCAACCCCAACGGCCCGGGCGCGGAAGTGATTTCCGAAAACTGGAACATGGATAATTTCGGAAGCGATCCGGCCACCGGTCAGGCCATGATCCAGACGGCGGAAAACGTCGCCAAAAAGGCCGGGCTCACCCGCGGGCAGGCCGATGAGCTTGCTCTCAGGCGCTATGAACAATACCTCGACTCTCTCAAAGATGACCGCGCGTTTCAGAAGCGGTACATGTTCCCCGTCGAAGTGAAGGTTTCGAAGAAAAAAACGACCGTCGTCGATGCCGACGAGGGCATTATGCCGACCACCAAAGACGGGCTCGCGGCGCTAAAACCCGTCCGTGAGGGCGGCATTCACACCTTCGGCGCCCAGACCCATCCGGCGGACGGAAATTCCCTCATCCTGGTCACCACCAGGGAGCGGGCCACGATGCTTGCCGGAAGTTCCGCCCCCCTTATCCAGGTGCTTTCCTACGGGTTTGCCAGGGTCGAGAAGGCGCACATGCCCATGGCGCCCGTCCCTTCGGCCCAAATGGCCCTGGATCGCGCGGGGATAGCGATAAAGGACGTCTCGGTAATCAAGACCCACAATCCCTTCGCCGCCAACGACCTGTTTTTTGCCAGGGAGTTTGGCGTCGATGTCAATACTTTCAACAACTACGGCTCTTCGCTCGTATTCGGACACCCCCAGGCGCCGACGGTTCCACGGCTCATAATCGAAGGAATCGAGGAATGCGTGATGAAGGGCGGCGGATACGTGCTCGTTACCGGCTGCGCCGCCGGAGATACGGGTGCCGCCTTGGTTTTGAAAGTAGGTTAGTTTTCATTCGATCCGTTTTAAAGGGAAAGATCTGTACGATGGCCAAAATGTGTCAGGGCGGAAGTTTTCTTTGGGATGCGAAAGCCCCCGAGAGCGTATTTACTCCCGAGGATTTCTCCGATGAACATCGCATGATTGCCGATACCGTGTCGCGCTTTGTTTCCGAAAAAGTTCTTCCCGAAGTGGAGGAACTCGATTGCCAAAAGGAAGGACTGATGCGGGACCTCCTCGTTGAAGCCGGACAACTGGGGCTTTTAGGCGCCAATATTGCCGAGGAGCACGGGGGCTTCGACATGGACGAGATCAGTTCGACCATCATCGCCGAGCGGACGGGGAGCACGGGATCGTTTTGCGCGGCTCACGGCGCGCAGGTCGGCATAGGCAGCCTGCCCATCGTCTACTTTGGAACCGAGCGGCAGAAACGCAAGTACCTGCCCCCGATTGCAACCGGACAAAGAATAGCCGCCTATGCCCTGACCGAGCCGGGTTCGGGCTCTGATGCGCTTTCCGCAAAGTCCCGGGCCGTACTTGGCGCCGACGGCCGATTCTTCGTCCTGAACGGAGCAAAACAGTTCATAACCAATGCCGGCCTGGCCGATATCTTTATCGTTTACGCCAAAACCGAGGGCGACAGGTTGAGCGCTTTCATCGTGGAGGCCGATTCCCCGGGACTCTCCACGGGCGTGGAGGAAAAGAAAATGGGCATCCTCGGCTCTTCCACGCGCAGCGTCTATTTCGACGACGTGAGGGTGCCCGCGGAAAACCTGCTCTTCGAGATGGGAAACGGCCACCTGGTCGCTTTCAACATACTCAATATCGGCAGGCACAAAATTTCGGCCAACGCCCTGGGCAGCGCCCGGCTCGCCCTCGATCTGTCTTCGGCCTACGCAAACGAAAGAAAGCAGTTCGGAAAGCCGATCTCGACCTTCGGGTTGATCCGGGAAAAGCTCGCCCGGATGGCCGTAAGCGTCTACACGATGGAAAGCGTGGTCTACCGGACCTGCGGAATGCTCAACGATAAGCTCTCGGGCCTGGACAAAAGCCACCCGGAGGGCGGGCGCGCGGCCGCCGAGGCCATCGCCGAATATGCCGTCGAGTGCTCCATCGGCAAGGTGTTCGCAACCGAGGCGCAGGGCCGGGTGATCGACGAAGGAGTCCAGATTCACGGCGGCTACGGGTTTATCCGCGAATACGCCATCGAAAGGCTCTACCGCGACGCCCGCATTATGCGGATATTCGAAGGAACCAACGAGATAAACCGTACGATTATCCCCGCAACACTTCTGCGCAGGGCCAAAAAGAAGGAATTGCCCCTGTTCGAGGCGGTTTCACACATAAGGGGAAAAGCCTCCGCGCTCGCCCCCCGAAAGACCGAAGACGACTTGGTGCAGGCCGCAAAGGACGTCTTCCTGTTCAGCCTCGGGGTGGCGTTCGAAAAATCCGGCGAAGCACTCGTCAAATGCCAGGAAGTCCTCGGGCGGCTGGCCGATATGGCAATCCTCGCCTATGCGATGGAAAGCGGCCTGCTCCGCGCCCGAAAAGCCGAAGCCAAGGGGAAAAACGCCCCCCACAAATCCGCCATGGCCAGGGCCTTTATTTATGAGTCCATTCCCGAAATCGAGACCTCGGCCACCGAGATCCTCGCCTTCTGCTCGAGCGGTGCGGAACAGGCGCAACTGCTGCTTATTCTAAAAAAGCTGCTTCAATATGTCCCCGTCGACCTGATCGGACTCCGGGAGCAAATCGCCGCCAGGATAACGGAGGCTGGAAAATACGTCTCATGAAAACGTAATTGATTTTGCTGCACAAATCAGCAAAGAAGCCCGGCGAGTTCCGGAACCGGGACATTGGCGAGTTCCCTGGGCTCGAGCTTATGCAACCCGCCGCCATACACACGCCCCTCAGCAAGCATGGTTTGTGGTTGTATTCGATTCAGTGTTTCCCAAATTTTGCGGACTGCGGAAGGGTCTTTTGCAAAAACTCTGGCAAGATTCGGCTTCGGATAAAGAGCCAAATAGACGTTCGTGACGGTGGCCCGCGAGTGATTCAGAATGAACCGGAAAGGTCGTCCGCTCTTAAGATTGCTTCGCCCCAAATAGGTGCAAACAATCGGGGCGGCGGGCCGGTTTTCCTGAGAATACCAGGGCGAACGGTGTTGGCATAGATACCGTTTGGCAACACCGCGCTCCCGACCTTCCTGAAGGTAGCTCCACAAAGCCGGATAATGGTTTTTTAAAGCGATTTCCGAAATGTTGCAGTCGAGAAGGTATAAGGGATAATTCAAGATCGGGTTGCCATTTTCATCGGACATCACCTCGGTTTGAGGCAAATAACGCGGGCTTGGCAAAATCGGCTTGAAAAACTGAAACGGCAATTTGCGCACTGAAATTTGCGAGGCGGTGAGAATAAAATAGCTGTTATCTCCAGTTGCCAGGCCGCGCTTGATTGTGAAAAAGTCGGAGAGCGGCGGCGCCTCTTGGCCGGTGTGAACCTGAGCCTGCGCAAACCGCGTCCATTTCGGCTCAACGCGCAAAACCGAGGCAGGGACCATACGACATATTTTGGGGTTGGACAAAGTGCCGCCAAAGGTAAACTGTACATTGTAATCCGCCGGGGGGGCTTCTTTCCTGAACCATACAACTGCCGACGACACCAAACAATCGTCAAACTGCACTTCATCGGGATCAAACCTGTGAATATGAAGAAGTCTTACCTTGTCTAAAAGATAACGCTTCACAGCCCCACCGTAATTCACGGCCATGAACTCGCCCGGAATCAACCATCCGGCAACACCGCCTTCAACCATCCATGCATGCGAGAGCCCCAAAAAATGACAATATAGGCCCGCCAGACCGCTGAATTGTACACCGCAGGCCCTTGCGCTTGCGGCCTGAATCCTGGCCTTTTCACCATTCACAATATGATGGTGGCGAACATAGGGGGGATTACAAATGAGAAGATTGAAAACACCCTCGAGAGGCTGCTGCCTCGTAAAATCCGCCATGTGTAAATCAAGTTCCGTGTCAGCCCAAAGCTCAAGAGCCGGCCCGGCATAATGAGGATCGACTTCAAACCCTGCCGCTGCGGCAATCCGGCTCGCAGGGAAGGTCCGCAACAAGGCGGAATAGAAAGCACCGGTGCCAAAGCCTGGATCAAGAAAGCGAATCTGCTCACCGTGCGGCACAATTTTTTCCGCAAAAGACAGTATTTCCAACGCGAGCGCGGTTGGTGTGGCGAATTGCCCCATACGGTTACGCTCGTCCTGGGTTTTGAGGGCATCGAGCGCGCCCTGAAAATCGAGTCTTTGTTGCTCGCGGTTCAAAACCTGGTGCACAGCTTTCATTTCACAATCCGAATTTTTCAAGGTCGTCGATCCGGTGTTCCCAAACCCAATCCATACCCTCCGCGGCCTCATAGCCAAGGTATCCGCTATCGAAATACCCGCACAGGAAGAGAATATATGTTACGCACTTTCCGTGGGTATGCCGCAGCTGATTAATTTTGCTGGCTTCCTCCT
Source organism: Deltaproteobacteria bacterium (assembly GCA_021777755.1). GTDB lineage: Bacteria > Desulfobacterota > Syntrophobacteria > Syntrophobacterales > Syntrophobacteraceae > SbD1. Next base: position 26,025 of record JAJYDE010000027.1, read on the forward strand.
TCCTCCGCTTATTGACGTTGGTAAAGTCGCCAGCCGATTTTGCCTCAATCAACAAAGGCAAGTCACCGGGTCTGGCCGTCTTCCGCATAACCACGGCATCAATAGGTATGTTAATTGACTTCGACGCCCCTTCCCGCCCAACTGGTATATTCAGACGAAAAGCAAAGGTTCCAGGTGGCATCGCGTTGAACTTTATGCCGTTACCCGAAGGCAACTGCTTATAACCGCGTGTTTCCAGCCAAGCGGCTATTGCGGCAAGCTGTCGTTTCTCCTGAGCGTTGCGGACGATGGGGTTTGCCTCGGCCCCGCAAAGCCGATCGGCAACAATTACCGCAGCTCGATAAGCCTCTTCTTTGGAAGGTTTGTGTTTTTGTGCAAGCCACACAAAAATGTCAGGATCGGCCATTTTTTCGATCATCTGACTTATTCGCGCCAGATCGCTTTCGAGTTCGTCCGGAGCCATGCGCGACGGGAGGTTCCCTCTCTCCATAACCTTGACGAGATTTTTTGAAACGCCAGCCAATCCGATCAGTCGATCAACTGCCAAAGGCGGGCAGGTAGACATGCGTAAGGTGGGTAGCGCGGATGGGTTGTTTCGCAGGACCTCCGTTTTGATGTTGGTCAGGTTTTCTGTGACCTTCAAAGTTTCTTCAACAGTCTTGGTGGACTTTATTCGAGTAGCGCGATAAGCCTCGGGCGCAAATTTTATGAACCAATCGTTATACATATGGACGGAGCGGGCAATGTCGTCCTTCCACAAATCAGGCTTATCCCTATTGATTCCCATACCCCCACCCATCTTCTCACATCCGTCGCTTTTCCAATTGATTTTAATGGGTTGATAACTTGCTTTCATTATTGCACATCCATCAGTCCCGTCAAATGGTTTTCGCCCTCACCCCCCCGGTTTTTTCAAGCCTATCTCCTCCCACTAAACCATGAACCAACCATGAAACGCCCCTGCGCCATCCGCCCGCAAACCGCCCCGCAAAGGCAAGCTCTCTCCGCCCCCGGGGTTGCGCCCCGCCCGAGACAACTCGGTTGCTTTCCCCGGAGGCGAACAGATCATTTGACACCCTTTGAAAATTAGTAGTAGAAGCGTTTTCAAACTCTCGGGGACGAAATCATGTATTTTATCTACAGCCTTTTTTTCTGCGCATGGATGGCGTTAATGATGCCGGTTTTTCTATACAAGGCGCTGCTGCACGGAAAATATATCCGGGCGGTGAGCCGGCGGTTGGGCAACCTTCCCGAAAGCCTGCGTTACGACGGACACCCGGTCATCTGGTTCCACTCCTGTTCCGTCGGTGAGACGCTAAGCATCGAGCCTCTGGTAAAAGAACTTCATGACCTTCTGCCCAATGCGCGCCCGGTTTTTTCCACCATCACACAGACCGGCCAGGCCATCGCCCGGCAGAGGTTTTCCGTCTACGGTGCGGACAACACCTTCTATTTTCCCTTCGATCTGGGAGTTGTGTGCGGGCGATTTCTCGATTTCATACGGCCGACGGTCATAGTGATAGCCGATACCGAAATCTGGCCCAACCTGCTGCGCCAGGCACACAAGCGCTCCATCCCCGTGATCATGGTAAACGGGCGCATTTCGCCAAGGTCCGCCAAGTTATACGGCTTCGTGCGGCCCTTGATGAAAAAGGTGTTCGAAAGCTATGCCGCCTTTCTCATGCAGTCCGAAGATGACGCAGAGAGGGTGCGAAGGCTCGGGGCGCCCGCCGGCAAAGTGATCGTTAGCGGCAACATGAAATATGACAAGGGGCCGGTTGCCCTGGAAAAAGAAGACGCCTGCCTGCCCCTTGACGAGGCGCTTGGCCTTTCGTCCCGCCCCGGACCGCTCATAGTGGCGGGAAGCACCCATGAAGGCGAAGAGCAGATTCTCCTCGATGTGCTGCGCGGGGTGAGGCTGCTGCCGGGTCTAGGCAATACGGGGCTTCTTCTTGTGCCAAGACATCCGGAAAGGTTCGACGGGGTTGCCGAACTGGTTTCCCGCAACGGTTTTACGGTGAGCCGACGCTCGGGAAAAGGCGGAGTCGTTGCAGACGCGCAGGTGTTGTTACTCGATTCGATCGGCGAGCTTTCCGCCGCATACCGCTATGGAACAATCGCATTTGTGGGCGGCACGCTGATCGCCCACGGAGGCCAAAACATAGTCGAGCCCGCATGGCACGCCAAGCCGATCGTGATCGGACCTTCAATGGAAAATTTCCGGCAGACCGCAGAGGATTTCCTGGCACGCGGCGCGGTAAAACAAATCCGGGCCGCGATAGCCGACCGGGAAGCCCAGATCGTGGAACTGACGGCCATATTCTCCGAATTACTTGCCGACGAGGATCGGCGAAACGCCATGGGCCGTGCGGCTCGTTTGGTGCTTGAGAGCAACCGGGGCGCCTCGCGGCTCACGGCCGAAAAAATCGCGGCCATTTTCTCGGGAGCCTCCGGGGGCGCGAAGCTCGGCTAAGGGAGCTACCGGTTCATTCCCCCAGGGCATTATCGACGATCTGGCGCGCCTCGCTCACGATGGCCTCCAGGTGGGCTTCATCTTTGAAACTTTCCGCGTAAATCTTGTATATGTCCTCGGTTCCCGAGGGGCGCGCGGCGAACCACCCACCGGGGCAAACCACCTTCAAGCCGCCGATGGGGGCGTTGTTGCCGGGGGCACGGGTCAGTCTGGCCGTGATGGGCTCGCCCGCAAGTTCGGAGGCACTAACGTCTTCGGGGGTGAGTTTGGCCAGCCTCGCTTTTTGCCGCGCGCCGGCCGGGGCGTCGATTCGCGTGTAGTACGACCTGCCGAACTCGGCGACGAGTCCCACGTAGTGCTCGCCGGGGTCTTTGCCCGTCTTGGCGGTTATCTCCGCGGCAAGCAGGTTGGGAATGATTCCGTCTTTGTCCGTCGTCCATACGGAACCGTCCATTCGCAGAAAGGAGGCCCCCGCGGACTCCTCGCCCACAAATCCGAGCGAACCGTCGAAAAGCCCGTCGACAAACCACTTGAATCCCACTGGAACCTCGACCAGTTTTCTGTTTCTGGCTGCCGCCACCCGGTCGATCATCGCGCTGCTAACAACGGTTTTTCCGACCGCCGCCGCCCCCGGCCACAGGGGGCGATTGCTGAAAAGATAATCGATGGCGACAGCCAAATAATTGTTGGGAGGCATAAGGCCCCGGCCGCGAGTGACTATCCCGTGGCGGTCGGCATCCGCGTCGCTTGCAAAGGCCACGGCGAACCGGTCTTTAAGATCGATCATTCTTGCCATGGCATAGCTCGAAGAGGGATCCATGCGGATTTGACCGTCCCAATCCACGGTCATGAATCGAAACGTGGGGTCTATTTCGTGGTTTACCACTTCCAAATCGATTCCGTGGCGTTCGGCGATGGCGTCATAATAGGCCACACTGGCTCCGCCCAGGGGATCGACCCCGAGGCGTATTCCGCTTTGCGCGATAAGTTTCATGTCCACAACCGAGGGAAGATCTCCCACGTAGGTCTGGAGGTAGTCATGCCTGTGGGTGGTTTGCGCCTTCAAGGCCCGCTCGAACACCATCCTCGACACATCGCGCATCCCGTCGGAGACAATCTCGTTCGCCCTCTGCTCGATCCATTTGGTTGCTTCGGCGCCCGCCGGGCCGCCGTGGGGAGGATTGTATTTGAATCCGCCGGAGTTCGGGGGATTGTGGGAAGGGGTAATGACGATCCCGTCGGACAGTCCACCGGCGCGTCCCCGGTTGTATGTCAGAATCGCATGGGAGACAACAGGCGTGGGGGTGTAGCCCCCCGCCGCATCAAGCATCACATCCACGCCGTTTGCGGCCAGCACCTCGATTGCGGTTGCGAAGGCGGGCTCGGAAAGAGCGTGTGTGTCCATGCCCAAAAACAGCGGCCCGTCTATCCCCTGTTGCCGGCGATAGAGGCAAATGGCCTGGCTTATCGCGAGAATGTGTTGTTCGTTAAACGAGTTGTTAAGCGAGGACCCCCTATGGCCGGAGGTGCCGAAGGCCACTCGCTGTCCGGCAATGGAGGGGTCGGGGCGATTGGCGTAATAAGCCGTGATAAGGCGGGCAATGTTGGTTAGCATCCACGGTTCGGCCACTTTGCCGGCGTAAGGCGAAATGCTCATCAATTCCTCCCTGAAACAGTTTCGGGCTCAAAACGGGAAAAAGGTCGTAAGGAAAAAATCGCAAGAGGCTATATAATAAGATGGATCGTGAATTCAGGCCAGTCTTAACTTGCCCGGCGGCCGGGCCCGCGATGCAATGAAAGGAGACGGACCAAATGAGCAGTTCACTGGAAGCCTTCCTGGAGGCATTGGGGAATGCGGAAGAACCGATGGGCATGTTTTATACCGACACCGAGCCCGAGGGGGGATTTTCGCCCAAGGAAAGCGTCCCGGTCGCCAATGTGATGGAGCAGGCCGGAGAGCTTGACACCGCGGCCCTTTGGAAGAACTGGTCATGCGTCATGGGTAACCTCTGGCTGGCCAGAAAAAGAAGACCGCGGCCTATTTTGAAGCCAAACGCTTCGGTTGTGTCGGAGGGTCCTTTTACCTCGGATTTCACAAGCCTCAGTTGGATATGATTGCCTGCTATGTTTCAACCGGAATTCCGGGCAAATTGCCCGGCGAACGTTATCTGCCCTCTCCCGAAGTGACACGCCGATTTTTCATTGAAGCCGAGCCCCGGACCGCGCCCGCCAGGTTTTGCGTCTTCAAGCCCGTCGGCCAATTCAAAGACGATGAAACCCCGGAGATTGTCACCTTCTTCGCCCGGGGAGAAGTCCTGTCCGGGTTGTGCACACTGGCCGCGTTCGTCACCGAGGATTTCGAAGTGGTGGTCTCACCCTTCGGGGCGGGCTGCTCTTCCATTGTATCATGGCCGCTCCTCTACCTGGCCCGGGGCGTTTCGAAGGCCGTGCTGGGCGGCTGGGACCCTTCGGCGAGAAAATTCATGAAAACCGATGAAGCCACTTTTTCCATACCTTACGGGCTCTATCGCCTTTTCCTTGAGAAATGGCGGGATTCCTTTCTGCTGACGCAAACCTGGGAGGGAGTGAAGAAAAAGATCGCCAAAAGTCGGCAGGCCTTCGGAGAATGAGGCGGATACTGTGGAGCCTGTACCCCCTATCCTTGCGGCGGCCTCAAATGGCGGATTTCCTTCCGCGTGGCGACGATAACATCGTGGGCCAGGTTCAAAAAGAGGCCGTGTTCGATGATGCCCGCGCGCGAGTCCAGTTTGCGGGCCAGTTCTTCTGGCTTGGCGATGGGACCGAAGCGGCAGTCGAGGATGAAATTGCCCTGGTCGGTTCGAAACTCGACGCCTTCGGAAGCCGTGCGAAGCACGGGCCGGCCGCCAAGGGAGGCCAGGTAACGCGCCTGGGAGCGCCATCCGCAGGGCAGCACCTCGACGGGCAGAGGCCTGATGGTACCCAACCTCGGCGACAGTTTGGTCTCATCGACGATGATAATTTCGCGGCGGCTGGCCTGGGCGGCGATCTTTTCTCGCAGCAGCGCCCCCCCGCCTCCCTTTATCAGGTTCAACTCGGGATCCACTTCGTCCGCGCCGTCGATTGTGATGTCGATCTCACTTGGCATATCGTCGGCCAGAAGAGCCAGCCCCAGATCGGCCGCATCGCGCCGCACCTCATTGGAAGTGGCGAAGACCACGAGGTCGCGAAGAGCGCCCTTCGCGCATAACCCGGCGATGCGGCGGACGGCGTGAGCTGAAGTGGAACCGGTCCCCAGCCCGACGATCATTCCGGGCCGGATGAATTGGACCGCGAATTCGGCCGCTTGCCGTTTCAGACGCGCGGGGTCACCTGTCATTATTCCGCCTTGAGCCGGGCCGCAGCCGGCCGGTCCAACAGCCAGCGCAGTTCCCCGGACACGGGCCGCACCGCCTGAGCGGGGAGTACAACCGGCTCCAGGGGACCTTCCAAAACGCTCCTTACTATTTCCGCTTTTCCCGCTCCCGATAAGAGGAAGACTACCTGCCGAGCCGCGTTTATGACCACGGGAGTCATTGTGATGCGCCACATTCCGGCCACTTCCACATAGGAGGCCACAACCCGTCGCCTGGTTTCCGTCACTGCGGCCAGGCCGGGAAAAAGCGAGGCGGTGTGGCCGTTTTCTCCCATTCCGAGAAGAACGAGGTCGAAGCCTGCACCGGTCTCGCCGAAAAACCGGCGTAGAGCCTCTTCGTAGTCCGCTGCGGCCTTCTCGGGCACATCCTCGCCGCGGATGCGGAAAATATTGGCCGGGGGAAGCGGCACATGGTCCAATAGAACCGTTTTGGCCATGAGGAAGTTGCTGCCCGGGTCGCTTGGCGGCACGCAACGTTCGTCCCCGAAAAAGATGAAAACCTTCGACCAGTCGAGAGCCTGGCCTGATTCCGCTTCGGCCAGGCGGGCGTAGACCGGCCGGGGAGTTCCCCCCCCCGACAGGGCGATCGTAAAGCGACCCCGCTCCGCGATGGCCCGCGTGCCCGATTCGATGATCAACGAGGCGGCACCTGCGACCAGGCTCGCCTTGTCCGGATAGACGACAATGTTGGATGGCCCGCGAGAGTTCTTCATTGCCGCCTGCCCTGGAAACCGCGATAGCGGCGGATGAGCGCATTGGTGGAACTGTCGTGTTTGAGCGGCGGTTCCCGCTCCGCGGTGAGTTCCGGCGTGATTTGCCCCGCCAGGACCTTGCCCAGTTCCACTCCCCACTGGTCGAAGGAGTCTATGTCCCAGACCACCCCCTGGGTGAAAACATTGTGCTCATAGAGAGCGACGAGGCTGCCCAAGGTTTTTGGCGTCAGCCTTTCGGCCAGAATGACATTGGTCGGACGGTTGCCCTCGCATACGCGAAAAGGGGTCTGCAAAGCCGGAGAACCCTCGGCGGCAAGTTCTTCGGCGGTTTTTCCGAAGGCCAGAGCCTCGGCCTGAGCGAACATGTTGGCCATGAGCAGGTGATGATGGTGTTCGAGGGGACTAAGAGGCAGGCAAAAACCGATCAGGTCGCAAGGGATCAGTTTTGTCCCCTGGTGAATGAGCTGATAAAAGGAGTGCTGGGCGTCGGTGCCGGGTTCGCCCCAGATGACGGGGCCGGTCTGATAGTCGATCGATCGGCCGCCCAGATCGACATGCTTGCCGTTACTTTCCATCTGGAGCTGTTGCAGGTAGGCCGGAAAACGCTTCAGGCCGGAAGCATACGGCATTACGCCCATGGTTTGGGCGCCGAAAAAATTATTGTACCAGACCGTAAGAAGGCCCATGAGGACCGGGAGGTTTTGCTCCAGGGGCGCGGTTTTAAAATGGTCGTCCATGGCGTGAAAGCCGGCGAGCATCTCCTTGAAATTTTGCGGCCCCACAGCCAGCATCGTCGAAAGGCCGATGGCCGAATCCATGGAGTAACGGCCGCCCACCCAGTCCCAGAAGCCGAACATGTTGGCGGTATCTATCCCGAATTCGCGGACCTTCGCATCGTTTGTGGATACGGCCACGAAATGGGCGGCCACCGCGTCTCCACGGCCAAGCGCCTCGACCAGCCATTGCCTGGCGGTAAGGGCGTTGGTCATGGTTTCCAGCGTGGTGAAGGTCTTGGAGGATATGACAAAGAGCGTCTCGGCGGGATCGATATCCTGCGTGGCTTCGCTGAAATCGGACCCGTCCACGTTTGAGACGAATCGAAAGTCCATGCTGCGTTGGCTGAAAGGCCGAAGGGCCAGGCAGGCCATCTCCGGGCCAAGATAGGAGCCGCCGATGCCGATATTGACAACGTTTTTAATCCGCTTGCCCGTGCAACCCAGCCACTTGCCGCCGCGAACCCGGTCCGCGAAATCGCTCATCCTGTCCAGAACCGCGTGGACCTCCGGAACCACGTCACGGCCCTCCACATGAATGGAACTCCAGCGGGGAGCGCGCAGCGCCGTGTGCAGCACGGCGCGATCCTCCGTAATGTTTATCTTCTCACCCCGAAACATGGCGTCGCGCCGGGCCTCAAGGCCTCGCTCCCGGGCAAGGGCAAAGAGCAGGGAAAGGGTTTTGGCCGTAATACGATTCTTGGAATAATCGAGAAAGATCTCCGCGCCCCGGGCGCAAAAACTCTCGCCCCTGGTTGCGTCTTCGGCGAAGAGTTGCCTCAGGGTGGTGGCGCGGATCTCTTCGTAATGGGTCTTCAGGGCCTGCCAAGCCTGTGTTCGGATCAGTCTTGAAGCATCGGGCATCGTTTATTCCCTTCATCCGGTATGAAATCAACCGCGGGGTCGCAATTTCCGGGCTTTATTTCTTTTCCCGATGACCGCCGAACTCCCATCGCATGGCGGAAAGGATCTTGTCGGCGAAATCATCCATGCCTCTGGAACTGAACCGGCTGAAAAGGGCCGAACCTATGACCGGGGCGGGAACGCCCTCATCGATTGCGGCCTGCAAGGTCCAGCGCCCTTCACCCGAATCGGAGACACGACCGGCGAAACCGGCCAGATCCGGGTTCTTGTAGAGAGCATCAGCTGACAGATCGAGCAGCCAGGAGGAGATGACGCTGCCCCTTCGCCACAGTTCCGCAATCTCGGGCAAAGGGAAGTCGTATTTGTAGAACTCGGGCCGGCGAAGAGGCGAGGTCTCGGCGTCCACCGCGCCTAAACGGCTCCCGATATCGGCATTCTTAAGAATATTGAATCCCTCCGCCAGGGCCGCCATCATCCCGTATTCGATTCCGTTGTGAATCATTTTCACAAAATGGCCCGCGCCATTGGGGCCGCAATGCAGGTAGCCGGTTTCGGCCGTGGATGGAGTTCCTCCACGACCGGAAGTGCGCGGGATCTCTGTGGCGCCGGGGGCAAGAGTTTCGAAAACGGGCCTCAAGGCCTCCACGGCCCGGGAATCTCCGCCGATCATCATGCAGTAGCCCCTTTCAAGCCCCCAGATACCGCCGCTTACACCCACGTCGATGTACTGGATGCTTTTTTCCTTCAACGCAGCCGCCCGGCGGATATCGTCGTGGTAGTAGGAGTTGCCCCCGTCGATCAGAATATCGCCCGGTTCGAGCATCGGCGCCACTTCTTCCAGCACCCCGTCCACGATGGCCGCCGGAACCATCAGCCAGAGGGCGCGCGGCGCGGACAGCATCGCGATCAATTCCCGGAGCTCTTTCGCCCACTTTGCCCCTTTTCCCTCCATATCCTTCAGGGACCCGGCGTCGCGGTCATAGACGATACACTCGTGACCGGCCTTGATCAAACGAATGGCCATGTTTGCGCCCATACGTCCCATCCCGACCATTCCCAATTGCATAGCTTTCCTCCTTTGTTGTTTTTGTATTCCCCGGGGCCACACTAATCTACGAATGAGAAGGAGCGGGATAAAGATGGAAGCGGGAACATTTTACCACAAAACGGGAAATCCTTGACAGATCGAAAGCATCGAGATTCGAGTCCTCGATCCTGCGGATTCCAATGATTCCCCTACTTCGGGGGGCCTTCCACAATCTGGATTTTCAAGACATCCTCCCGGGGGATGGTCTTTTCAATCCTGATTTTGACCTTGTCGCCCTGGGCGAATTTGGCGTTTTCGGGAACCGGGGCGTTTGCTTCGAGCAGCAGCTCCGGAATAAGAAGGTGAGCGTAGCGGGCATTTTTATCCAGCACCAGGGCGCCCGTGGTTTCCATATCTTCCTGTTCGATATACTTTAGAATCCAGTACCTGGTCCATTTGCGCTGGATGGTGAAAACCTTCGACTGGGCTACGGAAAGCCGTCCCGCAGCCTCGTCGAGCTGTTCGCGCGAGTAGGTCCCGGTCCGGCCGGCAAGGGCGTCTTTCAGCTGGCGCTGCACCATCAGGTCCAGGTAACGGCGGATCGGGGAGGTAACGGTTGTATATTGCGCAATACCGAGGCTGCAGTGAGGCTTGGCCTCCGTTGTCAGTTCGGCCCGCGAAAAAAGGCGCCTCTGGCGGTAAATATGAAACAGTTCATGTTCGCTTTTGGCACATTCGGTCTCAGGCCGGCATTCGGCCTGGTTTCTGTATAGCGAGGGTATCCGGTTTTGAGCCAGGTGCGCGGCGGCTATCGCGTTTGCCTGTATCATCCACTCCGAAACCAGGATTTGACTGGGAGTTTCCTTGTCATAACGGGTAATCTGGATCATTCCCGCATCATTGACATTGACCTGAATTTCGGGAATGGGAAGTATCACCGCGCCCGAATCGAGCCGCTTTTGCCGCAGCCTGGCGGCAAGTTCATAAAGTGCTTTAAGACCGCTGTCCGTACCGATGGACTCATTCACCTGGTCATAAGTAAGCCGGCGGTGGACCGTCACCAGGCTAGGGCAGATCCTGGATGCAAGCGCATTAGCCTCTGTGTCCATGGTGAGAAGAAAACTCAGCGCCAATCGCTTCCGCCCCTCCTGCAGGCTCAAAATCCCCTCCGAGAGCAGGGGGGGAAGCATGGAGATCCGCTCGTCTGGCAGGTAGAGCGAGCTTGCCCTGGTTTCGGCCTCCCGGTCCAGGGGAGTGCCGGGGGCAACCAACTCGGCCGCATCGGCTATGTGGATGCCGACTTCCAAAAGACCGCCCTCCAGGCGTCGCACACTCAGCGCGTCATCATAATCGCGGGTGGTGGCGGAATCGACCGTGAAAACATCCAGGGCCGTGAGATCTTCTCGACCGTTTTCGGCTGCTTCGGCAATGTCATACTTCGCCAGCTCCCGGGCCTGTTCCATGGCATCTTCGGCAAATTCGGCCGAAATCCCGTGCTCGTGGAGCAAAAGATTTTCGTTTTCTCGCCACACCCCCAGCCTCACCAGGAGCCGGAAGGCCGCCTGCTGGCTGGCCGCAAGGGCGGCCTGCCTGAATAGCTCCCTGACAAAACCGCTCTGCCTGGCTTCCTGGCCGAACACAGCATATTCCCTGAGCGCCGCGATCAGTTCTTCACGATCGTCGATCCGCGGAACCTGTTGCTTGCGGGCATTAACGGCGCAGAGCCACTTTGCCCCTTCCGAGAGCCTGCGTTCCCTTTCGGCTTCCTTTTCGAGTTCTGCGCGCCGAGTCTCGACATTTTCGGCCGACCGGGGACAGAAGAGGGCGTCTTTGGCCTGGAAGTAGAGTTTGTCGGAAAGCAACGCTCTTTTCACCGCGGCCGCCTGGTCGTCGGAAAGAGGCGTGCTGAAGATGAACTCGGCTATTTCCTCGGCGCCGTAGCCGTTTTCCTCCGATTCGAGCAGGGTCCAGATTTCTTCCAGGTCGATATGTTCCAGCATCGCTTTCCGCTCCCTGGAGATGGCGCGCAGCCGTTGGAGCAGTTCATCGCGCCCCGAGCCAAGGTCGAGGCGGGTTTTGCCCCGGAAAACGATCCGTGAGAGCGCCAGGGCCACTTCCCGGTTGGTCTCCGAGATGGCGTTAAGCCGCCCGTCCTTAACCGCGACAACCACGCCGCACAGGATTTCCCTGGATTCATAAAATTCGAACACATCGCCGGGCGCTATTTCACTGCCCACAATCCGACTCATCAAAAACTCCGCCACATTAAATCCACAGTTCCGCTGCTTCGCTCCCCGCCACCCGCTACCGCTCTTTCCCCCCCCGCCGTCTCTTGGACCCGGAACCACCCCCCTCGCCCTTTTGGACGATCTCATCCCGCAGGGCGTGAAGGGTCTGCAAGGCGGACAAGGGAGTCATATTATCCGGGTCCAGTTCAAGCAGCCTGCCGTGCAGCCAGTCGTGTGCTCCGGTGAAAAGCGGCAGTTGCATGCGCGGTTCCGCGCTCTCCTTTGCGGGGGGGGCCTTGGCTGTTAAAGCCGGTCCGCCGTTTCCCCGCGATTTTTCCTCGAGCCGGCACAGGATCTCGTTTGCCCGCTGCGTAACTTCCACCGGCAGCCCGGCTAGACGAGCGACCTGGATGCCGTAGCTCCTGCTCGAACTGCCGGGGGTCAGTTTATGGAAAAAAAGTATCTCCTGGTCCGATTCCCGGATGGCAACGTTGAAATTCTTCACTCTCGGGCGGCTGTCGGCCAGCTCGACCAGTTCATGGTAATGGGTGGCGAAAAGAGTTTTAACTCCCCTGCCGTCGAAATCGTGCAAAAATTCGGCGACCGCCCAGGCGATGCTCATGCCGTCGAAGGTGCTGGTGCCCCTGCCGATTTCATCGAGTATGACAAGGCTGCGGGGGCTGGCCTGGTGCAGAATGTTTGCCGTTTCGTGCATTTCCACCATGAAAGTCGACCTGCCGCGAGCCAGGTCGTCCGATGCCCCGACCCGGGTGAAGATGCGGTCCACTATTCCTATTCGCGCCTCTGAGGCCGGAACGAAAGAGCCGATTTGGGCGAGCAAAACGATCAGGGCGGCCTGCCTCAAAATGGTGGATTTGCCTGCCATATTCGGACCGGTGATGATCAGCACCTGCCGGCTCTCCTGGTCCAGGTCGAGGTCGTTTGGCACAAAACCGCCTTCGGCCAAAAATCGTTCGATCACCGGGTGCCTTCCATCCCGGATATGGATGGAGTCGCTCGAATCGACTTCGGGCCGGGAATAATCGTATCCGGCCGCAAGCTCGGCCAAAGCGCCCAGACAGTCGAGATCCGAGATCATTTCCGCCATCTGCTGAATCCTGGCGCTTTCCCGGGCCACCGCGCACCTCAGTTCCCCGAAGAGCCGCTCCTCGAGTTCGAGCCTCTTATCGTCGGCTTCCAGGACCTGCCTCTCGAATTCCTTGAGTTCCTCGGTGATGAAACGCTCGGCGTTTACCAGGGTCTGCTTGCGATGATAATGCGGGGGCGCGGAAGAAATATTGGCCCTGGAGATTTCTATATAATAGCCGAAAACCCTGTTGAAGCGAACCTTTAAAGAAGATATCCCGGTCTGGGCGCGCTGGGTCGCCTCATAGTCGGCCATCCACCCCTTTGCGTCGCGGCTCAGGCGCACATAGCGCTCCAGTTCGGGATCGAAGTCCGGGTTTATGGCGCCGCCGTTTGCCAGGGTGGCCGGCGGCGGATCGCACAGGGCGGCTTCCAGATGGGCGGCCAGATCCTCCAGACTGTCCCACCTGGAGGCGATGCGCACAAGCAGCGGACTCTCGGCGCTCGCAATCAACCCTCCCAGGGCCGGCAGCACCCGCAGGGACTTCTTGAGCCCTATGAGGTCCCTCGGGGAAGAGACCCCCGTGCTGTTTCTGGCATTGAGTCTTTCGATATCGTTCATGCCTTCGAGCAGCTCGAGAAGTGAACTCCTCATGGCGCTTCCCGCCACCAACTCGGCCACCGCGCTCTGCCGCAGGGTGATTTCATCCAGATCGAGCAACGGATAGCGCAGCCACTGCCTCAGCTTGCGTCCGCCCATGGCCGTGCGGGTGTGATCGACCACGTCGGCCAGAGAGCCTTTGCGGCCCTGAAAGCCGGCGCAGTAAAAGATCTCAAGGTTTCTAACCGTTGCCTCGTCCAAAATCATGAACTCGCAACGATTGTACGGGATAACCCTTCGGATGTGTTCGCAGGAATTGAAAAGGTTTTGGCGGGCATAGGCCAGGATCGCGCCGGCGGCCTGAACGGCCGAGTCCATCCCCTCGATGCCGAAGCCTTCCAGCGAGTGGACATGGAAATGGGAGGTGAGAAGTTCCATGGAACGGCGCCGGTCGAAATAGACCTCTTCGACCTCGCTGAAAGAGACCTCGATCCGATTTTTGAGGGTTTTTGTCCATTCGGCCTCGAAGCCCTCCGGGACCAGGATCTCCTTGGGGCCGATTCGCAACAACTCTTCGACCAGGCTTTCCACGGTATCGAGTTCTGTGACTTTGAACTCGCCCGTCGAAATGTCGAGAAAGGCCAGGCCGGACGACTTTCGATTTCCCGGCTGCCGGACTGCGGCCAGGTAATTGGGCTGATCGGAGGTGAGGTTCTGACTGTCCACGATGAGGCCGGGGGTAAGGACCCTGGTCACTTCGCGTTTCACAAGCCCCTTGGCCTTCGCGGGGTCTTCCACCTGGTCGCAGACCGCCACCTTGTATCCGGCGCCAATCAGCCTGGCGATATAGCCTTCGGCCGCGTGATAGGGCACTCCGCACATCGGAATGCGGTTCTCGGCCTGCCTGTCCCTGGAGGTCAGGGCTATGTCGAGCACCTTCGCGGCGGTGATCGCATCATCGAGGAACATTTCGTAGAAATCGCCCATGCGATAGAGCAAAATCGATCCGGGGTGCTTGGATTTTATATCCAGGTACTGCCGCATCATGGGAGTAGGGTCGTTCATCGATTCTCCCGCGCCCGCAAGAAATACCCGACGCTTTTCAACGCCGGTGGGAATGTGTTACAAAAAGTGAACAGGGAAGAGTGAACAGTGGGGAGGGAAACAGCCGATTACCGCTCACTCGTCGCTGGTCACTTTTCACCGATTTGGAGTTTCGCTATTGGACCGGGATGTTATCCGCCTTCGCGGCGTTCGCCAGCATAATCTCAAAAATATCGATCTCGATATTCCGCTCTACCGGCTGATCGCCCTTACCGGCGTGAGCGGGTCCGGCAAATCGAGCCTTGCGCTGCACACACTCTATGCGGAAGGCCAGCGCAGGTATGTCGAGACTTTTTCGCCTTACGCCCGCCAGTTTCTGGAACGTATGGATCCGCCCGAAGCCGATCTTATCGAGGGCATTCCGCCCGGCATCGCCATAGAGTCGGGCACCGCGGTCCGAAGTTCCCGTTCCACGGTGGGGACAATAACCGAAATCAACGACTACCTGAAGCTTTTATTTGCAAGGCTGGGCGTCCCCTACTGCCCCTCGTGCGCAAATCCGGTGACAAAGGACACCCCGGAGTCCATCTACTCCCGACTGGGCGATCTTTCCCCGCAAGACCGCGTGCTGATCTGTTTCCCCTGCAATACCAACGGGCAAAAGGACTGGCGCGGACGGCTCATCTCTCAGGGCTTTCTTCGGATGTTTGAAAACGGGGCCGTGTGCGATCTCGATCGCCCCGGGGCCGTGGAGGCTGCCGCGCAGGAAAGCCCCGAAAAGCTCATTATCGTCGACCGGCTGCGCTGGGCAAACGCGGCCCGGGAGCGGGTGCTCGATTCCATTACCACCGCCTATACCGCCGGGGACGGACGGGTGGCGGCGGTAATCATGCCCGACCGGATCAGGCGTTTCAGCTCGGAGCTTTCCTGCGCCGATTGCGGCAACGATACGCTCATCGCCGCCGCAACACCCAACCTTTTCTCCTTCAACAGCCCGATCGGGGCCTGTCCGGTCTGCCGAGGCTTTGGCCGAACGATCGGCGTGGATATCGACCTGGTCATCCCCGACCGGACGCTCACAATCGTAAAAGGGGCGGTAAAACCCTTCGGGACCGACAGGGAGGAATATTTCGAGCTGCTCGATTTTTGCCGAAAGGAAAAGATCCCCACAGATATAGCCTTCGGCGACCTCGACGAATCCGCCAAAGCCAAAATCATAAACGGTACCAAAGGCTATTACGGCATAAAGGGATTTTTCGAGTGGCTTGAAACCAAGACCTACAAAATGCACGTGCGGGTCTATCTTTCACGATACCGGGCCTACGTCGCCTGCAAGACCTGCGGGGGCTCGCGCTTTCAGCCTGCCGCTCTTTCCTACCGCCTTCGCGGAGCCACCATAGCCGAGATTTCCTCTTTGAGCATCGGGAAGCTGAGCGCTTTT
The DNA here is from genome assembly GCA_021777755.1 of Deltaproteobacteria bacterium. Lineage (GTDB taxonomy): Bacteria > Desulfobacterota > Syntrophobacteria > Syntrophobacterales > Syntrophobacteraceae > SbD1. Next base: position 41,669 of record JAJYDE010000027.1, read on the forward strand.
TTCGGCGCCCGGTGGCCGGAGACGGAAAACGATCCCGCGGCCCGCCTGCTGGTCGATGAAATTCGCGGCAGGCTCGAATTCCTCATGGCCGTGGGACTTCACTATCTTTCACTGGACCGTCAGTCCCGAACACTTTCGGGCGGCGAAGTGCAAAGGGTCCATCTTACCAAGGCGCTCGGGACGTCGCTGGTCAATGTGCTCTATGTGCTCGACGAGCCCAGCGTGGGTCTCCACGCGCGCGACCAGAAGCGGCTGACAGACCAGTTGAGTCGCCTGGTCGCGATGGGAAACTCCGTCGTCATGGTCGAACACGACCCCGGGATGATCCGGTTTGCCGACGAAGTGATCGATATGGGGCCGGGGGCTGGCGAGCGCGGGGGCAAGGTCGTCTTCCAAGGGCCTCCCGCCGAACTTCACAACGCCCCCGCAAGCCTTACCGGGGCCTATCTTTCAGGCAAAAAGTCCGTACTCCCCGATTCTTTTTCCCGCAGAACCCCCCACCCCTGGAGAAAGCTTACCCTCACCGGCGCGCGCGAAAACAACCTCAAGGGAATCGACGTTTCAATTCCCCTGGGCCTTTTGGTGGGCGTGAGCGGAGTTTCGGGTTCGGGCAAAAGCACGCTTGTGGAAAAAACGCTCTATCAGGGCTGGCTCAGGAAAACTGGACGGCCGGCCGAAGCCCCCGGTCTTCACGACGACATCTTCGGGGCGGAAAACATAACCGAGATGATCCTGGTCGACCAGCAACCGGTCGGGCGGACTCCGAGGGCAAATCTTCTAACCTACACCAAAGCGCTCGATCCGCTTCGAAAGATGCTCGCGGCCACACCGGAAGCCATGGCCAAGGGTTTTTCCACCAGGCATTTCTCCTTCAACGTGCCGGGGGGAAGATGCGAGAGCTGTGCGGGAGAGGGCTTCCAGCGGGTCGAGATGCAGTTTCTGGCCGACGTCCTGGTGCGCTGCCCGCAGTGCCACGGGAAAAGATTCAAACAGGAGGTGCTGGACATAAAATTGCGCGGGGTGTCGATAGGCGATATCCTGGATAAGAGCGCGCACGAAATTTTGGACCTTTTCCCCGAAAACCGTCCGCTCGCCGACGCCCTGCGCCCGGTAACCGAAATCGGCCTCGATTATATCCGCATGGGCCAGCCCCTCAGCACTTTTTCCGGCGGTGAGGCCCAACGGCTAAAACTCATACGCCACCTTTCGCTACCCCATCAGGCCGAGGGCGGAGCCCTGTTCATCCTGGACGAGCCTACGACGGGGCTTCACCAGGACGATATAGCGAAGTTGATCCGGGTTCTGGACAAGCTGGTGTCCAAGGGCCACACCGTCCTGGTGGTGGAGCACAACCTCGACCTCCTGGCCGCCTGCGACTGGATTATCGATCTGGGCCCCGAAGGTGGTGAAGAGGGCGGGTTGATCGTCTGCGAAGGCCCGCCAGAATCGGTGGCCGAGTGTTCGAACAGCATCACCGGCCGCTACCTCCCGTCGGCGGCTCGGGACGGATACCGCTACGATGAGGCTGCCGAGCCACCGGCCGATTTTGCTGTTGCGAGGCCGCCCCGGCCGAAAGACATTGTCATTCGCGGAGCGCGCGAGCACAACCTGGATATCGACGAAATCCGGCTTCCCCGAAATAAATTGAGCGTTTTGACCGGCCTTAGCGGCTCGGGCAAATCCACCCTGGCCTTCGATGTGATTTTCGCCGAAGGGCAGCGCAGATACCTCGAATGCCTCTCGTCCTACGTGCGCCAGTATTTTAAAATCATGGAAAAGCCCGATGTCGATCAGATCTCCGGCCTTGCCCCGACGATCGCCATCGAACAGAGGACCAGCCAGTTCGGCCGGAAATCGACCGTGGGCACCATTACCGAGGCCTATCACCTGCTGCGGCTGCTCTACGCCAAGCTGGGCAGGCAAAGATGCCCCCTGTGCGGCAAAGAACTCGAAACCCTGAGCGTGGACGATATTCTCGCCCGCACGGAGCGGGAAGCGGCCCGTGGGGAAATAAAACTTCTCGCGCCGCTTGTGCACGGAAGAAAAGGAATATACCGCGATCTTTTCCTGCGCCTTGGCCGCATGGGGTTCGAGCAGGCGAGGGTCGATGGCCGCTATGTGCCTCTCCAGCCCGTGCCCGAGCTTGCCAGGCGGCGGGATCATGATATCGAGGCTCTCCTGCCGGGCCTTGATCACGCCGGGATAACGCCCGACGAACTGCTCGCCGCCGTACGCCGGGGCCTTGCGATGGGCGGGGGCATTCTCCATCTGGATACCGGCCGGGGAGAGACCAGGGTGTTCAGCCGCCATCTCTACTGTCCGGCTTGCGATTCAGGGCTTGCGCCCCTCGACCCGAGGCTTTTTTCCTTCAACAGCAGGCAGGGTTATTGTCCCGCCTGCACCGGCACCGGAAGGGTGAAGCGGGTGGCTGCGGATCGTTTGAGGGGGGCGCCGGGCGTGTCGCTAAAAGAGGGGCTGCTCGCCTTCCTGCGCTCTTCGGTGTGGCGCGGATCAAAACGGGAGGCCGAAAAGTTCGAGCGCGCCCTCAGGGCCGAGCTTGAAATCGATCCGGAAAAGCCCGCGGCAAGTCTTGATGATTCGGTGTGGGAGACGATTCTTCTGGGCCGCAAGGGCAAATTCCCCGGGGTTTTGAAACTCCTTGAAGCCGTATCGGAAGAAGATGAGGCCTGGAAGCGGGTGCAGTCCATGTTCGAGGCTCTGCCCTGTTCCGAGTGCGGCGGCAGCAGGTTGAATCCCCAGGCGAGATCGGTCTATTTCCGGGATCTCAATATCGCCCAGATGTGCGCTCTTACCGTTTCCGAACTTGAGGCGATGTGGAAAAAATTTCGCTTCAGCCCGGAGGAACTCCCGATCGCCGGACCGATTTCAAAGGAAGTGACCCAGCGGCTGTCGTTTCTGGGAAAAGTCGGGTTGGGCTATCTGTCACTGGACAGGTCGGGGGAGACTCTTTCCGGCGGAGAAACTCAGAGGATACGGCTGGCCGCGCAACTGGGGACCAATCTTCGCGGGGTCTGCTACATTCTCGATGAGCCCACAATCGGGCTTCATCCGGCAGACAACGAGAAGCTGCTGGCCAGTTTGCGCAAGCTTCGCGACAAGGGAAATTCGGTCATTATCGTCGAGCACGATGCGGAAACTATGGAACAGGCCGATATGGTGGTGGAACTTGGACCGGGGGCCGGCAAAAGCGGGGGCAGGCTGGTCGCCACGGGAAGCTTCCAAGAACTGGCCAGAAACGGCGAGACCCTGACCGGGAAATGGTTCGGTAAATCCCTGACCGAACTGTGGTCGATCCCTGCGCGGAAAAAGAGCGGTGAATCGGACTGGCTGGAGTTTAAGGACGCAAGAGTAAGAAATCTGAAGGGAATCGACGTAAAATTGCCCCTCGGGCTTCTCATATCGGTTACAGGCGTCTCCGGGGCCGGCAAGAGCACCCTGGTAAAAGAGGTCATCCATCCCGGCGCCATGCCTCCGGCTCCGGGCGATTCGACCGCGGCCCGAGTTGTGCCTGGCGGCGCCCCGCCGTTGCGGCCCCGGCGGGTGCTCGAAGTCGATCACAACCCGATCGGGCGAACTCCGAGGTCCATTCCGGCCACCTACATAGGGGTCTGGGATGATATCCGCAAATTTTTCGCCATGCTCCCCGAAGCCCGTACCCGCGGATTCGGGCCCGGAAGGTTTTCGTTCAATGTAAAGGGCGGGCGCTGCGAGGAGTGCGGGGGGCAGGGACGGGCCAAGGTGGAAATGAATTTTTTGCCCGATGTCAGCGTCCCGTGCGAAAGTTGCGGCGGCAGCCGGTTCAATTCGGAAACCCTGGACATCCGGTTCAAGGGGAAAAACATCGCCGATGTTCTGGCCATGCCGGTCGATGAGGCGGTCGAGCTTTTTTCCGCCATTCCCCGCATTTCCAGGCAGTTCAAAGTCCTCAGCGATCTCGGGCTGGGCTATCTCGAACTCGGCCAGCCCAGTCCCACCCTTTCGGGAGGCGAGGCCCAGCGCATCAAACTGGCCGGAGAACTGGGCAACTCCAAAGTCCCCACTCTCTACATTCTGGATGAGCCGACAACGGGACTTCACCGCGCGGATACCAAACGCCTCGTCGATATTTTGCGGGCTCTTACCGACCACGGCCACACCGTCCTGGTGATCGAACATAACACAGATTTCATCTGGGCGAGCGACTACGTCATCGACATCGGTCCGGGCAGCGGGGACAAGGGGGGGACCATTGTGGCCCAGGGCACTCCGGAGCAGATCGTGGCAGCCCGCAAAAAATCTCTTACCGGCCGCGCCCTGGCGCCATATGCGAAGAGGAAAAAAGCCTCTTGAGCGGGAGCCGGGGTGAGTGTTCTATGAACAGGTCCGAGCGGGATATCCCTTAAACCATGATACTCGAGTTTCTGGAATACCTCCTGAGTTCGTCTTCGAAGTCGTGCGGATCGATGGGATTTCTTTCGTCCTCGATGCGGGTGCGGGCGCGTTTTCGGCGTTGCAAAAGATTTTGGGCCGCCCATATCGAAAAGACGCAAGAGACGATTCTGGAAGTTGCCGGGCAATGCCCTCGCCGCCGCAGGGTCGCGTTGCTGGGCGCGGGCCTGCTGCACGACATCCCGCTTGAAAAACTCTCGAAGATGTTTGAAGAAGTCATGCTGGTGGATATCGTTCACCCCTGGTTGAGCCGTGTTTCCGCCAGGAGATTCCGGAATGTGACCCTGGTCCGCGCCGATCTCACCGGAGCGATGGAAGAGCTTCAGCGGGTCGCACGCCTTCCGGGGAGCGCCCTCCCCGTGTCACGGCCCGATCTGTTTGTAAACGATCCGCGCCTGGACCTCACGGTGTCCGTAAACCTGCTTTCACAGCTGCCTCATCTCCCCGGCGAATACCTGGAGGGCCTGCGCGACGAACCCACGGTCGCCGCCTTCCAAAAGCACCTGATCGAGGCCCACCTCGAGTATCTCCAAAGACTTCCCGGCCGCACAGCCCTTATCACCGATATCTCTTCAAGACGGCTCGAACGGGGCGAGACCGTTGCGCAAGAGCGGGATGTTTTACACGGGGTGAGACTGCCTCCACCCGAGCTCACCTGGCAATGGCACCTGGCGCCAAGCCCTGAAATCGGGCGCGGGATAGACGTCTATAACACTGTGGCGGCATACGGGAATTGGAAAAAGGCGGTCGAACAAATGAATTTAAAAACGATAAATCGCTAGCCCCCGGTGCGTGAACTTATCCGGGAAGCATCGCGGCGGGACTTTCTAGATTTTTTTCATATTTTCGAGCAGCAGGCCCATGGAAGTCGAAATCGCGGCAAAATGATCGACCCGTTTCATGATGGCGTCGGCTTTTTGAATGTATTTTCCCTCCACGAGTTCGTCCGAACAATTTTCAATCAGAAGGCCAACGCTTTCCGGTGACGATTCGAGGTGGAACTGGAGGCCTACCACGCGTCCGCCCTTGGCGGAAAACGCCTGGGCGGGGCAGGCTTCACTTTCCGCGAGCATCACGGCCCCCGGAGGCAAGGAGAATGTGTCGCCGTGCCAGTGAAGGGCCGAAAACTCTGCGGGAAAGCCTTTGAAAAGAACCGACCGGCTCCCTTCGGGCCGCAGCACCACGGGCAACCATCCGATCTCCTTGTGTTGGTTGCGCACCACTCGCCCGCCCAGCACATCGGCCAGAAGCTGGGCCCCGAGGCAGATCCCCAAAACGGTCTTGTTCGCCTCCACGGCCTTTCCGATGAACTGCTTTTCGGCGGCAAGCCAGGGATATTCCTTCTCTTCGTAGATGTTCATCGGACCGCCCATAACAACCAGCCAATCGAATTCCTCCGGCTCGGGGAGTTTTTCCCCTCGGTAGATGTGCGTGGCCGAAAGCGTCCATCCCTGGTTTTCAGCCCAGCTCCGGATGTTTGCCAGCCCCTCGAAGGCCACGTGCTGGATGTAATGCAGTCGCAATGTCGTCTCGATTCAAATGGAGAAAAGACTTGGCCGTGCACCCTCCGTCGAACCGGCCGAGACGAATCGCACACCTTCAGGCGCCAGGTTAGATTGGACCGCGACACAGCCGGAGGCACTTACCGCTGCTTCCTTCCGGACCTGACGGGGTTCATGCTCGTCTGTTGCGTGGTGTCCAACCGGCACCGGAATTAAATGCGATCCGCTCGATTCAGCCCTCCGAAAGGGGATTCAACCCCGCTAAAGCGGATCTCGGGCTACAGGGCACCGCTGGCTCCCCGTCTAGCACGACCAAGCCTTCAGTTTTTCCGATCACCGAACAATCAAATGCTAACACATCCGAAATTGAATTGCAAACGAGCCGAAAACGGCTACAAGGAAAAAGTGCGACCATCACGTCCCCGATTTCATCGAGGCTTTTGAGGATGCGACTTCCCTCCGACATTTGTTCTTGAACCCGGGCGCAAGGTAATGGGATACTGCCGGAGAATGGCTATAGTAAAATTTGAGGAGTTAACGCATGCGCTTTCGAAAACCGGCAAGAATAGTCGATAATCTGTGGTATTTGGGCGTTGAGGAATCGGGGGTCTACGTGCTGAGGGGAAACAGTGGGACGGCCCTTATAAGCGGGGGAATGAGCTATATTCTCCCCGATGTGCTCTCCCAAATGCGTCAGTTCGAAATCAACCCCGCCGAAATCACCACGCTTCTGATCCTCCATTCGCATTTCGATCATGTGGGCATCGTACCCTATTTCGCGGCAAAATATCCGGCGATCAAGGTGCTTGCCTCCGAAGCGGCCATCGGCACATTCCAAAAACCCAAGGCCATCGAGTTTATCAACAGCTACAATATCTTGATGGCCGGAAACAGGATCGAGACCCTGAAAGGGTTCGACCTGGAGTGGCGCTCGGATATCACGGTGCATCCTGTAAGGGAAGGCGACCTCATCGACCTGGGCGGACTGGAGCTTGGAATATTCGAAACCCCCGGCCATTCCAACTGCGCCATTTCGGCCTATGAGCCAAATCACAAAATTCTTTTCCCATCCGATGCGGTCGGCATACCCTACGGCGACAGATTTTTCCCGGCCATGAACACGAATATCGATCAGTTTCTGAGCAGCCTCGAAAAGCTCAAGCAACTCGAAGTCCAACTGCTTTGCGCCGACCACTACGGCTACATCACCGGCGAGGAAGCCGCCACGGCGGTCCAGGGGACGATCCGGGAGGCCCTGGGCATGAGGGCGCTGCTTACCGAGGCCCTGGTGCGAAATGGCAACGACATCGACGCGGCAGCCAGGTGGAGCGTCGCTTCGACCTACGATCAAATGCCCGGCTACTTCCTCGCCCGGGAGATCCTTGAGGGGGTACTCAAACAGACGCTTAAATACATAAAGAAGGTAGCTGGTAGCGAAGAACGAAAAGCGTAGCAAGCAACTGCCCGGGCTCTGTCATGTGTCCCGCTCTACCCGCTCCCGCTCTTCCGCTACCCTCCACCCGCTACCCGCTACCCGCTCCCGCCCTTCCGCTACTTGCCCTTCCGCTACCCGCTACCCGCTACCCGCTCCCCGCTACCCGCTCCCCGCTACCGCTCTTCCGCTCCCCGCTCCCCGCTACTTGCCCTTCCGCTCCCCGCTCCCCGCTCCCCGCTCCCCGCTCCCCGCTACTTGCTACTTGCTACCCGCTACTTGCTACCCTCTCTTCTTAAAACCCGAATTCGGACAGCAGTGAATCGACTTCGTCCTGCGAATGGACCGCGTTTTCCAAGCCGGCATGCGCGGGCCCGTAGAGTTCGTCGATCTTCTTTTCCCCCGCGGCTTCCGCTTTGACTCCGAATGTCTTGATGATATTGACCAGTTTGCCCTCAATGTCCTTTAGCAGCTTGATGATCTTTTGGATGACCTGTCCGCTGAGGTCCTGGTAGTCCTGGGCGCCCATGATAATATCGAGGTCCGATCGGTGCGCGGCTATCATCTGCTCCATGGCGTCAATGCCTTCCAATGATTGCGCAAGTTTTTTCCCGGCTGAATCGCCCACGGCTTTCAAGCCTCCCAGAACTTCCCGCAACCGGAAGAGTTCGGTTTTTCCCTCCGAAAGCCGGTCCTGAATGCTCTCAACGTGATCCAGGGTGGTAAGGGCGGCTTTTTCCGTCATCTCCAAAATATGTTCGAGACGATTGCCCGAATCCGGAATCTTATCGGTAACGATCTCCTGAAGCGAGGGGTCGAGAGTGTTTAGAAAACTGAGTATCGAATCGTGGAGCCCCCTGGCCAGCCCCCCGATCTCTTTGTACAGACCCGCGTCGGGTTTGGACTGATCGGCCAGCTTCAGCAGGATTTTCTGCGCGGAATCCATGTCTGCACTCGATATTGCGTCGATGATATCATTTACATTTCCCACCACCGTCTGGACCAGCGATTCGTCTACGGCCCGACAAGCCCCCCCGTTCAAACTCTCTCCGTCGCAAATGAACTGTTCGATTTTTCTCAGCGTATCGGCCGATCCCGTAAAGGAAATTTTGAACCTGGCGCCGCATTGGTCATCACAGTCCAACATAAACTCGCCGCCCAAATTCCTGACGATCTCCCTCAGGTTTTCAAAGTCCGCCTCACCCCGGCAGGCCGTCTCCATTTCGGTCGGCCCGTTCCCCTCTTCCCCGGCCGCGCGCTCGGATTGCTCAACCCCTTCCGCTCCACTCGTCGTCCCGGCTTCCCCGGAAGAGGGCCTCAAGATCTCCCGTATTTCTTCGAGAGCGGCTTCATGGTTTCCCTTACCCTCCTTCAGGGCATTCACCCCGTCGATCAACGAGCTTAGCCCGAAGCTGAGCGAGGCCACCGAATCCATACTGAAATCGGGTGATACGTTTCCGGATAGAAACGCTTCCATCTCCATCCCGACTTTTTCCAAACCGTCCAGACCGAGCATGGCCGCGGTCGTATGAAACGACACCAGGGCACGGCGAGACTTTTCCATCTCTTTTTCGCCATCCCCCCCACCCATTGCGACAACGCTTTCCTCGGCTTCCCTTAGAAGCTTTACGAGTTCATCCCAATCCTGCGTTTCCAACTCGATCATTTCGAATTTTCCTCGTATAGGCTGATGATCCCTTTTACGTCGATGATAAGTGCGATTTTGCCGTCTCCCAGGATGGCGCCCCCCGAGATTCCCGACAGTTGTTCGAATAGAGTTCCAAGGCTTTTGATGACCACTTCCTGCCTGCCCACGATCTCGTCGGCGAGGAGACAATAAGAATTTTGCCCCTCACAGACCACCAGCAGCAACCCCTCCCAGGGATCGCGATGTTTGGGGTCCTCCTTGAAATAGTCGTGCAGACGGATAAGAGGCATGATGGAATCTCGCACCTTTACCAGCTCGCCTTTGCCCTGGACCGTAAAATAAGCCTCCCGGCAAATCTTGAGAGATTCCTTAAGCGCCGTTGTGGGCACAATGTAGCGCTGCGCGCCGATCTGTACGATCATTCCGTCGATAATGGCCATCGTCAGAGGCAGTTTCATCTGGAAGGAGGTGCCGAGGCCCGGGCGGCTCGATATTTCGATCTTGCCCCGCAGCCGCTCGATGCACTTCTTTACGACATCCATG
>JAJYDE010000002.1 GCA_021777755.1 Deltaproteobacteria bacterium
AAGCCTGGACGGCATGCCTACCGATTGGCACCTGGTCCATCTTGGCAGCCGCGCCGTTGGCGGAGCGGCCCTGGTGATGGTCGAAGCAACCGCGGTGTCTCCCGAAGGGCGCATATCGCCCGCGGATTCCGGCATCTGGAGTGGAGACCACGCCCGGGCCTTCAAACGCATCACCGCCTTCATTCGGGATCAGGGAGCGATCCCTGGCATCCAGCTTGCCCACGCCGGCCGTAAAGCCGCAACCGATCTGCCCTGGCGGGGAGGAAAACCGCTAACCAAGGCCCGGGGCGGATGGCTTCCCGTCGGCCCCAGCCCCGTTGCCTTCGATCAAGACTCCCGGACTCCCCGCGAAATGACGCCCGAAGACCTCGAGGAGGTGACCGCACAATTTTTGACTGCGGCCCGGTACAGTTTGGAGGCGGGGTTCGAAGTCCTCGAACTGCACATGGCCCACGGATATCTGCTCCACGAATTCCTCTCGCCGCTTTCCAACCAGAGAACCGATGAATTCGGCGGCTCCCTTGAAAATCGAATGCGCTTTCCCCTGCTGGTCGCCGAAGCCCTCCGGGACGCCTGGCCCGGACATCTGCCCTTTTTTGTCCGCCTCTCCTGCACCGACTGGGTCGAAGAGGGATGGGATTTCGCTCAATCGGTGGTGCTGTGCCGTCGCATGAAAGCCCTCGGGGTGGACCTCATAGATTGTTCAAGCGGCGCTCTTGTGCCTTATGCCAAAATCCCCGCCGGCCCCGGCTTCCAGGTTCCCTTCGCGGCGGCACTGAGAAACGAGGTGCAAATAGCCACGGGGGCCGTCGGCCTCATTACCGATCCGGCCCAGGCCGAGCAGATAATCGTTACGGGCGCCGCGGATGCCGTTTTGCTGGGACGCGAATTCCTGCGCGATCCTTACTGGCCGCTTCACGCCGCAAAGACGCTGGACGTCGATCTGCCGTGGCCCCGGCAATATCTGCGGGCCAAACCCGCCTGAGCGCGACTTCGAACAAAAAATCAAGTGAGGAATGCCCGTTGAGAGCCGAAGTATTGAAAAAGGACGCAAAAAGCGAATTTGAAACCCCGGAGCGCTGCCATATCCTCGAGGTGGCAAACGATTCGGGCGATGAATCGGTCTCCATCGCCCGCGCCAGAATCGGCGCGGGAACCGTAACGGCTTTGCACTCCCTCAGGGGCGTGGCCGAAAGATATTTGATAGTCTCAGGAAAAGGCCGGGTCGAACTTGGCGGAAAATCCATCGAAGTGTGCGAAGGCGATGTGGTGAGAATTCCCCCCGGCCTTTCCCAGCGCATCGCAAATATCGGCGAAGACGAACTCGTCTTCTACTGCATCTGTACGCCGCCCTTTCGGCGGGACTGCTACCAGCGCCTGGAATAAAACCGGCACGAAGACCGATCGTGGTGTTTCACTCTTCACCTCGACATGATAAAACGCTTTATCCGCTCATGCAGCAGGAAAATAAAATCCATCTCCGCCCCGTTCACCTCCTGGAGCCGAAGACGCATTTCAGGCGGGATCGTTTTCTGCAACTTTTTGCATAGATAGTTGATGCATAATATCTCACGGGCGCTCAGACGGCACCCGCCTTCGCCCAGAAAGAAGCAGCTCCCGGAAGAACTTCGAAAATCGGGCAGCCTTACGCCGAGCAAAAGGTTTATCAGCAAAAGCTCGGGACTGTATGTGTTCTCTATTCCCGCGCCGCAGCAGCTCCCCCCCTCCTCTTCCTCGCAGACTTTGCACTCCTTCGCGACTCCCGAGCTCAGGCACAACTCGCTCGAAGCCGCCACCCTTGCCGAAAGCTCCCCAAGCCCCGCCGAAATCTCCGGGTCGCTCTTCAGCGCCTCGCCCCACCTGTCATGGAGCTTGTTGGCGATTGCTATCTTTTCACTGATCGTTTGTCCGTCTCGAAGATCCATAACTCGCACTATTTTCTGATGTTCAGTTTTTTCATCCTGGAATCGAAAGTCGACCGGTTCACCCCCGCCTCCTTTGCCGCCCGCGTCACATGCCATCTATTCTTTTCAAGAAGATGAAGGACATACCGGCGCTCGAGTTCCTCCCAGGAACATCCGTCAAACATGCACGCCTCCGCGCCCCCTGCCGCGCCGTTCATCCCTTCGCCTCGAGCCGGCTTTTCCTCCTCGGCCCGGCGCGGGGCGGCGCAAATGAAATGATGGGATAAATCCTCTCCGGCTATAATCTCCCCCGGGGTGATAACCATGATGTGCTTGACAAAGTTTTCGAGTTCCCGCACGTTTCCCGGCCACTCGTAGTCGAGAAGAAACCGCAGCGCCTCTGCGGAAAACCTCTTGCGCGCGGTCCCCAACCGCAGGGCCTCCCTGCTCAAAAAATGTTCGAGAAGAAGCCCTATGTCCTCCGGCCTCTCCCGAAGAGCGGGAACACGCAGCGGCAAAACATTCAAACGATAGAACAGGTCCTCGCGAAAATTCTCCCGCCCGATTTCACTTTGCAAGTCCCGGTTGGTGGCCGAAATGATCCTTACGTTCACCTTCCTGGATCGTGAGGTTCCAATCGGCTTGATCTCCCCCTCCTGGATCACCCGCAAAATCTTTGCCTGCAGGGGAAGTGGCATGTCCCCGATCTCATCGAGAAAAACCGTCCCCTCGTTTGCCGACTCGAAAAGCCCCGGCTTGGCCTTAAGCGCCCCGGTGAAAGCACCCTTCTCATAGCCGAAAAGCTCGCTTTCAAGCAAACTGTCCGGAATGCAACTGCAATTCTGAGCAAGAAAGGCACCCCCGCTCCTTCCACTCAGCCGGTGAATCTCCCTGGCCAAAAGTTCCTTTCCCGAACCGCTCTCGCCTGTGATCAGCACCGGGAAATCCGTTCTCGCATACTCCCCCGCCCGCTTTCTTACCGCAAGCAAAGCAGCGCTGCGCCCGACCATGGACTCCCGGTCGCTTATCGCTTCCAGAGTCTGCCGCAATTTGCGGTTTTCCTGCGCCTGCCTCGAAAAGGCCAGGGAATTGCTTAAAGCGATCGATCCGATGTCTATCAGTTGCTGCAAAAGAGCCAGATAGCCCTCTTCGAGATTCAAAGATTTTCCGCCCGCGCTCGTATCGATCAGCTGAACCGCCCCGTAGACCTCACCGCTTGTCAGCAAAAGAGGAAAACAGAGTATGAGTCTGCTCTTTATGTCGATATTTCGCTCAGCCTGCCAAAAATGTCGGGCGTCCTTGCCGGCTTCGGCGACCGTCATCTTGCCGTTCTCGATAACCCAGCCCACAATGCTGCTTTGGCCAAAACCGATGGTCATCGACTTTATGCTCTCACTTTGCGCTCCCACGGCCTCGATGCACGTATAGCCCTTTTCACTGCGAACCCAAAGAGATCCCCGCTCGACGTTTTGAAGATCGAGCAGTGCGGACAAAAATTTGCTCTGCAGCCTCTCGGGATCGAGTTCTTCTGATACGGCCCGATAGAAATCAAACGGTTTGTCCACCCCTGATTCTCCGCTAAATAAGCCGGACAGGCGGCGGCTTCCCCTCTCGGAAAGCTCAAACGATGCGCCAGGCCCTTTGAATTAGCCGCCGTTGCCCGAAATATGAACGGCCTAATCCATCGCATGTCTGCTCCAAGAGGTCAAGATGGAAAAAGCCGGACTATACCGAACACTCTCCGGCGTACCCAAACCAGCCCTTTCCCCTTATTTCCCCAATAGTCTCGATCGCCTCCGGACCCCCGTTGTTATACTCGGCCACAATCCTGTGAACACTCGATTCCGATAGCCCCGTGTGCCGGGCGATTTCGGCCAGAGGCCTTGGATCGACCAGAAGATTGTATATGACCAACCATTTTTGAAATCTCAAAAATCCCGAGGACATCCGCATCTTCAGCTTGATTTCCTCCACGGAAAGATAGGCTGCCACGTCCGATCCATTCATCCTCATGCTTCACTCCTCGCGTCCTTGATATACGTACTTAAATGAATTCCACCTGCTTCTCACGCACACTTATATTGGAAATAGCATGCAACATGAATGGAGTGATTTACCTATAGAACCCTGCATTGCGCCGTATTTTCAAATTCCACGGCCCTGGCAAATCATGGCCAAATATGCAAACCCCGGCCTCATCGACCGCCCCCGATCCCGATTTACGCGATGCCCCATCTGCCAACGATACGGTAGACCCGTTAATACATGGTTTGCAGTAATCGCGGGGGAGCCGATATCATACCCTGGTTAACCCGAAAGGGATATTTACCTAAAGTTTGCAAAACACTGGTAAATTTTACCGACTTGAAGTAGAATGGAGTTATAGTTGGTTTTGTTTGTGAACCGGCTATCCGGCAGGCCATTTTTTCCCTTTCGGTTTGCCCGAAGTCGCGTTCCTGTCAAGATTCATGTCAGGCCAAGCCGGACCGGATTCAAAATCGAGACCCACCGGGGAACCGGTTCTCGCTCTCCATCTCAGGGAAGGTTTAGCACATGCCGGATACAAAAAGGATCGTGATCGCCGAAGATCATACCATTTTGAGAGAAGGATTGCGGATGCTTCTTTCCTCCAATCCCGCCTTCGAGGTCGTTGGCGAAGCCAGGGACGGGCTCGAAGCCATCCGCCTGGTCGACTCCATGAAACCCGATCTGATCCTCATGGACCTCTCCATGCCCAGAATGAATGGAGGGGGGGCAATTCCGGAAATTAAAAAACAGAGCCCTTCAACGAAAATTTTGGTGTTGACGGTCCACAAGACCGAAGAACACATCCTAACGGCTCTTGAGACCGGCGCCGATGGCTATGTCCTCAAGGACGCAACCCACGGGGAATTGATGCTGGCCATCGATAATGTTTTCTCGGGCAAAAGCTATCTGAGTCCCGGCATTTCCGAAAAGGTCATCGAGGGCTATCTCGAGGGGCGAAAAAACATCAAGTCCTCCAGTTCCTGGGACACTCTTACGCAGCGCGAACGTGAAATCTTGAAGATGATCGCCGAAGGCTACAGAAACAAGGATATCGCCAATTATTTGTGCATAAGCGCCAAGACGGTTGAAAAACATCGCGCCAATCTCATGAAAAAACTCGATCTCCACAGCGCCTCCTCACTGACCGCCTTTGCCATGGAGAAGGGGCTTATAGCCAAATAGGCACCCCCGATTTTCGAACTTAAGCCGGCAGAGCCATGTACAGAAGATACTTCGGCCTTAAAAGATCGCCTTTTTCGATCGCCCCGGATCCGCGTTATCTCTACATGAGTCCGCAACACAAGGAAGCCTTGGCTCATCTGCTCTACGGAATTCGCAGCGAGGGGGGCTTCGTACTGCTTACCGGAGAAGTCGGCGCGGGCAAGACCACCATTTGCCGGCGCATTCTGGAAACCCTCAGCAAAAACATCGTCGTTGCCTTTATCATCAATCCCACCCTCTCGGTCGAGGAACTGCTCGCCGCGGTGTGCGACGAATTCGGCTTGGCCTATCCGCGAAAAGCAAACGTCAAGGCTTATGTGGACCGCATAAACGAGTTCCTTTTGGAACTCAACGCCGGCCGCAAAAAAGCCATCCTTCTGATCGACGAGGCGCAAAACCTAAAAGATGAGGTGCTGGAGCAAATCCGGCTTCTGACCAATCTCGAGACCAACGAACGAAAGCTCCTTCAGATAATTCTCATCGGCCAGCCCGAACTTCGCGACAGGCTCGCCCGGCCCGACCTCAGACAACTCTCGCAGCGCATCGTGGCGCGTTGCCATCTCGACGCGCTCTCAAGGTCCGACATTTTTGGTTATGTCCATCACAGGATCGCGGTAGCTCGCGGCGGGCGCCCCAAACAGGACGCTCCCCCCACCGCCGAGCCCGCCCTGTTTTCCAGTAGCGCCCTGAATAGCCTGTATGTCTGCAGCGGAGGCATTCCAAGGCTGATCAACCTCATTTGCGACCGCGCCCTTCTTGGCGCTTTTGTTCAGCACAAGCAAATCGTTGACAAAAAAACGCTCCTGAGGGCTGCCGCGGAGGTCCTCGGGCGCCGCCCGCCCGAGGAGGGGCGAAAATGGAAGATCGCTCTTGCGGCCGCCTTTCTTGCCTGTGCATGGCTGGCGTTTTTCTACGTCTTCTTCAATCACTTCGGGCCCCCGCAAACCTTCCTCGCCGGGAAAGCCGGGATTGTCCGTGGCGCGCCACCTGCGAAAGCGCCACCCGAGCCCTCGTCCTGAGACTCGGCAAATACTGTTGGCATAGAAAGCAAACGGGGTCCGGACATGTCCTACATTCTAGATGCACTGAAAAAATCCGAGCAGGCGCGCCGAGGAGCCAGAACCAACCGGGATTTCGAAGCTCCGCCAGAATCGGCGCGACACGGCTCTCGCACCTCCGCGAATTTGCCGCGGTGGCTCTATCCCCTGGCCTTCATCGGGTTGGTAAGCCTGGCCGTTTTCATCTTCCGGGCCGTCCCCTGGCAAAACGGGGCTCCGCCGCCCAAAGCCCGTCCGCCAGCCCGCGGCAGCGCCGCGGCGCCTCCTGAAAGCACCCGCGGGACCGATACCGTCCCGGCCAAGGCCGCCTCGCCCCCCCCGAGACCTTCCAACTGCGAGAAAACCCCCGATATTTCACCGGGAGGTCCACCGGCGCCGCAAGTAATCGCCCCCCCGCGGCCGACCGCAACCGTTTCGCCGCATCCTTCGCCGGCCGCGGGGCAGGCGCTCGGCCGTGTTGATATTACCCCCCGCAAGCCCCGGCCCCTCCAACCCCCTGACGCGGTTCCCACCCCCAAAACCGCGCTCGCCAAGAAAACCGCGGATTTAAAGGCCCTGCTTCAAAAGCAGGCCAACCATGCCCCGAAAACCGCGGAACCGGCCGTCAGCGGGCAGGACCTCGTCCGTCCCGGGGCCTTGACCGGATCGGACTTCTCGGAGTCGCCCGCCCCCGCGGTGCCGTCCATGAGCAGGCTTCCCGCCCAAGTCCTTTCAACCCTTCCGCCCATTTCGGTGTCCATGCTGGTTTATTCCGATCGGCCAGCGGACAGGTTCATCTACGTCAACGGGTCCAAAAAGCATGAAGGAGACGAGGTTTCCGCGGGCCTCAAGCTGGTGCGAATTACCCGCGACGGGGCAATATTCACTTACCTGGGGCGGCGGTTCTACAAAGGCGTGCTTGGAAACTGAAAACCGTGGGGTAGGAGGAAACTATTTGAGAGTCCGTACCTTTATAATGCTCGCCCTGGTGATCATATCCATTTGCTTGTGGAAAAATCGGGAGCAGCGGGAAAAGCTGGCTGTCTGGGTCCATGATGTGGCGCTACGTATTGATCCTCCTTCGGCGGCTGATCGCAAAAAAGAGTTGGAGCGTCTTGTAGTCGAACTCGACACCAATGAAAGGCTGCTTTCCACACTCGAAGAGCAGAGGAAACAGATAGCCGCCTCCCACTCGTTCTATTGTCCCATTACCAAACAGCGCAGCGGGGTCCACTTTCTAAACGACCCACGTCCCGCTCTTCGCGAAAAAATAGAAGGACTCCAAGCCAGGATAAAAAAATTGGAACAGGAGTCGAGTGCCGCTGCCGGAGCAGGCCACTAGAATCCCTGGCTCGCGTCGAGTCCCCTGATGTTGGCGTGCAGTTCCTTGGTTTTCTCCCTCCGGGCAAGGTCCCGGTCCCTTCCGATCCGGTCCAGTTCACTCCGGATCGCGGCCAAAGCCGGATCGTCATACGGCCTGCGCTCCCGGTGCGCGTCCAAAAGGCGCCGGTAGCAGGAAGTCATCCGCGCAACGAGTTCGGTTGCGTATTCTCTTCCCTGCATCTTGAGCGTGTGGATACCAAGGTCCATGTAATCCCAAAGTTCCTTTCCGTTTATTACGAAGGCCACGTTCGGATGCAGCCTGATCCGCGAGTTGATTTCCTCTATCCTTTCCTCTTCCACAAAGCGTTGCCTGAGCACTTTCCGCCGCTGCTCGTCGCTCAGCAGGCAAAGCCTGAAACAACTCCCGCTTCGATCGGGCGAACCCTCGTATTCGACTATTTCGTTTCCATCTTCATCCTGATGGATGCGCTTGATATAGCTGTCGCTTATCAATTCGTGAAAAACACAGTTCCCGACTCCGCCCACACACCTGTTGCCGTGTATCAGCACCTCGGTGGAAAGCCCGAGCCGGTCGGCCGATTGTTTGAAAGCCTTGAGTTTTGCCGGCGTGTCGATTTCGGTGGAGGCGACGATCTGGCTTGCGCCAAACCCCTTGTAGCGCTCCATTTGGGCCGCCGTCTGAATATTGCATCCGACGCTCGCATGGATGGTGAACCCCGGGAACCTGTCCCTTGTAAGCTCCATAACCCCGGGTGTTTTTACAATGATTCCCCCGGCACCGCAGGAGGCATATTTCTCGATTTTTGCGAGTACCAGCGGCCATTTTTCGACCGGGACCTCGGTGTTTATGGCAACCCGGATTTTGCCTCCGAATCGAGCTGCAATTTCGATCGCCTCGCATATCTGCGAGTCTTCGAGTTCCCAGGCGCATTTTCTTCTGCTAAACCCCTTCGCGCCAACATAGACGGCTTCCGCACCGGCGGCAAAAGCCCTTTCCACCATCGGCAAGCTGCCTCCGGGCGCCAACAGCTCGTTCATGGCCCCTCCCTTTCGTGCACCGCATTGAATGATTGGAAGTCCACAAGCACGATCTCTTTATTCTATCCACCTTTGGGCAAAACGTCCACGTTTTGCTCCTCGCTAAAGCCGCCAAGGTGATCGTCGAGGCTTCGCCCGCAGGTCATCGGACTCCGAGGGCGGCCGCTTCAATCCATTTCGTCCGCCTTCCCGGTTGCCGGTCTACGGCTCAGTCCGGTAAGGCACGTGTGACGGTCAAAGCATGGACCTCACCGGCCCCGCCCCTTTTTTTCAAGACCCTCGCGCATTCGCTGAGCGTCGTGCCGGTCGTGAAAACATCGTCTATCAGAAGGATTCGCCGGCCGCGCACTTTACCGCTGTCCGCGATTTCAAAAGCTCCCTTGACGTTTTTTAGCCGCTCGCCTCGTTTTAGGCTCGTTTGCGGCTGTGTCACGTTTTTTCTAAACAGCGCGCAAACACTGACCGGCGTCTTTATCTTTCGCCCCAACTCGCCGGCAAGCACCCCGGCCTGGTTGAACCCCCTTTGACGCAGCCGTTTGATATGAAGGGGCACCGGAACGATGAGATCCGGAACGGCGATCCCCCATTGCCCGTAGGCCTCCTCCAGCAGTTCCACAAGGCAGGGCGTCCATTTCAACTGCCCCCCGAATTTAAACTGGTGTACTCGGGTGCGAACCGTCCCCGTATGGATGACGGCCGATCTTGCGGAATCGAAATGAAAACCCGTCACGAGGCAATCGCCGCAAAGATGGTCCGATGAGGTGGAAGAATCAGGGAAAGGTCTGCCGCATCCCGGGCAAAGTGGAGGAGCTATTCGCGCAAGACTCTCCCGGCACGGACCGCACCAGGACCCCCGGGAAAGACTCCCCAGCCTTTGGCACTGCGCGCAACTGCGTGGAAGGCACAAGTCCGCGATGGCCGAACAGGCAAATTCAAGCCCCTGTCCGATAGCCCCGAGCACCCCGCGGATGGCGGCCCCGCGCCGCCCGCCCCCTGATAGAACTCTCACCCGCCGCCCCCACCGGCCCTCGCCTTCCCGGCCGACCTCGAACTCAGTTCCCGGTAGACCCCGCACAGCTCCCGCTCGCACAAAGCAGGCGGCGCTCCGGCCTTTTTGGCCATCTCCAGGGCCTTTTCCGCTCTTTTCAATTCCCCGTTTTTGAAAAGCAAGACTCCAAGCCGCAAATTGACATCGCCCGAAGAGGGTCCAAGCTTATCGGCCTTTTCAAGCATCCCCTCGGCCTGCTTCCTCTTGCCCGTTGCAATAAGAATATTGGCCGATCGCAGGTACGCCTCGATATCGGAAGGATCATATATCGAGTCCCTGTCATAGTCCAGCAGGGCCGCCCTCGTATCTCCCCGCGCCTCCGCGATCTCACCCAAGCCGAACCAACCGTTGGCACATCTCGGATCCTTTTTTACGGCCCGCTCGAAAAGCTTTGCCGCCTCCTCGCTTCGCCCCCGTCTTAGAAGAAAAAATCCGTACTGGCCGGTCGAGGCGCACCCGCCGCCCTCAATTCCAACGGCGCGCAGATGGTACTTTTCAGCCTCACCCGGCCGCCCGCGCTTTTCCATGATGGACGCAAGATTTGACCATGCGGGCGAAAAACCGGGGTCCTGCGTGATTATCTGCCGGTAGAGCCGTTCGGCCCGGTCAAGTTGGCCTTCGTCCTGGTAGATAACCGCCAAATTGAATTTTGGCCGCAAATCAGCGGGACGCAGTCGGGCCGCCTGCCTGTAGTCCTTTACGGCTCTTTCCACATGCCCCATTCCGTATTGTTCGACCCCTCGGTTGTAGGGACTTTCGGGTCCCGCGGCACAGGCTGAAAGGAGCAGCAGAAAAACCGCTAAAAGTGCGCTATTGCTTGCCATAAGGCCCTATCCTGCCCTTTTGCCTCCACCGGGCGCCATTTGCGCCATCATCGACTTTGCCGTCCGATTTCCATACCACCTTCCAGGGATGAAGCCTCAGGTCCTCGCTCAAAGCCTCCAGGTTGCGGGAGGTCTCGTTCAAATGCTCAAGAATGGAGTCCATATTGGCTTTGTTCGAATCAACGACCGAGTGGACGCCCTTAAGGGTTTTCCGTGCCTCCACCAATCCCTTGCCGGCCTGCCCCATCGTCTTTGTCACCGCATTGCCGATCGATCCCATGCGCTTTTGCAATTGCTTGTTTGTGCGGCGCACTTCCGCGATAAGGGTGACAAGCTGATCGCCGCCGTTTCCGGTGATCTTTTTCATGTTCTTCATGATCGGCCCGAGGTCGGCCGTACTTTTTCTCAATTGCACTATGAGACCGTTCGCGTTCTGGACCGTCTGTTTCAATTGGTAGTCGTTTCGAACCTCGCCGACAAGCTGCTTTGCCTGCCCGACGAGTTCAACCAGGCCTGTTGCCACTTTTCCGCCGGTTTCTATGATTTGGGAAATTGAAGCCGGGCTTTTGCCCTCCAGCACGGCGCCCGAAGCCAATTCAGGTGACCCCGCCGACCCCGGGCTTATCTCCACGTATTTCGACCCCATCATACCGAGATCTCTAATCTCGGCACTGGAGTCCTTCCTCACCCGGGCCTCGGGTGAAATGTCCACCGTTACCGCGATGCGGTCGGCCACCCCCCTGGCGATCCGGATGCTCTTCACCTGCCCCACGTCAAATCCCGCCCACCGTACGGGCGCTCCCTCCGCTATGCCGTCCGAATACCGGAAAAGTATCGTGAGCGACTTTTGCCGGCTCCACAGGGAGCGCACCCCGCCCACCACAAAAAGGGCTGAAACCAAAAAAATGAACGAAATCAAAACCACCAACCCGACTCTTATATCCGAACGAAAAACCTTCATCTCCACTTTTCTTTCCTAAATATCGAGCAAATCCTCGAGATAATCCCGGCTCGACTGGCGAAGCGGTATGGGACCATCCGGCCTGCCGTTTATGAACTGCTGGACCAGCGGATCGCACGAGTTTCGGATTTGATCTGGTGTTCCTTCGGCAACCACTTTCCCGCGGAACAGCACCACCATCTTGTCGGCGATCATGAAAGCGCTGCCGATATCATGGGTGATGACAACCGAAGTTATGCCCATCCGCTTGCTCAAGTCCAGGATGAGCTGACTGATGACCCCTGTCACCACCGGATCGAGCCCCGAGGTGGGCTCGTCGTAGAAAACGATTTCCGGATCCAGCGCAAGGGCGCGAGCCAGGGCCACTCGCTTTTGCATTCCACCGCTTAGCTGAGCGGGCTTCAGATGCTCGAAGTCGCGAAGCCCGACAAGCTCGAGCTTCATTTTGACCATGACGCCGATGATCTTTTCATCGAGTTTGGTGTGCTCCCGCAACGGAAGAGCAATATTGTCGTGAACGCTCAAGGAATTTAGCAGCGCACCCATCTGGAAAAGCATTCCGAAACGCTTGCGATACCCGTCCATCCGGTTTTCGTCAAACTGCGTCATGTCCTCTCCCCCGACCAGGATTTGCCCCGAATCGGGGCGAATGACTCCGATAAGGTTTCGAAGAAGGGTGGTTTTTCCGCAGCCGCTTCCGCCCATGACAACGAATACGCTTCCCCGCTCGACGGCAAGGTTTATCCCTTCCAGGACCGCCCTGCCTTCGAAGCTCTTGCAGAGGTTTTTGACTTCAATCAGCGTTTCCAGACCCAGCCTCACATGAAAACGTAAAAAATGGCCGTAAAAAGACAATCGGCAAGAATTATGCTTATGAGCGAGGTCACAACCGAAATCATGGTCGCTTTGCCCACGCCCTCCGAGCCGCCCTTCACCGCGAAAGCCGTGTAGCAGCCCACCATGGCTATTATGGCGGCAAAAACCACGCTTTTGCCAGCCCGCTCATTATGTCTTTTACCAGCAAAGCGTTGATCGTATCGTGGATATAGAGCGTAGGACTTATGCCTATCGCCAGAGTCCCCACGAAATAGCCCCCCGCCATGCCGATCACATCCGCTAGAACCGTCAGGCACGGCAGCATCACCATCATGGCCAAAAACCGCGGCACAACCAGGTAGGCCACCGGAGATATGGCCATCACCTCAAGAGCGGTTATCTCCTCTGTCACCATCATCGTGCCCAGTTCGGCGGTAAAGGCCGCGCTCACCCGACCGGCAAGCACGATGGCCGTCAACAGAGGGGCCATTTCCCGAGTGAGCGCCACCCCGGCAAGACTTGCCGCGTAGTTTACCGCCCCCAATTCCTCCAGTTGATAGGCCGTCTGGAGCACCAGGATGACGCCGATCACAAAGGAAACCAGGGCCACGATGGGCACCGATTTAACCCCCACCTCGTCCATCTGGGCAATGGCCGACCTGAGCCGCAGGGGCCTGCCCTGGAAGGGTTTTACGAGCGTCCATCGCATCGTTTCAGCAAAAAAACAGGATATGCCCGTCAAGTGCCGCAAAAATAGTATCGCCCGGCTTTCCCCGGATTCCGCGGTCGCACTCACCGGCCCTTTTCCCCCTCGATCAACCCGGCTACATCGGGGGACATCTCGAAAATACTCTTAAGATGAGCCAGATCGAAGATCGCTTCGACTTTGGGGCAGGCGCCGGCCAGAGAAAACCGGATCCCGGTCTTTCGCGACATCTGCAGCGATTCGACGAAAGTGGCTATCCCCGAACTGTCGATATACCCAACATCTTTTAGATCCACGATGATGTGCGAGACATTCTCCCGAAATAATGGAAGTAAAACCTTCCTCACCTCGGGTGAAACACTCATGTCCAGGTCGCCTCCAAGCGACATCACCAATATGTCCGGATTTATTTCATCGATTTGAACGTTCAACTTTATGATTTCTCCTGTGCGGAAATAAATTTCACAAGCTTTAAAACCATGCCCTCGCCCGGCCGGCAATCATACTCCAACTCGTCTACCGCCGATCGGATAAAGTGCAATCCGAGCCCTCCAGGGCGCAGATCGGAAAAATCGCGACCTCGAAAGCCGCTCGGCTCTCCACCGGTGCCGAAATCTTCAATCGCGATCTCCAGGCGGTCGGCTTGCCCCGTGAAGCTGATCTTGATTCTTCCGTCCCGACGATTGCCGTAGGCATGCCGGATGACATTGGTGCACGCTTCGTCCACGGCAAGCACGAGTCTATCCGTTTGCTCGGCGCAAAGCCCGGCAACCGAGCAGATCTTGTCCGTAAGAGCCCTTATGGCCGCCATCAGGGCCGGCTCCGAAGGAGATTCCAAAACGACTGGGCCCTTGAAACCCGCTCCGCTCAACCGCGCCCCCCGTATTCGACCAGTACCAGCGTAATGTCGTCGCTCTGGGGGCACCCCCCCACAAACTGCGAAAGCCGCGCCGATATGCGAGACAGCGACGCCTCGGCCTCCGAACTTCCGGCCCGAAGACAGCTCTCCATGCCCTCCAGTCCCAGGAAATCCCCGCAGCCGTTTTTTGCCTCCATCAGGCCGTCGGTATAGAGAAGAACGCACGAACCGGGGGCGAGCGACATACTTTCGGATGCATAATGCTGATCGGGAACAATTCCCAGCGGAGGCCCACCACCCCCGCTCAAAATATCGAATTTTTGCCCCGCGCTGTTCCAGACAACCGGCGGAAGATGTCCGGCATTGACATAAAATGCCTCGCCGCTGTTTCTACTTAACACCATGTAGAGAACTGTTACGAACATCCCCCGGCAGCTCCGCTCGCAAACGCGGTCGTTAATGCGCCGCATCAGCCTCTCGGGGTCCTTTTCCCGAAGCGCGAGAAGCTGAAAATCCGTGGTGAACCTGGCCATGAAAAGGGCCGCGGGAACCCCTTTCCCCGAGACATCCCCGATAAGGATGCCCAAACGATCCTCATCGAGCGGTATGAAATCATAAAAATCGCCCCCGATCTCCCTTGCGGGCTGATAGCGGGCGCTAAACCTGAATCCATCGAGATCGGGCATGGCGCTCGGCAAAAAACTCGACTGAACGCTTTTTGCAAAGGCCAGATCCTGCTCGATCTGCCGATTGCGCAGGATCTTTTCGTGCAGCCGGGCATTTTCCACCGCAACCGCGGCGTTGGCGCACATAAGACTAAGAGTCTCCCGGTCCTCCCCGGTAAAAATCGAACCGTCCAATTTGTTTATGACCTGGGATACCCCGATCACCCTGTCCTTGATTTTTAGCGGCACGCACAGAATACAACGGGTCAGATAGCCGGTCATCCGGTCGAAATCGGGGTTGAACCGGCTGTCAAGGTAGGCGTCCGGGATCAAAAGAGGCTCGCCGCTCTCAAGGACACTGCCGGCTATCCCCTGCCCCCGGCCGATTCGCATTCCCCTTTCGAGCTTATGGGCAACCGGCCCCTGCGCCACCTCGAACACCAGTTCGCCGCTCTTTTCATCGACCAGCATGAGACTGCACGCCTCGGCTTTTAAAATCGAGCGCGAGGTGGTCATGATGTTTTCGAGCACCTGGTCGAGTTGCAGGCTCGAATTTATGAGGCCGGATATCCGAAAACACTCTTTGAGGCTGCCAAGGCGCGCACGCATCCTTTCGACGGCCTCGCAGCCGCCGGCAAAACCGGCTTCGCATCCATAATCCGGCTCGTCATGGCGATTGTGTTCAATTTTCATGAAATCACGATGTGCATGAGGTGGCCAATAATAGCTTTAACTACGCGGAACCATTATGAGCGCCCGGAAAGAATCTGTCAAATACCCCGGTAAAACAGAGTACCTGACCCCTCGCGGCTCGAAAATTCGTAAAGACATCCGCCCGAGGATCGGCGAGAACCGAAATGTTCAATCTGAAAAACTAAAACCAGCGGGAAGTTCAAACCCTCCCGCCATCCGGCCAGGCCATCCGATAATCCATACCATGTGATCAGCGCCGGCAAAGGCTCCCGTCGCTTCTTACACAATATGGGGCGGATTATCCGACGACCCTGCCCGACTCTCCCGCCCGCCGCCCCCTTAAAAAGGCTGAAAAACGACGATTGGAGAACCCCGTCTGTACATCGCACAAGGACGATGATGGCGGGCAACATTACGCTCTTGCTCACCCTGGCCATTTAAAGGCCCGGCGGTTTCCAGATGTAAAATGTAAAGGGCGTCCCCTATTTTCTTCGCTGAAGGTGTAGTAACGGATCAATTCGTCTTGAGCGCCGGGTAAAGCCAACAGATTTTCCCTCTCGGCGGCGGAGAGGATCGAGCGACGGGGCATGCATACTCCTTCTTATAAACGTAGGTTTGTGATAAACCCGCCAAGGCAACCAGCGTGGCACGACAAATCAAGATATTGTAATTCTCGAAAATAGTTCTTGAAACTCTATTCTTTATTCCATAGCATCACAACGAGTTTCGCTAAAATAGCGAGGTGCATCTTGAAAGTCTCTCTACGTCAAATTCAAGGCCCATGGGATAACGGGTGGGTACTAGACAGGCACACCCTGCATAGCATTTATCTCGGGGACGAACCCGCCAGCCTGTCACCTAAGTTGCCAACGAACTGGGCGCACTGGTAAAGGTGCCAGTCTTCAGCAATATATTGTTAAAGGCCGCCAACGGAACCTCCCTCAAGAACTTGAACACCAAGAAGGAGAAGGTCGAGGCCATTGGCAACAGCTTCAGCGTTAACGATGCAATCACGAACAATGGAAAATGGAACGTACTTGTCGTCGATGACCTATTCCATACCGGGGCCTCAATGGAGGCTGCTTGCAATGTGCTGCGAACATATTCCAAGGTGAGAAATATCTACGTCGCCGCACTGACGTGGAAATAGAGGAGAAACCATGCGAGTTTTCATCGCCGGTTCAATGAACATTAAGCACCTTGATCCGAAGGTTAAGGAGCGCATCGACAATATCGTGGCCCAAGGCTTTGAGGTCGTTGTGGGCGATGCCGATGGAGCCGATACGTCCATCCAGCAACACCTGTTCAACTACGGTACGACAAAAACAACTGTCTTTTGTAGCGGTGAGCGGCCCAGGAACAACGTGGGCCACTGGCCAGTTCAGCGTGTCGAAACAAGCCACTCGCAGGGGTCGCGTGCGTTCTTCACCGCAAAGGACATTCGCATGGCCGAATTGGCAGACATTGGGCTGATGATCTGGGACACGAAGAGCACGGGCACACTCAGCAACGTCATAGAACTGCTGGCACGCGAGAAAAAATCCGTCGTCTTCGTGAATAAGGCTAAGGTCTTCAAGAACATTGCGAGTGTCGAGCATCTCGAAGAACTACTCTCGTTTATGTCTGAACACGCCAAGCGGAAGGCCGATGAGAAGATCAAGCTATTCAACCGGATCAATGCGCTAAAGCACAGGCAGATATCGATGTTCATTAACAAATGCAAAGGATTTGCTAACGATGTTGATCGGCTACGCCCGTGTTTCGACGCAGGATCAGAACCTTGAGTTGCAGCAGGAAGCCTTGTCCAAGACTGGGTGCCAGAGGGTTTTTGAGGACAAAGTAAGCGACACACGAGCCGACCGGCCCGGCTTGACCAAGGCGATGGAAATGCTGCGCGAGGGCGATACACTGGTGGTCTGGAAGCTGGATCGCTTGGGCCGTAGCGTCAAGCAATTGTTCGATCTGGTCGGCGAACTGCACAAGCAGGGCATCCAATTCAAGAGCTTGACCGACGCCATTGATACCGGCACGCCATCTGGCCGATTCTTCTTTCACGTTATGGCCAGCCTCGCCGAGATGGAACGTGAGCTCATCGTCGAACGCACCCGCGCTGGGCTGGATGTAGCCCGTCAGCTTGGCCGCAAGGGCGGTCGCAAGCCCAAGATGACCAACAGCAAAATCGAGTCGGCCAAGAAGCTGCTAGCCAGCGGCACTCCTCCGAGGGATGTGGCCAAGAACCTGGGCGTGTCAATTCCAACGCTGTACCGTTGGGTGCCTGCCTCTGCGCACGCTTAACGTGCTATTATTTCCGTTTCCTGAGCAGACCCATAGTTGCAAAACCGGGGATACAGCTCTTCTGTGGATTTTGTCCTTTCAGCACCATCCCCCAGCCCTGTCTTGAATTCTACCCGATGAAATTTCTACACCCCGTCGCGCCAGGTTGCGATTTTCCCATGAAAGCGGCGCGGATCGTTTTTCAAAATGGCGACCAGAGCGCGCGCCGGGACTTCCGCCGACAGAATCTCCCCCTTTCTTTTAAAAGCTGAAAATTCCTCCCGCAGCCGATCGGCCCCCTTGCCCGCGGAGTTGAACACACCGCGAACCATCGGCGTATCGACCACCCCGGGACGAAACACCATGGAGACGACCTGCGGGGTCTCGGCGGCAAGCTGGCGCACAAGATGCTCCTCGGCGGCTTTGGCGGCGCAGTAGGCGCCCATTCCCGGCATGACCCTCTCGGCGGCCCCCGAGCCGAAAAAAACCGCCACACCTCCGCCCGATTCGATGAGCCGCGGAAAGGCCGCCCTCGCCATCTCGAAGCTCGCCGTTACGCTTGCTTCGAATATTTCCCTGAACTTTTCCGCGCAAAGCTCATGGACCACGGGCCCCGGGCCAAGAACACCGGCCGCGTGAATAAACCCGCGGAAGTTTCCAAGGCCGAGCGCCTTTTCCACAAGCGCCTCCGAACCCCCCGCCGCCTGCGCAGGCCCTGCCACAACCTCCACCCGCGCACCCTTTTTTGCGCATTCCTCCCCGATCCGTTCGAGAGCTTCCTTGCCCCGGGCATTCAAAACAAGCCCGGCCACCTCGGAGGAAAGCTCAAGGGCCAAAGCCCTGCCCAACCCCCCGGAGGCCCCCGTCAGTATGAAAGTCTTGTCCGCAATCGAGCTCATTCTTTTCTCCTTTCGCTCCAAAGCTTTAGTTGAAGTTAATCAGCAGCGATTGCTCCCACGGCTTTTTGTCGTTTGCATTCCCGCGCTAAAATCTTTAGATTGAACGGGATTTATGCTCGAGGGCCTCCAAACATCCTGATCGCGGAAGGAATAAAGCATGGGAAACCCCGTCGTCAGCCACGGCTTCAGTCTGCTAACCGAGCACGACTCCTATCTTTTCAAGGAAGGCAGCCACTTCCGGCTCTATGAAAAGCTCGGATCGCACCTGGCCACCGTCGCCGGAAAGCCGGGCGTCTATTTCGCGGTGTGGGCGCCCAACGCCGAAAGCGTCTCGGTAATAGGGGATTTCAATTTCTGGGATAACCGCGCCCATCCACTGGCGCCCAGATGGGACGGCTCTGGAATCTGGGAAGGTTTTATCACCGAACTCGGGCAGGGAGCCATATACAAATATCACATCGTCTCCAGGGAAAACGGCTACAGTGTCGATAAGGGCGATCCGTTCGCCAGGCACTGGGAAACGCCCCCCAAAACCGGTTCCATTATCTGGGAGACCGATTACCAATGGAACGACGCCACATGGATGGCCGGAAGGGCGAAAAATAACGCCCTGGATGCCCCCCACTGCGTCTACGAACTCCATCTGGGCTCCTGGATGCGCTCCCCCCAAGACCCCGACCGCTGGATGAGCTACCAAGAGATCTCCGAACACCTTCCCGGGTACATAAAAGAGATGGGCTTCACCCATGTCGAATTTCTTCCGGTCATGGAGCACCCCTTCTACGGTTCCTGGGGCTACCAGACCACCGGCTACTTCGCTCCCACCTCCCGCTACGGTACGCCCGGGGATTTCATGCACCTCATCGACGTGCTGCACCAAAACGGAATCGGCGTCATTTTGGACTGGGTTCCCTCGCATTTCCCGAGCGATGAATTCGCCCTCACATTTTTCGACGGCACATACCTTTTCGAACACCAGGACCCCCAGAAAGGCTTCCACCCCGAGTGGAACAGCTACATCTTCAACCACGGCCGCTACGAAGTGCAGGCCTTTCTCATCAGCAGCGCCCTTTTCTGGCTCGACAAGTATCACGCCGACGGACTGCGGGTCGACGCCGTGGCCTCGATGCTCTACCTCGACTACGCCCGAAAAGAGGGCGAATGGACCCCCAACATGCACGGAGGCAAGGAAAACCTGGAGGCGATCCATTTCATAAAACGCTTCAATGAAGCCGTCTACACCCAGTTTCCAGACGTCCAGACAATCGCCGAGGAATCCACCTCCTGGGCCATGGTGTCAAGACCCGCCTACCTCGGAGGCCTCGGGTTCGGCATGAAGTGGAATATGGGCTGGATGCACGATACCCTCGACTATTTTTCCAAAAACTCCATCTTCAGAAAATTCCATCAAAACCTTCTCACCTTCAATCTCTGGTATGCCTTTTTCGAAAATTTCATCCTTCCCCTCTCCCACGACGAAGTAGTCTACGGCAAAGGATCGCTGCTGCGTAAAATGCCCGGTGACGACTGGCAAAAATTCGCCAATCTCAGGCTGCTTTTCGGCTACATGTTCGGCCAGCCCGGCAAGAAACTCATCTTCATGGGGGGTGAAATCGCCGACTGGAACGAATGGTACCATGAAAGAGGCTTGTGCTGGCCTCTGCTCGAAAACCCCGCCCACAGGGGAATCCAAAACTGGGTCCGCGACTTGAACCGCACCTATTGCCGCGAACCCGCGATGCATCAACTCGACTTCAGCCCGGAAGGCTTCGAATGGGTCGACTTCCGCGACGCGGACTCAAGCGTGATCGCCTTCCTGAGGAAACCCTCGACCAGCGGGGCCGGCCTGATATTTGCCGCCGCAAACTTCACCCCGGTGCCCCGCGTCGGCTATCGATTCGGTGTCCCCGCCCCCGGCCACTGGAGCGAAATCCTTAACAGCGACGCAAAGGACTACGGCGGCTCGGGCTACGGCAACTTCGGCGGCCTCGAAGCGGCCCCCGTCCCAAGCCATGGCCATCCGTTCTCTCTTTCACTGACTCTGCCGCCGCTTGGCATGGTGTTTTTCAAAAACGAAAACAGGGACTAGACGGCTCGCGCCAATAGGGGGCGGACCGAACAAAAGGAGCCCACCCGCCTTATCGGTCAATGCACGGCGGTTCCGGGCCCGGACCGGATCCTGTGCCACAGGGCGAAGGATGCCTCCTTTACGGCTTCCAGCACCACCCGAACCGCGCCGGCTATCTCTTCCTCCTTCGCCCCCTTTACGATCTGGTGCTCGGCTATCTTCAAAGACCTCTTTTGCGTGATCGCCTCCAGAATACCGCCGCACTCGCGGTCCCGCGTGACATCGATGCCCTCGGCAAACAAGAAATTGACCAACTCCCCTCCATCGGTCACAATGAACAGATCCTCTCTTTCCCCCACCCTGCGCACATGCACCTCGATCCGCTCATTGTCGGGAAATACCCAGTCGGTTCTAATCAAAAACCCGCCGCCCGTCGGCGAAACATCCCAACCTTGAAAAAAATCCTCCGCAAGCGCCTCTAAAATTTCATTTTCATCCATCCGCATTCTCCCGGGTCAAAGTGTGTGATTTTGCTTTCTTGATCCAATAAGTAACAAATTTGACTCATTTGCGCGGCGTGAAACATTTTCGTAACATGCCCGCCCCCTACTCGGAAAAAAACTATCAGCCCGCGGGCGCATTTTGATTGTCCCAAACCCCCTTATTTCAGTATCTTATCGCCCGGCGCGAAAAACCCTCGGGAATCATCTCCCTGTCGGGGCTCCGTTGGCCTGAAACCTGCTCAATAAATTCCACGTCACCGTGCAGTAAGCTCCATCAGGACTATAATGGCACGGGAAAAGCGGTGCCGGTTTACCGGAGCGAGGCGGGCTCTTCATGCCGTGCGACCTGGACACGCCGAAAAAAAGAACCGACCTATTCTACAGCTTTAATCATGAAAGGGGCAAATCAATGCGTTCGATCCGAATCACAAAAACCCGTCCATTTCCGCTTCTGTTTCTGACCCTTTTTTCCTTCCTGACCTGCGCGGTGCTTTCGCCCGCGGCGCGCGCAGACGATTCGAGCGTGCCAACGGGCAGCTTTTCCACCGATATTCTGAGCCAGTACATTTTCCGAGGTCTGGCCAACAGTGACGGCAGCGCCGTCATCGAACCCTCCTTCACGGCCACCTGGGAAGGCTTTTCCGCTAATATCTGGGGCAACTTCGATACCTCGCGCCACAGCGCCAATTCTTTTCTGCCCATGGGAAACGAGGAGGGCAACTCCAAATGGAGCGAGACCGATTTCACCTTTTCCTATACCAAGGAGCTCGCCAAAAATTTTTCGGTGCTGATTGGAAACGTCTACTACGGCCTTCAGTCTCCCTTGGGCTATGGCCCCTTTTTAAACCAGGATGAAGACGAACTCTTCGGCGGGGTGAGCTACAATTTCCCGTGGCTTACGGTGGCCTTTACAACTTACGGCGAGGTCATCCATTCCTATGACGAGTATTTCGAACTCGACCTGAGCAAGGTCATTCCGGTCCCCTTTCTCGATTGGGTGTGCAAGGGAACCACTCTCAACCTGGGAACAAGCTTCGGCTACCTCATTTTGAACCACGACACCAACACGCTGGCCCTGGACGGCAGAACCGGGAGCTTTTCGGATTTCGACACCTGCCTTTTGGACGCGGCCTTGGCTTTCCCGGTCAACAAATGGCTGTCGGTTTCACCTAAAATCGGCCTCTGGCTGCCGCTTACGAGCAAGGCCAATGATTACCTGGAAGCCAATTCGCTGGATCAGAAGGCAATTCACTTCTACGGCGGCATCAATCTGACCGCCACTTTTTAAAAGTCGCGAAAAACGGGGGCAAGCCTCCTCGGAATGCCGGTCGCAACGCGTCCGGCATTCTGGCGGGGCCGCCCCCCTCCGGCAAATCTCACCTCTTTCCGACACCTTTTATCCTGCCGCCCTCATTCCCGCCGAAAAAGTTTCGGTGAACTTTCAATCATTATCATCATGATTATTGTATTGCAAATTGGCCGCCGGTGATAGCGCGGGACCGGCAGCGGGGCCACGGCCGCCCACCGATTCGCTCTTCCGGAAGGAGTAAAGCCCATGCACAGTCAAATGAAACGATGGGGCTCGGCTCTCATCATCCTTGCAGCCTTCGCCACTTTATCGCCGGCAGCCAGGGCAACGGCACCGCAGGCTCAGGTCCTTGTCGGACGCATCTCCTTCATCGATGGTCAGTTGCTCAGATATGTCCCGGAGATCAAGGACTGGGTCCTTGTCAGGCGGAATTCTCCCTTCGGCTTGAATGACGCTCTGTATTCGGGCGATTCCGCCAGGGCCGAATTCATTTTCCCCAACGGCCTGCTGGCCAGGATCGGTTCCGGAACTCAAATCCAGCTGATCGCTATCAAGGAAAACGCCTCTGAAATAGACCTGGCCTCCGGAATTGCGCGCTTTTACAACCGCAACCCCGAGGGGATGCTCAAGGTCACCACCCCCTTTGGCTATATCCTCGCTCAACCCGGTTCCATATTCGATCTCTACGTCGGTAACGATTCGGTTGAAGCTATCGATCTGAACGGGCGGATCGACTACATTCAGCAAAGCGACAATTCCTCCTATGAACTCACCCCCGGCGGGCCATCCATTATCGCCGATGCCAGTCGGGTTTCAAGCGGCGACGCCGCGGTTGACGCGACCTGGGACGACTGGAACACCGAACGTGATTCCCTGCTTGCAAAAAGAATCGATGAAGACAGAAACGGCCAATCCTTCAGATACCTGCCCCCTCAGCTCGCTTATGACGCCCCGGACCTGGACCGGGCCGGCAGATGGGAGCGGGTCAACTACCAGGGACAATACCGCCAATTCTGGCGGCCGACCGGCGTTTCAAGTTCCTGGCAACCCTTTACTGTCGGCAGATGGACCGACTACTACGGAGATCAGGTCTGGGTGCCCGACGAACCCTTCGGCTACGTGACCAGCCATTACGGCAACTGGCTCCTCGTCAACGGCGGCTGGTACTGGGCGCCGCCGGTCCCCGTCGGAGCAGCCGTTTCGGGCCCCGACCTCGCTTTTGGCTGGTATCCGGGCAGGGTCGCCTGGATAGGGTCGGGTCAAGATATCGGCTGGGTGCCCCTGGCCCCCGATGAACCCTACTACGCCCGTCATTACTGGGGTCCGGCCGCTGTCGTGGTAAGCGCCGCTCAGGCCGTTCCCATCGCCATAGCCGGC
Source organism: Deltaproteobacteria bacterium (assembly GCA_021777755.1). Taxonomy (GTDB): domain Bacteria; phylum Desulfobacterota; class Syntrophobacteria; order Syntrophobacterales; family Syntrophobacteraceae; genus SbD1. Next base: position 23,575 of record JAJYDE010000002.1, read on the forward strand.
CTTGCGTTCGCCTCCGCCGCGGTGATAGTGCCCCAGAGCGCCTTCTATTCGGTTAACAACTACAGTTCCGTTAGAGTCACAAATATCAACAAAACGACCATAATCAACAACTACCACGCCGCGCCGGTGGTAAACAACAGGGTTTTCAAAAACTATCGCAACACCAACGCCAGATTCAATTTTGTCAATGAGACCCCGACGGTGAAACCCTATGTTGCCGTAGACAAAAGAATAATAAAAAACAACGAGGCCGCAAGCGCCGCGGCTTCGAAACTGACGGCCTCCACGCTAAGGCGCTCCGCCAACTCCGCAAAGCTGGCAAAACCGATGCCCGGGGGGACTGTGCCTCCCCCGGCGAAGCTCACGACCAAACTGGTTCCGGCAAACCAGGCCAAAGCGCCACAAAAGCAGGTTAAGTTCAAAACACTTTCGATAAAGACAAAGACCAAACCCGCGAAAAGTTCGGCAGCCGCCCGACCCTCGGCGGCAAAATCGCCTGTCCGTGAGATCGCACCCCCCGCCCATGGTGTAACCCGACCGCCACCCGGGGAAACGGTGCCAAAACCCGTTCCGCACCCCGGACCGGCGCCCCGTCCTCCGGCAACGCGCCCCGCGCCTCCCGGGCGGGAAGTCCGGCCCCCCGCCACGCACCCCGGACGTCCGAGCCCGCCCCTACCGCCCGAAGCGCGTCCCGCACCTCCCGGCAGGCAAACACGACCACCCGGGACGCGCAACGCACCCGAAAGGCCCGCCGAGCGCCCGCCCGCCATGCGCAATGTACCGCACGGGCGGCCGCCTCGTCCCCATCCGCCGGCGACGCGCCCCGCGCCCCCAAGACAAGAAGTCCGCCCCCCCGCCATGCACCCCGCACGCCCGGGACCGCCCCGACCGCCCCGGCCGCCCGAGGCGCGTCCCGCGCCTCCAGCAAAGAAAACAGCTCCGCCTGCTGTGCGCAACGCACCCGCAAGGCCCGCCGAGCGCCACCCCGCCATGCGCAATGCACGGCCCAAGCCCCCGGCCCGCCCCCATCCGCCCGCGGCCAGGCAGCCCCGGCCAGGGGAAAAAGGGCAACCTCCCGGCCAGCTCCGCTAATTCAGTCGCGGCGCGCTTGGCTTCATAAAAGAAACGGGCCGCCCGCCCCCCGACACGGGGGGGCCAGACGGCCCGTTTCGATCCCGGTTCACAAGATCGACTGCAACTCTTCATTCTTGCGGTTGCGGATTATTTCTTCTTCGCCGATGAACTGAGTTCCGGAAAATCCTGATAGAAATATTCTTGAACACCCTTCTGCTTCTTTTCCTTGTTTTCCTGCTCCGAGGCCCTCAACTGAACTCGCCTGATCTTTCCGCTGATCGTCTTGGGAAGCTCGGGCACGAATTCGAGTATGCGCGGGATCTTGAACTTGGCAAGCACCCTTATGCAATGTTGAAACAGATCCAGGGCAAGTTCGCGCGAAGGCTCCACGCCCGGCCTCAACACCACGAAACCCTTTACCAGTTGCCACCTCTGGGGATCGGGGCTGCCGACCACGGCCGCCTCCACAACCGCCTCGTGCTCCACAAGAGCGCTTTCCACCTCGAAGGGGCCAACCCGGTAATCCGATGACTTGATCACGTCGTCGGCACGGCCAACGAACCACCAATACCCCTTATCGTCGAAAGATGCCCTGTCGCCGGTAAAGTAGAAGTCGTTGACGAAAACCGACTTCATCTTCTCCTCATCGCCCACGTAGCGGTCGAACAATCCCAGAGCGCGCCACCGGTTGAGTTTGACCACGATGTGTCCGACTTCGCCGGCCTTGGTGATCTCATTGCCCTCATCATCGGCAAGCCCGACGTCATAGAGAAAAGAGGGACGCCCGAAGGATCCGGGGAGAATTTTCCCCTTGAGCCACGGGGGGTTTCCTATCATGGCGGTCGATTCGGTTTGGCCGTAAAAATCCCTGATCTCGGTCCCCGTGAATTTTTTCCATTTCTGTATGATTTCGGGATTTAGCGGCTCGCCCGCGCTCAGCGATTCCCGAAGAGATCCGAAATCGAACTGTGCCAGGTCGAGCAGCATGAAGGCCCGCCAGGCCGTTGGCGGAGCGCAGAAAAGGTTCACCTTGTATTTTGCTATGGCGCCCAGATATTTGCCCGTGTCGAACTTGCTCCCGTAATAAAACCCGGTCGTGGTCGCGCCCAGGTTGAGGGGGGAGAATAGACAGCTCCAGGCCCATTTGGCCCAGCCGGGCTGGCTCAGGTTGTGGTGAACGTCCCCCGGTCTTACTCCGATCATATTCGCGGTTGAAAGATGGCCGACCGGGTAGGAGGCCGCCGTATGGGCCACCCGTTTGGCAAGACCCGTTGTGCCCGAGGTAAAAAAGCACAAGATGATGTCGCTGCTCTTCGTATTGGCCGCCTCGGCCGCGGGCTGTTCCCGGCTGATCACTTCATAGCTTTCCCACCCTTGCGCCTTGCCAAGCACGATCTTGACCTTGGCGCTCGCACCAATGTTTTTGAGTGCCTCATCGATCAGCACGGCCGATTTTTCATCAGCCAAAATCGCCTGCGGCGGGTAGCTCTCGAAACGGTACTCGAGTTCCCTCACGGTCATGGTGTCCGCCGTTGGCACGGCCACCATGCCGCCCTTGATGTTCGCTATGTTGCTAAACCAGGTCTCGGGAACCGAAGGGGCCATCATATAAAAACTGTCACCCTGCCCGACTCCGCGCGACCTCAAGAAATTAAGGCACCTGTTGGACTCCGCGGCCAGTTCCGCGTACGTGAAACGACGCTCGACGCCCGTGTTCAAATCCACCCACAAGAGAGCCAACTGGTCCCCTCGCTCCTTGACGTGCATCCCTTCGAAGATTTCAGAGGCCCAATTGAAATGGACAGGCATTTCCATCTCGTTAAGCTTGGTAAAGACCGCCTGAGATGCGGCGGCCTTCTTTTCATCGTCATTCATGGCGTTTACGGCCATCATTTCCCTGTAAATGTTCTCAAGGCCCATAATGAAATCCTCCTGTCGCCGGCTAGAGTGGTGAAAATCCTTGAAAAGTGCGGCTACATTGTAGCCATGCCATTGATCCTGTTCTATCACGGAAAAGATGCCCGTCAAGGATTTTCTGCCCCTGCCCGTGCCTTTGGCATGAGTCTTGGTCAAAACTATCCGGATTTTACCTCTTTGCCGTTTTCACTTTTGCTCTTTTGCTGCTAGAATTCGCAACCGAAAAAGATTCGGAAGAAAGGACAAACACCGCTTGCTGATCAGCCTGGCCATCCATAATTACGCCATAATCCGCGACCTCGAAATAAGCTTCCATCCCGGCCTGAATGTGCTCTCGGGCGAGACGGGGGCGGGCAAATCCATCCTGGTGGGAGCGCTAAACCTGATCCTTGGCGCGCGCGCCTCCATCGAGATGGTCCGCACGGGCGCCCCCGAAGCCGCGGTGGAGGCGGTAATGCAACTGCCGCCGGGTTCGGCCGGCGCCCGCTGTCTCGACAAATGGGACATCGAGAGCGATTCCGAGCTGATCATTCGCAGAAGCATCTCCAGGAGCGGCAGGAACAGGGTGTTCATAAACGACCAAAGCGCTTCGCTCCAGCAACTCCAGCAGCTTTCTCCCCTTCTTATCTCCATCTGCGGACAGCACGAGCATCAGTTTCTCCTCGATCCCGAAACCCACCTGGGCCTTCTCGACACCTTCGCAAACCTTGAAACCGATTGCTCCGAGGTGCGCTCCCTCTACGAAGCCTGGCGCGAAAACCGTGAAAAACTTGCCCGGATGCGGCAGGAAAGGCAGCAAAGAGAGTCCCGGATGGACTTTCTACGCTTTCAGCTCCAGGAACTCGAATCGGCGAAGATCCTGCCAAACGAGGACAGCGAACTTCAAAGGGAGCGCGACCTTCTGAAAAACGCCGCCACCCTCGCCCATGCCTCTCAAAAGACCGTAGCCACCATCTATGCCGAAAAGGGCTCGGTTTTGGAACGACTGGCCGAGGTGGAAAAAGACCTCGGTTCGATCCTGGCCTTCGATCCCTCCCAAAGCGGCCTTTCCGAATATCTCAAACAGGCCCGCATCAACCTCGAAGAAATGGTGCATGCCCTGAGGCTCTATTGCGAACGGATCGTCTCCGACCCCTCGCGGCTTTCCGCGGTCGAAGAACGGCTTGCGCTTTTGGGAAAACTGGGCAAAAAATACGGCCCGGGTGCAAACCAGATGCTCCAAAAGCTCGAAGAACTGCGCCGGGACGCGGGAGAAGGAGAAGAAGCGAGTCTTTGCGAAGAGCAACTCGAAAAAAAAATCGAATCTCTTCGCGCCGCCTACCTGGAAAAAGCCCGGGGCCTTTCGCGAAAACGATTTGATGCCGCCCAAGCCCTTTCCGGCGAAGTCCGCGCCAACCTTGCCGATCTCGATATGGCTCGCGCCCGCTTTCGGGCGCAATTTTTCGAACCCGACGGCAGTGAGCCGCCGCTTTCTCCCTCGGGCATCGACCGCGTCGAATTCCTGCTTTCGGCAAATCCGGGCGAAGACTTGAAGCCCCTGGCCAAGGTCGCCTCGGGAGGAGAACTCTCGAGGGTCCTTCTGGCCTTGAAGGGCCTTCTCGGCGGCAAAGGAGATGCGCAAACGCTTATTTTCGACGAAGTCGACGCCGGAATCGGCGGCAAAGCCGCCGAGCTTGTCGGTATTCAACTCGCCAAACTCTCCTTGCGCCACCAGGTGATCTGCATCACTCACCTTCCGCAAATCGCCTGCTACGGCAAATGGCACTATGTCGTGAAAAAACAGGCCGAAGGAGACCAAACCCACTCGTCCATCCGTTTGCTCGGCGAATCGGAGCGCCCCGAGGAAATCGCCCGCATGCTCGGCGGCGTCTCCATCTCCACCAAGGCCAGGGACCATGCCAGGGAACTTCTCCAGCGAGGCGCCGGGGGTCCCGCTTGACCGGCGCCAACCCCCGAAAACCGCCCCCCGGATGGTTCGCTCAACCCTGCTTCTAAAAAAACTTTTTTTAACCAAAAGGGCACAAGTGAGGCCCTGCGCCCCTTCCGTGGCCATCTTGCCGGTTCGCGCCATACATGGTATAAACCGCCAGTTTCAATTTTCCGACTGTTCCAAACTTGTGGATTTGCCGCTAAATTTTTTCCCCGAGTTCATGATTTCGACCTGCTGATGGCATAAAAGCGAGCTGTGGATGCAGCCGGCGGATTCTTTTTTCATACCGGTGAAATCGCATGATCTGTGAACGAAGACGCCCGTTTTGGCGCCGCTACCTGGCGGCCTTTCTTCTGGCCGGCATCGCCGCCCTCCTGCGGTGGCGGCTAATGGGAGTTCTCGACTTCCGTCTCATTTTCATAACCTTCTACCCCGCGGTTGCAATGGCGGCCCTCTACGGAGGCCTCGGCCCGGGTTTGCTCACAACAGCCCTGTCAACCCTTCTGGCCGCCCATCTCCGGGTGATATCCTCCCCGGACTTCGCCCTGGCGAAGTTCGCCAACGAGATAGGTGCATCCGTATTCATCTTCATCGGCGCCCTCATCTCCTATCTGGCCGAAGTGGCGTCTCGAAATGAGGCACAGGCCGAATTCGAGGCCAAAGAGCAACGCAGACTCTCCGCCGAATGCCGGAGCGCCGAGATTTCTTTGCGGGAAAGCGAAGAGCGGCTGCGCATTTTCATCGAGTATGCTCCCGCGCCCCTTGCCATGTTCGATCTTCAGATGCGCTATCTCAGCTACAGCCGCAAATGGCTCGCCTCTCTAAACCTCGAAGAGCATGATCTGCACGGCCTCTCGCACTACGACGTATGCCCCGAAATTCCCGAGCGGTGGAAGGAGGGCCACAGGCGGGCACTGGCCGGGCAGGTGTTGCGTTCCCAGGCCGAACGGTGCACCAGGCCCGACGGCACGACCCAATGGTTCCATTGGGAAGTGCGCCCGTGGCATGATTCGTGTGGCCATATCGCGGGCATTGTCATTTTCAACGAAGATATAACGGAGCTTAAGAAAAAAGAAGATGAACTTCGCAATCTCAACCGGACCCTCCGGGCGCTGAGCGATACCATCCGGGCGACAATGCACGCCTCGCGGGTCTCCGACCTTGTAACCACGGTCTGCCGCATTATTGCCGAGGACTGCGGCTACCCGATGGTGTGGATCGGTTTTGCGGAAAACGATGAGAACAAGACAGTAAGATTCGTGGCCCAGGCCGGACTCGATGAAAGCTATCTCGGAAATATAAGGATCACCTGGTCGGATACGGAATTGGGCCGCGGCCCGGCAGGCACCGCCATCAGGACCGGAAAGCCGTTCGTGTGCGCAAATATGGCCACGGATCCCTGCATGCGGCCCTGGCGGGAGAAGGTGCTCTTGCAGGGCTATGCCTCCTCCGTTTGCCTTCCGCTAAATGCCGACGGCGCCACCATCGGCGTGCTCACGATTTATTCCAGGGAACCCGATTTTTTCCCCGACCATGAAGTGAAGCTTCTTGCCGAGTTGGCCGACAACCTTGCTTTCGGAATTGACGGCCTGCGGGTCCGCCTTGCCCGGCAGGAGGCCGAAAGGGGGCTCAGGGAAAGTCGGGTGCGACTCGACCTCGCGCTGCGATCGGCCGGGATGGGCGCCTGGTACTGGGACACTACCGCCAATACCCTCTACTTCGACGAACAGGCCAGGGATCTGCTGGGTATGGACCGGGCGACATTCACCGGCCCCATGGACGAGGTCTTTGGAGCCATCTATGCCGATGACCGCCAAACGGTTCGAAGAGCGCTGAGTAGAACCTTGAAGCAGGATGCGCCCTTCGAGATCGAACACAGGGTCGTGCGCCCCGACGGAAAAATCATCCACGTCGCCGCAAGGGGCAAAGTCGCCCGCGACGGCCAGGGACGACCGGAAAAACTGAACGGAGTCCTTTGGGATATCACCGGGCGAAAGAACATGGAAAACGAGCTTCGCAGGTCCCATGACGAACTCGAAATACGCGTGGCGCGCAGAACTTCCGACTTGGAATCGGCCAATGAAAAACTTCGCCAGGTGCCTTCCATGCTCATCGAAGCCCAGGAGAGCGAAAGACAGCGGCTGGCCATCGAGTTGCACGACTCCGTCGGGCAAACCATCGCCGCCCTCAAATATCGCATCGAGCATGTGATCACCAGCATGGAAAAACGCAACTGGCCCCAGGCGCTCCAACTCCTGCGCCAGTTCGTTCCCGTTCTCCAACGTTCCCTTGATGAAACCAGAGCGATCTATATGGGCCTCAAACCCACCATCCTCACCGAGCATGGCATTCTCGCCACCCTGGATTGGTACCGGCGGGAACTTCTCGCACTCTATCCCGACCACCATATCGAACTGGAAATCGGGATCGAAGAAAAAGATATCCCCGAACACTTGAAGATCGCAATTTTCAGAATCTCGCAGGAAGCCCTCAACAATAGCTTCAAACACGGCAAACCCGAGTGGGTGGATGTCCGTCTTTGTCTAAATAACGGGGCCATCGAACTGGAGATAAGCGATGACGGGGCGGGAATGGACCTCGACCGCATCATGAAATCGCCCGAGGCAAAAAGTCTGGGCCTGATAGGAATGCGGGAAAGGGCCGAACTGACCGGAGGCCAATTTCATATCCAGTCGATTCTAAACGAAGGCACGACCGTCAAGGCCTTCTGGCCGGCCCCTGGCAAAACCGCGGTCTACTCCACGATGTAGGTCGCACACGCGTCTTCGGATTCCCACGCGGTGACGCTGTAAAGTCGCCGGTCGCCGCTGTCGAATTTCGCGGAGAGTTTGGCGAAAAGAAACCGGGTGATATTTTCCGACGAAGGATTGTTGGTCGAAAAAAAAGGTATTTCATTTAGATACCTGTGGTCCATTTCTTCAAGGACGCTTCTTATCTCGGCTTTTACTTCCCCGAAATCGACAAGGACGCCGTTTTTCTGGAGCACCTTCCCCCGAAGTACAACCTCCACTTTCCAGTTATGGCCGTGCAGGTTTTCGCACTTTCCGCGAAACTCCCGAAGATTATGCGCTGCGGCAAAATTGCTCAGAACTTTTATTTCGAAAAAACCCTGTTCCAAGGAAAATCCCCCTCTTGCTGTCAAATTTGGCGGCCTTCGCCCGAGGCTTTTCAGCCCCGGATGATTTAACCAAAGGGGCTCCCGTTGTCAAACTCAAACCTGCAAAACCCGAGGAATTCCTTCCCTTGGATTCGCCGCGTCCCCGGGAAGGAGACCCGCCGACGGCCCACGCCAATTTTATTGACTTGAAAACCGATTTGAGTTACAAAACCTTTCTCCAGGCGGTGTAGCTCAGGTGGTAGAGCATACGGCTCATATCCGTAGCGTCCGGGGTTCGAAACCCTGCACCGCCACTCTTCAATGTACTTTCCAGTTGCTTGCGTTGACCTCGAACGGTGACACTTTCGGGGTCGGCGCATGGCAACTTACCGCGAATCCAAAAATATTTCCGGCTTAGCCCTCGGGCAATATTCCTTCTTCTTTCGCATAAAATCCCCTTAATTCCTCAGAAGATACTCGGGAAGGAATTTTTCGGTGACGACCCGAAACTCACGGAGCCAGCACTTCGTGAATATTCGTCGCCACCTTGAAATCAACCCCCAGCGCCTTGAAGTGAGCTTTGCCGCAATCGATTTTGCGGTTTTCGATCTCCCGGCGCTTGTCCCGCTCATGCGTGCTCTTGCTTTCTCGAACGAGATAGAGCTTTTCATCGTTTTCTGTAACCACAGCCCAGTCGGGGTTGTAATTGCCAAGCGGCGTTGGAATGACGAACCAACGCGGCAGTTTACAAAAGAATTTGACGTTCTCGTTTGAGTCGAGCTTTTCCGCTATCTCCCGCTCGACTTCGGAATCGAAGGGGATGTGGTCATATGGCGTCCGGTCGCCCTTGCTCCGCACTTCATAGAGGCGGGAAAGATATTCTTCGATCTCCTTTTCCTCGAACAGCCTCATTTCATAGTACTGGCCATCGAGCTCTTCGTACTTTATGCCGTCCACGATCATTTCATGAAGCGCCCCGTTTATCAGCCTGGCCGTCTCGGTCAAAAACGCCCGCGGATTGATCGTGAACTCTTTGAGACGCCCCGACCGGGTCAAAATCTCCACAAACGTGCCGCGCGTCAGCTCCGTTTCCCGTTGCGGATGGGCCAGACTCTCATGTACGGTTCCGTTGAAGCACAGTGGGGCGTTCCCCGGCAATTCCCGGAGCTGTCATGGCTTCCCGAGGAGCCAAGCGATAAAATGGTCGCCGATCATGCCTGTGAAAATACATCCCTGACTCCGCCTTGAATAATGTCCCGCGATGGTTATATTGGAAAATCGCACAATACTGTGCCAGCGGGGACACTCAGGCGCTCAGGCCATGGAGGAATGCGGAATGCCTCTCGCAAAGGACCTCGCATCATTCGTTTCGAAAACTTCCCATGAAGGCTTATCCGAAAAGGCCCGGCCGCAACTCAAGCCGAGAGCACCGGACGGTCGGGGCGCTCGACGGAGGTCCGGTGAGGCTGGTGAGACAGCAGGCCGAGGATTTCCGCGCAAAGCCCTATTGCACTCCAATTGGTGGACAGCGCACCTCTTCCGCTCGCGCGGCCTTTTACAACAGCGCCCTGGTGCGCTATTTCGATTTCAGTGACAGCTATCCGGCCAAAACACGAGACCTGCCCTCCCCGGCGATAATTCAGGGGCCGTCCTTACCGCCTCCGAATATGCCGGGGTAAAAGGAAAAGATTTTTCGACCGGGCTTGCCGTCGCTTATCAGTTCCAATGCCATTGCCATAAGCGGCGCGGCGTTCAATGCCCTCAGGGTCACGAGGACGGCGGCGCTGTCCAACGGGAAAGGGCTGGCTTATCCGAACACCGCCTTTCGCGCCACCCATGCCGCTTTTCTTGCCATGCGCGGGATAACGGGGCCCGCTGAAGTGTTTGAAGGAAACAAGGGCTTCATGGAATCCATTTCGGGTCCATTCCCGATCGACTGGTAGGATGAGGACCCGGAGCGTCGGCACATTGTCCTGCTCGAATGCCTCAGGTCGGGCATATGGGGCGCCAAGAGTCCGTGGGGGCGAGTTCCAGCCTATAAAGAATCATTACCCGGAAGCAGCGCGCATTGCCAGGGCGGTTGGGGGGGCGATCCTGTTTGCGGCTGTTTTCCCTTTTCGTGGAGGCGACGCTATGTTTGTGGTCTTGATTTCTTTCCCTGCCATAAAAGCAGGCAAGGATGCGGAGTTTCGCCAATGGTTCGCCAAATCGAACGAGACGTTTTCTCATTACGAAGGTTTTATCCGAAGGAGGCTGGTCAAGCCGATAAAGGAGGGTAACCACGTCGCCATAGTTGAATTTGAAAACCAAGAGGCTTTCGACGCGATGCATGGCAGCCCCGACCACGATATTGCCGGTGAGCATGCAAGGCCTTTATTCGACTGGACCCCCACACCTCGTTTCTATGAAGTGCTCATCGGATAGGCCGTGTCGGTCAACCACCCCGATTGCGGCGCTCACTGCCGGCGAATGCAACCTCGGGGAGGGCAAATGATTATCCCGACTCATCAGGCGTCCTTCCCACAATGGAACTTTTACCTGTAGAGCCGAAATACGAGCAAGGAGGGAACTTTTATGACAAACGTCACGCCCGGCTTCACCGCCGCTCCCGATTGGCAGCGCTCCCCGCAGGATCGCGTATCGCGCGTGCTGATTATCGTTTTGCTTGTGGTAGTGGCAGGCTGCTGGTCCTCGATGATCTGGGGCACTTACAAGACCTATCGAGAGGCCCCGCCCTTGCCGGCCAATATCGTTGCGGACAATGGGAGCACAATCATGACCCGGGCGGACCTGGTGGCCGGCAAGGCGGGGTTTCAGCAGGCCGACCTCATGGACTACGGCAGCTTGTATGGCATGGGCTCCTATTTCGGCGAGGACTATACGGCCAAGTACCTGGTTATGCTGGGACTGGATACCGAAGAGCGGATCGCCCGTTCGCGCTACGGCAAGGCAATGGGCGCCCTCACCGCGGATCAACGCGCTGCGGTAAAGGCCGCTATGCAAAAAGCTCTCCAGGGTGTGGACCTCACATCCTCCACCGTGGCCCTTCCTGATTCGGTTGCCGGCGCCATTGAACTTACCCGCCGCGGCATCGTCGATCGCCTTCGATCTCACAAGTTCGAAAAGGGCTGGACGCGCGCTTACAGCCTGAGTCCTCTAAAGCGGAAACAGACTGCGGATTTCCTCATATATTCGGCGTTAACCACGGTGGCAAGGCGTCCCGGCAAAACATTTTCGTGGACTATCAACTGGCCCTACGAGCCGCTGGTGGGCAATCGGCCCACCGCCAACACGTTTATCTGGACCTGGATTTCACTGACCATCGTTTTCTTCGGCATCGGCTTCGTTGTGGCGGTCTTTCGTCTGTTCATCGAGCGAAGCGGTCCCGATGAGACCTATGAACCCTTGCTTGCCGGCTTTCCCGAGCTCACACCGAGCCAGAAGGCGCTCTGGAAGTTTTTCGCGGTGGCGGCCCTGGTGTTGCTGGTCCAGATCGGCGCCGGTGCGCTCTTGGCCCACTATTACGTGGAACGTACAGGTTTCTACGGGCTTCCAATCGACAAATGGCTCCCGTTTGCCTTCCTGCGGTCTGTGCATTTGCAAACGCCCATCGTCTGGATAGGCGTCGCCTGGATCGCTGCCGCGCTGTTCCTTGCCCCCAATATCGGGCGCCGTGAACCGGCCGGCCAACGCCTGCTGGTGAACCTGCTTTTCTGGGTAACGCTGGCGATCGTTGTTGGCGGGTTGCTGGGGGACTATCTCGGAATCATGGGCGTAATCCGGCGCGGCTGGTTCTGGGTCGGAAACCGTGGCCTATCTTACCTCGAATTGGGACGTCTTTGGCAGATACTCTTTTTTGTGGGACTGCTGGCGTGGAGTTTCATTTTGCTGCGCGCCATGTGGCCGACCCTCAAGAGCGCGGTGCGTGGCGGGTCCCTCTACAGCCTGTTCCGCGCCGAGCATCTTCTGTGGTACAGCACCCTGGGCGTTGCCGTGATCTACGCGTTCGGCATGATCCCGCTGACCGGGCCCGGAGGTTCTTTCACGATCACCGACTTCTGGCGCTGGTGGGTGGTGCATCTTTGGGTGGAATGGGCATTCGAGCTGTTTGCAGCGGCGATCACCGGCTATTTCCTGCTGGCACTGGGACTGGTCTCCCGGCAGTTGGCCGAGCGCGCCATCCTCTTCGAGTGGATTCTGATCCTGCTCAGCGGCATCCTGGGAACCGGGCATCACATGTACTGGGCGGGTGAGCCCGACATCTGGATCGGCCTGGGCAGCGTGTTTTCCTTCCTGGAGGTGCTGCCGCTGTTCCTGCTGGTCCTGGAGGCCATTGAACAGCGCCGCCGCATCGGGGAAAAACGGAATTTTCCCTACACCCTGGCTTACCTCTTCATTCTGGGCTCGGCCTTCTGGAACTTCGTCGGGGCGGGCGTCTTCGGCGGGGCCACCATCAACGCCCCCCTGGTAAACTACTATGAGCACGCCACCTTCCTGACATTGAACCACGCCCATACGGCCATGTTCGGTGCGTTCGGCATGCTCGCAATCGGCTTGATCTACCTGTGTCTGAGATACATGGCGGGCGACCGCGCGGCATGGAGCGACAGGCCGGGCATATGGGCTTTCTGGCTGTACAACGCCGGGATGGTGCTCTGGATCGTTCTCAATTTTTTCCCTGTGGGATGGGCTCAACTGGCCGCTGTTTATTCTCACGGCCTGGCCCGTGCCCGGAGTCTGAGCTTCTATAACACCACCCAACTGTGGCAGTGGCTGCGTATGCCTGGCGACATCGTTTTTGCAATCGGCGCCCTTGTCATGGCGATCGACTTTATAGCCAAGGCCAGACCTTTGCTGGATCGGAACGCACGCCTCAAGACCGCTTCCGACGATCAGGCTTCTTGACCGGCGGTTCAAATCAAACGGCGTCCGGGTGGTGAGTCACCCGGACCCGGCCTCTTGCCCGGGATTGGCGACACTCAGGCCCAATACCCGGGCCAAAGCCGTCTATGTTTGGAGCAACGAGCGGAAGAGGCCGGTTGTGGGCTCGGCTTGGCCTCCGCGCGCCTTGAGCGCATCGGCTGCCAATGAGCGCTGGCAGCCCCGCGGCACGGCTTCGGCGCACATCCGCGAGACATTGCTTTTCGCCGCCGGGTCGGTCCAAGAGGACCCGGATTCTTTGGGGTTTTTTCCGCAACCGAAGTTGGCCAGGCAAACGCCTCGCCGTATCCGAACTTGCGGTCATAACCGAGGGACCCTGAGCGGCCGGACACGTAATGTACGTGGTGGGCACGGTTGAGATCACCTCATAGGGGGAACCTTCCACCGGGGTAAGTCATCCGAGAAGTGAGGGCAACGGCTCCCGCCGCATGAACGCGCCAATGAGGTGAGAGAGGAACCGAAAAGAATTCTTCTGCCGCATCTGGCGGGTTCGAATAACGGCGAGGGTTCTTTCAGTGAAACGCTCTGCGTCGGGGGACCGGTTCCCGAAGCTTATTTTTCGCCATTGCACAGCGGGCCGGCTGGCACGCTCAGCCACGTTGCCGGTTGGCTCGATACCCTCAACGCGCAAGAAGGTGAAAAGATTGTCCCAAGTTCTTAAGGGAACCGGCGGCGCGTCTTCTATCACCTTTGGCGGAACTGAAGACGACACGGATTAAGGAAGATGACCTGCGTCTTCTCCCGGCCGGTTCCTTCCCCCGAATATCCTTAAATACCGCAATTTCCAAGCCCCGCAGCCCGAAACACAGCCTTTTTTTCTTGAAAACCGGACGATAATACTTTAGAAATTAACGGAAATTCGCTATATTGACGACCTTGGACCCTGGCGGGCTGTGGGCGGAAGGCGCAAGGAAAGGAAGAGTTTTCATGACTTTGACCAAGGCTCAGATTGTCGAGAACCTGTTTGCCAAAAATATCTTCACAAAAACCGAATCGGCCGAGATCATCGACACCCTGTTCGAAATTGTGAAAAACACCCTCGAAAAAGGTGAAGACGTCCTGATAAGCGGTTTTGGCAAATTCAGCGTAAAAGGCAAAAACCAACGCAGAGGACGCAATCCGCAAACCGGCGACCCCATCATTCTCTCCCCCCGAAGCGTGGTGACCTTCAAATGTTCAGGCGTTCTTAGAGAAAAAATCAACGAAGGCGGTTAACTCGCTCGAAAGGATGCTTTCTTGGAAAGAGGATTACCCTTTGAAACGGGAAGATCCTCGGGGGGAGAACTCCTCGTATCCGTCAAAGCGCCTCTCACCTTCGAAAATGCCGCTAAAATCTGGGAAGGCGTAAACACCCTCATCACTGGACACGACAATGGCAGGCTCGTGTTCGACCTTGCCGGCGTCTCAAAGGTGGACAGCGCCGGCGTGGCATTGCTGCGCTCCCTCGAGCGCCTTTGCAGCCGCAGGGGCATCGAGTTGCGCCTCCAGTCCGTTGATCCCTCCATCCGACATTTTCTGGATTATTTCGAGGCCGGAGCGCAGGAACCTCGTCCCTGCCCGCCCGCTATCGCTCCGATAGCCCGCCTGGGCGCCTTCCTTCTCGATCGGGCAATCGAACTGCGGGAATTCGCAAGCTTTTGCGGCTCGGTCCTTGCCGCTTCGATTCGCTGCGTGCGCCAGCCCCGGCGGTTGCGCTGGAGGGAGTGCCTCTATTATTTCCAGTTGGCCGGCTCGGATGCCATGACCATACTGTTTCTTTTCACTTTCCTCCTGGGCGTGGTGATGGCTTTCCAGGCCGCAGTCCAGCTCAAACTGTTCGGCGCCAATATCTATGTTGCAAACCTGGTCGGCCTCGCTCTTTCCCGCGAACTTGCCCCCGTTTTTACCGCCATGCTTCTGGCCGGCCGATCGGGCTCCTTTTTCGCCGCCGAAATCGCAACCATGAAAGTGGGCGAGGAACTCGACGCCCTCACCGTCATGGGCTTCGACCTCACCGAATTCGTAACCCTGCCCAAAGTCCTGGCCCTGATGCTCGCGGCACCCCTTTTGACCATGTGGGCCAATTTTTCCGGAATCCTGGGGGCGATCCTCGTCTCGGGCATCTCTTTGGACCTCACCCCTTACGCCTTCATGCATCAGGTCTACACGGCCCTCACCTTCGCCGATATCGCCGGGGGGCTTCTAAAAGCCGAGATCTTCGCCGTTCTGATAGCCCTTGTGGGCTGCTTTCGCGGTTTTCAAACCACCATGGGCGCGGACTCGGTCGGGCGCCAGACCACCGCCGCGGTTGTGTCCGGACTTTTCCTCATAATTTTCGCCGACGCGGTGCTGACTGTCCTTTTCTATTTGCTTGGCTGGTAGACCGCCTCACCGCGCATCCTTGCAAAAAAGCAAATTTCCCGGTGCGAAGCTCCCCGACCGTTCTTATATTGCCGATGATCCGGTCGCAGATGGCGCCTTCACCACCGCCCACCCGGACTTTGACCGGAGGCACTTGCCGTGACTTCACCGACAGATCCCGAAACCCGGTACGCCATTTCCGTCCAAAACGTCTCTTTGTTCCACGGAGAAAAGATGATACTGGAAAATATCAACTTTTGCGTCGAACAAGGACGGATTGTAACCATTTTGGGAGCCAGCGGCTGCGGCAAGACAACTCTTCTGAAAGGTCTTGTCGGGCTGCTAAAACCCGCCGAAGGCCGCTTCGAGCTCTACGGCAAAGACATCTCGGCTCTCCACGCCCGCGGATGGCTCCAGTGGGCACGCAAAAGCATCGGCGTGCTTTTCCAGTCGGGAGCCCTCATAGGCTCCCTCACTCTTTCGGAAAACGTCGCCCTTCCGATTCGCGAATTTTCAAATACTCCGGGACAAATAGTCGATGAGATCGTACGGTTGAAGCTCGCCATGGTTAGACTCGGGGGCTACGGAAACTACTACCCCGCCGAACTTAGCGGCGGCATGAAAAAACGGGCCGGTCTGGCCAGAGCCCTGGCCCTCGATCCCAATATCCTTTTTTGCGATGAACCAACCGGCGGCCTCGACCCCGTCATATCGGCCGAAATCGATAATCTGCTACTCGAACTTAACCATATCCTGGGCATCACCATGGTGGTCATTACCCACGACCTGCCCACCATCATGGCCATTTCCGACTGGTCGATCATGCTCGATGGCGATGCCCGGGGCATTGTGGCCACCGGTCCGCCAAAAGAAATGGAAAAAAGCCCCGATCCGCGAGTCCGCGGCTTTTTCCGCAGGCAATCCCCGGGGGCGAAAACCGGGTGAGAAAGGAACTTCTTGGCCAGAACCGTCAATACATACAGGCTGGGCCTGTTCGCCCTGATCAGCCTGGGACTCCTTGTCGGCACGGCACTCTGGCTGAAGGCGGCCTTCTGGTTCGAAAAGACGAAAGAATATGTCACCTATTTCAATGTCTCGGTAAAGGGGCTTCAAAAGGATTCTCCGGTCGACTACCTGGGAGTGCCGGCGGGCCGTATACAAGCTATTCAAATCGCCCCCGACGGCCGGCTTATCGAAGTGCTGCTCGATCTCAAGGCCGGCTTTCGGGTCGATTCGGCCGTTTGCGCTCAGCTCCACGTTCAGGGGCTGACCGGTCTAAAATACCTGGAGATCGACCCGGCTCCTCAAGACTTAAACCGGCTGACTCCCCGGTTGAACTTCGCCTCCCCCTATACGGTCATAAAGTCTTACCCCTCGGAAATCGATGTTCTCCAACTGCGTCTTGACAACCTCTATTCGCGTTTGATGGCCCTTGATCTGCCGGCACTTGCCCACTCGTGGGGAAAGACCTCCAGGCTTGCCAACAACATCCTGCTCCAACTGGGGGCCAGTTCGCCCCGAGGCGGCGACATCCAGGCGACTTTGGTTTCCCTGAAGCATGCCTCCCAAGATGCCGAAGCCCTTTTATCGACACTTTCCCGCGCCGTCACCCCCAAACAGGTCGCGGGCAGTCTCGCCGATCTTGGCGCCTCTTTGGCAGCGACCCGAAAAATTACGCAAACCTTGAAAAAACAGGTCGCGGCCCTGCCCCCGGGCACACTGCGAAACCTCTCGGGCCAAATTGAGAAAACACTTGGAGCCGGAAACGCCGCTTTTTCAGGCTTCGGAGAAAAAATAAACAACTCGGCCTGGCTTCTCGATAACGACCTGCGGGAACTGGGCAATCTCATTGCCCTGTTGAGGTCGTTTACCCGAAATATCAGCCGTCAGCCAAACAGCCTGATCTTTCCCGTAAAACAAAGCACTGACCCTTTTGGCGGCAAATGAACCGGAGGTGCCCAAGAGCGCGCCCCCCCCCCGGGAAGGAGGACGGCATGACGGACGCATATGAAAATGGTGCGGGGCAACCCTCGACGGCGAGCCTTCTGTTTTGCCTGTTGTGCGCTTTCCTGGTCTCGGGATGCCTCCATTCGCTTTTCCCGGCGCAAGCCCCTCCGCGGTATTTTCGGATCGACTACCCTTTCCAGCCATCCAATTGCGCGGCTCCCTTGCCTGCAACCCTGCGCGTCTGGCCTTTCAGCGCCTCGCCCCCCTATGATCGCGAGCAGATGATCGTGACTTCCCCCGGTCTCCAGGTCGGCTTTTCATCACATTATCAGTGGATCGCCCCTGCCGGGGACATGGTCGCAAACGCGCTCATGCGTGACCTGTCGGTGGGAAAAGTATTTGAAAGTGTGGCCCCCGCGGGCAGTTCCATGCCTGCGACATATGGTATGAGCGCACAGATCTATCGGTTCGATCTCGAAAAAAACCGCACCTCCCCTGGCGCCGTGCTGGACCTTCAAATCAGTTTGTGGCGGGAAAAACCTCGTGACATTATTTTTCGGAAACATTTCCATTATCGCAGTCCCCCCTTGAAGTCAAACGATCCGGAAGAGTTCGCCGAGGCCATGTCGGCGCTTGTAGCCAAACTCTCCCTGGACCTTAGAAGCCGCCTGTGCGCTCTCAGGCAAGACAGCTCGCATCCAATCGGTGGCTTACGTGTTCGACCTGGCGTTTGAGCTTGCCGTCTTTTTCCATCGATTTGGTGAGATCGTTTACAGCGTAGAGCACCGAACTGTGGCTCCGCTTGAAGCATTTTCCTATCGATTGAAGAGATTCGCTCGTGTAGCGCCGGCAAAGATACATCCCCACCTTTCGCGCCGCCGCCAGCTCCTTGCGCCTCCTGGGAGACTGCAAGTCCTCCACCGAGACGTTGAAAGTGGCGCACACTATCTGCTGGATGTGGTCGACCGTGATCTTGGGCAGACGATCCAGCATCGTCTCGGTGAGTTGCCGCGCCAGATCGAGCGTCACAGGCAGTCCCTGGATGTTGGATTTGGCCAGTATGCCGATCAGGCAACTCTCCAGTTGCCGGATATCACCCATCACACGCTCGGCCAGAAAATGGATGACCTCTTTTGGCAGACGAGCGTTTTCCGAAAGAGCCTTCTTGCGGATGATCTCTATCCGGGTCGTCAAGTCGGGCGGATCGATGGGGGCCGCCAGGATGCCGCTCAACCTCGACTGCAACTCCTTGCTAAGCTTCGGGATGTCTCGGGGGAATGCGTTTCCGGTGTAAAGGATTCTTTTGCCCCGGCACATCAGCTCGTCCAGCGTATAGACCAGTTCATCCTGGACTTTTTCCTTGCCGCTTAAAAACTCGACTTTTTCCAGAATCAGCACGTCGCAGTCATTGCGGAACTTGCTCTTGAATCCTTCGATATTTCCGTTTTTCAACGAAAAAATCATCTCGTTTGCAAATTGCTCCGCCGTCACATAATGGATCCTCTGCTCGGGGGCCTGCTTGCGTATGTAGCTGCCAACCGCCTGCGACAGGTGACTTTTTCCAAGCCCGGTCATGGAAAGAATGTAGGCTGAATTGTTGTAGAGCTGCTGGCCGCACGCCAGCCCCCGCGCGGTGGCAAAAGCCAGCTCATTGGAGGTCCCCACCACGAACTGATCGAAGGTGAACCGGGGATTGAAAACCGGTCCCGAACGTTTGATGAGATCACTCATCCCTATCTGCCTGGGAATCGCGGCTTCAACCGCTTCCCCCCCGCTTCCTCGGGCTCCGGCGAAACAGAGCTGATCTCGTAGCCCAGCCGCCGCACCGAAGGAAAATATTCCCTCACCACCCCCACAAGTTTCGGTTCCAACTTCTCCCGCAGCCACTCGATGTGGAACCGGTTCCTACACCCCAGCGCCGCCGTCTCACCTTCCAGCCCCAGAAACTCGATCGATGAAACCCATAGATCGTACTGTCCCTTCGACAGGCATGATTGCAACCTGCTCTTGATTTCCTCCCAGATCTGATCCATGTTTTCTTCCCGCACCCCGAAAGAAAAAAATAGTTTCCATTTAAGGGCGCAAATGCCCCCAACGCCTACGCCCTCTCCCTGAAACACACAGGAGCTGAAAGTGAAACGGAATTAGAAGATGTCTATCTCGGAAAGATTTTGGTTAAGCCCCTCTTGGTGAGATGGGTTTTAGTGAATCCTGTCTGATTCGTCAAAGCTGATCCTGCGAGTTTTGACCCGGAATAGTGAATTTCGATTCAGGCAAAAATAGATCAAGGATGAGCGCCCCTTAGCCTTTGCCATGCTTTAACTGCCTGAAACAACATAACATTTTAAAAAATCGCCTTTCCCCTGAAATATCGGAGACCTCCCC
Organism: Deltaproteobacteria bacterium; assembly: GCA_021777755.1. Taxonomy (GTDB): domain Bacteria; phylum Desulfobacterota; class Syntrophobacteria; order Syntrophobacterales; family Syntrophobacteraceae; genus SbD1. The sequence continues at coordinate 43,227 of JAJYDE010000002.1, forward strand.
GGATCCTGCCTTTCATTAGCAAAAGCTACCGGTTGGTCGATCTCGACATTCCGCCCGTTTTCTCAAATTTTTGCAAATATCGACCTCCACCAAACCATTCCCGGACCTCCCGCTTCCGCAAACCCCGCCCCGGCACCATATTGCATCCATCACCTCAATCCCCGATTTCGCGGCTAGTCTCCGAACAGCTCCCTTTCAAGGCCGACAATTATCAAAAACCCGGCCAGAAACAGTGCGCAAACGCCCTGAACCGGATGCGTGCCGATCTGTAAAAAACCGGTCACCCCAATCACGATCCCCGAAATGATCCGAATCATACCAGCCATGTGTCAGTCCCCCTTCACCACTCGACCACAGCAAGTTGCATTCCAGTTGTGGCTGGAACCCCGCCCGCTCTGGAAGCACTCCCTTGGGCGAAGCGTTCACGCTAATGCGGCCACCCGTGATCCTGACGGTATTTCGTAAAAATTTGTATATGATAAAAATTTGGATGCGAGGAGATCATTGATGCGCGGGACAGGCGTGGTCCGCGATCGACGGATAGCGGCCCCGCCGCCCTGCCTTACGGAAGCGACACCAGACTTCAAACCGCGCTCGGGAGGGCCCGCGGCACCGGCTGCGGCCCCTCCCGCGCCTTCAGTCAAGATCGAGTTCGGCCTTGCACCGGTTGCATCTTGCAGCCCCGCGGAAAACCTTGTTGCCGCACTTCGAACAGGTATGGCGGGCCTCTTCGTCCTCGACCCACTTCAGGGTTCCAACTTCGCGACGATGGGCAACGGCCCGCAAAATGACCTTTTTGCCTACGGTCATGGGGAAATTCTCAATAAGCCGGCAGGGAAATTCCTCACATTCGTGGCAGCCCGTGAAGCCCTTTTTTTTCGTGCAGTCCCGTATCTCGCAGCGGCTGCAATGCATGAACCGCTCTTCCGAAAGGCAGCCGCGGCACCGGATGTCTTCCACGCTCAAATTCTCGCTGCCCGGCAAGGTCCCCTTGCCCTCGATTTCCCCCTTATAGAGGCTCACCAGCCGTTCTTTGAATTTCCGGTTCCCGGCCCGGTCGGCGATATAAATCGCGCACACACCGCAATACAAACCGCAAGGGGCTAAAAGATCCGAATTTATTTCCATATCAAATCCCTCCCTTCATCCCTCGTCCATGTAGGGTAAGTTTTCAATCGAAGGCGCAAGCCGCTTGAAGATGGCCTCCAGAGTGGCCTCCAGCTCGCTTTCAGGACAAATTTTCACCTCGCCGGTTTGCCTTATTTTGATTTCCACCTCACCGCTCTTTTCGAGCTTGCGGCTGACTACGAGCCTTACCGGAATGCCGATCAGATCGGCGTCCTTAAGCTTTACTCCGGGAGATTCGCCCCGGTCGTCATAGAGGATCTCCCTTGCGGCCCCCAGTTTCGAATAGAGCCTCTCGGCCATGGCCACAACCTCCGGCTGGTTTCCAAGCTGCGACAGGATGATCTGGTAGGGGGCGATGGAAACCGGAAACTGCATGCCGCCTTCGTCATGCCATTTTTCGATAACCGAGGCGAGAAGCCTTTCGACCCCTATCCCGTAGCAGCCCATCACCACCCGGTTGGGCGCCCCCGCGCCGTCCAGATAGGTCACATCCATCGAGTCCGCGGCGGTGTACTTGGTCCCGAGTTTAAATGTGTGCCCCAGCTCGATCCCGCGCTTTATCCGCAGCTCGGCCCCGCCGCAGGCGGCGCACCGGTCGCCCTCGCGCACCTCCGAAATGTCGGCCCTCTCTTTAACTTCGAAGTCGCGGCCGGCAAGCACGTTTTTCAAGTGCATGTCTGGCGCGTTGCCACCCGCGATATAAAGCGCGCCACCCGTTATGGCGGTATCAAACACCACCCGCATCCCGTCAACACCCACCGGGGAAAGAAATCCCGGATTCAGCCCCTTTTCCAAAAGCGTCTTTTCAGGCGCATAGTCAAGATGGACCGCCTTGAGATGGCCGGCGAGCTTGGTCACCGATACGTTGAAGTCGCCGCGGACAACGGCCAGAACCGGGCTGCCATCGGCGATGTAGGCCACGGTCTTGAGAAAATGTTTCTCCGGGGCGCCGAAAAACCCCATCAGATCGGCGATCGTTTTCACCCCTGGCGTCGAGACTTCCTCCATGGCGAGGGGCTCGGCGCATGGTGTGCGCTCGGCCTTGACCCCGACGGCCTTTTCCGTGTTCGCCGAATATCCGCACGCCGGACACAGGACGAAATGGTCTTCTCCATGGGCCGATTCGAGCATGAACTCGTGGGAGCCGCTTCCGCCCATGATCCCCGAATCGGCCTCGATCGGCGTCGATTTCAGCCCGCAGCGGGCGAAGATGCGCAGATAGGCGTTGAATATCCGCGGATAGTAAACATCCAGATCCGCGAAATCAGGATGAAAGCTGTAGGCGTCCTTCATCTGGAATTCGCGCACCCGAAGAAGCCCCGCGCGCGGGCGAGCCTCATCGCGGATCTTGGTCTGGATCTGATAGAGCATGACCGGCAGATCGCGGTAAGAGCGCACGAACTGCTTGGCCATATCGGTCACCACTTCCTCGTGAGTCATTGCGAGCACGAATTCGCGCTCCCTGCGATCCTTGAACCGAATGAGTTCCTCTCCGATATTGAAAAACCGTCCGGTCTTCTTCCAAAGCTCGGCGGGGTTGACCACCGGCATGGTCACTTCCATACCCCCGATGGCGTCGAGTTCCTCGCGAATGATCCCTTTGATCTTCTCCACGGCCCGATGCCCCAACGGCAGGAGCGAATAGAGCCCGGCCGCAAGCGGATATACGAAGGACCCCCTCAGAAGGAAAATGTGCGACGGGGTCTCAGCCTCCTTGGGCGCTTCGAAAAGGGTGTGAATAAAGGCTTGTGAATAGCGCATCTTTTTGCCTCGCAAAGTAAGTTATCAGTTTTTCAATTATTTCGAAATCTTTCGGATTTCCCGCGCACAAACGCTCGGGGCCGGGCTTTCGCTCTCTATTGATTCATCCGCCCCACAGTGATTATAGTATAATGCTGAAAAATGTACGAGTGTGTAGACAACTCGCAAGCGCTGTTAAAGATACTCGGGAGGCCTGATGACCGGAGAAAGCGGCAGAAAAGATTTTATCGATGAACTGAAGGCTATGAAGCAACGGATGGAAGACATCTTCATGCGCAGTTTCGACCCGGGAGCCGAGCGGCGCGACAAGGACCGGACCGAAGATGACTGGACGCCCCGGGGCGACATCGTGGATGCGGGAAAAGAGCTTGTCTACTCCCTGGATCTTCCGGGAGTCATGGAACACGATATCCAGGTCGAATGCAAAGATGATCGGCTCTGGATTTCCGGGCTGCGAAAAGACGATCTTCCGGAAGGAGACTCCATACGGGTCGAAAGACCCAAGGGCTCCTTTTCCAGGGTGTTCAAATTCCCCTGCCCGGTCGACGAAGATGCCATCCAGGCGGAGTTCAAAAGAGGAGTGCTCAAGATAAGCGTGCCCAAAAGCTCGCCCGGATGCCGCGCGCGCCGCATCGAGGTGCGGGAAGTCGAATAACCCCATAAGGGAGTGTTCCACATGATCGGGAGTAGAATTAAGACCACTTTGCTGCTGGCGGTGCTTACCGCCGTGCTCATCTGGATCGGGGGGATGTTTGGAGGCCGGGGAGGCATGTTTGTCGCCTTCCTGCTGGCTATCGTCATGAACGGGGCAAGCTATTGGTTTTCTGATAAAATCGTGCTTGCCATGTACCACGCTCAACCCATCGAGGAATTCCAAAACCCGCAGCTTTTCCAAACTGTTAGGGAACTTGCCGCCGAGGCCGGCCTGCCCGTGCCCCGGGTCTATGTGATTCCCCAGCAAACCCCCAACGCCTTCGCCACGGGCAGAAACCCCGAACATGCGGCTGTAGCGGTAACCGAGGGCATACTGCGCATTCTCACCCCCTCGGAGCTAAAAGGCGTCCTGGGCCATGAACTGGGCCACGTGAGAAACCGCGACATTCTCATAAGCTCCATTGCCGCAACCCTTGCCGGAGCGATCATGATTTTGGCCAGTATGGCCCGCTGGGCCGCGATTTTCGGCGGCTTCGGAGGCAGAGACGACCGGGAAGGCGGTATTTTCGGCCTCCTCTTTACGGCCATTCTCGCTCCCGTTGCGGCCACCATGATCCAACTCGCCATATCCCGGAACCGGGAGTATCTTGCCGACCAAACCGGCGCCCGCCTCTCCCATAACCCCGAGAGCCTTGCCCGCGCTCTGGAAAAGCTCGAGGCTTCCTCCAAACGCCTTCCCATGGACGCCAGCCCCTCGACCGCCCATATGTTTATCGTAAACCCCCTTTCGGGAAAAACCCTGGCCGGTCTATTCAGCACCCACCCCCCGATCGAGGAACGCATCCGGAGGCTTCGCTCCATGCATTGAGCGACCGTGCAATTTAGCCCGCGAGCCGAGCCCGCGAGCTTGACACCGGGGCCAAATTCCGCTACAGATATGGAGAAAATCAGGCTTCCGAACTCTAACCGGCCTGTCCTTTCCTTCGAGGTTTTTTGGAAATTCCTGGATAAGCATTCTAAACGGCGCTTCCGCGCGTCTAAAGATGGGCGAAACGGCCCTTCGGCTCTTGTGCGGTTCGCCGCCCAAAGAAGGTGAAAACAATGGCTAACGTTATCATAGTGGGCGCTCAATGGGGTGATGAGGGTAAGGGCAAAATTGTCGATCTGCTCTCCGAGCAGGCCGACTTCGTCGTCCGCTTCCAGGGCGGAAACAACGCCGGCCACACCCTGGTCGTAAATGGCGAGAAGCACATCTTCCACCTCATCCCCTCCGGTATTCTGCACAAGGGCAAAAAGTGCATGATCGGAAACGGTGTCGTGCTCGATCCCAAAGTACTCCTCCATGAGATGGAGGAACTGGCACTGGTGGGCTTGCCCGTAACTCCGGACAACCTCCTTGTAAGCCACTACACCCATGTGATCATGCCCTATCACCAGGCGCTCGATCTCGCCAGGGAAAGAAAAAAGGGTAAAACCGCCATCGGCACCACCGGCAGGGGCATCGGCCCTTGCTACGAAGACAAGGTGGGCAGAAACGGCATCCGGGTCCACGATCTTTTCAACCCTTCCGTTTTTGCCGAGAAGCTGGCGAGAAATCTCGAAGAAAAGAACTTCATCCTCGAAAACTTCTTAAATGACAAACCGCTCGATCCCGCCAGGATCACGGATGAATACCTCGCTTACGGCGAGAAGCTCAAACCCTTTGCCGGAAACGTTTCCGTGGAACTCCAGAAAGCCCGGAGCTCGGGGAAAAACATTCTTTTCGAAGGCGCCCAGGGGACCCTTCTCGATATCGACCACGGCACCTACCCATACGTCACCTCTTCCAACACGGTGGCCGCCAACGCCTGTTGCGGCGCCGGCGTCGGCCCCACGAGCATAGACTCCGTTATCGGCGTGGTCAAAGCCTACACCACTCGTGTGGGCGGAGGTCCCTTCCCCTCCGAACTGCTCGATGAGACCGGAAAACTCATTCAAACGGTCGGCGGTGAATTCGGGGCCACTACCGGCAGGCCCCGCCGTTGCGGCTGGCTCGACATGGTGGCACTCAAAAGCTCGGTGAGGCTCAATGGCCTCTGCGGACTGGCTGTCACCAAGCTTGACGTTTTGACCGGAATTCCCGTGCTCAAAATCGCGGTTTCCTACAACTGCCGTGGCCGCTCGCTCGATCTGGTGCCCGCCGAACTGGACGCTCTCGAAAACTGCGAACCTGTCTTCGAAGAGTTTCCCGGATGGAAGGAAGATATCTCCAAAGTTCGCACCTGGTCCGAGTTGCCGCAAAATGCCCGAAGCTACCTCCGGGCCATCGAAAAACTCTCGGGCATTCCCGTCCATCTCATTTCCGTAGCCCCCGGCCGCGAGGCGACAATCGTCATCACAAATCCTTTCAGCTAAGAACGTCCGGCCGGCCGCAACCCGCGGCCAGCCTCCCCTTGCAATCCCGCCAAAATATATTGTCGGGAACCCCGCACTTTTTCACCGCCCGTCATTGTGGATTTTACCGTCACCCGCGCGGTCATAAACGAGTCGGCCAGTTTGGCGCCCCGCGGCATTCATGGGGCCGGTGCCAATCGTCGGCACCGCGAAGCTCATTCGCCCCCCTTTTCCGCAAAGCCATAATGGGGGGTGGGGGGGATTTCGGGTCTTTTTCACCCGGCAGGCTTCCTTCCGCGGGTAAGCCATAAAAAAAACCCGCACCGGTTACCCGGCGCGGGCCTTACATCCACCACATATCCGTTGCGCCTCACAACCCCGCAAGGGCCGGCGGCGCGAAGACTTACAACTATCCCTGGACCTCTTCCTTGACCGATACGGCGATCTTGTAGAGGATCGTCAGCACGAAAAACCCGGTTGCCCACACACCGGCGACAATCATCAACTCGGGCAGAGTCGGTGCGTACTGATGGACCTGGCCGAACATGTTCGGAATGAAACCGCCAATGATCAAGCCGACCCCCTTGTCGAGGTACATCGAAAAGAATACACAGCAGCAGGCGGCGACGAGAAGCTTTTCATTCTTGCGGACATTGGGGTGCAAAAGCAGTGCAACCCCGGCAACGGCCAAAATCACGAAAAGCCACATGAAAGGCACGAGCGCATGTTTGCCGTCAAGTCCGACGAACAGATATTTCAGGCTTTCCATATGCCCCGGGATTTGGCTGTAAAAAGCGGTGAAAACCTCCAGGATCACGAAGAAAACACTGATCAGCATGGCGTAGGTGACAATCGTTAGCAGCTTGTCGATAGCTTCCTTGCCCGGATCGAATTTCGTGTACTTCTTGACGATAAGAGCAAGCAAAATCAAAAGCGCGGGACCCGAACAGAAGGCCGAAGCCAAAAATCGCGCGGCCATGATGGCGGTAAGCCAGTACTCTCTTCCGGGAAGACCCGCGATGAGGAAAGCCGTAACCGTGTGAATGCTCACTGCCCAGGGAATGGACAGATAGATCAGCGGCTTTACCCATTTGGGGTAATGAGTCCCCTTTCGCTCCGCCTCCAAAACGTTCCAGCCGATCAAAATGTTGAGCAGAAGATAGCCGTTCAAGACCACCACGTCCCAGAAAAGCATGGACCACGGCGTGGGGTAGAGCAAAACGTTCAAAACGCGCATCGGCTTGCCAAGGTCGACCAAAACGAAGGTAACGCACATGATAACCGCTGCGATCGCCAAAAATTCACCCAGGATGGTGATTCTGCCAAAAACCTTGACGTCATGGATGTAGTAGGGAAGCACCACCATGACGGCTGAGGCGGCCACACCGACGAGGAAGGTAAACTGGGAGATGTAGAGCCCCCAGGAAACGTCCCTGCCCATCCCGGTAATCATGAGGCCGTTTTCCCACTGAGTAAGGTAGGCGATAAAGCCAAGCCCCATCAGGATTGACAGGCCCCCCAGTAGTCTTTTGTATCCAGCGCTTCCGCTAAGTGCTCTTTCAAGCATGTTCAACTCTCCTTTGACTACTCTAGCCTCAGATCAGATAGTAAACGCCGGGCTTGGTCCCGAGTTCGGGTTTGCGCCTGATGGAATAGCGAGAAGCAAGCGCCTTTCGCAGTTCGGAATTCGGATCGTCCAGGTCGCCAAAAATAAGCGCCTTGTCCTTGCACGCCTCGACACAGGCGGGGATTTTGCCCACGGCAAGCCGCTCGACACAAAAGTCGCACTTTTCCACAACTCCGCGGTCCCTGGTCGGGTAAGCGGGATTGATCTTCTTTATGAAAGGCCGCGGATCCCTCCAGTTGAAACTCCTCGCACCGTAGGGACAGGCCGCCATGCAGTACCTGCAGCCGATGCAGCGGTGCATGTCCATCATCGTAATGCCGTCGGGGCTTTTAAAGGTGGCCTGGGTCGGGCACACCCGCACGCAGGGAGCATTCGTGCAGTGGTTGCAAAGAACCAGGAAAGGCTTGTCTTTCACCTCTTCGGGCTCCAACTCGTTTTCCATGTCGGGGAAAGCGTTTTGGTACTTTTCGTTCCAAAGCCACTTCACTTCCTGCCTTTTCACCGGAATGTCCGGAATATTGTGCGCCCAGTCGCAGGCCAGGATGCAATCCTTGCACTCCTTTTTCTCCGCCTTCCAGCACTTCTTGACATCGATGGCCATGGCCCACCGCTTGGCATGACTTGCCTGGGGATTGGTCAAAAATTTGGTCGCATGAGATTTGGCAAAGGCATCGGCAACTTCAAGGGAACTCAACCCCAGCGCGCACAAGCCCCCGATCTTCAAAAAATCCCTTTTGCTCTTATCCATCACTTGCTCTCCTTGTGGACCATAGCGACTTTACCGGCGCCAGGCTTTTTCTCGCTGGGCACTACGTGGCAACTGAAACAGTAGGGGTCGGTCGCCTTGTCCAGGCCGGCAAAATTATGGCACCTGTCGCAAAACTGTGCCTTGTTCGAATGGCATCGGAAACACTCGGTCTCGAGGCTCATTTCATATTTCTTGCCGCTTGGCGCCACGTAAACCCTTTTGCCGTAGCGAACCACCTCGGTCCTCCAGACGTTTAAGAGCTTCATGTGCTCGGTGATCATCTGAGCCTTGGGCAGGATGCAGTGCTTGCTCATCATGGCGTCTATGACCGGAGTGTTGAGGCTGGGATTGGCGGGCGCAACGACCTTCCCGTGATCGAACCATATCGGGAAAGTCGCCAGCACGCCAAAAACGAGCAGGCCGACAAGGATATATTTCCCATCATATATCTTCATTCTCGTTATCCTCCATTCCTGGCAGAGGTTCGCCGCGCAGGTCGGTGGTCCTCTCTGTTTCGCCTTCCATCACCAGGGCGTTGCCCACCAGCTCGTGAAGACCGTAGACGGTAACATCGGGGACCCAGTAGTTCATGAGGGTCGGAAGGGCCGCACGATCGATGGCGCAAATGCAGGACAGAGCGTTTACGCCGAATTTTTCGTGAACGTGGCGCACCGCGTTGGCCCGCGGAAGACCGCCGCGCATCCTCATCTCCATGAACTCGTCGTTGTTCAAACCCGAACCCGAACCGCAGCAAAAGGTCTGCTCCCGGATGGTGTTGGGCGGCATCTCGTAGAAATTGTTGCAGACGTTGTTCAATACGTAGCGCGGCTCATCGAAAAAGCCCATTCCACGCGCCGTGTTGCACGAATCGTGGTAGGTCATCACCAGGTTGTCGTTTCGGCTCGCATCGAGCTTCAACTTGCCGTTTTTGATCAGATCGGCCGTAAACTCCACGATGTGAATCATCTTTGTGGAAGCCGCATTGTCGAACCGCGTGCCGGTAATCGGGGATTTGGGCACTTCCATAAAGTCGGCCGGACCGTTAACCGTATCCATATACTGGTTGATGACCCGCCACATGTGGCCGCACTCCCCGCCGATGATCGATTTTACCCCCAGCCTTTTCGCCTCGGCATACATCTTCGAATTTAGCCGCTTCATCATCTCGTGGGAGGTGAAAAAGCCGAAGTTTCCACCCTCCGAAGCATAGGTGCTCCAGGTGTAGTCGAGCCCTATCTCGTGGAAGAGCATCAAATATCCCATCAGGGTGTATGTGCCCGGATCGGCGAAAACGTCGCCCGAAGGCGTAACGAACAAAAACTCGGCCCCCTTGCGGTTGAATGTGGGCTCGACCCTTATTCCGTTTACCGCCTCGATTTCATCGACGAAAAAGTCGATCATGTCTTTGAAGGCGTGCGGCTGAATCCCCAGGTGGTTTCCGGTCTGATAGCAGTTGGCTGCCGGCCCCGCGATCCAGTCGATGTTGCAGCCGATCAGGTTGAGCAGTTCGCGCCCGATGATCGTAAACTCCGCCGTATCGATCCCGTAGGGGCAGAAAAGCGAGCAGCGGCGGCATTCCGTACATTGGAAAAAGTACATGAACCATTCTTTGATCACGTCTTCGGTAAGATCGCGGGCGCCAACCATTTTGCCCATGATCTTTCCGGCAAGGGTAAATTCCTTGCGGTAGACCGATCTCAGAAGCTCCGCCCGCAGAACCGGCATGTTCTTCGGATCTCCCGACCCCAGGTAGTAATGGCACTTGTCCGCGCACGCCCCGCAGCGCACGCATATGTCCATGAAAACCTTGAGCGTGCGGTACTTGTCGAGCCGCTCCCTCAGACCTTCCAAAATGATGTTTTTCCAGTCCGCGGGCAGTTTCCAGTCCTCGTCCATCGGGGACCATTCCCTGGGGTTTGCCAGCCCGAGGACCTTCAGGTTCTTTGCCTTGCCCGGATAGCTGAAATTTCCGGGCCTGAAAACTGCCGGCGTGTCCATCCAATCCGTTTTCGGAAGAACGTGCTGCAGTTCGAGTTCGCTTGGTTTGGGGACCTTAGCCATTGCTTATATAGCTCCTCAGATAATGATATAGGTCGAATAGGTCCAACTTGGCCCTATGACTCGATAGCGCGACGGCCGGCGAGCCGCTCGGCCAAGACTATGAATCGGCCGTAGCCTTCGGGGCTGGCTCCAGTTCTTTATCCACGGGCAGCCCGACCTCCACCATCTTCTCCCTGAAATGATCTTCGTATTCAGCGTACGAGTGGACTTTGACCGGGTAATTCCACGGATTCACATGTCGCCGGATCCGGTTGTCATTGGGCAGATTACGCGTCGGGCTCATAAAGATTCCACCCGCGTGCATCAGCTTGCTGAAGGGGAAATATGCAAACAGCGTACACACCAGAAAAAAGTGAACGAAGAAAATGGCGCCTATCCCCGCCGGCACAACCGGATGGAAGGAAATGAGCCCCATTACCATGGTCTTGACTTTAATCAGATCCACCTTGAAAAAATAACGGGTCAGAATGCCCGTGGTTCCGATGGCAAAGAGCAAAAAGAGCGGAAAATAATCCTGCGGAAGCGAAATGTAGCGCACCTGCGGAATGATGAGCCGCCGGATGATCAAGTATGTCACCGCCAGCATGAAAAGCCCGTCGGTGATGTAAATACCGGGCAGCCCGACCTGGAGTAAACCGTCAAGCCTTTCGATGCCCTGGACGAATCCGGGAACAGGCTCGGTGAAAAAGCGCAAATGCCTGAGTAAAATCACCAGGAAGCAGTAGTGAAACACAAGCCCGGCAAGCCACAACCATTTCTCCCACTGGTAGAAAAGCCTGTGACCCTTTTCCAATTCGAATTTCGTGTTGCGGAAAAGCGAACGGAATAGAAACACCTCCAGGGCCATCCGAACGACGGTCTGCCCCTTGGTCGAAGGATTGTCGAACTTGGCGTGCTTTATCCAGGGAAGCGATTTTTCCTGGCCGCCGGTGGTGGGTATCCGGAAGGGAACGGGCGCTCGCCCCCACTTGAGAACCCTGTAAACAACCCCACCCAGAAACAATAGAATTGCCAGATACGGCATGGTTACGCCGAAAAAATGAGAGAGCCCGCCGCCCGAGACTCCGATGAAAGCAGCCAGAATGAGACCAACGACTGCTGCTAGGGAAAATTTGATGCCCATTTACCAAACCTCCTGAAAATAAACGGTGAATGCCCGCCACACTACTCGCCAATGATTAATTGCGCCCTCTCAAGAAGCCGGCGCGTGTTACTTTTCATCTCTGTAATCTTTATCTCGAACAGGCTTTCCCTGCAGCGCGTGTAGACGTCGAACGCAAGAAGGCCCATCGCCTCCACTTTCCCCTCGAACTCACGCAAATCCCCCATCTCCATCTCACCCTCGGCCAGCTCCTCTTCGAGAATCTCTTCAACCAGCTTTTTCAGGCCGAAAATAAAACCAAGGGCCTCGGAGGGCGAAAAACTCTGCACCGCGCGCACCCTTATCACCTTGTCGAGCAGAGGCGCCAGGGCCTCTGCCCTGTTTTCCCCCAAAAACTCGTCGAGGATTTCCCCGATTGCCGCCTTGAAAGTCTGCCCGACCGGATTGGCGAACGGGTCGCTTTCTTTTTTGAACAGCCGTACGGTTTGCTGCGGATACGTGCACGCCAGCAGATCAAACCACTTTTGGCTGATTTCTTCCCGGTGTTTTTTAAGATGGTGTTCTATGGCCATGTCTTACCCGTGGTATACCGCGGGGCGGCAAACCGACTATGATCAGCGCGAAATTCACACTCTGCGCGACTACGCCTGCGAAAGTTTACGAAGCTCCCCGCAGCAACCCCGCGGTCTCATTCGATTAGTTTCGATAAAAGCGCGTCTTCCCTGGAGATTCGAATCTGATTTAACTCGGCCACCCCGAAAGGTCAATTAAAAATGCCAGTCATATTACCCGGATAGCGCCCGCGCATGCCGAAAAGCGAGGAGAAAAATCCCGCCCTCCCTATCCTATGCCAAGGAGCGGACATTTCACAATTGCTCAATGTCTGCCGGCCCCCCGCACCGCAATTACACGAGACGCTCCAATAGCACGAACAAGCTTGGATTTCAACATCTAATCACCCTTCGCCAAAGCTGCCGTCCCGCTCCGGCCGGGCTTGGTGAAAATCACCACTTACTCGCCCCGAGCCTTTGTTGCGCCCCGCCCGTCTCCATTTTTTCCTCCCGGGGGATGACTTTTCCAACAATTTATTGCATATATGGTGCACAGAGGGAGAAACCAATTGTTTGGACTAAAAGGCATCCATCATCTGGCAATGGCTACGCGGGACATTGAGACCACGATTCGCTTCTGGCGCGATCTTCTCGGCATGCGGCTCGTCGGAGGTCTCGGCAAAAGCGGTTACAAACTCTACTTCTTTGAAATTTCACCCCGAAATTATATCGTTTTCTTTGAATGGCCAAACGTTGAACCCGTACCCGAAAAGGACCACGGGACTCCTGTGTCCGGCCCGATGGTCTTCGACCATGTCTCTTTCGCCGTCGAAAATTTCGATTGCCTGTGCGCCCTGCGACAGACCCTGGAAGAAGCCGGCTTCTGGGTTTCCGACGTGATGGATCACGGCATCATTTACTCCGTCTACTCCTTCGACCCCAACGGAATTCCGATAGAATTCAGCGCTTCGGTCCCCGGTGCGGACCTTGGCGCATCCCCCGCCCTTGTCGATACCGCGCCGCCTCCGGCCGCCCTCGAGGGCACAGAACCCGTTACGGGCATTTGGCCCGGTGTCCGCAAACCCCTTGCCCGAAGCGACTGCGATCCCTTTCCGGGTGAAGGTCGCGAACTTGTCGACGGGTCGAAAAAAAACTGGTTCAAATAAACCTGCATCAAAGCTTTGGGAGGCATTTTGTGAAAAGGATTTGTTTTTTCCTGCTGATCTTTTGCGCGCTCATCACCTCACCTGTTTTCTGCCGCGCGGACAACTCCGCTTCGCTCCTTTCCTCAGGACGGGCCATTGTTGCCCCTGGCGCGAAGACAACCTTGCCCTTCAAGCTTGTCGGCCACCTGATCATCGTCCAGGCAAGCGTTGACGGCTCGGCTCCAAACTGTACCTTCGTCCTGGATACGGGCTCCATTACCGCCTTGACCAGCCGGTTCGCCGCTCGACTCGGCCTCCCTATGGAAGGGCAATGTAGAGCCCGGGGGGTTACGGGGGCGGCCGACCAGGTTTGCCTTACCCGTTTGAAAAGCCTCTCCCTGGGTGGCTTCAAAGCCCAAGATGTTTCCGCCGTAGTCTTCGATCCCCATTTCCGGCAAAGGGCGGGAATCCGCATCGACGGTTTTATCGGCTCCAATTTTCTGCGATTTTTCAAGGTTGAAATCGATTACCACAGAAAACTTCTCACGCTCTCAGACGGCGCCACCCCGCTGGCCGCGGTTCCCGGCGGAGTCATTGTCCCGATCGGGCTCGACTGGCAGAGCGCCTTCGTCCCACAGATCGCCACCCGGTGCGGCAATACCGCTTTCACGGCCGGGGTGGATACCGGCCTCTATGATTCCGTGTCCATCCCGGGCGCCTTTTTGGACAGGGCCAACACCGATGCGCAACTCGTTGGAACCGGCGCGATGGGCAGCGGAAATTTCGGCAACATGGACAAGGCCAGGCTCGTGCGCCTGAACAACCTGGACATAGGATCGCTTAGAGTCGGAAAGGTCGTAGCCACCACGCAGTCGGGGCAGAAATACGCCCTCATCGGCTACGGGCTCCTGTCCCACTTCGCTGTGACCATCGACTACCCCGCCCGAAAGATGCTTTTGGTTCCCGCGCCCGAGGCGAAGCCTCTCGACAACCTCTACAGCACGGGCCTCGCGGTGGGTCGCGATAGCGCGGGCAAAACCTTTGTGTCCGGCGTCTGGAAGCCCTCGCCCGCCGCAAATATGGGACTTGCTCCCGGTGAGCGGATCATCACGGTCGACGGCAGACCCGCGGACGCCTACACGCTCCAGTGCCTGCAAAAGCTCCTGTTCGATGACGCCATACCCGATGTGGTACTCTCCGTTAGAGAACCGTTCGGAGAAAAAAATTTGACCATCGGGAAAAAGTGTCTCTTCTAGTTTAAACGGTTTGCCATCACCCCGAACACGGCGCGCCTTCGTAAACGCCGGCACAGCAGGGATACGCGACCGGCGGGCAATCGCAGTCTATGTCATGGCTGGAAGGACAGCTGTCGCCGCCAATGGCCTTTTTTACACCCGGCCGTCGGGACGGAGGATCGTTTGCCCCAGTGGCGGGCGGTGAGTGAAACGAACACGCAACCGCGGGGCAGCCAAAATCCCGACCCGGCTCCCAGGTCCCCATCCATCTATTGTCCGAAGGGCCGTTAAACATCCGCACCGCGCTAAGACCATCCATCCAGCCGCATTGCGCCCTGGCGGCACCGGTCGAAAACATGGGCGACAAGACCACTGAAATAATCAGCATAAAAGTCGAAAAAACCAATCTCGATTTGGCCATGAAGATTACTCCATACAAAAACCATGGGCTTCCTTATTATACTAAGAAGCCCGGCCGATGCGATCAATCGGCCATTGCGCCCCCGCAATGGCTTGCCCCCGATAATGCGCCGCTGAATCGACCACTTTGATCCCGGAGCAAACAGCCGGTCGTCGAGGCCGCAAGGCCCACACCCCGGGAAAGCACGAAAAACAAGGAAACGACCACGTTGGCGAATTTTTAGCTCGTCAGCGTCCGCAAACCCGTTCATATCGGAGGCCGGGGTAAGGTTTTCCTCCCTTTGAAAAAGGCGGCGCCCCGGTGTTGGACCGGCGGGAAAGCAGCCGAGCTCTTCCGAGCGCGGGGCTTAACAATTGACTTATTGCGAAAAAATTGCTACCTAGGAACCTTTGGGGATTCCTGGTTCTCAAAGCAGCCAGAAACAGATGCTGGCGCCGTAAGGCGCCTTTCATGTTTCTGATCTTCGCTTTCAAAGGCGGGCACTGACATGGGATTCGTCGACGGTCGCGTAATTATGGAAGCTGGGGACGTTCAGGCAGCGCTCGAACGTCTTTCGACAGAGATTATCACATCGAGCAGGGACCCGCGGAAGCTTGCCCTGGTGGGCATTCACACCGGCGGCGTTTTTTTGGCCGGCAGGATTGCGGCCATAATCTCAAACAGGCTCGGCACGCCCGTGCCTCTTGGCTCTCTTGACATAACGCTCTACCGCGACGACTGGACCCGCCTGCACACCCAACCCGTGATCAAAGGAACCAATCTGCCATTCCGCATAGACGACCTGGAAGTCGTTCTGATTGACGATGTGCTCTTTACCGGCAGAACCGTCCGGGCCGCTCTCGACGCCCTGATCGACTACGGCCGCCCGATCAGAGTGCAGGTGGCCGTGCTGGTCGACAGGGATCACAGGGAGTTGCCCATCTGCAGCCAGTTCGTAGGCATCGCACTGGACACCAGCCCCGAAGAACAGGTGAACGTTTTGCTCGCGGAAAAAGATGGAGTCGACAAGGTCGTTGTCGAAAGACCCAATAGATCACGTTGAAAACCCCGCGCTTTATTGCGCCAGTCCAATTGCGAAATCGGTTCAATTTAGTCCTTACAAATTAGAGTTTTTTGTGTTAAACATGCCCTTTCGAGCGGGAGTAGCTCAGTTGGCTAGAGCATCAGCCTTCCAAGCTGAGGGTCGCGGGTTCGAAGCCCGTCTCCCGCTCCAATAAAAGTAATAACATAAAACAAATCTCAATTTCCGCACCCGCACCCTCCCCCACTCCATCCCCTGCCGCCGTAACCCTGAAGCTGCACGAACGAACGAACTGTCAAGGCCTAGCCCGTTCCGGTTGAAGTCGCAGTCTTGACAGCTCCTTCTTGCTCGTCCATGCCCGGAGGCAGCGACGGCGAGCCGCTATATGCAACCACTGAGTACGACAAACGAGACAGTACGGCGAACAACAAGTTGGGTCTGTGGTGGCATCGCCAGGATTACCGACTAGACTTGTCAGACCATGACTTCAGGCGTCGTCTGCTCGACTCCAGGCCCGGCACCGCAATCGCCCCTGAATCCGACTCGGCGTCCGAAGGCTCACTCCGGGAGACAGAATGTATCAATCCCTGGTGGCGTGATCCCAAATGCCAGGGGGAAGCTAATGCCATGCTGCTCTTAGGGTACGTCTTCCTGAAAAACAACGGTTTTCACAGGCGGTTGGACAATATCGGTACTCTCTTTGTCGGAGGTGATACCAGATACGGTCTTGGTAAAATATGCCGTTTGGAATGGCACGAGGAATCAAGTGACTTGTTCGTCTTTGGCAAAAGAGTTCGTCTGGATAGAGAGCATCCCGAAATAGAGAGCGACATTGTTTGGGGACATGCGTTGGATGAGGGCGGGCATCAAATTCGAGTAATGCATGGAGCGAAAGAGTTTCTTGGCGGATGGGATCCGGGCATCCCATGGAAAGGGGCGCTTACATGGGTACCCGGATCCTCTTTGGAAAATGCGGCCAACTGGAGCATTGATAGCCATGGGCGATGGCAGGCCGTTGAGGATAACGGATGATCCATAAATAGAACGATGAAGAGCTTTGATCCTGTTTTCGCGATCATCAACAGGATTGCCGCTCGTTTGATCTTGCATCCGGCGCTTTGTACGAGGGGCATGCAGGCGGTGATGACGAAAGGTTCCCGCACTCCATGGACGCTCCCCGCCAGCTGGACGGTTCAAAAAATACCCACTTCTCGGGGAACCCTGCGCTCTCTCCTTCCAATCGGCTTCCGATCCGTTCGTAATCGATCCCTCGCATTCTCAAAGCTGATGACCTTTCCGGTTGCGCCGCAGATCGGACGGCATCTGCCCCCTCCGGGAATTTGATGACCTCTCAGGCCGCGGCTTCTCCCGGCATTTCATAAATAGGAGCGGTGCGGACCGGTTCTCCTGGATTTTCCAACATCGCCTCGATGGCCTCGACCGTGGAAAGCGAGAGCAACACATCCCCGCAAACTGAGCAAACCTCGGCGGGTACGTTCTCGATCACGATCACGCGCTCCTGATATTTGACCGTATGCAAAATATGTTTCTTTTCGTATTCTCCAGGGCAGGAATTGATAGTACACTTTGTCATTGCTTCATCCTTCTTTTAAAAGCGGTTTCCCGGTTTGGAGGCTTCGGCTCGTATGTAGTAATGATAATCGCCTCCGGGTATCCGTATGTGCAGACCGTATGCAAATAGCGTCCGGTTTTCGCTTTGCCGCACACAAGGCGGCACGCTCCGCGTTTGTGGTCCGGGTAATCCTCGAGAAGAACGCAATCCGCCAGACTGCTAAGCAGTTCGGAAACCGTAATGTTTTCCTCAACCATCTCCCGGTGAGCGTGGATGGTAAACTTGACGGCCCGGTCATCGACAAACGTCCGGATAGCTGTCCCGATTCGCCCTTTGTCACTCTGAGTCATGCGCCAGTCCGTTCGTTAAGCTGTATCACCTTCTTTTCTCCCCCGCTCATGGCCTGCCCGATAATGCTCCCGGCCAGATCGGAGGCCTTGCGCAATGCCTTGTCCCGAAGGTGGGCATATCTCTGCGTCATTTGCGGCGACTTGTGGGTCAGGAGCTTTTGCAGGGTGTTCATCGCCACTTCCCCGCTCGAAGCCAGCATCGAGGCGTATACGTGCCGGAGGCCGTGCAGCGCCCGGAAATTTTTAGGCAGGCCGGCCCGCTCCTTTATTTTGTTCAACTGCTTCTTGATGTCCGTCCGTTGTCGCCCCCCGCGACCGGGGAACACGTATTCGCTATTTTCGACTCGAGCATGGGAGAGAAGAAGTTCTCTTGCAGGCTCATTCAAGGGTATTTTCTGGTCGGCGCCGCACTCCCATTCCAGGAAATATCCCCCCTGGGAGACCGTCTTAAATTCGCTCCCGAACTCCCTTTGGCTCATATCCATTCAATTTGGACCAGGTGCGCAACCTTCTTGAACTCGGGGTCGCCGGTCACGACGGAAGCCTCGTATTTGAGCTCCGTGGCGGCGGCAAAGCAATCCGCGTAGGAAAGGGCGTGACGCGCCTTCAACTCGGCGGCGGACTCGATGATTTGCCAGGAGGCGGCGACTCTATCCACCGCGAGGGTGCAAAACTGCTCCAGGAATCGCCTGGCCGGTTCGACGCCCATTCTTCTCACGGTTATGTAATAGACCTCTCCCAGGTTGATTTCGTTCACGTAGGCGCGTACATGCCCCTCTTCCGCCGCGCGCAGGAGTTCCTCCACCCGCTCCGCTCCCGCTTCGTCCTGGGCGAACTTCAATATGGCGTGGGAATCAAATGTGACGCTTTTCATCGCAGGCGTCGTCCCTTCTTCTTTCATCGAGCAGCTCCGCGGCAAGGGAGGTCTCCGCCTTGAGCATTCCCCGCAAACCCTTCACGGGCTCCTCCGGCAACGGGACGATCTCCATGTGGTTTTCCACAATCCGGAGCAGCAATTTCCTGCCGGCTCCTATTCCCAGCTTTTCTCGAAACTCTTTGGGGATAACGATCTGACCTTTGGATGATGCTTTTACTATCGGCATGTTTATCTTACCTCCTTTCACCCAATCCTACATTTACTGCCTCAGTATAACAAAAAATGGAGGCGCCGGCGAAAGATCATGCCTTTTTCACTCGGGAAGAAAGCGGCCGGGCGTCTTCGTGGTCGAATCGTCTCTCGAATTCCGCCCATGCGGTTTCATAATCGGCCTCCCGGTCGCACTTGTCGAAGGGGGCAACATAGGTGATCGTTCTCTCCCGAGGTCCGCCCGGGAAGGGTGTCGTCCATGATGGTCCGGGAGACGGTCCCGCTCTTCCTGTTTTTGATGGGCTCCCACTCGGGCCTGGAAAAGCCGACGCCGGGGAGGCCCTTGCTTGCCGTGAACACGATGCGGCCGTTTTGATCGTACCAGGTGTCGGCCTCCTTTTGTCGAAGAACGGGGAACTGGACCCGGTAGATGGTCTTCAGTTCCTCCAGCGTAAGGCCCAATGCCATGGATGTGAGAACATCGATTTCGACGAGAGCCTGCCGGCGCTCGTAGTCGGTCCGTAGGGCGCAATTGCGGGTCCACTCGGGCGTGAGATTGGCGAATTTGGCGTTGTCGAGGCGGGGGTCGTCTTTGGTCCAGCGGTCTGAGCAAAAATCCTTTTTGAAAGCCTCCGCCCAGAGCTTGGCGAATTGAGTTGTAAGGAATGTAAGCATGAGCGTGCGGACCACCGAATAGGCACACATATTACTGGTTGATGGAAGTGGTAATTGTTTTGCCAAATCGTTTCGCAGATCGCTCTTACCTGTACTCTTTATAAAAAAATCGAACGGCAAAGACATCCATAGGCTCGCCAGGTAGAGTATCTTCGATGTATCGCGGAGCGCTTCGCTGAATACACTATCGCTATGGCCGGATTGAGGGGGTATTATTGAACCTTGCACAGTCCTCTCGCCTGACTGACTGCTCTGCTTGTGTTTATAATAATATTCAGTAACGGAGCCCGGGCTCTACGCTCCCCGCCACTCTCTCAATCCACAACCCGTCCACACCTTTTTTCCCCTTCTGATTGCCGTTTCTATTGCCGCCCCTATTTGCCGCTTCTGGCCGCCGCTTTGCACCTCCAAACCCCTCCGTGATATAAAACCCCCCGCGGAGTCCACGGTTATCGGCGCCCGGGCCTTTCCACCCAAGCTCCCGATGACAAGGGTTCTTTGAAAACTGAATGTTCGTTCCACTCCTCCGACCGCCATCCGGACACCCTCGCCCCGAGGCCGAGGCGCCCCCAGGCACCACTGTTCACCCCGGCCGCGCTCGCTACACCATTTTTTCACCCGCCCCCCCGTTCTATCGCCTATTTACGCGCCTCGGTCCAATCCCCCCGTTTTTCGACCTTTTTCCCCTTGCTGTTACCATGCTGTTCCTGTGCTGTTAACCATGCTGTTACCCATGCTGTTATCTCCGCTGTTCCCATGCTGTTCCCATGCTGTTCCCATGCTGTTATTCCTGCTGTTATTTTTTACCCAATAATGCTTAAATACACGTTAAATCAGCATGATAGACAAATCAACAAAAAATAAATTTTTCAATTATCAGCGCGCGACGCTCCCCGCATTGGCCGTAATTGCAAAACCGGCGATGCATGTCCTCCTTGAATTTGCGCCGGCCCCGCGCTCGCACATCCCAAAACACCATCCGCTCGCAAACCAAATTCCCCACCGCCATCTTTCGCCGATTCAAAATGGCGGATTGCCCCCAGCCCCGCCCGCGCCATTTTCGCCTTGCCCGGAGGGAACAAAAAGAGTATTTGGTTTAAACACGACATGTGACGTCATGAAATGCGAGCGGTATACTTTTTGGGTGCTCATGGACAATCATAGACGACATCAAATGTTTGCCGCCTCAAAACACCGCCTTCACTCCGGGGGGGGATTTCCCTGAGGCCTGCCGACAACTTGCCTGCAATCTCCAAACCGAACAGGCAGGGATCGCCCCCTCGAAAAAGCTCTTTTTGTGGCCGGGCCGGCCTTAAACTGGTAAATTGGCAATAATGTTCACAGGAGATGATGATGATTATTAAAAACAATCCGTCGTTTCGAGCAGTCATGACCTTCGTGGCGGCTCTAGGCCTGCTCGCCGCCCCTCATGCCCCGGCGCGCGCAGGCGGCGGCCTCACCGTGTTCGCTGCCGCATCTCTTACCAACGCCTTGAATGATATAGGCAAATTATTCGTAAAAAACGAAAAGTCCTCCTTCAGGGCGTCCTATCTTTCTTCTTCGACCCTGGCCGAACAAATCGAAAACGGCGCACCCGCCAACGTCTTCATCTCGGCCGATGAAAAATGGATGGATTATCTGGCCGCCAAAAAACTGATCGATCCGGCAACCCGCATGAATCTTCTGGGCAATCGCCTCGTTTTGATCGCCCCCGCGAATAGCGGAATCGACAAAGTCGATATTACTCGCGGCTTCAACCTGGCCGGGCTTCTTGCCGGCGGGAAGCTCTCGATGGGGGATCCGGCCCACGTGCCCGCAGGTATTTACGGAAAGCAGGCACTGGAAGCGCTGGGCGTCTGGAAAAGCGTTGCAGATAGCGTGGCCCGGGCAAGCGATGTTCGCGCCGCGCTCGTTTTGGTCGAACGCGGCGAAGCGCCTCTTGGCGTGGTCTATGCCACAGACGCCGCGATTACCGGCAAAGTCAAGGTGGTCGGCGTATTTCCGGCAAGCAGTTATGCGCCGGTCGTCTATCCGGCGGCGCTGGTCACAGGCCATGAAAGTCCGGCCGCAAGGAGTTTTCTAAAATTTCTCAAGGCTCCGCAAGCGCTCGCGATTTTTAAAAAATACGGTTTCACTGTGGCCAAATGAACCCCTTCGGTCTTACTCCCCTCGAAATGGAGGCCTTGAAACTGAGCCTCCGGGTCTCGGTCTGGGCCGTGGCCGCGAGCCTTCCGTTCGGCATTCTCGCGGCGTGGGTTCTTGCGCGGCTCAAGTTTCCCGGAAAGTCGGTCCTGGACGGCCTGATTCATCTGCCGCTGGTTCTGCCCCCCGTTGTGGTGGGCTACCTGCTGCTCGTGCTGCTCGGAAACAGGGGCCTGTTGGGGGCGTGGCTCCACGAAACATTCGGAATCACATTCATCTTCACCTGGAAGGGGGCGGCGCTGGCCTCCGCGGTCATGGCCTTCCCTCTGCTCGTACGCGCGGTAAGGCTTTCGATGGAAAACGTGGATCGAGGTCTTGAGGCCGCGGCCCGAACGCTCGGGGCCGGACCCCTCAGAGTGTTTTTCACCGTAACGCTACCCCTTGCGGTCCCGGGGGTGACGGCCGGAGCTATTTTGGCCTTCGCTCGCAGCCTTGGCGAATTCGGGGCTACCATCACCTTTGTCTCCAATATCCCGGGGCAGACGCAGACTCTTCCGCTGGCTCTCTACACCCTGACCCAGGTCCCCGGAGGGGAACGGGCGGCGATGCGCCTGTCCCTTATCGCGGTAGCGCTGGGGATGGCCGCTTTGGTGGTCTCCGAGATTCTGGCCAGGCTCTATGCGGCCCGCATGAAAGGCTGAAGGCAATCATGCTCGATGTCCATGTGAGAAAGCGGCAGGGCGGTTTCACGGTCGATGCGGCCTTCCGGTCCCGGGAGGCCGGCGTCACGGCCCTGTTCGGTCGTTCGGGCGCGGGCAAGACATCGATCATCAACATGGTCGCGGGACTCGTTCGCCCCGACCAGGGCCATATAATCGCAGGCGGCCGCCGCCTCTTCGACTCGAAAGATTCCATCGACCTTGCTCCCGAAAAACGGCGTATCGGTTATGTGTTTCAGGACGGGCGGCTTTTTCCACACCTTTCGGTAAGATCGAACCTGACCTACGGTATGCGCCTTGCTCCCCGAGCCGAACGCTACGTGGAGTTCGATCAGTTGGTCGATCTGCTCGGCATCGCACACCTGCTCGACCGGCGCCCCGGCAAGCTCTCCGGCGGCGAAAAGCAGCGTGTGGCGATTGGCCGGGCACTGCTGACAAGCCCTTCCGCACTGCTCATGGACGAACCGCTGGCCTCCCTCGACTTTGCCAAAAGAGCCGAGGTACTGCCCTTTATCGCCCGATTGGCCGGGGAGTTTTCGGTTCCCATCGTCTATGTCAGCCACTCGCTGGAAGAAATTCTAAACCTTGCGGACAGGATCGTCGTGCTGGACTCGGGCCGCGCTGTCGCCTCGGGACCGATCGAGGAGCTTATGAGCCGCCGCGACCTGCAAAGTGTTACGGGTTATACGGATTGCGGCGCCATATTGACCACCGTTGTGGACTCGCACCATGATGCGCAGGGGCTGAGTCACCTGCGTTTCCACGGAGGACTACTCAAGGTTCCACGCCTTGCAGTCGCGCTCGGCGGCAGGGTCCGGGTGCGCATAGAGGCCAGAAGTGTGGCCATTGCGCTGGTTGCCCCCGAGCAGACGAGCGTGCAGAATATCCTGCCCGCAACTGTGGAGGAAATTCTCAGGGAAAACGGCTCTCTTGTGGACGTAAGGCTCGATATCGGCTGTCCGCTGCTTGCCAGAATAACCCCCCTTGCACTCCAAACACTGGACTTGAAGCCCGGAATGCGGGTTTTCGCCATAATAAAGAGCGTTGCGGTTTCTCACGGGGTTTTGTTTTGATCGCCTCATACGCGCACAAAAGCCATTAGAATCCCGACGGCCATGGAACCGGCCACAAGCAGCCCGTAGCTCACCCGGCGCGATATGGCCAGAGCCGCTACGGCCGCAATCACGGCGGTCTGCCAAAAATAGTGCGGGGACTGCCTGGCAAGAGAAATCGCCGCGGTCAGGATAATGGCGGCCACCACGGGCAGCACCCCGTGCATGATGGCCTGGGTGATCTCATTGCCCCGCACCTTGAGGTAGAATTTTTCGAGCAGGTACATGCACAGAAGCGAAGGAGTGAAAATTGCCACGGTGGCCACGAGGGCTCCGGGAAGGCCGGCCACCTTGTAGCCGATGAAAGTCGCGCTGATTGCCACGGGCCCTGGCGTCACCTGCCCCAGGGCGATGGCCGCCCCGAACTGCGAAGAAGTAAGCCAGCCGCTCTGATACACCGCCGCGTTCTGCATCAGAGGAATCATGGCGAACCCTCCGCCAAAGCCAAAAAAGCCAATTTTTAGAAACGAAAAAGCAAGCTCGTAAAAGATGTTCATTTTCCCACTTTCTGGTGGCCTGATTCACCCTTGGCGGCTCTTTTGGTGAACAATGGCTCCAGCCACACCCTTGCGGCCCCGGTGAGCCCTCCCATCAGCACGAGCCAGATCGGATTGACCGGAAATGCCAGCCCGAGAACAAGAGCGGCGATGCCCACCGAAAAACAGCACCAGTGGCGTGGAATGCGTTTGGCCATGTCCCATACAACCGCGATCAGAAGCCCCACGACTCCGGCGGTCAGCCCTTCCATTGCCGATTTTACGAAGGGGTTGTTTTCCCAGGCCAGAAAAACCCCGGCAAGCGCCACGATAAGCAAAAAAGAGGGCAGGATGAGGGCCAGTGTGGCCATGACCATCGCCGGGACGCCTCCCAGCCGGTAGGCGATCGCGGCCATCAGGTTCACCGTAAGCGCACCGGGCCCCATTTCGGAGAGCGCTGTCATGTTCTCGAACCGCTGCTCGGAAATCCACTGGTGCCTTACAACCAATTCAGAATGAATCAAATCCAGGACCGCATAGCCTCCCCCGAAACCGATCGTGCCGATCTTCAGCCAGACCCGCACGATCTTCCACAGGGTTGGCGGACCTTGATTGGAGGGCAATACAGCAAAAAGGCCTCCTCGCTTCTTTCCCTCGGGTTCACGAGGGTTTTCCCTGTCCATAAGAATCTGTTCCTCACATCGGCAAAGGATTAAGGCGGCTGGCTCCGTCCTTTCATGTTATAATCCGGCAAGCCCGGATTGAAAAGTAAAAGGGAAACGAAGTCGGGCATGTTCCTTTTTTCCCGGCCTTCCCACCTGATGAATGAACCAACAAGTATAAAGCGTTCTTTAGTTTCCTTCGGGGGTGCCATGTTTTCTTTCATTCACGCGGCAGACATCCACCTCGACAGCCCGATGCTGAGGCTGGATGCCTATGAAGGGGCGCCGGTCGAACAGATCCGGCAGGCGACCCGCAGGGCGCTCGACAACCTGGTCGAGCTGGCAATCTCCGAGAAGGTCGATTTCCTCCTTATAAGCGGAGACCTCTATGACGGAGACTGGAAAGACTACAACACGGGACTCTTTTTCCTGTCCAGGATGGCGCGGCTGGCCCAAGCGGGCATTTCGGTCCATATCATCGCCGGAAACCACGATGCGGCGAACAAAATGACCAAAAGCCTCCGGCTGCCCGAGGCGGTCCACCGCTTCGAATCTCGCAGCCCCGCCACGGTGCGCCTCGAAAAGACCGGGGTGGCCATACACGGCCAGAGCTTCGCCTCCGCGGCGGTAAACCGGGACCTTTCGACCGCCTACCCGGCGGCGATCGAAGGCTATTTCAACATCGGCATGCTCCACACCTGCGCGGCCGGAAGCAGCGAGCACGACCCTTATGCTCCCTGCACCATCGAAGGCCTTAAGAGCAAAGGCTACGACTATTGGGCGCTCGGCCACATTCACAAACGGCAAACTCTTTGCCAAGACCCCCCGATCCTCTTTCCCGGAAACCTCCAGGGCCGAAGCATCAGGGAAACCGGCGAGAAGGGATGCGTGCTGGTAAAGGTCCAAAACGGCCAACCCGAATGCCAATTTCATCCCCTGGATGTTTTCCGTTGGGAACAGTGCGAGGTCGACCTCGGCGGTGAAAAAACCGAGTCCGGGGCAATGGAAAAGATCATGAACAGGGTTTCGGCCATCGCTTCCGGCTCGGATATTTCCATGGCCCTCCGTGTCAACGTTTTCGGAGCATGTCCGGCTCACAACAAGATCGCCGCGGACCCCGAACGGCTGCTCAACCTCATCCGGGCCGGGGCGATTTTCTGCCTGCAAGACAGGGTGTGGATCGAGAAGGTAAAGGTCGATACTTCGCCTCCATCAAGTGAGGAAAGCCTTGGCCAGGGCGGTCCCGTCGAAGTTCTTCTGGAACTTATCGAAGAAATCGGCGCGGACCCCGACCAGATGAGAGCGCTTGGCTCATACCTGGGTGATTTGTGGGCCAAGCTTCCGCCTGAAATTAAAAGCGGCGCGGGGGCGGTGTCTCCCGATGACCCGGGGGCCATCGCACAACTGCTCGATGAAGTGCGGCCCCTGCTCGTTCAAAGACTCCGAATATCGGAATGATGGCGATATCACCATGAAAATAATGCGGCTGGACCTCCTCGCGTGTGGTCCCTTCACGGATCTCAGCCTTGATCTGGGCAGAGGTGGCGAAGGTCTGCACCTGATATACGGCCCCAATGAAGCCGGGAAAAGCTCCACGCTGCGAGCCCTGGGATATCTGCTTTTCGGGATTCCGGACCGGTGCGAGGACGCCTTCAAACACACCTATAACAACCTGCGAATAGGTGGGGCGCTAAGAATGGGCAACGGCGCGATAATCGAGGCCGTAAGAAGAAAGGGCCGCGCCAATACCCTCAGAGGTCCCGATGATTGCCTGCTCGATGAAGATCGATGGCGGGAAGCCTGCGGCAGAATATCGGCCGTTGATTTTTCCCGGCGCTTCGGCATCGATCACGACACGCTAATCGAAGGAGGATCCGAAATCATAAAGGGCGAAGGCGAGCTGGCGGAAATCCTTTTCGCCGCCGGGGCGGGGCTTGCCTCTTTTCGTAAGATAGAGGAACAGGTAAGGGATGAGGCGCTCGAGCTCTTTAAGCCCGGCGGCTCGAAGCCCAAGATCAATGCCGGTTTGTCCTCGCTTGGCGAAGAGCAAAAAAAGCTCCGCGAACTCCAGCTTCCCAACGAAAAATGGGAGGCGCATTTCAAGGCCCATCAGGCGGCTGTCGAGCAGCGGCGGGCGGTGGAGACCGAACTCGAACGGGCCGAACAGGAAAAAAACCGGCTCACGCGTCTGCGAACCGCACTTCCGCTCGCGGCCAGGCGCAAATCGCTCCGGCTGGAACTATGCGGTTACACCTCGACGGTGAGCCTGCCCGAGGGCTTTTCCGAAAAGAGGCAAAAAACCGTCCAGTCCCTCAGGCTGGAAGAACAGATTGCGCACGGGGCGCGGCAGAGATTGGAAACCCTGCGTTCGGAGCTGGGCGGGTTGAAATCCTCACCGGCGCTCCTCTCTTTTTCAAAAGAAATCGATGAGCTTTATCCAAAGCTTGGAAGCTACAGAAAAGCTCTAAGCGAGCGGCCCAAACTCATCATTCAAAGAAAAGCCTTTGAAGATCAGGCAAGGGAACTGCTCGCGGAGCTGCGCGGGGACTTTCCTTTCGAAAGCATCGAAGAACTGCGGCTTCGAGCCGACCAGGAGATCCTGATCAGGCACCTCGGAACAAAACGCGAGAAGTATACGGCCAACCTTGAAAACGCTCTTGAAAAGACACGCGAACTGAGCGACGAAATCGCCGAAATGAACCAAAGGCTTTCGGCCACCCCGCTCCCCGAGGACCTCTCCCGGCTTCGAGCGGCCCTCGAGGAACCCAAAAGTTGCCCCGGGATCGAAGAGGATCTGTCCCGGATCGGCGCAACTCTTCTTAACGCCGAAGAGCAGGCGAACCTGGACCTGGCGGGGCTGGAACTTTGGTCGGGCAGCCTGGACGAGTTGGAGCGCCTTCGAATTCCGGATACGGATACCATGGAGGATTTCGAGGGCAAATTCCGGCATGTCGCCGACCAGATCGCCTATCGGATGAAGGAGGCGGAAAAACTCTCCGGGGAAATAAGAAAGCTCCAAACCAGGGTGACGGCCTTGAGGGCCGATGAGGCGCCTTCCGTGGCGGATCTCGACCTTGCGCGGTCTGTCAGGACCACCGGCTGGAAAGTGATTCGAAGAGCGCTCGAGGGTGGAGAAGTTTGCGGGGAGGAAAAGATAGCCTTCATCGAGCAGCTGTCCGGAGTCGACACTCTGCCCGACGCCTTCGAAAAAAGTGTCCTCATTGCCGACGAACTCTCCGATCGGTTGAGGCGCGAGGCCGGCCGGGTCGCCGAGTTGAACAACCTTGTTTCCACTGCCGATTCGCTCAAGGTGGAAAAAGATGAGATCATGGATGGAAATGAACTGCTCGAAAAACAGCTGGAGAACATTCAGAGGGAATGGGCCGGTCTTTGGACCTCGTGCGGCTTTGCACCCGCCCCTCCGGACAAGATGCGCAAATGGGCGGCAAAGCGGTCCGAACTCGTCCGCAAAAAAATGGAGATAAGAACGCTTTGGAGAGATGCCGAGCAGCGCTCGAACAGGCTCGAAGAGCTTAAAGGCGCTCTCGGGCAATGTCTTAGTGAGTCGGGACATACTCTAGGACATGACGAATCCCTGCGCGAGATGCTCGGCAGTGCCGAAATCTTGTTGGCGGAGCAAACCCGAATAGCGACCGAGCGAGGCCTGCTGGCCAACAGTTTGAAGCAGAAAAATCAAGAACTTGGAAAGGCAGAGGCCCGAGCCGCCAAAGCGAGGCGCGAACTGGAGGAGTGGCGTAATGAATGGGCCGAGGCCATCTCCCCTCTGGGGCTTGGCGAAAAATCGATCCCGGAGCAGGCCAATGCGGTGCTTGGAAAACTCCAGGAGATTTTTGCCAAACTCAAGGAATCGAAAAACCTGGGCCAACGGGTGGAGGAAATAGACGCCGAATGCGAAGTCTTCGTAAAACAGACCGCGGAGCTTGTTGATCTTATCGCCCCGGAAAGTTGCGGCGCCAACCCCGAGGAGGCCGTAAGGGGGCTAAATGAGCTTATGGCCACCGCAAGGGACGAGAAAAACAAAAGAGACGACCTGACG
Source organism: Deltaproteobacteria bacterium (assembly GCA_021777755.1). Taxonomy (GTDB): domain Bacteria; phylum Desulfobacterota; class Syntrophobacteria; order Syntrophobacterales; family Syntrophobacteraceae; genus SbD1. Next base: position 71,907 of record JAJYDE010000002.1, read on the forward strand.
ATGAAAATATTGCGCGAGGAAGGCGAACTCGCCGATGCCCGGAACAATACCGCCAGGTTGCATATTGAAATTTCGGAAATATTGAAGGAGGCGGCCTGCAAGGAAATCGAAGATTTGGCGGAAGCGGAGAGCCGATCGGCGACAAAGAAGGAACTGCTCGGAAAACTCGAACAGGTGGAAGAGCAGCTTGTCGAATTGTCGGCAGGGTTGTCAATCGAGGAATTTTCCACCGAAGTCGAGGGGCTGGACCCCGATTTGATCGAGCCACTGCTTGGCCAAGCGGGCGAAAGAATCGCTCAGCTTAAAGAAGGGAAATCCGAACTCGATCAAACAATCGGATCGGAGAGGACCGCACTCGGCCTCTGGGACGGCCGGGGGGATGCCGCGGAATTGGCCCAGCGGATACAGGCCCGCCTCGCCGATCTGGAAAACAAGGCCAGGCATTACTCAAGACTCAAAATCGCCCATGTGCTGCTTCTCAGGGCAAAGGAGCGCCATCGGGAGAAAAGCCAGGGCCCCGTGCTCAAGCGCACCAGCGAGCTATTCAGCGCCCTCACCCTGGGGGCCTTCGAATCCATTCGCGCGGGCGACGATGAGGGTAAAAACGTCATCGTGGGCCTGCGGCCGGGCGGGCAGATCGTTCCGGTACGGGCGATGAGCGAAGGAACCGCCGACCAGCTCTATCTGGCCCTGAGACTTGCCAGCTTCGAACATTACATCGCAAGCCACGAACCCTTGCCGCTGGTGCTCGACGACATCCTGGTCCAGTTCGACAACGATCGCTCACGGGCCGCACTGAGGGTCTTGGCCGAAGTCAGCGGGAAGGCCCAGATTATAATGTTCAGCCATCACGCTCACCTTGTTGAACTCGCTCGGGCAGAAATCGGCATGGACCGGCTTTTCGTTTCGGAACTCCGGTAGCAGGCCCCAAGACGGGATGAAAGAATGCCGCGGCCATGGAATACCCCCGGCCACGGCAGAAGAGTTGAAGTGACAATCTGGAGATCGAAATACCCTGGTTTACATGCGAAGTCAGCCGCGGCAGTCACCGGGGCAAACAGCTGCGGGCCCTGGCACAGCGCATGGAGAATAGGCCGTGCAACATTGGTTGAACGGAGCCGCTACGGCATTGGCCACCAGCGAAGCCGCCCCTCCTACGACCGTCACCGCTCCCACGAGAACTGCCCCGGCGGCATAAATCGGTGCGCCGATTATCTCACCGAAACAGCACTGAGCCTGCGCTTTGGTGGTCGAAGCGAACGAAAAAACCAAAGCTACGACTAGACACGCCATAACGAGCCTTGACTTCACTTTCATCTCGTCCTCCTAATTTCAAAAAAGTTCTTTAACGGCTTTTCACGCTGCCGCCAATGGAGCGCCTTTCCACAAGTTTGATTCCAAGGAAATTGCGCTTTCCCACTTTTAAAATATAGTTGCTCGAACCGTGCGCGTCAAAGCGGAGAAGCCCCAGAGCATGGACCGCGTGTTTCCAGACGGCGTGTGGCCCTCGAAGTTGCCAAGGGCCGCATTCCTGTGATAAAGGAGACCCAACGCTGGAGGTTTGGATGTCGCTTGGTAAAAAGCTCTTGAAGGCGGTCTCCGGGTTTTTTCTGGTCCTGTCGTGCCTGTCGGCGATTGCCGCAACGGTGGGTTTATTTCATTTTTGGCTCTTCTTGCACCTTCCGGCAAAATCTTTGCCGGAAAAAAAGCAGTTTTTTATTCCCCGCAAAACCGGAGCATTTCAAGTGGCGAGGCTTCTCCAATTCGAGGGAGTGGTCCGTAACGCCTCGGAATTTTACCTGCTGGGCCTTCTGAAACACTCCCTTCACCGTTTGCAGGCCGGCGAATATGCATTTTCGACCCTTGAGAGCCCTGAAGAGGTCCTCGAAAAGATCGTAAACGGGAAAGTGGTGATCTACAGTATCACCCTGCCCGAAGGATCAACCGTGCGGGATGTGGCCGCCATTGTGGCCAAAGACGGCCTGACCGGCTCGGGCCAAATCATCGAGGCGGCCAGGAACCCGAAGCTTGCCAAATCCCTGGGTATCAAGGCGGATGGCCTGGAGGGTTATCTTTTCCCCGACACCTACCGGTTTAAAAAACCGGTCTGCGGCGCCTCCATCGTAAGCAGGATGGTCGCCCGGTTCCGGCAAAAACTCCCCGCCGGCTGGCAAGCCCGCGAAAAAGAGCTTGGCATGACCCTTAACGAAATCATCACAATGGCATCGATCATAGAAAAGGAGGCCAAGGTCGATTCGGAGCGTCCCGTCATTTCGGGCGTCTTCTACAACAGGCTCAAAATCAAGATGCCGCTGCAAAGCGATCCAACCGCGGTCTATGATCTGCCAGGCTTCTCAGGACCCGTTACCCCGGCCGATCTCAAAAGGCAAAGTCCCTATAACACCTATTTGGTCAAGGGACTGCCGCCCGGCCCGATTTGCAATCCGGGGGCGAAATCAATCATGGCGGCGCTCTATCCGGCAAATGTCCCATACCTCTATTTTGTAAGCAATCATAACGGCACCCACACCTTCTCGGTCACCCTTGAGGAGCAGCAAAAGGCCATTTCGAATTCCCGCAAACCATAAGGCTGAGGTTGATAAAAAGTGAGCACGGTCGTTAGCATCATATTCGCCGCGGGACGCGGCTCTCGCATGACGGGCTATGGCGGCAACAAGACCCTGCTGCCGCTCATTCCCAAAAAATCCATATACGAAGGGGAGCACCCGCTTCTTATGGAAGTCCTGGACAATCTGCCGCAAGGCCCCAAGGGCATCGTTGTAAACCACTTGGCACAAGAGGTGCGAAACGCTGTGCAAAATCCCGGGCTCCATTTCATCGCCCAACCGGATACCAACGGCACCGGTGGCGCTCTGCTGGCGGCCCGCCTATTTCTCCAAACCTGCCCGGCCGAAAGGGTCATCATCACGATGGGAGACGTCCCCCTCATCGAGTCGGCCACCTACAAAGAACTTCTCGATCGGCTCGGCACATGCGACATGGTCCTCCTGGGTTTCCAATGCCGCGACAGGGCGCAATACGGGATGATCCAAATCGAGGGAGAAAGGATTTCCGGCATTGTCGAATGGAAATACTGGAAGGATTTTCCAGCGCATAGACAAGAAAACCTCAGGTTCTGCAACGCCGGAGTCTATGCGGCGAATCGAAATGTTTTGCTCCGCTACATGGACCGAATGGAAGAAAGACCCCACGAGGTTGAAAAAGAGCGAAACGGCGCCTGGATCACCATTAAAGAATATTTCCTGACCGACATGGTTGCAATGATGAGTGAAGACGGACTGGCGCCGGGAATGGTCTTGGCCCGGGAAGAAGAAGTGACGGGAGTCGATACTCCACAATCGCTTGAAACCGTGCAGGGGTTATACGCAAAAAAGCTGCGGGCGTAATTTCCCGAAAATAAGGGGGTTAAGAAAAACCCGGCTCACAACCCCGATCGCCTCGACTGTGCTATCTTTCGGACTGCCATCGCAAAGTCATTTCAATCACCCTCCAATCTGTTATGGACTGCTTGACCATTTTATTTTTGGAAGGACCGCATGAAAATGCACAGTGAAATGTTTGAAGCTCCGGAAGTTCAACGCGGCCTTTATTCCACATGCCCGGCCGGCGAAGTTTTCCCCATTCCGAAACAATCCGAGCATGAGGAGGAAATTGCCAGGCTGGCTAAAATCCTCGCGGAACAGCGGGCCATGGGGCGACAGATTGTGGTGGTCATGGGGGTTGGCTTTGTCGGGGCCGTAATGGCCGGTGTTGTGGCGGATTCGGTGGACAAAAAAACGGGCCGTTCATCCAAATTCGTGATCGGGATGCAGCGGCCCTCGCCCAGGTCGTTTTGGAAAATTCAATATCTCAACCGGGGCATTGCTCCCGTTGAAGCCGAAGACCCGGAAGTGGCCTCTCTTATCAGACGATGCGTCCTCGAAAAAGGTACGCTCATGGCCACCTACACCTTTGAAGTGCTCTCGCTTGCCGACGTCGTGGTGGTCGACGTTCAATGCGACTATCAGAAGGAAACACTTGGCAACGTTCGCCAAGGCAGCGCCGATATCGCCGCCCTGGAAGACTGTCTTAAAATAATTGGCGAAAAAATCGACCCCGCATGCATGGTACTGATCGAGACGACGGTTCCTCCAGGCACGACCCAGTATGTGGCATACCCGATCATAAAGAAAGCGTTCCGCACCAGGGGCATCGAGACCGAACCCCTGCTGGCCCATTCGTTTGAAAGGGTCATGCCGGGGAAAAATTACGTATCTTCGATCCGAGATTTCTGGAGAGTTTGCAGCGGCGTCAACGAGGAGTCCAAAAAGAGGGTGCAGGCCTTCCTGTCCGAAATTCTCAACGTGGAAAAATATCCTTTGACCCTTCTCGATTCCCCCATGGAAAGCGAAACCTGCAAGGTGATCGAAAACTCCTATCGGGCGACCATACTGGCTTTTCTTCACGAATGGAGCGTTTTTTCCGAACGAAACGGCGTGGATCTCATCAAGGTGATCGAAGCCATAAAGGTTCGGCCCACTCATTCGAACATCATATTTCCCGGACCGGGCATCGGGGGCTACTGCCTGCCCAAAGACGGAGGACTGGGGATCTGGGCCTATCAAACCCTTCTCGGATTTGAAGACGATATTTTCAAGATAACCCCCCGGGCGATCGACATAAACGATACGAGGGCGCTGCACGTGGCTCAACTTGTTCGCGACGCCTTGCGGAACATGGGGAAAATTGTGGCTGCCTGCAAAATAGCCATCTTCGGGGCCTCCTACAGGGAAGATGTGGGAGATACGCGCTACAGCGGTTCGGAGCTGCTGGTTCGCAAGCTGGCCGAAATGGGGGCCGATATTTCCGTCCACGATCCTTACGTCAAACACTGGTGGGAATTTGAAAAGCAGGATACCTACCCTGCTCCGGGCCATTCCTGGGCCAGATTTTTCCGCAACCAGGAAAACCTCAAGCGGCTTGCCGTCGATAAAGATATGAAAGAAACGGTCCGGGGCGCCGACGCCGTAGTCTTTGCCGTGCGCCACGAACCATATCTGAATCTTTGCGCCGACGACCTGGTGGAGATGACCGGAAAGCCTGTTGCGATTATCGACAGTTTCGGGGTTCTAAGCGATGCCGATATCACACGCTACTTCCAGCTTGGCTGTGAAGTGAAGGGTCTTGGACGCGGCAATGTTAAACGCATCAAGGATCGGGTCAGGTCTGCGCAGGTGGCGATGGCCACGCCTTAGAAACCGGGAAGGCCTTTTACTGTTCCCAAATCTCCCCCCGGCTCTTCGAACCCTGCTGAAATATTGGGGCGCGATGCGCCCCTTCCATTTTTCATGTGAATCTGTTTGGTTACGACTCCTGTAACCTGTAGCGGTCAATTTGGCCCGAAGCAGCACCACCCTTCTTGTCATCAATCCAAAATCATTGGAGAAATTCCCATCACTGCCCGGTGGAATAACATTTGCTTGGTGGCAACGCGGCGCCATCGCGTACTCGGATCGCTGTGGGAAAACACCGCGGAGCGCCCGAAAAGTTGTCAAACAAGGTTCTTGAGACTCGACACGGTCGAGAAACAGGGAGGCGCAAGCAGATAATTCCATGAAAAACAAAACCTATTTTCTTCGCAGCAAGATCGACCATTTGTATTTCTGGGTCCTGGCGATTGATCTTACAATCGCGGCCTCGCTTCTCTTTTCGAGGTTGTCGGGCAGAGTTCATCTCTATAGAACCCTCAAACATCCTTTCCCCCCGCTTTTTGGCATTAGACCGGGGGCGGCGCTCGCCCTTTTCGGAATGGGCGTACTAGCCTGGAGGATTTGGATGGCATGGCGCTACAAAGCCTGTGCTCCGGCAAGCGACGAAGACCTCCCGGTGGTGACGGTGGTCGTTCCCGCTTTTAACGAAGGCCGGCAGGTGCTGCCCACCGTACGTTCGGTCATGGAAAGCAATTATCCCCCCCACAAAATGCAGGTCATTTGTGTGGATGACGGATCGGTGGATGATACCTGGCACTGGATGCAGGAGGCTCTCAAAGAGTACCCCGACAGGATTCAATTGTTGCGTCAGCCGGCGAACTCGGGTAAACGCCAGGCCCTCATGGCGGGTTTCAACCATGCGGTGGGCAGTGTTTGGGTTACAATTGATTCGGATTCCGAGGTGTTGCCCGACACCTTGCGCCACCTGGTGAGCCCTCTTGCCACCAACCCCAAAGTGGGCGCCGTGGCGGGAAATGTGCGTGTTTTAAACCGGGCGGACGGCGCCATCCCGAAGATGATGGAAGTCTTTTTTACGGCCGGCTTTGATTTCATCCGGGCGGGCCAGAGCGTCTACGGAGGGGTATTCTGCACTCCGGGGGCGCTGTCGGCTTACAGGGTGTCCGTAATTCGAGCACAATTGAAGGGCTGGGTGAAACAGGCTTTTCTTGGCACTCCGGCAACAATCGGAGAAGACAGGGCTCTTACAAATCTGGTGTTGAAAAGCGGCTACCGGGTGGTGTATCAAAGAGAAGCGATCGTAATGACCAAGATTCCGGCCGCTTTCCGTGGGCTTCGGCGCATGCTTCTTCGCTGGGCGCGCAGCAATGTCCGTGAGAGCATCGTCATGCTGACCTTTGTCATCAGAAATTTCAGAAAGGGAGACGGCGGAGGCGGCTGGATTCGATTTTTGAGTGGACTCCAGATGTTCAGGCTGACTTTTGGAGAAGCGCTCAAGGTGGGGATATTGGCGGAGTTTCTCATGAAACCGCTACCGACATTTCGCGTGCTGGTAATCGGATGCCTGATCAGTTCACTCCTTCCGGCCGCGGTCTATCAGCTGCGCTATCGCACATGGTTTGGCTGGTTATGGGCGGTTCCCTACTCGTTTCTTTCGGTTTTCATTCTGTCGTGGATTTCCCTTTGGGCTTTGATGAGCGCTTCGCGCTCAAGTTGGCTCACTCGCGATTTGCAAACCTCGCGGGCGGCGTGCGAACAGGGAAGTGAAACCTCCGGGTCTTTAGCTTTCGGCGCCCTGGCAAGCGTTGAAAAAATTGAGGTGTCGCAAAATGCAAGATAAAATCACCGTCATTGCACATTTCAAGGCAAAGGAAGGATCGGAAAAAGAGCTAAGAGAGCTTCTTTTGAGTCTCATCGAGCTCAGCAGAGCCGATAAGGGCTGCATAACTTACGACCTGCACCAGGCGGTCGACGACCCTTCTCTTTTCATCTTTTTTGAAATCTGGGAAAACAAGGAGCTTTTGGGGGAGCATTCCGCCACCTCCCATATACGACAGTTCAGGTCCAAGGCCAAAAGCCTGCTTGCCGAGCCTCCCCGGGTGAACGTGCTGACAAAAATAAGCAGTTGATGGGCTTGCCCGTCGGCTTTTCCTGCCGACGGGTTTTAAACCCGGCTCTTAGTCCAGCCTGTTCAGATGGTCGTCTGAGAGTTCTTCAAGAAACGGGCTGATTCCGCTCGGCTTATTTTGTCGGGTCTGGGCGTAGGAAATGTGGAGATTGCGCCCCGCCCTGGTACAGGCCACGTAGAACAGACGACGTTCTTCCTCGATATTGTCGCCCTTTGCCTTTCCGGCGTCTTCTTCCACGGAACGCCAGTGGGGCAGGATATTTTTTTCGCAGCCGACCAAAAAAACGGTATGGAATTCGAGTCCCTTGGCGGCATGGATGGTGGATAGCCTGACCCCGCGATCTTCGGCTTCTTCGTCGGACTCTTCTTCCGAGCGCAGGGAACAATCCTCCAGGAATTCCTCTATGGTTTGCTTGCCCTCGGCTATGCTCAAAAGTTCATCAATGTTTTCCAGACGCGACCCGAGGCTGCTTTCGCTGCCCTCACCCGCCCAGGACTCCAGGTAGCTCTCATACTGCGTGATCTCCATAACTTCTTTCAGAGCCTCCCCTGGCGGCATATTTTTGATGCGGTCCAGGATGAAAAGCACCATTCCTATCCCGCCCGCCACCTTTTGGAGGCCGGTTTTTTTCTGAATGGCAATCGGGCTTTTTTCCACCAGGGAACCGCCCGGCAAATCGACGTCCCTGATTTTCTGAATGGATTTTTTTCCAATGCCCCTTTTGGGAGCATTGAGGATCCGTTCGTAAGCCACATCATCCTTGGGATTTACCGCACAGGCAAGATAGCTTGTAAGATCTTTTATCTCCCGCCTCTCGAAAAAGGAAACTCCTCCCACCAGCTTGTAGGGAACCCCGACTTCGTTGAACGCCTTCTCCACGATCCGGCTGATAAAAGACGTTCTATACAGAACAGCCATTTGATCGAAGGCAAGACCGTCGAGGTGGTAGTTACGGCACCTTTCCGCCACCCACCTAGCTTCAAAATAGGAACTCTCGAAGCCCCTCAGCGCGGGAGGATTTCCAGGTCTTGTACTGAAACACTTCTTTTTGATTTCCTCGTTATTAAAGCTTATGATTTCGTTGCCCAAATCCACTATCGGAGCAGTTGAGCGAAAGTTGCGTTCGAGAAGGAAAATTTTGGTCCCTTCATATTCGGAGGGAAACCGGGCGAAATAGCTCGGATCGGCCCCTCTGAAACCATAGATCGACTGTGAAAAGTCCCCTACTACCGTTATGTTCCCCTTGTTTACCAGGAGCTTTACGATTGCGTTTTGAATCGAATTGGAATCCTGGTGCTCATCGAGGAGAATGTATTGAAACAAGTTCTGATAATCCGTTCGAATCGAAGCGTTGTTCTCCAGCAGGTTGTGAGCGTGGACCAGGATGTCGTCAAAATCCATGGCGTTTGATTCCCTGAGCCTCCGGTTGTAGTGCTCGAATATGAAATCGAGCTTTCTGAACTCTTTAACCGAATGGATATAAGCATCGGGAGCGATGGAATTCTTGGCCTTGCCGATATGCGCCCTGACAGCCTTGGCATATTTTCCGTCAATATTGAAGTCGTTTTCCAGGATGTTTTTAATCAACCCGGCCTGATCGGAGCCATCGTAGATGGAGATCGGACTGGTAAAACCGATGACCGACGCATGGGCCTTAAGTATCTGGAGCATCGATGAATGAAATGTTCTGACCCATGGGAAATCGGAGGCCTTGCGTCCCGTTGATTTGGTAAGTCTATCCTTTAGCTCGTTTGCCGCTTTGTTGGTGAAGGTGATGCATAAGATCCGCCCCGGTTCGCAGCCCTTTTCCAGCAGATATTCGAATTTTGCAACTATGGTCGAAGTCTTGCCCGCCCCCGCGCCCGAGCAAATCAGCGCGGGGCCGTCCAGGTACTCGACCGCGGATGCCTGTTCCCGTGATAGCGACGCCAATGATAAATCTCCTGAAACAAAATCTTGAGGTAATTACCCAAACTCGACAGAGGAGATGTTTTATCCCGAATCGGAACAATTTACCAGTGCAACAAAGCTTGCCGATCGGGCCACAACACTGCATAATGAGACCATGACTCCCGCCAGGGAGCCTGGCATTTGGAAAAGGGAACGGGGAACGAGCAGAGATACGCCCGAACCTTTTCAAAGATGGGGCGTTCAAAATAAATTGCGACTTCGGCAATCAAATTTAAGGAGGAGAAGTTTATGGACACCGGAGAACTCACGACAAGACGCCGTTTTTTGCGCTTGACCGGCGGCGTGGCCGCGGGGATCGTTCTGCCTGCCATTCCATCGGCGGTCCTGGCAGCTCAACAGCAAGGGGAAGAGGCAAACCCCGTGGAGGACCTGATGAGGGAACACGGCGTCCTTCGCCGCATGCTGCTCATATACGATGAGGCGGCAACCCGCATTAGAGATCACAAAGAACTTCCCCCTGGAATCATCGCGGATTCAGCCAATATAGTGCTCCGTTATGTCCATGACTACCACGAAAAGCTCGAAGAAGAGGATATATTCCCGACCTTTACAAAAGCCGGAAAGCTGAGCGATCTGGTCGGTGTCTTGACCGCCCAGCATGTGGCCGGACGGCGTCTTACCGACTCGATACTGCAGATGACAAGAATCACGACGGTCAAGCCCGCCGAGGCAAAGACAGAGGAAAAGAAAGAGAAGGCGCCTGCCGCCGTTGAGCAGATATACGGGGGAACTCCCCTTATCACTCGTCTCCTTGGCAAAGAGACCAAGGAGATGAAAATGACCGACATCGGCATCCCTCATAGTAAGCAGGCCCTTTTTGTCGCCATCGAGCAGTTCGCTCGCCTCTATCGGCCCCACGCGGCAAGGGAGGATACGGTGCTCTTCACCGCTTTTCACTCCCTGGTATCGCCCCTGGAGTTCACCCGGCTGGGCGAAAGACTCCAGAACAGGGGAAGGCAGATCCTGGGGGAAAACGGGTTTGAAAAAACCTTGGAATCGGTGGTTGAAATCGAGAAAAAACTTGGCATTTATGACCTATCGCAATTTACAACGCAGGCTTGATTAGTCCAGGCCAGCAACTCGCATCAATCCCTGCCGACCCCGGAAGGAATCCTTCCCGGGGCGGCGGTATTGCCTTCTCCCCCCGGTTTTCAGCTATTCATTTTAATCTTGCCCAATCTTATATTGAACACTGTAGCGAATGAAATCGATCTATTTTTGAATTCGCGGTTACCTTCAAAACAGACAAGGGAGAGGCGACGATGACTTACAGACTGGCCCGTTTTCCGGTTTTATTGGCAGTGCTCTTGGCGGCCTGCCCGATGTATTTCCCGGGAGAGTCCCTGTTTGGCCCTGCGGGCCCCGTCACCTATTACGGGATGGAGCCTATGGCGGCGAGCCCTCAATACACGCCGGGCCAACCTCAAATAGTGGATCAATCGACGGTCGAAACCCAGCTGAACGGCTTGAGACAAGGACTACCGGGCGGTGCGGGCTTTCAGTGGATATGGCGTTTTTAGTGTTGACCGACCACTGATGAGTTCGAAGAGTTTTCAGGTTTCAAAACGGCGCAACGTCAGGAAAACCTGACTCCAACTGTTCCAAGCTCGGCGAAGGTCACCAGGAAGTTATCTCCGGCCTCGGCATCCACGGCGGCTGTAAGAGCGCCCGAGAGAATTACCTCGCCTTCTTCCAAAGCGATTCCAAACTCCCCCAGCTTGTTTGCAAGCCAGGCCACCGAGGCGGCGGGATGCCCAAAAACGGCGGCGCCGGCGCCGGTGCCGACCACTTCTCCGTTTTTCTCCATGACCATTCCCACAAGCCTTAGATCGACCTTGGCGGGGTCAACCAGTCGCGAACCCAGCACGAAACGGGCGCCCGAGGCATTGTCGGCGATGGTGTCGGGCAGCTTAATCTTCCAGTCCCTGATTCGGCTGTCCGCGATTTCAATGGAGGCCATGACGCCCGCAGTGGCTCTGAGTACGTCGGCGATGGTTACTCCGGGACCTTTCAGACTGCGGCTGAGTACGAAGGCCACTTCGCCCTCGACTTTGGGAAGCAACAACCGGCTGCGGGCAACAGGCTCCCCCTCTCGCACCAGCATGCGGTCGAAAAGGTGGCCATAATCGGGCTCATTCACGCCGATAAGCTTCTGCATGGCTATGGAAGTCAAGCCGATCTTTTTTCCCACAACCCGCAGCGAATCTTTTCGCCTGCGGATATCCACCCCTTCCAGTTGAACCGCGTAAGCCTTTTCGATTGTCAAATCAGGCCAGGTTACCGTTAGCGGTTCAACGGGAGTTGCGCCCTTTTCAGCTTCATAGAGCAGTTCGGCTATAACCTTGCCGTTATCCATGAACACCTCTCTTGGAGAGTGCGAAGTAAAATCTTCCGGCTTTTTTCCGCTCCCGCGCGCTAAGCTCTCAATTTCATAAAATACTGTCCCAGGGCCATAAGAGGAAAGCAGTTTCGATAATTGTGATAGCGGATGAAAAAATGGCCCGGGAAACCGGTCCCGGTAAAATAGGTCTCATCCCAGGTCCCGTCGGGTTTTTGGTGGCGCAGCAGGTATTGGATGCCCTTGCTGACCTCGGGAGATTTTTGTTCCCCCCCGGCCAGAAGGCCCATTATGGCCCAGGCGGTCTGAGAAGCGGTGCTGGGACCTTGGCCGGCCAATTCGGGCCGCTTATAAGACTCGCAGGTCTCCCCCCAGCCTCCGTCCGAGTTTTGATGGTCTTTGAGCCAGTGCACGGCAGCTCTTACAACTGGCGACCTGGGGTCTTCACCTATCGAGATCAATCCCCGCAAAACCGACCAGGTGCCGTAGATATAGTTTACACCCCAGCGCCCCCACCAACTGCCGTCCTTTTCCTGGATACGCTTAAGAAAAGCCACCCCACGCCTGGCCTCGCGGTCACCGGGCTCATAACCCCAACAGCCCATGACCTCCATTACCCTTCCTGTTACGTCGGCTGTCGGAGGATCGACCATCGCCTCTGTGTCCGCAAAGGGGATGCGGTTGAGGATGTCCATGTCGTTGTCCCGGTCAAAGGCGGCCCAGCCGCCGTTGGAACTCTGCATCGAGAGGATCCATTCCATCCCCCTGGATTTGCAGAATTCGAGTCCCCGCACTTTTCGGGAGTCGAAGCGATTCAAAACGTTCAAAACCACTGCGGAATCGTCAACGTCGGGGTAACGGGTGTTGCAAAATTCGAAGGCCCAGCCCCCCGGAGGGCCGGGACTTTTGAACTGCCAGTCGCCTCCGGTCAAAATCTGCTGTTCGACGAGCCAGCTGGCCGCTTTTTCCATTGCCGGCAACTCAGGAGCGACCCCTGCATCAGTCAGCGCCATAAGCGTCAATGCGGTATCCCAGACCGGGGATATGCAGGACTGCATTCGGCGCCCTTCCACATCCTCCATGCAAAAATCCTCGATCGCCTTGAGACCTTTGCGCATGACCGGATGTGAAAGCGGGAAACCCAGATAGTGAAGGGCCAGAATCGAGTAGACCATTTGAGGCTGGATACCGCCCCAATCTCCAGTTTTTTCCTGGTGATCGATGATCCAGTTTTTAGCGGCTTCAATGGCCCTTTGCCTGAGCTTTCGTATGGGCCTTTTCTCCAGCCTTTTGGCAATACGGTCAAAGACGAAAAAGAGCTTGTTTATCCGGCTGTCGAGCCTCTTGCCATGGTCCGCGCTGCGAAGCTCGGGGATGGATAGGGATTCGGGAAGCGAAGATTTGGGCCTGATGCAGAGCACTATGGAAAGGGGCACAACGGTACCCCTGGCCCAACTGGAGAACTCATAGATATTGAAATAAAAATCGGGCGTAAGAAGCACCAGTTCGACAGGCATCGATGGAATCTTTTTCCATTCGTACTGATCAAACTGCGCGAGCCAGATCTTGGTGAAAACCCGCGAAGCTTGAATGCCCCCCCGTTCGAGGATGAAATTTCTTGCTTTGGAAAGAGGTTCGGATTCCGGGAGTTCCCCCAGGAGTTTGAGGGCGAAATAGGCTTCGATGGTTGTGCTGAGTTCCCCTCCGTCACCGTAATAGAGCCCCCAGGCCCCGTTTTCATCCTGCCTTTCCAGCAGATACTTGATTATTGCCTTCTTTTTTTCCTCGATCGAAATGCCCAGCAGGTGGGCGAGCATGACATATTCGGCAGTTATGGTGACGTTGGATTCGAGTTCCGACCACCAATAACCTTCGGGGAACTGGGTCTTGAAAAAATAGTCCCTCGATTTGCGAATCGCTTCTTCTATCTGAGGCACCCAGGAACTTCGGATGATGGCCGGGGGCCGGGATCGATGCCCACCCCGATCTTCAAGTGGCCTATGCAGCGAGAAAAGGTCCCCCCAGTCTTCGCCGGCCTCATCGCCCGTCCCTATCCCTCGCGCCTCTTCCTCCTCGGCTTCCTGAGCCACAGCGCCGACATTTTCAAAAAGATTCATACCGTTTTTTAGCCCCTTTTTGTCGCAATCGGACGCCCCCTGCCGGATCGCGATACGAAATTTGTTGACTACAAAGCCTATAAGGCGAAAAGAGCCAATTTGCAAGCGGTAAAAAAGTTGGAGGAAAACCTGTTATCAAATGAAAAACTAAGAGCCGGCCGTGGAAAGGCGGAATAATGAACGGAGAAAGATCGGCCCTATATTCTCAGTCAACTTCACTCCTACGAATAGCCCTGTAACGAGCAGCTTGCTCCTTATACATGGAATACAGTATTATTCGTCAAAATGCCTGTGCATGTTCGAGCCGCCTGATCTTTGAACCGAGGTCCCGCCAGCGGTGTTTTGAGCGTTGAGCATACGTTCGACTGCCGGGCGAGCAACCGCCGTCAGGATTTTCCAGAAAAAGGAGCAGAGAGGACGCGATGGAATCGGGAGCACTTTTCAGAAAGAAAAGCATCAACGATCTAATGAACGAGGCGCGGGCCGACGTTGGATTCAAAAGGACGCTTGGTCCGGTAAATCTCGTGTCCATAGGTGTCGGAGGCATCATCGGCGCCGGGATATTCGTGCTCACCGGGCAGGCGGCGGCCAATTATGCGGGACCGGGCATCGTCATATCCTTCATCCTGGCTGGCATAGCATGCGCTTTTGCAGGTTTTTGTTACGCCGAGTTCGCCTCCATGATTCCCATCGCGGGCAGCGCTTACACTTATTCCTACGCAACGATAGGCGAGCTGGCGGCCTGGTTTATTGGATGGGATTTGATACTGGAATATGGAGTTTGCGCGGGAACCGTGGCCGTGGGATGGTCAGGGTATGCTGTCAGTTTCCTGCGCAACCTGGGGATCAATGTTCCGCCGCAGTTCATGGCCTCCCCCGGTACCCGCCTGGTATATCTGACCAACTCCGTTTTGCGGCAATTGCACCTCGCCGTACCGCAAGGATGGTACGCGGTTTCAAATTACGCCAAGGAACTGGGGGCCGCCGGGATCCCTTTGGACAGCCTTCATCAGGCGAGGGCTCTGTTCAATTTGCCGGCCGCCCTGATCGTGCTTGCCATCACCGCATTACTCATCAGAGGAATCAGGGAATCGGCAATCTTCAATGCAATCATCGTGGTTATTAAAGTTTCCATCCTGACTCTGGTGATCGCCATTGGCTTCGCCTATGTCAAATCAGCAAACTGGTTTCCCATCATCCCGCCAAACACCGGCCAGTTCGGCCACTTCGGCTGGTCCGGAGTGGCCCGCGCGGCAGGGGTGATTTTCTTCGCCTATATTGGATTCGATGCGGTTTCCACGGCAGCCCAGGAAACGATCAATCCGAAAAGAGACATGCCGATCGGCATTCTTGGCTCCCTGGTCATCTGCACCGTAATCTATATTCTGGTCGCCCTGGTTATCACCGGGGTCGCTCCCTACACCAGGCTGAATGTTCCCGATCCGATCGCGGTAGCCATCGATATCATGGGGATCAGATGGCTGGCGATTGTCGTCAAGCTGGGGGCCATCGCCGGGCTCACCTCCGTAATCCTGGTGTTCCTGCTGGGACAACCGCGCATTTTTTTCACCATGTCGCGAGATGGCCTGCTGCCTCCGGTCTTCTCCAAAGTTCACCCCAAGTATGGCACGCCCTTCATGACCACTTTGGCCACCGGCATCGCGGTTGCCATTCTTGCCTCCCTCGTGCCTCTGTCGGTCCTTGGCGAACTGGTTTCAATCGGAACGCTCGCCGCATTCATCCTGGTATGCGCCTCGGTCTTGGTGCTCCACTACAAGATGCCCGAAATACCACGATCTTTCAGGACTCCCGGCGTGCCGTTTGTTCCCGCGCTGGGAATACTGTTCTGCCTCTGCCTCGCGCTCGGCCTTTCGCTCGCAACTTGGGTCCGCCTTGTGGTATGGCTGGCAATCGGGATGATCATTTATTTTACCTACGGTGTAAAACACAGTGTCTTAAACAGGAACGAAGCCTCCTTGGAAACTGAAATCGACATGTTGCGGAAATAGTGGCAAGAAGATTATTGAGGCTTGCCCCTTTTTAAATCTTCGGCCACAGCCAGGCTGCGCCACGAACACCGCTGGAATCGCCGTGCCGGTTGCGCACTACCGGCGTATCGACCTCCTGGCCGAATACATAAAGGGGTAAAAGCGGAGGGACCAACTCGTAGAGTTCATCCACATTGCTCATGCCTCCGCCGAGAACGATTATGTCCGGGTCGAGGATGTTAATTGCCTGTGCGAGCGACCTCGCCAGACGGTCCGCATACCTTTTCAAAGAGGCTCTTGCCGCGTCATTTCCGCTACGCGCCATGGCGATAATCCTTGCCGCACCCCGATTGGGTGAGGAAAAGCCTTCAGGCGCCATGCGGGCAAAATCCTCGACAAAACCAGTTCCCGAGATCCATTTTTCGATGCAGGAAGATTTGCCGCACCAGCATTCAGGTCCAGGGTATTCCCCGGCCCTCATCCAGGGAAGGGGATTGTGCCCCCACTCACCGGCAACCAGATTGCCTCCCGACCAGGGCCTTGCATCGATGGCAATACCAGCCCCGCAACCAGTGCCAACGATGACGGCGAATACAATGCGGTGGCCTGCTCCCGCCCCATCGACCGCTTCTGAGAGCGCCAGACAGTTTGCGTCGTTCATGCAACGCACCTCGCGGCCGAGTATCCTGCCCAAGTCCCGGTCCAGCGGGTGCCCGTTGAGGACCTTCGTATTGGCGTTCTTTACACAACCCGTTCGAGATGATATCGCGCCTGGAATGCCGATACCCACCGTCCCTACTCGCGCCAAAACCGATTCGGCTTCCACCACCAGTGCGGCTATTTGACCAACAATGGCTTCATAGCTCCTGGAATCGGTGTCAACTCGTTTGCGGTAATTTTCCAGACCGCAATCGTCGAGAGCTATGATTTCAGTTTTGGTCCCCCCCAGATCGATCCCGAGTCGCATGAATTAAATCCACCACTACAGTTTTCGAAGACTTTCCATCAGCTCCGCGTACTCATCGCCTGTAAAGCAGAAGTGCAATTCACGGAACTGTTCCCGCAAGGACTTGACCTTGTCCAAAGGATTTGCGCCGTCAATCACTATTGCTTTCATCAGGTCGGCAAGGGATTGGAAATCCTTTTCGCTCATTCCGAACCGGGTCATTTCCGAAACCCCCATTCGTATGCCGCTTGCCGAGGTAAAACCCTCATCCAGGGGAGTAGCCTGGTAGTTGCAAATGATGTTGTTTGCCTCCAGCCTCTTGGCAACTTCGGCTCCCCTGGCATAGCCGACGTTCAAAAGGACCTGATGGGTTTCGGTAAAGCCCGTGGCAGGGTCGCCGGCCACGTCGAACCCGCACTCCTTCAGCGCCCTGGCGAATGCTTTGGCATTGGCGATGACTTTGGGCTGATATTGGTCTTTAAAAAAGTTCATCTCATACGCAGCCATCAGAAGACCTACCATCGTGCCCAAATGATGATTTGAGACCGCTCCGGGAAAAGTCCTTCGCCTGATGGCCTCCCACAGTTCGTACCTTTCCTCACTCTGTTCATAGCGACTCGCAATCAAGCCCCGCTGAGTCCCGAAGAAAGTCTTGTGGGTCGATCCCGTAACCAGGTCCGCACCCTCGGCAAAAGGCTGCTGGAAATATGGACCTGTTAGTCCCAGCACATGTGCCGCATCATACATGAGGACCGAATCGAGTCCGGTCTCAATCAAATGTTTTCGAATTTCCGCAACCGGTTCGCGATGCAAAAACATACTCTTGCCCAAAATGATCAGTTCCGGCCGACAGGAGTCGATAAGATCAAGGGTTGCGGGTATGTCGATCTTGTAGGGATTTTCGGGCAGAACAGGAAAATTGGTTACCGCCGGTCGCTCGGTGCGAGGATCTCGGGCGACGAAATCACGAAGCGCCCCCATGGGCTGCGCACTGAGATGCCCCCCCCTCCCTATGTGGTTGTTCATTACAGCCCTGAGGCGACGAGGCTCGCTGCGTCGGTCGGCTCGGTTTATATAATCGACCATGGCGCCATAGACCGTCATATTGGCCATCTGTCCGCTGATCACGCGTGTTTCCGCCTCTGCGCAGCCCAGATATTTGCGAAACTCTTCTTCGAGCCGCCATTCCACCTCGGCAATGAAATCCGTTCCCTGATAATAAAATATTTCCGTCTCATAAAAGGCCTTTGCCCCTTTATGCTCAGCGTATCTGAAGGCGGGATCGGTTATCGAAAGCAAACGAACCATGGGGGAAGGAGTCATCTCGGAAGGTATCAGATTGATGCACTCATGCTGACGCCAGCGGGTATTTTCCACAGCTTTCCGCAAAAGGAGAGAAGGACCGTCGGACGGTTTTACGGGGACCTCCGGGCCTGGGTCCGCCAGCCTGCCGCCCTCCCGGCAAAACTTGCGCGGGCAGAAAAGGGGAAGCTCGAGGATATCATGATCCTGGACGATAGGATGAGCATAAGGCGGAGCATCCGAGCGGAGATGGTATTCCACAACGACTGCCTCCACCAGGTTTCCGCGAACTTCCACCGCAAGTTTGTCACCTTCCACAATGTCGCTATCAAGGTAAGCCAGGCAGAGCGCACGCAGCTTATGCTCCCCGGTCTGGCGGGATAAAAGCCCTTTATCCTCAAATTCCCGGTAAGGGATCATCGTTCCGCTGCTAACATATCCGACCGGTTTCCCACCCATTAAGACCTCGGCCCCCGCCCTGGCGATTCCCTTTCCGGTCAAAGCCACGCACATGAACATACGGGGCAGAGAGGAAATCAACGAGTAATCCCGAGCGATAATTTTGGAGTAGGCGGCAAACTGCTTCCCGAGAGCCCCACGCCCTACGAAATCACCCTTCAGGGGGGAAAAACTGACAGCCAATTTGGCTATAGGAAAGGCAAAACAGGGAATTTCTCTCCCCTGCCGGTCGATTCCAAATTCATGGCCGTAGAGAGGAAGCGAGGATTCCAAGCGCAGTGTGTCGCGAGCGGCAAGCCCGGAAGGAACAGCCCCTTTTTCCAAAAAGAGATCCCATAGGCGAGGCGCGTCTTTGCCATCGACAAACATTTCAAACCCGAGAGGTTCTCCTGTGTAGCCGGTTCGGGCGATCATTACCCGGACGCCGGCAATCGAGACAATGCCAACGGCATTGCGAGAGGGTTCCGGAAGCCCGGCGACATCATCGGCCACTTCCTCGATGATCCTGCGGCTTCCTGGGCCCTGCAGAGCCAACATGGCCATATCATAAGTTACATCGAGCAGTTCCAAGCCAGCGAAAGTCCCGGCATGAAGCTGGAAATGGTCCCAATCCTTTTTTCGGTTCGCCGCGTTTACGACAAGCAGATACTCGCCTTCAACGAATCGATAGAGAAAGGCGTCGTCGATTGCAGCTCCCGTCTCGTCAGGAATTAGCGTATACTGGGCCGCGGTCGGGGCAAGGTCCAGGGCTTCGGCATTATTCGAGAGCACATGCTGAACAAACCGGAGCGCGCTATCGCCACGAATGATAAACCGTCCCATGTGAGAGACGTCAAAAATTCCAGCTCCGCTCCGCACGCCCAGATGCTCTTTGATCACTCCGGATGGATATTCAATGGGCATTTCCCACCCGCCAAATTCCACCATCCGGGCGCCAAGCGCCTTGTGGCTGTCGAATAGAACGGTCCTTTCAGGCGTTTCCATATGCAATACCCCCTGAGAACTGTAAGCAGGTATGTGGAAGGCCGGAGGAAGGCCACAAAGGCTATTCGCCGATTCGCCCGGACTCCCTGCAGAGCATGAAATTAACCGCTTTCATGGTCATAACAATTTCATGGTCTTCGTTTATCACCTCGATAAATGAAGTGACAACTCCTCGATCGGGCTTGGACCGCGAACGCTTTGCCTCGCTTACCGTAACTCGAACTGAGAGTCTATTGCCCGGACGCACAGGTCTAAGCCATCGAAGCTCATCAACGCCCGGAGAGCCTAGACTTGCACCCGCCGGGAGAAAATGCTCGACAAATAGCCTCATCATAAGACCGGAGGTATGCCACCCGCTTGCTATAAGACCGCCGTAAATAGATTTTTTTGCGCCTTCCGGATCCATATGAAAAACCTGCGGGTCGTAGCGCCGGGCAAACTCAACGATTTCGGCCTCATCCACCACAATCGACCCGAACTCGAATACGCTACCGATATGGTAGTCCTCAAAATAGCGCTGTTCTTTCGTTTCACCAAACGCACATTCACTCATGCCGTATCTTTTCCTCTCTCGATCACTCCGGCGCACGTCAACCGAGGGTTTCGTGCCGCCCCGGTTTCATCGAGCCGCCGCACTTTGGAACGTAAAGGAGCATTATGGAGCAACTCCGGACTCTTTTCGGCCTCCTTGACTATCTCCCCGAAGGCTTCAACGAACAAGTCCAACTCCTCTTTGCATTCGCTCTCCGTTGGTTCGATCATGATGGCTCCCTGGACAACAAGCGGGAAATATATTGTCGGGGGATGGAAGCCGTAGTCGATCAATCTTTTGACCATATCCAGGGTCGATACGTTCAACGGAGCCTGGAGTTTGTCAGAAAATACGCATTCATGCATGCAGGCCCTGTCGTAGGCAAGATGCAGAATGCCTTTGAGCTTCTCCTTCACATAGTTGGCATTCAACACGGCCAGTTGGCTCACCTTTTTCAATTCCGATCCAAGGCTCAGGATGTAGCAGTAAGCCCTGATCATGATCCCCACATTCCCGTAGAAGGCATGCAGTTGCCCTATTGACAACGGGAAATCGCTCGAAAGCCTGAAAAGGCCGCTGTCCATAACGACTCGAGGCACCGGCAAAAAAGGAGCAAGACTCTCCCCGACGCACAGGGGGCCCGCGCCGGGCCCGCCGCCTCCGTGGGGGGTCGAAAAAGTCTTGTGCAGATTCAGGTGCAGAACGTCTATTCCAATGGCCCCCATCTTGACGATCCCGAGAACGGCGTTCATATTTGCACCGTCAGCATATACCAATCCGCCTCTATCGTGCACAACTTCGGCAATACCCCTTATGTTTTCTTCGAAAAAACCCAGGGTATTGGGATTGGTAACCATGATTCCGGCAGTATCTTCGTCCATTGCCGAGGCAACGGCTTCAACTGAAAGCACCCCCCTTTCATTGGAGCACACTTTTACGGGAGTCAAACCGCACAGGGCAGCACTGGCGGGATTGGTGCCATGGGCGGTGTCCGGAACGATAATCTTGGAACGGCATCTGCCTCTGCTCCTATGGTAAGCATGGAAGATAAGCATGCCGGTCAATTCTCCCTGGGCTCCGGCGGCAGGCTGAAGAGACACTGCATCCATGCCGGTGATTTCCGCCAGGAAGCGCTCCAGATCGAACATCATCTTGAGCACCCCCTGCGACAATTCTGTTGGCAGGAACGGATGAGCACCGGCAAAGCCGGGCAGCGCCGCCAGTTTTTCATTAATCTTGGGATTATATTTCATGGTGCAGGAACCGAGGGGGTACATGCCCGTATCCACGCCGAAATTCCACGTTGAAAGCCGCGTGTAGTGGCGCACCACCTCGACCTCGCCAAGATCCGGAAAATCCGGTCCCGAACCGGCCAACTCTTCGTCCACAGGGAAATACTCCACATCCCTGCGAGGCATGGACATCCCGAATCTTCCCCTTTTCCCCCTTTCGAAAAGCAGGGGCTCGTTTAGCACCAATCCGCTGGAACCAGCCAATTCTTTCATATCCAAACCTCATCCGGTTTTTAGCCAAAGCGGAATGTCAAATTGATCGCAGTCAATTGCCGGCCAAGCTATTGCAAGCGGCCCTCAGTTGACTTACCAATTCGTCCATATCCTGCCTGGACATGATTTCCGTTACGCACAACAGGTATCGATTCGCCATCTCCGAGTAGAAGGCTCCAAGGGGTAATCCCGCCACCAGTTTTTGATCTTGCAAACGACGGTACACCGCCTCCGAACCTGACGGAAGCTCCACTACGAATTCATTGAAGCCAGCGGCGGAGAAGGGAATCCCGAAGCCGGCTTTCCTCAATTCACCCTTGAGGTACTCGCTCTTGTCATAGTTCAGCCGCGCCAGTTCCCTCAACCCGCCGCCCCCTAGAGATGCCATATACATGGCGGAAGTCACCGCGCAAAGGCCGCTGTTTGTGCAAATATTGGAAGTGGCCTTTTCCCGCCTTATGTGCTGCTCCCTGGTGGCAAGGGTCAGAACGAACCCTGGTTTTCCATCCCTGTCTTCGGTCCTGCCCACCAGGCGCCCCGGCATACTTCGCATGTAGCGCTTCAAACAAGCGAACATTCCCAACCCTGGCCCGCCGTAGCTCTGAGGAATCCCGAAACTTTGACCTTCACCACAGCAAATATCCGCTCCCAAAACGCCCGGACTCTTATAAAGACCGAAGGCAAGCGGTTCGGTAAAGGATGCGACTAACAACGCCCCGGCATCGTGGGCACAACTCGCCGCACCGCTCAAATCTTCCATGCAGCCGAAAAAATTTGGTGATTGAATGGCAACGGCGGCAAGGCCTTCGATCTCTCGAAGTCCGCTGAGGTCCGTTGTGCCATCGAGGCCATAGGGGATCTGGATTATTTCGAAACCCGCCGGCTCAAGGTAAGTGCAAACCACAATTCTATAGTGGGGATGAATCAGGCTCGAGAGGGCCACCTTTTTCCGCCCGGTCACCCTGGCCCCCATCAGCAAAGCTTCAGCCAGGGCTGAAGCCCCGTCATAGAGGGATGCATTGGCCACATCCATGCCCAGAAGAAGAGATACGAGGGTCTGGTACTCAAAAATGGCCTGCAAGGTTCCCTGGCTGATTTCAGGTTGATACGGGGTGTAGGAGGTCGAAAATTCGGACCTGCCCAGAAGATAGGAAACCGTCGCGGGAATGTGGTGCCGATAACTGCCCGCACCCAGAAAAATCTTATACTCCGGCGCGACGGCCATATTATGCGCCAGTGCGGCCATCATATCGTTCAATTCCCACTCCGTCACAGGTCCGGCGAGCTTGAGGTCCCCCCTGAAACGACAATCCTCGGGGATGGACGAAAAAAGCTCCTCCAGGTGTGAAGCGCCAACGACCTGAAGCATATCGGCGATATCCTCTTCGGTGTGCGGCAAGTATCTCATTGTCTTGATCCCTTGAGCATCTCGATATATTCATTGTGAGTCATCAATCCCTCCATGTCGGAGATCTCCGAGGGTTTGACTTCGGCAATCCATCCATCGGTATAAGGGGAGGAGTTGACCAGACCCGGCGAACCCTCAAGAGTGCTGTTTATCCCCGCTATCTGCCCACCAAGCGGCATATACACTTCAGCCACGGCCTTCACCGACTCCAATGCTCCGCATTCTTCGCCTTTAGCATATCTCCTGCCCATCTGCGGGACTTCAACGAACACGATATCCCCGAGTTGCTCCTGTGCATAATCCGTGACACCCATCCGGACTATTTCCCCCTCCACTCGCGCCCACTCGTGATCCCGAGTGTAGCGGACGTCTTCAGGAATCACCAATTGACTGATTTCTTTCATCTTTATCCCCTTTCCAATGGAGGTTCGATGGATGCAATTCCCTTGACAATACCCGTAACAGTTTCTCACATCCCCCCCCTGTTTGGTAGGCAATATTAGGCAAAAAAATTTGTCGATCCCATAAAGAAAGCGGGAATACCAAGGATGGGAAAACTTAGAAGAGAGGGAAAGCGGATTGGAGATAACCCTGTGAGTTAAAGATTATATTCTGAGACGATGGACGCGGGTGTCGCACTCCCCGATTTATTACTTCCGAAAATTTGCCCGCATTCACCGTGTCCACTCAGTTTCATTCACCACTTCGACGGGCTTGTCCGATTCGGGAATTAAGAAAGTTTCTCAAACTGTACTGAGTACCAATTTTGAGTTTCCTGCGGATATTTTTTCGGTGAGTTCGCACCGTGTTTTCAGAAATACGCAGATTGGCTGCAATCTTTTCAGTCGTTGCGCCGTTTTTTATGAGTGAGGCGACCCGCATTTCCGCTGAAGAAAGAATCATGGCAACTCTGGAGTCAACCGCAAACCCGGAGGTCATGTCTTCAATCTGCAAGATAAGCATATCGAATTGCGATTTGAACTCCTGGAGGGCCTCGGAATTCTTTAGTTTTGCCAGAACAGGCAAAATGATGCTCCTTAATTTCAGAGCTGTCCTCTTTTCAATTTCATCTCTCTCCCGCTGCATATTTTGGACGAAAACCGCAAGTGCCTTATTGGTGTCCAATAGTTGTACATGCATGCTTTCAATGCGTTGCTGCTGTACCACAAGTTGGGAATGACTATGATTGAGTTTATCGGAAAGCTCTATCACTTCACGTTCTTTTGCAAGAGCGATAAATGCTCTGGAAACAGAGTGGCTTAAAAGCTCATTTCTAATAGGATTTTCAATAAGATCGAAGGCACCAAGCTTCAAGGCCTCAATAGCAGCATCCATATTTTTCGAATCAGCCATTACTATGATTTTGGCGTCGCCTGCCGCGTGAACTATTCGAGGCATGCGAAATGCATCTGATATAAAAGAATCGAGAAGTAGAATATCGAATCTGTTGACCATGATGTATTGAATAGCCGATTCGAAATTTGTGAACCCCCGGGGGTCCAAACCCCAACCCCGGAGTATCTGAATGACAGATTCCACAAAATATCGATCTTCGCCTAACAGTCCGATTTTGTGTGTACCGGAAGCCTCCATGGCGCTCACTTTCGAGAGAATACCTTATGATTTTTCTACTGTTCGAAAGAATCTTGGAAAAGATATCTGGGGAAACAGACTGAACCGGGTCTCAGAAACCAGCCATTAAAAAAATCGTCACGAAATTCACTCTGGGGTGAAAATAAGAAGGCACGGGGAAGTGTCAAGTATCACAGCTATGATCGAGGACCATATTATTCGGCAAGATCAGGAAAAACTCCCCTCGAACGGTCAAGCTGGCTGGCATACAGCCCCATACCGGCCAGCTTCGGCGCTGTTGGTTCAAGATCTGTGCACTTCAGCCTTTTTCTTACGCCACGCCTCCCGAGGAGTTGAGTGTGTAATAATCGTCATAGGACGAGCCGAGGGGATTACCTGCGGCGCCCCCGCCGCCTCCATTCATGAGCTGCCAATTAAGCCATTTATTGCTCACGGTGCTCGCCCCGCCAAGTATCGAGCCGGCGGTGTCCCAACCCGCCTGGCTCTGGTACAACTGGCTTTGCGCTCCGTAACTGTTAGCCTGATTGACGTCATTCCAGGCCTGGACACCGGCATTGTACCGGATTGTTTCGGCGTTTAGTTCTCCCAACTCGGCAGTGCTCCGGCGTACACCAAGCGCGGAGCCCGAGTTCGGATCGATCCCCATGGCGGCATAAGCCGCACGCTCCTGCGCGATTTGCGCGTCGGTCTTTTCTTTTTGCGCCTCTTCGGCGCTGGACCCTTGCTCAAGGACCATATTGGCGTTCTGCCGAGCGATCATCTGGTTGTTTCTGGCAACTTGGGCCATATAGTCGGCCGATTGGGCCGCGGCTTCACCCTGCATGACTGCTCCGGCCACGCCGGTTACCATCGAGGCTCCCGCAAGATATGGCGCCGCCGCCGCCATTACCGGGGCTACAAATCCCATAGCGCGCTCCTTTATCGAGTGATTGGTGACGGCTCCATGCGAGCGATTTTATTCCCGCCCCCATGGCCACGAGCCGCCGCTCTTTTTATTTCAGCCCTGTAAAACGGAGCCCCGTAAGGGCCCCACGGCTCCGGACCAGTCAAGGTAAACCCCAGCCACTTGACCCACTTGATTCCTCTGCTGTGCCTGGCGTCCACATACTCGACAAGCGTCGGGAAAATATCGAGCATCCGGTTCAAATATTGATCGCAGTCCTTCAGAAAGCGGATCGCATACCTGCGAAGCTCGGGCGTGGAAAGAAACCATGGCGAGCCGGTTCCGTTTAAAATTCCCTCCACGGGAATTAGGCCGAACATACAAAGTGGCCTCTGCTCGGGGACCTTGAGCCCGGTCCATGCCGCAACCGAGTGCTCAAAGCCTGTCTGCAGCGCCCGAAGCGGCCCCAACCCCATCGCGGCGCACTCTTCACGGTCCTCCTCACTCATGTTGTCGGCCATCCAGGAGATGTGATCCGGATGGGCCGGAATGATTATCCTCACCGTTTCGCTCCTTTCCGTGTAACCTTGCTTATTGGATTACTCAACCCGGACTGTCTCCCAGGCTCATCTCCGGACTTATCCCCAGTATGGTGCATGGAAGCGGCTGATCGGCCTGAATACATACATTATCGTCAACGGTGTATTGCTGATAGACGATCAACCGTTGGGTTCCAGTGGTAAGCGGAATCGGACCACCCATATCGACGGTCGGCCCCCATTCTTTTATTTCCGTCATGGTGTTGAAATTCGGTCCGACTTTGAGGCCCCTCGTGTCCTCTACTTTCAGACTGATAGCCTTTAGCGTTTTGCGGTAGTCAATGGCCTGCATTGCCATGCTTTGCGGCATCATCGGAAGGCTTTGCATCTGCGCCACATACGGCAGGCCCACCGTTATCGTTCCGGCTGGGGCCTGGAGCGTAATTTGCCCGTTTACCACAATCTGCGGTGACATTACATTGCCGTCGGCAAGGATGCTCACGGTGGCCCCGTTCAAATGCTCCAGACCGGATACGGTCATGGTCGGACTTCCCGAATACTGTAGAGCCGAGTCCAAAAACCAGGCGCGGGTCACATCGGAAGCGCCCATGGTCCCCATGTTCCTCGAATCCATCCTTTCCACATACTTCACCGGCTGGCCGCCGTTTATTCCCGGAATCGTCCTTTGGACCACAAAATAAACCGAATCGACGTTTACCCCCGCGATTTGCTGTTCCGGGATGCTGGCCACGGACAAAAACCGGTCAAGCCCCGAATTCCCAGGGGAATCATGATGTGCCCAGGCATAGACGTTTTGTTCTTTGAGATAGGTAAAGCTGAGCAGCACCCCATCATCTCTTATCGTCCAAATCTGGTACCATGGCTGCTCGGCGTAGGCCCATCTGACCATCGTGTGCCCGAAGAAAAGGTG
Organism: Deltaproteobacteria bacterium; assembly: GCA_021777755.1. GTDB lineage: Bacteria > Desulfobacterota > Syntrophobacteria > Syntrophobacterales > Syntrophobacteraceae > SbD1. The sequence goes on from JAJYDE010000002.1 coordinate 98,760, forward strand.
TTGGGCGAGGACGCTCATATCGGTCCCGGTGTAGACGTTCATCCAAAAATTGTATGCCAAGTCCCGAACGATGGAACCCTTGGCTTGCACGTAGAGAATATCGTAGTTGACAACTATGGGCGGCAGGTCTGCGGTTCCGATCCATGTTTGCGGAATCACCACGGTATTACCCGGTGTGATCGGTTGGGGCTGCGTGATGTATCCGGTAAGGATGCGCCAAATCCCCCCGGAGGTAAATATCAAAAGGTCATTCATCGGAACAAGGTGCTTTATCGCGTTGACCTGCTGAGCGGCAATCGTGAGGGTTATGGCATCCGAACTTTGGGAAGGGTTGGTTACATCCATGTTGCCATAGTCGGCGGGTTGCGTCATCCAGATGGTTTGAGGCGAGTTTGCGGACCCCGCGAAACATTTTCTTTGCTGGAAGTAACAACAACATGAGGGGTAGTTCCCCGTCGGATCCATCGAGGCGGTAAACGCGGCCCCCGAGCCCGTGCTTTGAGTAAACACAAGGGGGGCGCCATCCACATAACCATGAGGCGCGGAGCCGCTCACCTTGATTTTGGTAATCGCTCCGCTGACGATCACCGGCGTGAAAGTTACCCCGCTCCCCTGCGCCGTCGCGCATGTGACGGTTCCGAAATAATCCTGCCCCATGGAATCGACGGTCGCGGTGACTGTCGTGTTCGTAACCCCGAAGAGGGTTATGCTCTGCACGTTTATATGCGCTGCGGCCCCTGTACCGGTTCCACCGGTCAGTATCTTTGGCGACTGGTAGTTCTGACCTCCGTTTGCAATCGTCACGGCGGTTATGGCTCCGTTCGTAACGGAAGGAGTAAGGATCGCGCCGGTCCCCGTCACATCGCTTGCGTAAAGTGTCGTATTGGAGGTATAGCCAGAGCCTCCGTTTGTCACCGTTACCGTTGCAATGGGACCGGAGTTGAACGGATCGGTATGAGTCGGGGGTGCCTGCCCGAAGTCCGGCGCTATCTGCGTGTCGGTAAACGTTGGCGAAGTGCTCTGCCCGATATAGCCGTACATTGCCCCGGACGCGACGGGGCCAGTCTGCGGATTGGCCTTGTAGATATAGTAGAGATCGGCGGCGGTGATCTCGTCCCAAATGATAACATTTTCGCTCCCTGTATTATAGTCGAGCAAGCACGACTGCACGCTCGCCGGAAAGGAAGCCAGCGATTGAGAGGGCGGCGACAGGGAAAGGGCCGTTACAACGTATGAGTAATAGAATTGCTGGCCGGTCGGAGAATTGGTCCCGGCGTTATGCGAAGCGCTCACGCCGGTTGGCGGGGAAATCTTTGCGGAAAAGGATACTTCGCTCATAGTCCATGCGTAATGAGCCGTCCGACCAAGGTCTTGAGGGGGATAATCGGGGTGGCACAGGGTCAGGGTATCGTTTGATTGGGTCCATTTGAGTTCATCGACGTCGGCGCCGTTATAAGGAGTCGTGAGCGTGAAGACCCTCGCCACCGTCCCGCCCGAACCCGAATAGGCGGCATAGCCGGTAGTGTCGATTGCACTTAAACCATCAAGATCGGTGAGGCTGAAGGTGGTGGTGGTGGCATTTATGATTAGATACTGTCTGCCGGGTGTCGAATCAAGGGCGGAGCCCGTCCCTGCGATAAAGACCTGATCTCCGTTGCTGTACCCGTGGGCGGAGCCTGTCGCTACAACCCCGGGGTTGGCATTGGATACCGAACTGATCGACATTGCGGGTTCGAGCACGTGGCCTCCGTCCATAATGACGCGCATATATTGGTGCCCGAACTCAAGAATGTATGTTTGCTCCAGGTTGAATTGAAACGGGATGAGATGAACCGGATTGCTCGAATCCTTGCACCTTCCGACGAACATCGTGCCCGCACGGTTGCTGATACCCCCTTGCGGCCAAACAAAAAAGTTTCGAAGAAGCTTGGCCCCCTGATGATACTTGTCGAGATCAACCCTGGAATAGAGTGCGGGGGCGAGTTCTCCGGCGGCATAGGAAGGTTCTATAAAATTGACGGGCATCGTCGCCTCCACATACTCAGGTCAAAATTCAAATTTTCCACTCGCGCTTTGACTTACAAATTCAGCATGAATCCGCACACGTTGACACCCGGGGTTCCCGACAGATTGCTGTTCTTGTACCAAAAAGCATTCGTACCAAGAAATGGAAGTTCGAACTGCCCCTGGCCTGTCGCCCCTGTCTCAGGGGCATACATCACAAAATAGTCGTTTGCACCGTCCGCGCTAAACCCGAATGTGGCTTGCCCCGAGGCTGAAAAGAAAACAATTTGGAATAGACCCGCAACGGCAATGGGCGCAAAAGATCCGCTGTTACATTCCGTATAAGAAGTCTGTGAGGAAAGAGTTACAAAAAGCGGTACATCAAACAAAAACTTGCTCCCGTACTGATGGAATTTGATGAAATGTGCGTTCGAATCGGTAAGAGCGCAACCAAGCAGTCGCGCGTAAGTGTAGCCGGCAACGAAGGTCTTGTTCACGTTGATCCACGAACTGGCGGCTGAAAGCAGGACGTTAATGCGGGTCCCGTCGCCAATAGCCCATATATAATACCAGGCATTGGCTGTCAGAGTCCCATTGTCGAGCCCCCCCGCCCCGAGGGTTGTCGCGTCGAGAGGTGCCGGAAGCACCGGCGATTCGGGGCCTGCCGCCCAAGTCTGACAGAGCTTTACACCCAAGGCGTTGGCCATCGTGATGGAAACCGAAGTCACCTGAAGTTTGGTGTTCGGAGCCGCCGCGTCGTTGGTGATCACCAGCCCTGTCATTGGGGGCAAAATTGCGGGAACCATGGGCTCGGAGTCCATCACATACACGTAAGTCCCATCCGTTACACAGTCGAGAACATCACCTTGGGCGAAAGTGACACTCTGGCCCTGGTGGCCGATGATGCTTCCCGCTCCAAGCCCGCTCCACCAGGTTGTAAAAGCCACCGTGGTGTTCGGGTCCCCGATTATGATCTTGAAAAAATTTCCGCCGGTCATGTCGGAGAAGCCGGTCATCGTCGTAGGCTGCGTGTTTGCGGTCTTGTAGACCGAACAAAGCCCTGCCAGGCTTTGAATCGCAAGATTTGCCGGAAAAGTCACCGGCTGGACTATGTTCGGAGTCGGGAGCGCCGACTCGATAACCTGGGAGGCAAGCTGTTGCGTCTGCATTGTGAGATTATCCAGCGCCGCCTCCACCACCTGCGGATAGAATCCCCCCTGGTTCACAAAACTTGTATTCTGCTGGTAAGGCACAATTCTTTGTATGGTGATTGTCCATCCGGTCGCCAGCGCACTGCCGCCCAGGGGATAACTCACAATCCCCCCCGGTGTGGAATTTGGCGCCCCGGGGATTCCGTTTCCGATTCCGGTTACCGAATATTGAGCGGCAGAAAGCACCGTAGTCGCGGGTGGCGATACGTTGTTGTCGGTTATCGACACCTGAATGTAGGCCGCCTTGCCCACAGGGAATGAGTACGGGAACTGGGTGGTAGCACCGTTGCCCTGATATGTCGCATAGCTTTGTGAACTCGTAAGCATGGATCGCCTTCCTCTTTAACCCTACTGTAAATTTATGTCCATGGGGTAGATATTAAGTGTTGGCGCCACGGTATTGGTTATCTGCAAGCTATCGTTTGGAGAAAGCATGAATATCCCTGCCATCTCCCCGGTTGGAGCCGTTGTGGAACCTCTTACGATATTTATGGATGATACCGTCCCACCACTCACTATCGCTTGGACGACTTTTTTGGTGGTATTTTGATAATTGTATGTTCCAGTACTGACGGTTGGAGTCAGCACAGTTGCCAATGGTTGAGCCTGTCCTGATGCGGTGCAGTTTATCCACCCGGCCGATAAGACCTGAATAACCATATTACTCCCGACAGGTGTTCCAGCTTCAACATTTATCCCTAAAAACTCCCTTAAACGTGTTATTTGATCTGTCAACGCCCCGGAAGCAGGTATTTGTTCAGGACTCTCGAAATAATAGACCCCATTTGGAAAACCGCGCAATGCCGCCTGGCCAGGTATATAAGGTGCAAATACATACTGATTGGTCGAATTCGTATAAGTATATCCAATCAGGCCAACATTTCGCAAATATTGACCTCCGCTCACAATTCGCACCCACATGCCGAACTTCGCTCGATTTACCCCCGAGACCATGGAACCGTTGTTATCCCATAGCTGAATGTTACCAAGAGAGCCGAAGCCCGTGGAAGGCGTAAGAGATCCTACCGTCGTGATATTTATCTGCAAACCCGGGTTTAGCGCCTGCACCGTAAAATTCAGATTTGAATTACATGCCCCGTAAAGGCTCGCCCCTGTCGGAAGCGTCCCCGCCGCCCCTGTTTGAGGACCACCGGTGTAGTAGTTTACCGATGAGGAGCCCGTCAAATTGACATTGGGCCCATTGAGGGTTTCGGAATTATTCTGGATAGTTATATTTTGACGCATCCAGGCGGCCAACAGGGCGCCGCTAAGAATCGCTCCTTCAGCATTGGGATGAACCGCTCCATCCGTATAGATCTGCGGCCCAGCCGCCATAGGCCCGGCGTTAAGCGTTTGGGACACATCCACAGTGTAGGTTCCCGCTCCGCCGGTTCCGGTCCCGTAGCCGGTGATAATTTCCGGGTATTGGGCGACACTATTTCCTTGCCAAATTTGATCCCCGAGCGCGAGAGAGCCCACTTGGTTGCCTAAGTAGGTGCCCATGGCCGTAACGGTAAGAGTCGTTCCCGATTGGCTTGCGGTAAAGGGAACGCCCAGGGGCATCGCGGGGGCTGACGGGTTTTGATAAGCGATACCGAGGTTTACCCCCCAGATGGAGTTCTGGCCTTGATACGAACAAATATAGGACGTAATCTGCCCCCAATTGGCCACAAGCGAACTGCTATTGTAGAGAAAGGACGGTCTGGGAGAAAGCAGAACTATTTTGACATTCGGGAAAAATGACCTGACATTGTTTATCCATGTCTGGATTTCGGATTCCATGGTCGATACGCTTGTTCCAGCCACCAGATCGTTTTCGAGCAACGCCACACCTATGACCATATCAGGCACTACATTGTTTTGCTGCAGGAACGGCAGCCATTGAACGTTTGGTGAGGTACTTGCGATTTCATTGTTGATCGTGGCAAGGGTAGCGCCCGGATGACCAAAATTCCCGTACATATCCATATTTCCGGCGCCGGTATATTGCGTGATTCCGTTTGTGGTAAGTGAATCCGTAACTTTTCGAAATTCAAGCTTGTTCGGCGCCTGCATCATGGCGTTGGCCACTTCCGAAAGTTGCGAGAACTGATCGGGGTTGTAGCCATTTATCTGGCCGTTGGAGTTGATCGAATTTCCGCAGGTCACTATCCGAAGCGGAAATTGTGATACGATGGGAACGGTTAGACTCAGATTGCCGTTCCCATCGTTTTGAATTGCGGCAGGATTGGCGGACCCTATGCTTATGGCCCCGAATTTCCAGTCGGTGGCAGTGCTTTGGTTGTGGGGAATAGAGCCCCCGCCACTGCCGAACGGCCCTCCCCGGGCCACACCGGTCAGAAGCAAAACGATTATAAATGTCACAAAATTCTTCTTCACCGGTCCCTCCTATGCATAGAATGTCAGGGTCACAATACCTGCGATATCGCTTACGATGCTGATGAAGGCCGCGCCCGTGCAACTTCGACTGTCGGGCATGCGCTCCGGTGCGCTCCCGTCAAGAATGTTGGTCGAAGGAATCGAGATCGTCGAATTGGTAAATTTGACAAATTGATTGGCCCCCGGGATCTGCCCGAAGACAACGAGGTTGGCGCCTGTCGGAATCTGGATATGCTGACTCGCGCTCGCAGCCAGGTCAACCGCATAGATCGTATCCGAAGGGGGCAGGTTGCCTATAAGCGGGTTCATAAACCCGTCCAACCCTTGCACCGCTCTTATCATCGCTTTCTCCTTTCACGCGCTTTGATTCGTGATTCCGTCCCCTCACCCGAGCCCACGTTCCGATCAGTTGTCATCCACAGGGTAAGGCGAAATTCCAGTATCCGGGATCGGCCCTCTTGCACGTATCCAATCAGGCGTATGGTTCGGGCTTGAAGGCTGCTCGTTTGCATCGACCGCCCTAGCCTGAGCCGCCAGCATGGTGGCCTTTTCAAGCATGGCCTTGTCCACCTGCTTATCGCCTATGAGCGCCCCTGTCAGATGCGCCCCCAGATAGTATGTAAACGCTTCGGAGAACTCATCGTCCCATAGATCGGGGTCGTCGACAAAAGCGGTGTAGATAATCAGCGCTCCCTCGATGTTGCTCAAAATGACCTTGATCCGGTTTCCGAAAGCATCATGGTCCATAGCGATGCGGTGGGACGCCCGGTTTTGCATTGATATATCGACCAGTTCCGAAGCAAATATCGAAGCGCTCACCATCCCCGGCCAGAATTGGACCACGCCATTGTTGTAGCCAGGCTGATCGCAAGGGTATTTTACCTGCCTCAACCTCACGCAGTCACGCGGCCACGCGTATTCATACAGCCACGAGACGATTTGCGAAGGGGTGCTGCCGGCCGGGTCGGCCATGCTTAGAGGCACAAGAGGAATCGGAGACGTCCCGTTCGGATTTTCCGGCGTCCCGGGCGCCGCTGCAATCAAGGCGCCCTGAACCGTAGCCGTTGCGAACGACCAGGGCGCAAGTCGAAGCATTGCCCGGCAGCAGGCCTCGAAATGAAGAGTGCAAGCCTGAGCCTCCGGACTCGCCTCCCCCATCGAAGCAATGGAGGAGCGCGTCCCGATCACGGAAAGTGCACGGTTGCAAATGTCTACAAAACTTGCCACGGGCTAACTCCAGTCAGAAATCACAAATCACTGCCTGCGCATCATCGATGCCCCTGATGTCCAGTTCTTAATTGCTACTCATGGTCGGATACATCCGGTCGAGCATTGCGGCCTGCTCCATTCCCTCGGCATGGTCCGCAGTCTCGCGCGCATTTTCAAGGGTCTCCAGGTTCAATTTCTTCGCCGCCTCTATCGCCCTCTGGTGCCGCTGGGGGTCCTTTCTTATGGCATGCGCGTGGGCCAGATGATGCGCATCCTCTTCTGCCTTGCGGCCCTCCTCATCGTTCCAATCAGCCTTATGGGCTTCGGCAACTGCCATTTCTTTCTCCTTCAGTTCGTTCCAAATCAAGGGTCCCCTTGTCATTGGACACGGGCCAGTAGAAATTACTTCGTGTCTTTCGTTCCGTTGTGTATTAGCCTAAAAGCGTCTTACCGCTTGCCGTCGTGTTGGCCTTGGCCTGCAACCCTTGCGGTCCGGTAAGGATCGTACCCGCCGCTCCGTATTCCATCGCCGCCAGTGTCTCCTCCTTGCTCGCCGCGTTCCGCACGCCCTGATCGGGCAAGCTTGGAGGAGGAGGTGTTACCGGCTGCGCAGGCACTGATATGCTTGGCGCTCCCATCAGTTGCTCCTTTTCACTCTGTCGATCTGACGCCGCCCTCCACTCACCACACCAGCCGACTCTACTCCGGCGAAAATACTATCCTGATCTTTCATCTGGTCACCTTGCTTATGGGGGGCAGCCCCTCATGAGAATGCTTGTTGAACGTGTCCCAAACATCTTGTATCGAAACCGAAAAGCGTTCCTCCCGCCTTTCGCACTCTTGCCTTTCCTGCTTGCCGTCCATCTTGTCCTCCAGCTTGGAGAGCCGCTGGAGGATCATCACAAGCAGGAAACTGATCAATGCGCCAAAAGAGCTTATGACTCCAGTGAGCATGTATAGGGCCGTCATTTGATCGCCTGCATTCTAGCCGCGAGTCGCGCGGCTCGTTTGGGCCCCTGAGTAGCAAAGCGGCTTTGCAGGATCGAAAGGGCTGCCCCTTTCCAGTTCGCAGCGGCAACACAGGAGCGTAGATGCTTCCATTCCCAAAGCTCGTACATGAGATCGAAGGCCATATTCACAAGAATGCGCTGGGCTTCGTCCGGAAATCCCGCAAACCCTTCGAAAACCTGCCCGCAGCAAGTTACCGCCGCTCCGATGTCCTCGGAAAACCACTCCTTTATGAGTGTGTCCGGGATGCCGGTCCTAAGCCATCCCGCAATCTCCGACCACGCTGCTCCGTGGGCCTCGAGGTTGTGCCCTATGCCCGCAGTCCATATGCCCATGGTGTCTCGGTATGGAGTGGACCTGATCCCTTCATCGACAGCAATTTGGGTCCTCAAGGCCGAATCATCTTTAAGTTGGTCAAGATTCATAAGCTTTTCCCTCCAGGATGGCGCGGCTCGGCTCTACTGCCCCTCGGGCCTTTGCGGCTGCAGAACATGCAACTTCTCTATCTCCGTCTTCAGTTCCGCAATCTGGGCCGCAAGCCCCACAGCATCACACGGTGACGAATAAAGCCTTCCAAGGCACAGGACGATCGAATGCACGATCCCCCCCACCCTGCTCTTTGTCAGAATCGGAATGAACTCGGAGACGATGAGACAGACCAAGGCCGCTATGAAATTCGGATTAAAGTGCATTTGATTCTCCAAAGCCCCGGCCTTCACCGGGGCGTCCTGTATTATTGAGCAGTGGGAAAGCCCGGAATCGCATCGCCGCCCGTCGAGGGCGCCTGCGTTTGGCTCGCGGTTACGGCTTTGGTGACGATGTTTGATTTGCCGGTGGCTCCGTCCGGGGTCGTTGAACCGCCTGGCAGAGCGCCAAGAGCATTGGCAACCGCCACGAACATATTCACGATGTTGCCCAAAGCAGGCGTTACCGCATTGATCGTTTTGGTAACACTGTCCGCACCCGCTGCTTGTGCCCCGGTGGCGGCCCCGGTCAGAGCGTTTGTGACCGCCCCCATCACGAACTGCTGTTTTTGCTGCCCGCTACCCGAGCCGAAGATGCCCTCAGCATCCTGGATAAGGCTCGTTATAAAAGGTGAAATCGCCGATATGAGATTGATGATCGATGTGGCATTCATTGCTTGTTTCTCCTCTCCTCTAGTTCGAAACTGCCGCCATCCCGCTCTTCACATCCTGCGGAGACGCCCCGATGGTCTCAACCTTCATGGAGGTGATCTGGTCCACCGGGTCCGGCATTGGACCCAGGACCAGGCCGACTTCCTTGGCTCGCTTTTTAGCCGCCGCATCCAGCGGCTTCATAAACGGGCCCGGAGTCACCGTTTCGGCCAGCTCCACAACCTCGCCGGATTCGTAAATCCGATTATTGATAAACGCCTTCTCCAAAATTTCATACCTGGCCATGCGTCACTCCCTTCATAGTGATTGGCACATTCGCATCGGGATCAGATGTACTGGTTGCTATATCCACTGGGGTAGCCCGAGCCAGGGCCCGGCAGTTGGCGGTCGAGAACTATGCCGGCCACGATCGCTCCCTGTGTCATATTGGCCCCGGTAACCAGATAGGTGAGCTTCAAATATTTTTGAACTCCCGGCACGATGTCCAGATAGGTTATTTGTCCGCCCCCCAGATTCACCACGGGGATCACCGGAGTCATATTGATCACAGACCAGGCCCCTGGGGTCCCCGACCCGCTGTCGGGGGCGGTCTGAAGCTCGATCTGCATGCTCGCTCCCGTCCCCGCGAAGGCCCCAACTATCTCGATTGCGATCTGGAGATCGGGGTTATCCCCGATACCGACATCACGGCCTCTCCCCGAAGCGCTCGAAGCTATTTGGCTGACATCGATCGTATTCGCCGAATCGGTGCCGGTTCCCGAAGTGAAGGTAACCCCCGAGTTTACCGTAGTTCCAACAAGCGCCCCCTCGGCGTTTACGCTCCCGTCGAACATCAAAAGCGCATCCATTATCATCGTTAAAGTCTCCCGCAGATGAGTGGGGTCGAAAATCCCGGCCCCGCAAAGTGTTTTTATATTACCCTGGACTCCGTGTTCAGGAGCGCATCACAGGTCCTTATCGGAATCCCGCGGAAGGTCGTAACCGGCTTTCCGGCGAACTCGTCGATTCTCAAAAGCATGTTGCTCTTGTTCAGTGCCTGAATGTCGAGCCAGGTGGAGATGGCGCGGTTGCAGTAGAAACCGGCCTGTCCCATGGACAGTTGCGGCTCGCCGTTCTGCCCGGAGGTCTGAACGTTGCCGGCCCTGGCCGGCTGGATTGGCAGCCTGTGAATGGCGCGGACCATGAGGTTTATCAAATTGGGAGGATTGGCGCCGGAGAGGGTCGTAACATCGACATTGCAGATCCTTACCGCGAACCTCCAGTCCTTGACGCACAGCCCCGCATCCCATTTGTAGTGGGTGCGCCAGGCGTAATAGGGATTATTGTTTGTGTCATAGACCGGAGTCTTGCCCATGTCCTCCTGAACAAACCCGGCCTTCCTTCCCCTTGGGAATATCCCGTGAATGGCAGTTGGTCCCCACATGACCAACCACATCGAGGTGTTGGTCGAACCTGTTCCACCCGCGTCGATAACGTTATTCGCGGTCTGTGCCGTTGAGGTGCTTACGCTCGGATACCTTGGTGCCAACCCCATGAAGGCGGCGGGAATGCTCGTGATGTTGTTATAGAAGATGGTGCTCGCCATCTGCTGATTCATGCCTTCCAGGAAAGCCAGTTCCTCGGATAGCCGAAAAGCTCGATCATTTCCCGCAAGCGTCACCAAGTCAACATCGATGTCCGAATAGGTTTCAAGCATGCCGCAGGTTTCGGTAATCTGCGCCGTGGTAGACTTTCCCCTGGGAACGCCCTGGTTTAGAAGTCTCCAGTAGGCCTGAGGAAGCCCGGTTCTGATAGTTGTCTTGTGCCCGGTGGGAAGATTGCCTTCCACCCACAGCATGTCTTCCAAAATTTCGTTTGTCTGGGAAAGAAGATTGATAATTTCGGCTATCTTGCCGCCATCATCTATCCTTTTGGCCCAGTCAATGAGAGTCAAAGCCATCGGTCCTATAGTTGCCATGGATCAAAGCTCCTTTCCTGAACAGTAGCCCGTGACTGCCACGTCACTGTCGCTACACACTGTTCATAGTAGGATACATAGAGTTAAGGAATGTCTGCTGCTTGTCCTGCGGCACAGGTTTGCCCACCAGATGGCCAGGCTCGGCAAAAAGCTTTCCCATTCTCACAAAGAGCCTTTGAACCTCTGGATGGTGCATTGCACCGGTAACCTTCAGCGCCTCTCGAATCGCCTGTACTTCCGCCTGCGTTTTGAAAAAAGGGTTTGATTCATTTGGCACGAAAGCCTGTTGGGCATCCTTTACGGACTGTTCGAGCCTTGTGCCCCCAACCTCGGGATCTGACTTGGTCTGGTTCCACCACTGCTCGGTCTGTTCTTTCCATGCTTTGTAGGGCTGCTCGATCATCGCTTTGATCTTCGGCCCCGCGAAGTCGAGGACTCTTTGCGCCTGCTCCTGTGTCAAGTCCTGCTCTCTGGCGAAAGACTTGAAATCGGTCAGCTCCTGGCCCTCCAATTTCATCCCTTCCGGAACGGCAAAATCGACGTACTCCGCAGGGGCTCGCAACTCCGGTTTTGTATCTTCGGTGGCTCCTTCCTCATTTTCACCGACCGACTCCTTGCCTTCTTCCCCCGCCAGTATGCTTGTCGGCTTATTGGCAGAACCCTCCACACTTCCGCTTTTTGTTGATTGAGCAGGATTTGCAGCCTCTACGACCTCTTCTTGTGCCGCAGCGATAGGCTCACCGGCGCCTAAGGCTTCAAACCCGGCAGATCCGCTCTGTTCAATCGCCGTCAGTTCGTCACTCATCAGCATTTTCCTCCATGCCATAAAAAAAGCCCGACTCGCCATAGCTACGAATCGGGCTTCCCGTTGGCTGCGCTTAAGCCGGGCCAGGGCAAGCGCAAAAGGTTTTTTCAATCAACTTGACTTCGCACGCAAAGGTATACTGGAAACATCATCAACTTGGCAAAAGGCAACCAGAAGAGGCAATTGAAGTGGAAATCAGAAGAGGAAACCAGAAACGGAAAAAAAAGAGGCTCTAAAAAAGACCGGCCAAAAAAAGACCGACTCCCGGCAGCACCCAGTTAAAAACGGGGCACAGGGGAATCGGCCATCATGACCTGTAGAAGGAATAAGCAGATCTTATTCCTTATCGCAGGAGCTATCCGGGCTGATCAAAAAAGAGTTCTCGCCGCAGCCTCTGTGAGCGAAACGACCTGATCGGGGAAAAGACCCAGGTAGATCGTCATGACCACCAGAACAATACTCATAACCCGCGTCCACATATCAACCGCAATAGCCGGGTATTCTTTGACAGGCTTAAGCAGGTAGGCGGCCTTGAAAACAATCAGATAGTAATAAAGCGATATAGTGGCGTTAACCATACCGATAATGGCCAGGAACAGATATCCTTTGTGCACAGCCGCAGCGAACACAAGGAATTTGCCAGTAAACCCGGCTGTTGGGGGGATGCCGGCCAGACCGAAAAGACCGAGCATAAAGGTCATTGCAAGCAGGGGTGAACGTTTGTAGAGCCCCGCAAGTTCCTTGATCTGAAGGTTGTGACCGTCATCGGCCACCTTCATAATCACCATGAACACCGAATAGTTCATCACCAAGTATGCCGCCGCATAATAAATGGCGCTGGCAAAACCCTGACTATTGAGCGTTAGAATCCCTATGAGTATGTAACCGGCATGGGCTATACTCGAGTAGGCCAGAAGCCTCTTCAAGTCCTTCTGGATCAGAGCGACCAGATTACCGAAGGTCATGGAGGCAATCGACAGCACGATCAACAGCTTTACCAACCCCGGGCTGGCACCGCCCGACAGGCCGGCAAACCGGATGATCATGGCCGCCGCGGCCATCTTTGAAACAGTTGCGATATAAGTTGTGACTTGGTTGGACGCCCCCTGGTAAACATCCGGCGCCCAGATATGAAAGGGGAAAAGCGCCAACTTGAAAAAGAAGCCGGCAAGGGTCAAAACAAGTCCAACAATCGCGGCCGGTTGATGGATGACAGCTGGCAGCGCCTTTATCAATTGCGGCACATAGGTAGTATGTCCTACCCCGAAAAGAAGGCTTATGCCAAAAATCATAAACCCCGAGGAGGTAACGCCGATCATGAAATACTTGACGCCGGATTCGAAATAGCGATCTTCTCCCCGTCGCATGGGCACCAGCAGGTAGAGGGAGTAAGAGGAAAGCTCCATGGAAACATAGATCGTAAGCAACTCGACCGAACTGACCAGCATCATCATGGCGAGCGTGCACACAAAAATCAAGAAATAATACTCGGCGTGCTGCCTTGAATCGATCCCTTTCAATTCACTGGATGAAAACATCACCCAGACAGTGCCAAGGGCCAGCAGCACTTTGAATATCTGGCTGAAAAGGTCAACCCGGTAACAGTTGAAAAAAAGCATCCCTTCCTGATGGGATGAAGCCACGGTTATGAGCAGACCGACAGCGGAAAGGACTACCGCCCATCTGTGAAACCCGGCGGGATTTGGCGATTTTCTCAAGGAAAAGATGAAAAAGAGAAGAGCGCCCAGGATGAAAAAAAGCTCGGGAAGAAAAAGCATAAAATCCGTCATCACGTTCCTTTACCTGACAAGCTTTTAGAACCGGGTCACAAACGGAATAACCGTGCTCTGAATCACGTCGAGCATAACCTTTGGAAACAAGCCGAAAAACAGGATGCAACTCATCAAAACCACACGCGGAACAGTTAGAAACATGGAAACATCGGGAATGTGCTCCCACTTGGGGTTCTTTTCACCGTAGAAGGTCCTCTGCACGACCCGCAACATAAAAAGAGCGCTAAGAATCATGCCCGAAGTGGCGAGAATCCCGGCCACGGGGAAAACCTTCACCGCGGCGGTCAAGACCAGAAATTCGGCCCAAAAACTGGCCATAAGCGGAACGCCGATACCGGCAAGCGCGGCAAAAATGAAAAAGGAGGAGGCTATCGGCATGGTCTTGGATAAACCGCCAAGCTCGGGAATCACTTTGGTGTGGGTGCGATCGTAGATGAAGCCGACCGCGGAGAAGAACAAAGCTGTCATAATTCCGTGGGCAAACATCTGAAAGACGGCCCCGTTAATCCCGTTGACTGAAAGTGTGGCCAGCCCCAGTCCGACAATTCCCATGTGCGATACGCTCGAGTAGCCGATCACATACTTCAGGTCGGTCTGCGCAAGGCCTGCGAGCGCCCCGTAGATGATCCCGATGGTTCCGAGCAGAGCCATCAAATGCGACCAGTAAACCGCGCCCTGCGGACATAGAGTCATACCGATTCGCAATACCCCGTAAGCGCCCAACTTCATCAAAACACCGGCGTGTATCATACTAACAGCTGTCGGGGCGGCAACATGGCCAACCGGAGACCATGTATGGAACGGCCACACCGCGGCCAAAATTCCAAACCCGAGATAGAGCATCAGGAAGGCCACCTTTTGGTCAAAAACACTGAAGCCGATCTTCTGAAGCATGAAGAGGTCGAAGGTATGCCCCCCACCTTTGGCCCATAAAAACAGAATGGCAGGCAGAATGAAAGCGCTTCCGGCAAGCAGATACAATGTCAGCTTCATCGCGCCGTATTCCTTGCGCGTGCCTCCCCATATGGCGATCAACGGGTACATCGGAAACAACGAAACATCGTACCAAACAAAGATCCAGAAAAGATCCATCGACATAAACACGCCGTAGACGCCCGCAACCAGGAGAAAAATCAGAGCGTAGAATTCTTTTACCCTGTGCTCAAGCTCCCACATCGTCCAGACCCCGGTAAAAAGGACAACCGAGGTGAGCAACATCATAGGCAGGTTTATTCCATCAACGCCGTTGAACCAGTAGATACCAAGGCTCTTAACCCACAAAACCCGCTCGACGAATTGGAGTCCGCCCTTGTGGAAATCATAGGCGTGATAAAGCCAAAGACACAGCGCCAGTCCGAGGGATGCGCTGACAAGGCTGACCTGCTTAATGAGTTTCGTTTTCTCAGGCGGGATGAAAATAATAACCAGCAACCCGATGATCGTAGTCATCAGGATAGTGGTCAAGATTGGAAAACCGGCCATGTTCATCGCAGTCATTTGATGCCCTTGTGATAGTTATGGTTGAACTAGATCACGAAATAGAGAACTGCGGCCCCGGCGACAAGCACCATGAGCACCAAGTTGAATTGCAGCATTCCTGATTGAAGAAAGCTGAAGACGCGTCCGCTTCCTTCGGTAAATACGCATATGCCGTCGATACCGCCGTCTATAATGCGTCGATCATTTTTGACGAAAAGGCTGGTGAGGCCAGCGTAGACAAAGGTGTCAAGCCCCTTTCGGTATAAAATATCCAAAAACCACCGCAGGTCGAACAGCTTCCAAACAGCGGGGAAATGGCTGAGAAAACCCTTGCGGCTTGCCCCTTTTCTTCCATACTCGAACCACGCAAGCGTAATGCCGAGAAGTCCCGCGGAAATCCCTAAAACCATAAGGAGCGAACCACTCGGTTCCTGAGCGTGGGCAGCCGCCGCGGCGGTCGCGTTGACCGCACCATGCACCGCTGCGGCGGAGCGTGCGTGCGCTGAAACCTCCCCGGCGCGGGGAACCAGCCGCATCAGGAAATGCTCCAGGCCATGTTCGGTAAAGCCCAGCACCACACTCACCCCGGCAAGAAACATGACAGGTATCGCCATCGCCCGGAATGCAAAGCCGTGATGCTCTTCTTCGTGCTCGTGAGCATCCGGACCGTGCTCAGCGTGATGGTGTTGTTCCTCGATCCCATCCTTGGGAAAGAGAATGTGAAATATCAGGCGAAAACTGTAATAAGCGGTGAGCACCGCGCCGAAAAGGCCGGCGGCATACCATATCTTGCTGGGCTGAGCCGCAAGTACCGTCAGAATCGCTTCCTTGCTGAAAAATCCGGAAAAAGGAGGTACCCCGGACAGAGCCAAAGCCCCTATGGTCATGCACACCATGGGGATCTTGAGCCTGCGGCCCCCCTTCTTACCGATGATGCGCATGTCGTTCGTGTGGAATTCATGAATGAATATGCCGGAACAAAGAAAAAGGAGAGCTTTAAACCCCGCATGGGTCGTAAGGTGGAAAACGCCGGCAAAATAACCGCCGGCCGAAAGGGCCATGACCATATACCCCAACTGACTGACAGTGGAATAGGCCCACACCTGCTTTAAATCGTAAGTAACCATCGCCATTGTCGAGGACAAAAGCATGGTGACAGTCCCGATGGCAAGCGCAACCTGCATCGCTTCAGGAGAAGCCGAAAAGAAGGGAAAAATCCTGCTGAACATGTAGACGCCGGCGGCCACCATGGTGGCAGAATGCAGAAGGGCGCTGACCGGGGTCGGCCCTTCCATCGCATCGGGCAACCAGGTGAGCAGTGGAAACTGTGCGCTCTTACCGATAACACCGCAAAAAATGAGAAGCGCCGACAAGGTGACCAAACCCTTCGGCAGTCCATGGGTCACGGCCGCGTGGTTCAACTCCGGGATGCCGAGATTCCCAAAACCTATAAGGAGCAGGATAAGGCCAAGGAAAAACCCCACGTCGCCAACCCTGTTCATCACAAAGGCCTTTTTGCCGGCTTGGGAGGCGCTCCACTTTTCGTAGTAGAAACCAATCAGGAAGTAGGAGGCAAGCCCGACCATCTCCCAGAAGATGAACAACTGAAGCATGCTGCCGGCAATGACCATGTTCATCATTGCCCAGGCAAAGAGAGACTGAAAAGCATAATACCGGCTGTAGCCGGGATCGCCCGCCATATATCCAAGCGAGTAGATTTGCACAAGGCATGCAACAATGCCAACAATCGTCAGCATGAGAAGACTTAGAGGATCCAGGTAATAACCGAAGGCGATGTTCAACTTGCCCGAGCAAAACCAGAGCGTCTGGTATTGAAGAGCAGGCGCGCTAAAGAGTTTAACCAGCAGAGAAATGGCGCTGACTGCAGACACAACGATCGATCCAACCGATATTCGGCTGGAAAGACGCGGATTTGATCGCGTGAAGATCAAAATTACCGCCATGGAAAAAAACGGAATGTTTGTACCCAGAACGGTCGCGAGAAGGACGGGATCCCGAAACAATGCGCCCATGGCGGTTCTATCCTTTCATCTTCTGAGCAGCTTCGATATTGATCGAGTGCATCTTGCGATAAAGAGCCAGAATGATGCTCAGGCCGATGGCAGCTTCCGCCGCCGCGAGACCCATGACGAAAAGGGTGATCACCTGCCCGGTAACCGGGTCCGAAACGAGGAACCTGTTATAGGCCATGAAATTGAGGTTGGCGGCGTTTAGCAAAAGCTCGACCGATATCAACATACCGATGAGATTTCGACGCTGCAATATTCCCAGAAGACCCAACGAAAACAGAAGGGCCGAAATGATCAGATACGTGGACAGACTATTCACGAACTTAACCTCCGGCTGAATCCCGCGGTAATGACCGCCCCGATGATAGCGACAAGCAGCACCAGCGAAATCACTTCGAAAACCAGTTCATAACGGGTAAGTAGCGCATCTCCGATGCTTTGGACCGACCACTTCGAAGCCTCGTAGACATGTCCGGCCGCCACCTGCCATTTGGTCTTGAGGGCCACACCGACAGCGCCGATAAAGAAGACCACGCTTGCCAAAATCCCCATCCATACCTTCCGGGCAGGCCGGGGTGGAACCTCGATATGAAGAGGTCGCGAAAGCATTATGGCGAAGACGATCGCGATGCAAATGGCGCCAACATAAATGAGCAGTTGCATCATGGCGACAAAAAGGCTGCCCAGATAGAGATAGAAACCGGCAATACCGGTTAACGCCAGCGCCAGTCCCAGAACATTGTACAGGATGTTCCTGGGAAAAACGGCGATCGAGGCGCCAGCAATGGTCAGTGCGACCGTAACCCAGAAGGCCGCCTGCAAAATGAAATTAAGGCCGGAAGTATCCATCCATGTCCCCTTGCCCGAATAAGTTACCAGATCGATCAGGCCGCAATCCCCTGAGTTTTCTTTTCTTCACTTTTCTTCTCGATCTGCTTTGAGAGTCGTTCCAACAGATCGATTTGACAATCGGCCCGGGTCTCGCCCACAAGCTCGTATTCCCTCGAGTATTGAAGAGTGGAGGTCGGGCAAATTTCGACACAAAGGCCGCAAAGCGAACAGATGCTAAAATCGATTGCGTAGCCGGTAAGGGTTTTGGGACCCTTTTCCTTCAGCTTTTCGCCCCGCACCTTGATCACTCCGCTGGGGCAGATTTTCTCGCAGTTTAGACATACAATACATTTGTGCGTCCCGGTTTCTTCGAAAATCTTGAGTTCGATATGGCCCCGATAAGCTGAAGAAAGCGGAATCTTCTTGCGCGGATACTGTACCGTTACAAGAGGACGAAAGAGTCGCCGAACGGTAACACCCATACCTTCGACAAGACTCAACCCACCATCGAAAATATCTTTGAAGTAACCCATCCTAGATAAAACTCCAAGCATCAGATAATCTTGACAACTATGGCCGTAATAACCAAATTTGCAAGGCTTAGCGGAATCATCACCTTCCAAGAGAAGTTCATCAATTGATCAAATCTCACCCGTGGAAAGGTCCAGCGTACCCACATTATGACGAAAATCAAAAAGTAGGTTTTCAAAAGAAACCAGCAAACCCCGGGGATCCCCAGGCTGATTCCGAACAGGCCGTTCCAGCCGCCCAAAAAGAGACTGGTGGCAACCGCGCAGACGATGAACATGTTCGTGTATTCCGCAAGAAAGAAAAGCCCGAACCCCATGCCGCTGTACTCGGTGTGAAATCCGGCCACAAGCTCGGACTCGGCTTCCGGGATATCAAACGGGGCACGATTGGTCTCGGCCGTTGCGGCAATAAGATAGATCAGCGCGGCCAACGGCTGTATAAAAATGAACCAGACCGTTTTCTGCGACTCTACGATCTGCGAAAAGCTTAGAGAGTGGACCATCAGAACCACACTCATGACAGCGAGCAAAAGCGGAATTTCGTAGGCCACGTTTTGAGCAACGGAGCGGACGGCGCCAAGAAGGGCGTACTTGTTGTTGGACGCCCACCCGCCGGTGAGAATCGCCAAAACGGTGATGGTCGAGAATGCAAAAACCAGAAGCACCCCGACGTTCATGTCGTGAATGACCAGTCCCGGGCCGAAAGGCAATACCAGAAAGCCCACCAAAACCGGTGTAAACACGAGGACGGGAGCAAGGAAGAAAAGCTTCTTGTCTGCCTGGAGAGGCAAAATAAGCTCTTTGCCAATCAGCTTGACGCCGTCAGCGATCGTTTGAAGCAAACCGTGAGGCCCGACCTCCATCGGGCCAGGGCGCAACTGAATATGTCCGGACACTTTCCGCTCGAGCCACACCAGAAAAAGAGCGTTCAACTGCGAAAAGGCCAACACGATCACCAGGCCCAATATCAACCGGAACCATTCGGAACCCCAAAAGCCCTCGGACAATTCTTAATCCTCCTGAAAAAGGCTTAACGCGCCATCAGCCTCTGAGAGGCCTCTTCGTTATCTGTCTATTTCGGGAATAACCACATCGATGCTGCCCAGAATCGCAATGGCGTCGGCGACCAATGTTCCCGGAAGCACTTCGTTTAGAACATTCAAATTGCCAAAACTCGGCACCCGAATATGGCAGCGATAAGGCGTCTGACTCCCGTCGCCAACCATATAATAGGCCGTCAACCCCCGGGGGCTCTCAAAGGCAAAATAAACTTCGCCCTTAGGCACAGGGAGCTTTTGCGGAACCTTCGGCGTCAGAATCTCCCCTTCGGGCAAATGGTCCAGCGCCTGCTCTATAATCCGACAGCTTTGTTGCATTTCCCTGAAGCGCACATCGTAGCGGTCCAGCGCATCCCCCCTGGACCCCGTGGGGATTTCAAAATCGAATCTGTCGTAGACCTCATAGGGCTCGCTCCTGCGAACGTCAAAAGCAACGCCGCAGGCACGCAGGTTGGGGCCCGTAACCCCGTACTGCCTGGCGAGTTCCTCATCGATCACCCCCACATCCCGCGTACGGTGAATGAAGATCACGTTTTTGCTCACCAGAGCTTCATAATCGGCCCAGCGCGAAGACATCCGCTTTAAAAATGCACGGGTCATATCGATGAATTTGGAATCGACGTCGCGAGCAACCCCCCCGAGGCGGCAGTAGGAATATGTAAGCCTCGAACCGGTTATCGTGTCCAAAATGTCAAGAATTTGCTCACGATCATCGAATGCGTACAGGAAGGGTGTAATGCCCCCGATGTCCAGCAGATAGGTCCCGAACCAGAGCAGGTGGCTCGATATGCGGTTTAGCTCGGAAGCAATCACTCGAATGTATTTCGCCCGCTCAGGAACCTTTATCCCTGCAAACTTTTCAACCGTCAGAACAAAACCGTGGTTGTACAAAAGGCCCGCGAGGTAATCAATTCTGCTCGTATTTGGAAAAAATTGCCTGTAAAGGCGGTTTTCCCCCATCTTCTCATGGCCCCGGTGGCCGTAGCCGATTACCGGGTCGGCCTTGACGATATACTCGCCGTCCAGATCCAAAAGAATCCTTAGAACCCCGTGCGTACTGGGATGCTGCGGCCCGAGATTTAAGGTGTAGATCCTGTCGCCTGCTTCATTTTTTACTAGTTCATCCATAAATCACTTCCCGCTTGTGATAGGCGCCAACCTTTCCGAAGGTCTTCCTCAGAGGATGATAATCGGCGTCTTCAGGGAGCAACAACGGCCTCATATCGGAATTGCCGGAAAACACGATGCCGAAAAAGTCGTGAACCTCGCGTTCGAGCCAAACCGCGCCGCGAAAAATGTCGCAAATCGTTGGAGCGAGCTGATCGTGGCCGCACAGCATTCTTACAATCACCCTCGAACATGGTTCATAACAGTTGAAATGATAGACCAACTCGAAGGTATCCTCGAAATCCAGGGCTGTTATGGATTCCAGAAAAAACCCGGCATCCTTGAACTCCGTAGCCGCGTCCCTCAGCCCCGCAAGCGGAACCGATATCGACCACAGAGCCCCCGTGACACCCGCTTCGTCGCGCTCAAGCGGGCAGCCGGCAAACTGCTTGCCCATTCTTGCTTCTATATCTTTTATCTTCATCTCAGTTGATGCCTCCGGAGACCCTCTTGAAACGGCGCAGAACGTTTCTGCCCTCACCCTTCGTGATCTTGTCCTCCAGGGCCAGCAATCCCTGTATCAACGCCTCCGGTCGCGGAGGGCAACCCGGAATGACGATGTCAACCGGAACTATAAGATGTGCCCCCGGAACGATCGCATACTGTTCCTCGTACTCGAAGGGCCCTCCGGAGATGGCGCAGTTCCCCATGGCGATGCACCATTTGGGATTCGGCATCTGGTCCCAAAGCATCTGAATGGCCGGAGCCATCTTCTTGGCTATGGTTCCAGCAACTATCATCACATCGGACTGGCGCGGAGAAGGCCTGAAAACACCGGCTCCAAACCGATCCAGGTCAAAACGCGAGGCTCCAGCCGCCATCATCTCTATGGCGCAGCAAGCCAGACCGAACGTCATCGGCCACAGCGAATTGGCGCGTGCAAGATTTAAGATATCGTCAAGGAGAGCGAATTGCACAACCGGCGCACCCGGCTCTCTCACCTGCTTTTCCATTCAAATACTCCTTTTCGCCATGCGTAGACAATCGCAAGCGACAAAATGCCCACGAAGACCAGGACTTCTACCAAGTCCCGAGCTCCATATCCGCCGTAGACCGTCCCAACCGGGAACAAATAGAGCACATCAACGTCAAAGGCCAGGAATATAAGTGCATAAATATAATAAGCGACCGTGAACTGAATCCAGGCGCTGCCAATGGTTTCCATGCCGCTTTCATACGTGGCCGCGCGCTGCGTCCCCTGGCCCCTCTTGACGATCAACATCGAAATGATGATCGGAACGACTGCAAACAAAAGCCCGGCAGCTAGGTACAGAGTTATGGCCAAAAAATCGTTCATCGGCTTTAGAGGGATCACAAGCCACTCTCCTCTGGTTGAAAAGATTTACGGTGAACCGGTTTATCGGGGTAGGATGATCTTTGTGCCGCGATGGGTCGAAGGGCAGCGGTCAATTCAGCAATGCTACGATACGGACCCGAAACAAACGCACAAATGACGATCTTGCTTCATCTTACCTTAAATGCCAGTCCGGGAACGGGAAATTACGCAAGAGCATGAAAATCTGGCTACTGGATCGAAGAATCACTCTCCTCTTTTCTGCAAGCCATCAATTCCAAAAAGAAAGAAGGTGGATGCGCTAAGGCGCCCGCTTAAACGTCCAGATGAATATCAGATTTTCCACCTTTGTGCAAACTTTTTTAAATGATTATTCCATTCTCAATATGATACCTTCAGAAGTCGTTATTTATTCGAGGAGGAACAGCATGCTTGCGCTTTCAGCCGGCGAAATGGCCAGGCTGGACCAAAGGACAATCCACGAAGCCGCGATCCCCGGGATCGTCCTCATGGAAAATGCCGCACAAGGGGCGGCCGCTTTTTTTCTGCGTACTCTCCCCGATTTGCTTCGAAGGCGCATTTCGGTTGTGGCGGGAAGCGGCAACAACGCCGGCGACGGCTTCGCAATGGCTAGAATTTTCCATTCCAGGGGAGCCTCGGTCGATGTGGTTTGCCTGCGTTCACCACAAAAGTTGAGCGGGGACGCTCTTGTCAATTTTTCCATTCTTCAAAAAATTGGAGTTCCAGTAACCGTATGGGACGAAACAATGGACTTCGATTCCCAATGGGAAGCGGTCTCGAGAAGTAACGCCGTCATCGACGCCATCTTGGGAACGGGGCTCAAAAGCGAGGTAAAAGGTCTCTATCGCCAGGTGATCGAAAAAATGAACCAACTGCAGGCCCCGGTGCTCGCGGTAGATGTTCCGTCGGGTCTTGACGCCACGAGCGGCCTGCCTCTCGGAGAGGCCATAAAGGCCACGGCCACGGCCACTTTCGGCTTTTTGAAGGTCGGTTGTGTGGTCGAACGCGGTCCCGAATTTACAGGCAAGCTGGAGGTGATAGATATCGGAATTCCGCCCTCCCTGGTTGCATCTTCGGGCTTTAAGCGCTGGTTTCTTTGCGATAAGCTGCTTTCGTCATGGGTGGAACCGCGTCGTACAGCCACCCACAAGGGTGAGGCAGGACATGCTTGTATTCTTTCCGGCTCAGTTGGAAAAACCGGGGCGGCGGCTCTGGTGTGCCTTGGCGCGGGCAGGGCCGGCGCGGGCCTGGTCACCCTCTTCGTTCCCCAAAGTCTCAATGCGATCATGGAGACAAAAGTCACCGAAACGATGACCTTTCCGATTGCCGAGACCTCATGGAAAACACCTTCTTTGGCCGCCTTGGACCCGATACTCGAGTTCCTTCGAGGAAAGCAGGCACTGGCCATGGGACCGGGGATTTCCACCAACGAAGACACGGCGGCGCTAGTTAAAAAGCTTGTGCCGAGCGCCCCCTGCCCCGTCGTTGTCGATGCGGACGCCATTACGGCGCTTTCCGATAACCCCTCAATACTGCGCCAGGCCAGGGTCCCCCTTATTCTTACTCCACACCCTGGCGAAATGGCGAGGATCTGCCACTGCTCCGTTGCGGACATCGAACGTAACCGGCTCGACTCCGCCTCCAATTTCAGTAAAAAATACGGCGTCGTGCTCGTCCTGAAGGGGCCCCGTACCATTGTGGCCGCCCCGGACGGGAAACTGGCCATTAACAGCACGGGAAACCCGGCGATGGCCGGAGGAGGAATGGGAGACACACTTACAGGAATCATCGCCGGTTTACTCGCCCAGGGCTTCGATCCGTTTCGGGCCGCCTGTATTGGTGTCTATGTTCACGGGGCGGCATGTGACCGGCTCTTCGGCGGGATTTCCACTCGCGGGCTTCTTGCAACCGACATGCTCGGAGAGGTCCCCGCGGTATTGGGACTGCTGGAACGGGGGGAAACGCAATGAGCGATTTTATCTTTATCTCCCCCGGGGAAGAATGCTCCCTGCTCCTTGGTCGAAAAATAGGCCAACTGCTGGAGGCGGGCGATATTATCGCTCTATGGGGTGAGCTTGCGGCAGGCAAAACCCTTGTGACCCGCGGAATTGCCGCGGGCGTGGGCGTCTCTCCCGAAGTCAGGGTGACCAGCCCTACTTTTACCATAATAAATGAGTATTCGGGACGGCTTCATCTATTCCATCTGGACCTGTACAGAATAGCGGGCGCAGATGAATTGCAGACGTTTCCCTGGCGCGAAGCACTTTTGGGAAACGGGGCGGCGGTCATTGAATGGCCCGGACGACTCGGACGGCTTCTTCCGGAGCAAAGGTGGGATATAGAATTTACGATCTCCGGGGATCAAAGCCGTACAATCCGGATCGGCTGCCATGGCAGTAAAAACCTGAGCCGAGCGGCAAAATGGTTCGGGGTGCTAGGAGCTTTGCAGACCGAGTCAGCCTGCCGGGAATCGAGCGGCAGCTGATCAACCCCGGAATTTGGCCAACCCTTTCAGCGAATGCATTCTTGTCTGTTTATCGCCGCCTCGCCGGCAATTTCGGAAGCCATCCGCCGGTAGAGTTCCGCCCCTCCCTCAAGCCGATTTATCTCCGCTATCAGATGATTTCCTATATCCCGCCGGCCTTCATTGAAAGCCATCACAAGGGCGTCGTTTGAAAACGACGAGTGATAGACCCCGCAAAGGCTCAACAGATCCCACAGCCACATTCTGCCCCCTGGCTCCGACATAATTGCCCGAAGGGCCGCCTTCTTTTGCAGGTCACGTGTCCGCTGCTTGTCTTTGCGAACCTTAACCTGTTCGGGGTCTCCGGCAAGATAGGTTTTCTGGTCCCGACTCATTACTGCTCTACCCCGGCATTTCCGAGCATCATCTGAAGGGCATTCTGGCCACCGCCCACATCCGCCTGACTGAGCGTCTTCGCCCCCTGCGCGGCCGCGTTCGCCACCTGAGCGGCCTGCTCCCGCCTGATCTGCTGAAGCCTTCCCTTCCTCATCAAGTCCCTTTGACGCTGGGCCACGATCAACTTTTGCGTCACCCCGAGAAGATCGGCATATTCCCGAACGACTTCATCCGTATTGATATTGTCGAGGGGACTGTCGGGCTGCCCGACATACGCCGCGGCAAGGTTGCCCGTAAACGCCATGAGCCGCTCTATCCCCGTTGTCGCAGTGCTCTTCTGAGCATCGGAAAGCGTCGAGATACACTCGATATCGAAATGTGATCCGGCAATCTCGCGCGGCGCGGGCGGAATCAGCCTCGCACGGTGCATAAGAGCAAAAACCCGTTCGATCATCGGGTTTATCAGCTCAAACTGGGATCTCTCCAAAAACGGTCCGAGCATGAGCATTTTTTCCTGCTTTCTTTCGACGATCTCGGTTGCGGTCCGAACCGTATCGAGCTGGGAGATCATGAGAAACAGGTCGGCGAAAAAGGCCCTGTTGATCCGTTGTTCGCACAGCTGGATTTTTTCCTGTGCGCCGCGAATATCCGGGGGGACCTGGTAGGCCGGCTTAAAGCCGCTTTGCGCCATATTGGCCACATAGGTCACACCACCCGGGAGTAGTGATGCCGGTTCGTTTTTCATCGATACGTCGGCAACCATGGGAGGATTGAGGACCTTGTCAATGGCTTGGGCGGTGCGCTTTTCGAGCTGTTGGAGCATCTTGCTGGAAGCCAGGGCTTCCATCCCCGGTCCACGCCCATAGGAATCGTTCATGATAACCGACCACCTCGGGGCGACAAAAGGCAACTCATAATATCCTCGAAGGTCGAGCACCAAGTCGGGGTTCTGCCCCCACTCCCAGATGACCGACCGAAATTTCCTGCCCTTAAGCCCCGGGACTTGTGGCGCCCGGTCGTCATTGGGCTCTATTGCCTGCGCGATCCGTACTTCTTTGTCAAGCTGCCCCGACATCCAAAGCGACTTTATCTGCGGGCTGCAATTTTGAATTCCAAAACGCTCAACAATTTGCCCGGTGGTCAGCACGTATTCCCGGTACAGAGTATCGATCTCGTCACGATAGGAACTCGCGACATAATACTCGCCGGCGGTAAGCGTGTGACACCGTATGATATCGTCGAAATCCTCTTCGATCAGCATGCAGCCCGTACCAAAACAGCCCAGCTCTTCATAGATGACATGGAGTGCATTGTAGGCGTTGCTCTGGGACAGAACAACCTTTATGCGCCTTGTGACCTCGTCGAGCCAGAGTTTCACCGGCGTGTTGTCGCTTGAATCGAAATCACGCATGGAGAGCCGAAACCATGGTCTTGCGGGACTCGTCAAACCCGCCATGAGCCCGGCCGCCAGAGTCCTGTGCGCCAGGATGGGAGTCTCGTTGATGATGCGCGACCCCACGGGATCGCCCTTGGTCGCCTGGTTGGGATAGGTCAAATATCTCCCGCGCCGCGGAAGGATAAAATCGCTAAGTTGGCGCCAGTGTTGCCACCAACTCCAGCGATCAGACCGAAGGCCCACAAGCCTTTGGTCCACATACTCCCGCAACTGCCTGACCCCTGGACCACCGCCCGTTGTAAAAATGCTTTGCATCCAATACCCCATCTTTAAAAGTTCCGGCGTACGTTGGCACCGCTCTAAACCTCAAGAAGGCTTTACCCTTTTCTCCACGGCAACCACTCTAAACCTTGGTGCAAACACCTGCAAAACGGCAACCGGAAACGGCAACCGAAAACGGAATCCTGAAGCGGCAACCAGAAACGGAAAAACATCGGATTCCATCAACTTTACCGTTTTCTCCCCCATTGCCTCGGTTCCTCAGTCCCGCTCGAGAGGATCATATTCAGTCAAAGCGAAGACGGGCCGGGAAGAGGCCGAACGTCCAGGGCTTACAGGGTAGGCGAAACTGATGGCAAGACAATCCGCCCGGTTGGGCGATTTGAGGCCCCGCCTTTTCATCGCATCCTTTGGTTCGATCTGTATTTTGCCATCGACTCGCGCAACCGTCTCCGGCCCTATCAAGTCATTGTAGAGAACCGAATCCCCGGGTATGGCCCCGCCCGATTTCAACCAGTCACGCATGAGCTTCCACATTTCCGCGCGTTTGTTAGCGCACCCCGGGTCTGCAGGCGCACCGGCAAACCACACGAGTTGCCAACTCCTTCCAAGAGTTCGCCCCGCCGAAACGATCCCGGTCCCGTAGCCCGCGTCGATAAATACCGCGTCCGCTCTTTCCTCGTCTTCCAACCTGGCGATGATATTGGCGATCTCTATGTCGTTGTCATTTTTCGCGATGGTCCTCAAAATCGAAAACGCCAAGCCCTGCCGCAGTCCTATCACCAGTTCGTCGTCGCCCTCCCATGCGGGGTCAACCGAAAGTATCTTTGGCGCGAAATCATATTGTTCGATCCTCAAATGCCGCCCGAACGCCGTGTCCACATCGGCCACGGAAATGAACTGCCTCGCGGACATGGAGGGGAATATCCCTCTTATGCGAACCTTGAAAAAGTCGGAATCCTCGCCGTAATCATCCACCCATTGCTTAATTTGCTCCTTATTGGTAAGCGAACATGTCCTCGAATCGATCTGCCGCGAACCCCACCTTTTGGCGTTCGGGCCGGTGAAACAAGCCTTGAATCGCCCGCTGTTTCGCGTCGGATTTCCGAAAACGCACCAGATTATTTCCGTTCCCTCGTCAGTGAGC
The DNA here is from genome assembly GCA_021777755.1 of Deltaproteobacteria bacterium. GTDB lineage: Bacteria > Desulfobacterota > Syntrophobacteria > Syntrophobacterales > Syntrophobacteraceae > SbD1. The sequence continues at coordinate 126,354 of JAJYDE010000002.1, forward strand.
GCTCCCTCGCTGACCTCCCAGATCACGTCGGGAATCGCGCTCGCCTCATCGTAGATGAGCAGTATGCGTTTTCCCTTGTTGTGCAGCCCCGCGAAGGATTCGGTGTTCCTTTGGTTCCACGCGACCTGATCGATGCGCCAAGTCTTCTGGTGGTTCAGATCTGAAGAATAAATGGCTGCCGCACCGATTTCGAACAAACCACGCCCCGCCCCCGGCGCAACCGCTGCAAACCAGCACAATCGGAACCATTTGGCCAGCTCCGGCCAGGTTTTTGTTACAAGCTGCTTTTCCGTGTTTGCTGTAACGACGCCCCTGGTATCTTCGAAGGTCGAAATGGCCCAAAGGATAAGCCATGCAACAAGGGTTGATTTGCCGATTCCATGACCCGACGCGGTCGCTTCACGAATGATCGCCCCTCTCGCACTTCGCTCACCCGGAACCTGCGAGAGCCTGCGACCGATATCCCGGAGGATCTCCTCCTGCCACCCGTCCGGTCCCGAAAAACCGGCCAACTCCGAGTCGGCCTCCCCCCAGGGGAATGCATAGAGCACCCACCCATACGGATCCCAAACAAACGCGGAAAGCTCAGCCGCAAGTTCTTCGCACGGATACGGATTTTGAACCTCCAGAGCTGCCGGTGTACTCGACATAACCTCTTTCCCTTTCAGGCTTTCAGGCTTTCTGGTTGACAGCGCCATCCCTACCCACCATCATTAAAGAACAGTTGAATTCGTTTTCATGCTTCCAGGCGGGGTGAGCCAAACCAGTCCGACATCGATCCAACAGGATGCGCCAGGGCCGATCGCATTACCCCCCCACAGGGAATTCAGCCTTTGAGGTGCCATTCGCAACAGGGGATTTGCGGTCATGTCCGATTTGCTGGAGTCGTTCCACAGACTTGCCATCCCTTATTGGAAGTCGGAGGATAGATGGAAGGCGCTACTACTGCTTTTGGCCATCGTGGCGATGAACACCGGAATGGTCTATGTCCTGGTGGAGATAAATTTATGGATCAAACAGTTCTACGATGTTCTTCAAAACGTTGAAAAGGCGACTTTTCTTCCCGAAATCCTTCGGTTTTGCCTGCTGGCCAGCGCATACATCGCACAGGCCGTCTATGCACTCTATCTCGGCCAAATGCTCCAAATCCGTTGGAGAGACTGGCTCACCAAGAAGTACCTCAAAGAATGGCTCGAACACACCACCTACTATCGAATCAATTTCTACGGCGCGAAGACCGACAATCCCGATCAGCGCATAAGCGAAGACATCAATACCTATACCGAACAAACGATAAACCTTGGAATGAACCTCCTGCAATCGGCCGTCTCTCTAATCTCCTTTCTCGGTATTCTCTGGACTCTCTCAGGCTCTCTGGCCATTCCAATCGGCTCCCATACGATCATCAATCTCCCTGGCTACATGGTTTGGGTCGCCCTCATCTATTCAATTTTCGGCTCCTGGATCACCATTCGAGTCGGAAATCCGCTCGTGCGCCTCAATTTCGACCAACAGAGATTCGAGGCTGATTTTCGCTTCAGCCTGGTAAGGGTGCGCGAGTATAGCGAACCCATCGCACTCTATGGCGGAGAAAAACAGGAACTGCGACACCTGCAAAATCGCTTCAAGTTGCTTTTGGACAACTTCCTGAAAATCATGGAGCGGCAAAAAAGGCTCTCCTGGGTGACAAATTCCTACCGAAGGGCGGCCATCATCTTTCCTTTGCTCATGGCAGCCCCTCGTTTTTTTTCCGGCCGGATGCACCTGGGAGGCCTCATGCAAACCGTGGACGCATTTGCCGCGGTTCAGAGTTCTCTTTCCTATCTGGTCGGCAGCTACACCACCATTGCCAAATGGCATGCCGTGGTAAGTCGTCTGGTCGAATTTTCCCGGACGATGGACAACCTCCGGATTTCAACATTTCAACCAGGCGCCCAACGCATCTCGATTTCCCAAAAGGCCATAAAAATCGATTCGGTAAGCGTCTATCTCCCAGACGGGCGCCCGCTTGTTTCCAATCTCGATCTGAATATCACACCGGGAACCCGCCTCCTCATTACGGGGCCTTCCGGATGTGGCAAGAGTTCCTTGCTAAGGACGCTCGCCGGCATTTGGCCCTTTTGCACGGGCAAAATAAGCTTTCCGAAATCCTCGACCCTGATGTTTTTACCTCAAAAACCCTACCTCCCATCTGGCACCCTGAGCGACGCCCTGACCTATCCCTTCTACAACGGTTTTCTCAAGGAAGATTTCGAAAGGGTGCTCGTAGAATGCAGGCTCACTCACCTGATCGGCTCACTTCAAGACGAGAAACCATGGTCACATGAGCTTTCACCAGGAGAGCAGCAGCGCCTTGCGTTTTCAAAAATTCTGCTCTTAAAACCCGATTTTCTCTTCCTCGACGAAGCCACGGCCTCGGTGGATGAAGACTCCGAAGCCGCCATCTATGGACTTCTCCAAAAATATCTGCCCCACTCCGCGATCGTGAGCGCGGGACACCGCGCGACATTGCTCGCCTGGCATTCGGACAGGCTGGTGTTGGCTGGTTCCCCCCTGACGACAAAGGAGGAGCTTGCAAACCTCACAGAACCGACAGGATAGGTTCTCTTCGCGCAATTGATCGCCTCACTTGCCTTGCTCTTTCCAAGGATACCTGCGGCCGCTCGGCTTGGCCCCCTCCGCCTCCATCCGCCCCGGGTCGAAAAAGAGGGAGCCGGGAAGTGGCCCGCAAAACGGAAGCCGCACACCGCTAAAACCGTATCCCGAGATGAAATTCCCGCATCCGGAACTCCGCGGACCGCCCGTTCTTTCGACCCTCACCCTGCATCTTCGACCGTGGAACTGTTCGGTATCGGAAATAAAATCCGGATTCGGATAGCGAGCGGCAACAGCGAAGGTTTTCAATCTGCCCATCGAGGCCTCTTCGCCCAACGTAAAGCTGTCACGAAGTCTTGCGCCCCTGAAGACCGGTCCCAGGACAACCAGTTCGAATTCGACGGCTCGCGCCGACTTGTCGAGGCGTGAATCCACGATCACCACCTCATAGGCCCCCGGCGAAACGAGTTCGAGGTCAAGCCCCGCGGGGACATGGCCAGCCAACTCCAGATTCAACATGGCCATATCCGACTCCTCAGTCCAGTTTCTCATACTTCAGTTGGGGCGCACCGGGCTTGACGCTCATGCACCATTTAAGGCCTGCTGCCAACTCCTTATCCCCATGATCTATAAAACCGTCGATTGCCTTTTTGGATGTGGGTTCATAAATCATCTTGAACAGCTCGAAAAATTTTTCGGCAGGTACATACTTGCGAAAAGCCGCGATCTTTTCCTGATCCCACGTAATGATTTCGTGCAACCTTATCCTGACCTTGTAGCCTCCGGCTCTATGGTAAGCGGATTTTTCGCCCCTCCGGAAGATGGCGCACTCGGCCAAAAGCTGGTTTATGCGGCGAAGTCTGGCCGCTTTGGCGTCGATTTCGCCCTTAAGTGTCGCTCCTTCCACAATCAGCGCCTCAAGGGATACAAAATCTGGAGCGTGGCCGGCACTTTCCTCAGGACCCGCACAAACCCGAACTATTTCCGCCTCGCACCCGGAAGATAATTGGCCCTTAAGGCCAAAAGACTCCAAACAGGTCATCGACTTATCGTCCTTTCCTTCATGGCAGGAACCGCAGCACGTCGTGCACAATATCAGCGCAACAAGACGCACGAGAAGAATACATCATATTTCGCTGTCAGTCAATGACAAAAATGACGTATATCTCGGCACGCATCATCCGCGTCCGCGAAAATCACAATTCTCCGCAGTGCCAGATCACCAGCCCCAGAAACTTTGCGGCCTCAAAATTCATGCGCCATGGCTCATAGACCGCACGGTTGTCGCTCACCAGAAAAAATCCATCGGGAGAAACCCGCAACCGCTTTATGTACAAAAGACCATCGATCCCCACCGCCATGATTTTGCCGTCCAACGGCTCGGTCTTGGACGTATCAAAGAGCACAAGGTCTCCGTCCCCAAGCGTTGGAAACATCGAATCTCCGCTTATTCGCGCAAGCCGCATGTCGCAGACCGGCCCTTTTCGCAAAAGCCAGTCCGAGCGAAAAGAATAGAGCGCCTCACTCAGTTCATCCTCTACCAGTTGGCCGGTCCCCACTTCAAGAACCGATTTAACCTTCTTGACATTACAAAAATCCGAGTTCCCCGGCGCCAGACGCCTCGACTCCCCGGGAACCGCCCCTTCAGCCCTGGCCTGCCCCTCCCCGGTGAGCAGCCATGCCTGCCTCACCCCGAGTTCCTTCTCCACCATCCTTGCCATCTCGGGCTGGATGCGAGTGGTTCCCGCCTCGATATGGCTGATAACGCTCGGATGAACACCGACCATTTTAGCAAACATCGCCTGACTAAGCTTTGTCAGCCCCTTGTCCTCGGCGGCAATCTGGCGGGCACGTTTCATCCTCAAGGCATAGGCGGAATTTTTCTCCTTTTGATTCGTTTTTTGAATTGACACCGCTTCATATTGTGATTTATTATCCTCCACTGAAATCATCCTCCTCCAAAAGATTCACGAAATCCTTTTTCGCCATCAAATGACCCGTCTCTTAGGGAGTTATAAATTGCAACGATTGGAAGTGCAACAAAAAACGAAGTCGTAGAACGACTTTTTTGCGGATTTAATGTGATCGCCAACTTATCCGAATCGAATTATACATAAAATCCTTTCGATGGAAAATCGGGAAGGAAATATTGCGCCTGAACCTGACGATGTGACGCCTTTCCATGCACAACATCAGGCGCCAAATCCACCTGCAACGAACAGAGATGGAGGAACTTCATGGACGTGAGCGATCTTCTCATTGGATGGAAACAAATTGCACAGTTCCTGGGAGTCTCCGAACGGTCCATACGCGGCTACAGAGGACCTCTGTTAAACGGCGGCCACATATTCTACAGACGCAAAAGACTCGGGAAAAGGTGCGTTTGTGCCTGGGCAGGAGATCTGCGGGAATGGTCCAAGAGACGAACCTAAATCGAAAGGCGGAAAATGGCTTCTCTAAAAAAAAGAATTGCAGAACTGGAAAGCACGATCAGGAGGCAGGCGCGGTTGGCAACTCTCCAAGGATCGACAGGACCAGCGGAAACAGGGGGCGGTGAAACGGAGGACCTTGCGAGACTTCTTCGGGAAAGCCGCGGGCGGATATTATCGGAAACCGCCAGAGTTACCCCCATAACCGAGAAGATGCTAAACGACCCGCAAAACGGAGAATTCTGGAGGCGAATGCTGGCGGCAAGAAAGCGGATTGAAGACCTCCCTGGCGCCGCAGGACCCGCAAGTTGACCTTCTGTGGGCTCCCTCAAGCTTGACATTGACCCGGGTTCTTCGGGCAATGGCTCTTGACGCCAAAGCCATGGATTGGTAAGAAGAAAGCGGTCGGTTACGAGCACCGGATTTTGCCTTCAGCCCTCGACTGCCACATCGGTCTCGGCCGCACCGACCCTTTTTAACAAAGGAAGCAAACATGAAGCTCAAAATTGTGGCTGCATCCATTCTGCTTTTATCCGCCCCGCTGACCTTGCGGGCCGCATCAGTGCGCCTGGCGTGGAACCCGAGTTCGGGCAGGTCTGTTGTGGGCTACAAGGTCCATTACGGCTTGAAACACGGGAAATATACACAAATGGTCCAGGTGAAAGGACGTCTTACCACCAAAACCGTTATCAAAGGCCTAAATGAGGGGAAAACCTACTTTTTCGCAGTCTCGGCCTATAATAAGAAGGGGCAGGAATCCCCGTTGAGTTCCGAAATAAGCGGTAAACCCGGTGGGAAAACCGCAAACAATCACAACCAAACGCCAGCGGTTCCCCCCCTTGAATCCTCGCCCCCCAAAATCCCCCCGAGAACCTTGCAGATGGGCCCGGGAGGAAAAATACTTCCTACCAGGTAGATAGATACTCACGACTCCCTTCGCCCTTATCTGTCGCTCATTGCCCCCGGAAAAGCCCTGGAGGTTAAAATCCGGTATGGTACAGATAAAGGGAGAGGGCTGCAACCGTCAGGCACCAGTAGCCGAAATACTTCCACCTGCCGGCTTCGAGCCAGTTGGATAGCCATCTGAGGGCCAGAAGACCCGCGATGAAACTCGCTACCATTCCTAAAATGCTCGGGATGAAGAGGTCGAAAAGGCCCGAAGCCCCCAAAGCCCTGTGAGCTTCGAGCAGACGATACACCTCTCTTGCTATCACCGGCGGGGTAAGCAGGACTGCGAGTGCGAAGCTGAATTCTTCGGCTTCCCTTCTAGTTACCCCCATTAGAAGACCGGTCGATATGGTGGCCCCGGAGCGGGAAAATCCACGGAAAGGCAGGCAGATCGCCTGCACGACTCCAATCCACACAGATTCCCTCAAACCAACTTCGCTCGACATCCGGAGCCCCTTTTCCCCGCGCCCCGAAATGATTATCAGGATGCCCACCGCCAGTAGCGAAACCCCGATAAGACCAAGGTTTCCAAATATCATCTCCACCTGCGCGTGGGGCGTTCCCCGCAAAAACACCTTCTCAATAACCTCTTTGAGAACCAGACCAATAATCCCGGTGAGGCAAGTAGCGGTCAAAAGAAGGATCGCAAAACCGCGGAACGTCTCCCTGGATCTGAAATAGCTCTCTTTCCAGGCCTGGCGGAAATAGATTATCACGGCGAACATGGTTCCAGTGTGGAGCATGACGAGCAAAAGGGTCATGGCGGGGCTGACGGGGTTTATCCCCATGAGTTTTTCGGCTATTATCACATGAGCGGAACTCGAGACGGGCAAAAGTTCGCATGCCCCCTGGAGAATGGCCAGTATGATGATTTTGAAAAACATGATCGAAATTAACTCCCTGCGATGGTGAAACGACAATTGCAAACGGTTGTCGAGCACGGGGAAAATAGAGCATCGAAGGCCTGATTGGCAAGAGAATATCGCTTGCGGGCCGCAACTTGCCCCAACCCGTCGGGGCAGCGACAGGACCCGGATTGATCTCCGAGAGCCTGCTTACCTGCAGGACTTGGCGCAAAAGTCATATTCCCGGTTCTCAAAACTTTTTCGCCACTCACGCAGCCCCATCTCTTCCAACCAGCCAGAACCGGGGGCAACGAGGAAAGGCCCGTTCACAAAATCCGCGTTACTGTATCTGAAGGGTTTGCCTTCCGAATCGATCATCACTCCTCCGGCTTCGGTCACAATTATCTGGCCCGCGGCGGTTTCCCACGCTCTTGTGAGATCGAGTTGAGGGTATAAATCAGCCCTTCCCTCGGCTATCGCACAGAATCTAAGCGCGCTATCCCTTCCCATGGTTACACTGCTCGGCAGCACATCGATCAGCAGCAAAACATCGGGCGATGGATGCGACCGGCTGATTATCACGCGGACAGGCGCCCCTTTGGGGGGGGCGCTCACTGTGAGTCGCTGTCGCGCACCTTCATCCATTTTCCAACATCCGTCACCCTTGGCCGCAAAATAGAAGGTTTTCTGAACCGGGGCGTAAACCAAGCCCAAAACAGGCACATCATTTTCGATCAGAGCCAAATCAACCGTAAAATCAATACTGCCGCCTCCAAAGAGGCCGTCCAGAGGGTGAGCGAGCCAGTATCGCGACAAAGCCTCTCCTGTCGGCTTGGCTGCATTCTCCACCTTGGAAATTACAGGTATATCCCCGCAACACGACCGAAGCCCCCGCAAGAGAACCTTGTATGCCCTTTCGAATGCCCGATCATATAAGGACAATTCCTTCCCGGGGCTCGGCACCTCTTGGTCGCAATCGAGGATAGCCTTTCCCGCTTCAGCCACAAGACCAAACAACAAATCGAAGTCCATCACGTCAACTCCCGGGCGGAGTTCCGCCCCCTCATGAACTCGGGGAACCTCTCCCATCACTTTGCCCGTGCAGGAAGATTCAAGGCTTCGCACGCTTTCATATCCAGAAACTCCCAGCGGCGATACGACTCTTCGAGTTGCTCTTCGACCGATTTAAGCCTGGCCAATGCACTAGCCGCTTCGGGGCCCTTTGTTCGGTAAAATTCCGGTGCGGCAATGGAGCAGTAGAGCTCCTCTTTTTCCGCCTCCAGGGTCTCGATCGCTTCGGGCATTAGTTCCAATTCCCGCTGTTCCTTGAAACTGAGCCCCGGCTTTGATGGCCGCTTCTGCCGCTCATTATTCGGTTTCCCCGCAGGCGCAGGAGCCAATGGCTCGTGTCGGCGTTGGCGCACCCAGTCGTCATAGCCGCCAACGTATTCGCCCACCCTTCCTTGGCCCTCCAGCGCAAGAGTGCTGGTCACCACATTGTTTAGAAACGTCCGGTCGTGGCTCACCAACAGCAGCGTGCCGGGGTAATCCAAAAGCAGGTCTTCGAGAAGTTCGAGAGTTTCCAAATCCAGGTCGTTTGTCGGTTCATCGAGTACGAGCAGGTTGGAGGGTCGGGTGAACAGGCAGGCCAGCAACAGCCGGTTGCGCTCACCTCCCGAAAGGGTTCTGACCGGGGCTTTGGCGCGCTCGGGGGAAAAAAGGAAATCTCCCAGGTAGCCGATCACGTGCCTGGGTTTGCCGTTAAAAAGTATAGTGTCGTTGCCCCCGGCAACGTTTTCGACGACCGTCTTGTTTTCATCCAGTTGTGCGCGCAGTTGATCGAAATAGGCGATTTCCAGATTTACACCGAGGCGCACGGTTCCCTTAACCGGTCGGAGCTCTCCCAGAAGAATTCGCAGCAAGGTCGTCTTGCCCGAGCCGTTTGGGCCCATGATGCCGATCTTGTCACCGCGCATGACAAGGGTGGAAAACTCTTCGATAACGGCTTTTTCCGCCCCGTAGCCGTAGCTGACCGCTTCAGCCTCTATGACCAGTTTCCCGGAGTTCACCGCCTCCTGGGTTTTCATCCGGACGCTACCGATCAGTTCCCGGCGAACCTGCCTTTCCGCGCGCATTTTTTCGAGTTCTCTAACACGCCCTTCGTTGCGGGTTCTTCTTGCCTTTATACCCTGCCGAATCCAAGCTTCTTCACGTGCAAGCCTATCGTCGAAACGCTTGCGATGGGCGGCTTCGGTGTCAAAAACCGCCTGCTTTCGCAACTCGAAGGTCTCATAATCGCACGACCAGTCGATGAGGCGGCCTCGATCGAGTTCAATGATGCGGGTCGCAACTTTTTGGAGAAAACTCCGGTCATGGGTGACGAAGAGCAGTCCGCCCTGATAGCCCTTGAGAAATTCTTCCGTCCATCCGATAGCGTCCATGTCGAGGTGATTGGTGGGCTCATCGAGCAGAAGCAAATCGGGTTCGCTCACCAGGGCTCGTGCGAGCATTACCCTACGCTTTAGACCAGCCGAAAGGTTTTCATAGCGAGCACCCGGGTCGAGATACATCCGGGTAAGCGTTTTTTCCACCCGGTGGGTCCGGTGCCACCCCTCCACAACCACCCCTTTGTTCTCATCAAATCCTGCCGCGACGATCTCCGATACGCTCCCCGTCTCCTTCTCCGGAACTTCCTGGCAAAGCATTGAAACCCGAACCCCCTGCGAGAAGGAAATCTCACCTTCGTCCGGGACAAGATCGCCATTTAAAAGTCGCATCAGCGTGGATTTGCCGGCCCCGTTTCTCCCCAGCAGACAAACATGCTCCCCACGCTCGATTGTAAAGCCGACATGGTCGAGCAGCAAAGACCCGCCGAAACCGATGCACACATTCCGCATACTTGCCTGCGCCATACCAATTCCGTTCCTTTTCACAATCCCGCCCACTGACGGGGCTCAATTCCCGAATTGCGCTCATCCGCAACTTGGCTCGCCCGGGCTTTTCCAAAATCTCTTATGACAGGATCAGACCCGAGGGCAAATTTTCGCCGAAAATCCAATCCTGTTCCTGCCTCGCCCTACCCGATTCGGGATTTTCCAAAAGCTCGAGGTAGCGTCTTGCGTTTTCCACCCGATTCAGCCAAGCGCCCAGGCGGTCCCGATCAACCTCGGGAAGGTCCCGGTGCCGGTCGCCCGTTCGCCTCGCGAGTTGCACGGCGGCATGGGCGAGCGGGTCGTTCGCTTCGGAAATGGTGAGCAGCCTGTTCAGCCATTCGGAAGCTTCACTGACCCCAACAACCTGGTCAAGCGGACCGTAAAAGGGCGCTCTTGCGCCCAATCGTCCCAGTGCCCAAAGCTCCTGCGGCTTGGGCTTTCCTTTCATGATTTTTTGCAGCAGCAGGTTCCCGAGATCGGATTTGATCCCGACCGCAAGACGCTCGAAATTCGCCATGGCCATCCAGATTTCGAGGGCTTCCTGGGAGCTGAGACCGGGGGCCACTTTTTTTCTCTTTTTATCCCCCGTTTGGAACATCGGGGATATCTGCTGGTAAATATGGTTCTGATGGCTTGCGGACAGACCTCCCGCAACGCGACGCCAAAACACCCACCATTCGGATCGACCCTGCGGTTGTTTCGAGAAGTGAAGGCCCCGCAGATAAATTTTCCAGACTTCCTTCATGCGCCAGTCGTCCAGGGGGGCTCCGAAACCGGGCCGCAGACAAAACCCCAAAAGGTTTAGCCAGCGCGCTTCGTGTGAGGCCGACAAGGCTCGCCCGGACGAACATTCGATCAGAGTATCGGCGAACTTTCTTATGAGGGGCGTCGTCCACTTCTCTTTTGCCAGGTCGAGAATGGCGACCACCTTCTTTAGAAGCTGCTCTGGGGAACCAGCGGGCAGGGAAGCGGGAAAGACCGTGCGAATTGTTTCCAGGGCTTGCTCGATCAGATCCGAATCAAGGGTTTCTCCCTCTGAAAATCCCGCAGGCTCCCGCGGCTCGCCGCCGTGGCGAACATCGAACTCGAGCTGCCATCTGTGCGGGGTGTCCCGCGAGCGGCACCACAGTTCAAGAGTCCCTATTTCCGTCAGCCTTACGGCGAGTTGCACGGGAAGGCTGCGAGCAGCACCTTTCTTGCCGTACCTCAGAACGGTTCGTATTGGCGGAAGATGCGTGATTTCGGATTCATCCGGGGAGACGACTTCTCCCGGGCGGTCTCCCAGCCGGGTACTCGAGCAGGAAAGCTGGAACGTCACCGGCCGGTTTGCAAGAAGTTCAAAGGAGGGCTTTTCTAGGCGGGTCTCGAAACCTTCCTCCACCCCGCGCGGAACAATACATACGGAGGTGTTGGAATTCGAACCGCCAGCCCGGGTGGCAACCTCGACGTAATAGGCCCTGGGGCTTCCAGCACCCACGCGAACACCATCTCCAAGTCGAACCATCCCGTAATAAGCGGCCCCGACCGCCACAGCAAGCTCGGGACGGGGACTATCCAGTTCCACCGGCACCCAAGCCTCTCCGGCCTCACCTTTAAACCAGCTTCCGATCACGGCAAGCATCCGCTCCCGGATGGCTTTTGGCGTGCAAGCTCCTCCATTGAACAAAACAAAGTCAGGCACAGGGGCTTCTCTTCCCGATTCCTGTCGAAGAAGCGTTTGGAACCGCTGCCAGAAGGCCGCGAGGTGGCGGGTTACAGCAGGATCCTGGGCGTAGGGCAGCCCCCACTCGGTCAGCCCGGTGCGCCGCTCGCCCGCGGGGGATGCATCGAAAGACACGTATGGAAAAAACCCCTCGATTATGGTTTCCTCGACTTCCCGCCGGGTAACCACACCCTTGAAAGTCCCGGCGATCAGCTTCGAACCCGTCCCCGTGACAACGATCTCCATACGGTCGGGCCGGTTGGAGCAATCCGTATCTGCTCCCAGAAAGCTCTCCTTGGCCTTCCGGCATTGATGCCAAAGCCTGCGCCACTTTTGGGAGTCGAGTTGCCCCGGTTTTCCAAGGAGACTGATTTCAAGCTGTCTTGCCAGTGCAAGATCCATGTTGTCGCCGCCCAGCATGAGGTGGTCCCCTACCGCCAGCCGGTCGAAGCGCACGCCCTGCTCGCCTTCTCTTACGGCCACAATCGTAAAATCGGTCGTTCCGCCTCCCACATCGCAAACCAGGATAATGCGGCCAGCCCGCATGGCCTCCCCCCAATCGTCTTCATGCCGGGAAAGCCAGGCGTAGAAAGCAGCAAGGGGCTCTTCGAGAAGGACCACGCGACGAAGTCCGGCGCTCCCGGCGGCGGTTACGGTAAGCTCACGGGCGACCTCGTCGAAGGAAGCCGGAACAGTCAGAACCACCAACTGATCCTCTAGTAAAAATCCCTCGCGGCCCCTGGCGACCGATACGTTCCACGCCTCCCTCATATGCCGCAGGTAGCGCGAGGTGGCCTCGACCGGGGAAATCTTGTCCACCTCATCCCCCGCTCCCCACGGCAGAATATTTCCCGTGCGGTCAACCCCGCCGTGGCACAGCCAGGATTTGGCCGAGGACACCAGGCGCCCCGGAACCAGCGCCCCCTGCTCCCTTGCGAATTCACCCACCATGTAGCCTCGGTCCGGATCCCAGGGGAGTGCGGCCCCTCCCGGAGCAAGATCGAAAGCCCCTGGAAGATAGAGAAAGGACGGTAGCATGGAGCGGCGCCCCAGTTCTCCCGGGGCCGTCAGTTGCGGGATCTCGAAGAATCGTATCCGTCTAGCCTCGGCGCCCTCTTTGGTTCTATCGACGAAGGCAAGAGCCGAATTGGTGGTTCCCAGATCTATTCCGACCACATAACGAAAGAAAAGATCCCCGGAACCGATGGAGTCGAATAAATCTTCCATATTATAAAACGCTTATCGGTTTTCGGCGCGCTCGCGCAGGTTGAATTCCAATTTCCAGCGGTGGTCCTCGTCACGGGAAACGCACCAGAGTTCGAGTGTACCAACTTCGGTCACCCTGCTCTCAAGCCAGACCGGGATCACTTTTCCACCTTCCTCGCCCGGGGCCGCTGGAAGACAGATTTCCATGGTGGTCACCTCTTCTATCTCACCCGCCCAGTCTTCGACTGTTTCTCCGATTCGATCCATTTTTCGTAAAGTCGAGGCCAGAAGGGAAAATACCGCGGGCTCTCCCACCACAAGGCCGAAGTCTTTGCCTCGCACCTCGGCCCCGGTTCCTTCTTCCATTCCGAAGGGCGCCACACAAAGCGCCTTGATGGGCGCGGGCACCCCGGGGACCGCCGGCATGGAGCTTTCCACGCCGATATAGTAAGGACGGCCGATACCCCCCCTGATCCTTATTCCCCGCCCTTTTCGGGCCAGCCCGTAATAGGCTGCGCCGCGCGCAACAGCCAAATAGAGGTCGGCCGAGTCCAGTTCACGAAGTCCGCGGCTTCGGCTCCAGCGCTCCAAAACCGAAATCATGCGGTTGCGGATGAGTTCGGGTTTCATCACTCCGCCGTTAAAAAGTACGGCACCGGGGAATGCGATCTCTTGCCCCGAATTTGCGAAATCACTTTGCGCCTGGCGGCCGAGAAACCTTGCGAGGTGTTTGGTGACCGCCGGGTCGCTTTCGTATGGTAGCCCTATTTCCCGCATCCCGACCCTGGGTTTTTCACCGGGAAATTCGGAACGTTCCACTTCGGGGAAAAAACCGTCCAGCAGAATTCTTCGAACTTCATCGCGCGAGAGTTCAGTGCGAATGGTCGCACCGATGAGCGAGGAGCCCCGTCCCAAAATGACTACCGGTTCGCTCTCACGATCGGGGTTTGCGAGAAGCCGCTCCTTGGCAACCCGGCAGGTGTGCCGCAAAGACCGAAACTGCCAGCCGTCCAGCTTGGTTCCCTTGGCGGCAAGTTTTGCCTGAACCGCATAGGCGAGAGTCAAATCCATGTTGTCGCCGCCAAGCAGGATATGGTCCCCGACGGCCACCCGCCGCAGAGCCAAATCACCGTTTTCCTCCGTTACCTGAATGAGGCTGAGATCCGTGGTGCCGCCCCCGACGTCGCACACAAGAATCGATTCGCCGACTTTCACCGCTTTTCGCCAATCCTCCCGGCTCGCTTCTATCCAGGCATAGAAGGCCGCCTGGGGTTCTTCCAAAAGCGAGAGGGAATTGAGCCCGGCCGCCCGGGCGGCTTTCACGGTGAGTTCCCTTGCCACCGCGTCGAAGGATGCCGGAACGGTAAGATAAATATCCTGATCTTCGAAGCGCGCCGAAGGGTCGCCTTCGGCCATCCGGACGTTCCAGGCGTCCCGCAGGTGTTCGAGATACCTTGCGGAGGCATCGACAGGAGAGATTTTTTCAAGATCGGCGGGAGCATCCAGAGGAAGTATCGGCTCGGTGCGATCGACACCGGCATAGCTCAGCCAGGATTTGGCTGAAGAAACCAGGCGGTTCGGGATTTCAGCTCCGCGTTTGCGAGCAAATTCACCGGTCGCGTATTCGACATCGGCGTTCCAGGGAAGCGCCAAGCTTCCCGGGGCGACATCATGGGTACCGGGAAAAAAGAGAAAGGAAGGCAGCATCGGCTGAGCCTTCACTTCGCCGGGGTTTACGATCTGCTGGATTTGGAAGACCTCGATCGGCGCGGGCTCCCCACCCTCCCGCGGACCGCTTTCCGTATACGCCAAAACACAGTGTGTGGTGCCGAGGTCAATTCCAATGATGTATCGAGCCTCGCTCAAAATGGCCTCCTTGTCATTGCACCTCGACTTCGGCGGGCGCCACGATCAAATCTTCTTTCGCCCCGGCAGGGGTAGCGGGAAGTTCCATGCGGGCGATGCGCCATCCACGGTGCCGCAAAACGCCCTTGAAGGGAGGATTGCCGGCGACGTTTCCCGTGAGCCTAACGGCCCTGGAGTCGAACCCCGGAGCCACGGTCACCGCATCTCCCTCCGTTTCCCGGTAGATGGGCTTGAGTTCGACATGTTCGCTCAACGCGTCCCTGCACCCCTGGTGAATGCTTCTAACCGCGGCCCCGATCTGCGAGTCCTCGTAAGCGCCGAGATCTTCTTGCAAGAAATCTATCAGGCGACCTTCCCTCTGAAGAATGGAAAGCATCTGAACGGCGGATTGAAATGACGGGGGCCTCAATTCGGGCGGCGAAGACGCTTCGACCTTCGGTTGTTTTTTGGCCTTATCCGCCACCGGCTTAGCTGAAACGGTCGAGGAATTTACGGCCGCGCGGTCCGCGAGCCGTCTTCCCTGCGGCATGAGGGTCAGCCACAACAGCAGGGTGACTATTCCGCCTGTTGCGAACACGGCAGACGCCAAATATTTGTTCAACTCGGACAGAAGCCGTTCCATGCCCGCCACTGCGGGCCGGACATTTTCAGAAAGACCGGTTCCGGACGCAAGGAGTGGATCAAGCAATCGGTGCATTTCCAAAAGTACCTGTCTTGCCACGTAATAGGCGGCGGCGACCAAAATCAGGTTCCACAAAAAACAGGTAATAAAGGAAAAGGCCGTCCATCCATTTTTTGCCCTCATCCATCTTCTCCTCTCGTCGTCTTCGATATAGCGCAGCAGCGGTTAACATTTTAGTTTAAGTGAAAAAAGGTGAATCTACAAGGGGTGAGAAAACGCAAGACTCGTTCCGCCGGCCCTGCCGCCGAGGTTCGGGCGTACCGGGGCCTGCCCGCCGGTGGGCCTGATTGTTTGACCGGCCGCCGCAGCCTGGTTCCTGCTATTTCTATCCAGGTTAACAGACAGGATGAGGTGGAAAAGAGATTTTGCGCGGCGTCGAAGTGAGGGATGGCCGCCTTCTTCGGCGCCGCTTAATCGAATATGGCCCTGTTCATCGAGTGCCCGTCAAGAGCCGGGATCAAGCTCCAGGCCAGTGCAGGGCGCATGCCTTGGCATCGGCTGAACATTTTCTCAGATGGAGCGACAGCCTGCGAACGTGTGACAACTCCTCTTTTACAAGCAGGCCGACCACATCTTTCGCCTTGCCTTCGCAGGTGGCCTCCTGCATGCCAAGATAAAAGACCACCGAGTCCTTTTCGAACTGAATGGCAAGTTTGAGCGCGTCTTCGACGGTTGCAACGTTGGCCGGGGCCCCCTCCAGTTTTGCTCCAGGTCCAAAAACATGCTGATCGGCCAGAGCGTGGATATACATGTCGATTTCCTGGTCTGGATCGCTGACCGTGGCGCGCTTCAGTTCTTCGGGCATTTCCGACAAAAGCGTCTCGAAGTACTTTCTATGTGCAACCTCCTCATTTGCCAAAGAGGCGAACAGTTCGGCGATTTCCGGATCACTCACGGCCTGCCGCGCTTTCGTGTAGAAGTTCAATCCATTTTCCTCGATCTTGATCGCTGCCTGAAACACTTCTCCCGAGTTAAAGCAAAAAAGCATGTGACCTCCAGTTTTCCCTTGTTTTGCGGTATTCTAAACGGTGCTAGATTAAAAATCCGGTTCAGGTTGTAAAAGCTCTTGTTTTAATTTTACTACAGAGTGAGGATTTTCTGGTTATTTTTTCGACCTTGACACGGTCGATTTTCATACCTAATGATCTGAGATCAAGAACTGTTCCCCATAGGTTCCCCGATCCTTCCGGACCGGTACCGGAAGCCGCGGGGAAATGCGTGCCCCGAAAAATACGGGGAGCCTGCTTGTTGAAAACGTTGCCTGACATGGCCCCCGGCTCTGTCGGGGTTGGCGGAGGTAAAGGAGTTTTTATGGCTGACAGAGTGGAAGTTTGCACGTGTGAAAAGTGCGGCAATGAAGCGGAAATGACCGTATCTTGCCAATGGATCGATGTGCAGGCACCCTCGGGCGAGGTGCAAAAAAAGCAGAAAGAAACCAGGACTTGCAAGATCTGCGGAAACGAGGCGGACATGATTATCGACTTTGATTAGGAGATTGCGCGCAATGAGCGAGTAAGACTCCGACACGTGGGCGAACTGATCGGGCAAATCAAAGCCTTCCAGCACGTCGGGCAAACCCGGGGAGCCTGCCCTCAAACCAGGCCCGGACCTGGCGGGAGGGGTGTGGCAGTACTTGAGACCCGAGACGGCCGAGGATTGAGCAGCCTTGGCAAACCCCCGAGGACTTGGCCCGGCTCAGCCCGATCCCGTAATGTATTATGCCGGGCGATGCCGACTCGCTCGAATCGGCAAAAAACCGCCCGGATACAGCCTTCTTAAAAATTTTACTCATCCAAAAGAACAACTATTCCGATTGATAAGCTGCCGTTGGTTCCTGTCAAAACCACCCCCTTGCGGCAAAACGATTTTCACCCATGATGCCAGCGGGGACGGTCGTACGCTGTCCGTTTGTTTTCCCTTCAAAGCTGCAAAGATTTACTTACCCCTAACCCCGATGCTATCGGGTAAGGAGAGAGGCGCATGGACATCTTGAGGAAAGGTTTTTTGGCGCGCGGTGTTGCTCCAAGGGCTATTATGGGACTGGTCTTATCCATTCTGGCATTCGCGCTCGCAATCCCCGGCCTGGCCGCGGCCGCTGGGCAACACTCACCGGGCCCGGTCGATCTCGATCTGTCCTCGACAACTCCGAATCTTAGAGCGTCCAATGCCTCGGCCGCCGCACCCATAATGATTTGCGTTGGCGGCAAGTCCTTTGCGGTCACTTCGCAAACGCCCGTCACTCCTGCCGAGATGGTCGCCGTCCATCAAGTGAGGGCGGCCGGAAGGCAATCGATCCAGATAGGAAAACACGGCAGCGCTGTCGGCGGCATCGCGGTCATTCCTTCCAGCCTGGCGAATAATTCGGGCTCGCTCGTGATACCTCTTGGCGTCAAGGTAATAGACAATTGCTTCCGACTCAGCCTTGGCGGCAGCTTGATAAACGCCGGCTCGCTGTTTGTCGTTTCAGCCGCCCACGGGGTCGGCGCGGCGACAATAACTGCGAAAAACATCGTGAATCGGCGAAAGGCGATAATTACTAACGAACTGCCCGAGGGCGGCCTGCCCGGAGTTTTAGGCGCAAGGCCAAATATCGGCCTCATCTTACGGGCCAAGGGCCGCTTGGCCAATAGCGGCGCCATTAAAAGTGCCGGCAGTCTCATCGTTACCATGCGCTCTTCGATAAGCAATCGACCGGGCGCGGTCGTTCAAGCCGCAGGCAAGGTGGACATCGGCTCGCAAACCGGGGCCTTTAAAAACGCCGGGCTTATTGAATCCAAATCCGCGGACATCAACTTAACCACATCGACCGCGATGTCCGACTTCACCATCAACAACACGGGCGGATCGCTCCAGGCCGTAAACGGGGCTATCAATATCCGCGGCCGGTCTTTTAGCGGCACGCCGAATACGACCCTTTCGGGCGGTGATTTTATCTCCAGAAATCTCAATCTCAACTCGGGGCGCGGGGCCGTAAATGTCGCCATCAAGAACGTGACCGGGGAGATCGGCGTCACGGCTCGATCCGTTCGGATGACGGCAAGTGCGCCCGTACTGCGCGTTGCAAAGCTTGAGGCCGCCGAGGACCCGATTCTTGTAAACACTCGCGGAGATATCGACCTGGATGCGATGACGCCTACGAGCGGCAATGAGTTTATCGCCATTGCGAGCAGAAACATTCTATCGACCAAGGGGACAACTTCGATCGACACCAGCTCCGCGGCCGGTCCAGGCGGCAATGTTTTGCTGGTTGCCGGCGCGAAAACCGTGGAGGGCAGGCAATCGACAACCATCCAGGGGCGCTCCGCCACCGGTGGAGATATAAACCTTGGAAACCTGACATCGAGCACCATCAACACGCAGTCATCCGCCAACGGCTACCCGGGCGGAACAGTGACCATAGTTGCTTTTTCACAAGCTCCCGGCAGCCCGAGGGGCGGCCACATAACCCTGCCACCGGGTCTCGCTGTGGAAACAGGCGGTGATGGAAACGCCGCTTCAGGCCAGATTGTCATGATTGGCGAGGCCAAATCCAGCCGCGCCTGGCCTGTGACAATAAAGACGGGAGATCTCGATACCGCGGGATCGCAAAATGCTTCAGCGATTCTCATCGAAACGGCGACTCCTTCGGCTCAAACTTTCCCGGCAACCATCAGCGGGGGCACTTCAACTCCGGAGCAACCCTCGAACGGCACCGTGCTGAGCGGAATATTCCAGTTCGGAACATTGCAGGAAGGCGCCATCAGCACCGGGACGCTCACCGCCGCCAATGCCGGCGGGGCCGTCCTGGCCCTTGCGGGCTCGAACGCCTCGGGCGGACCCGCGATTTCCATTCCAACCATAAACAACAGCGGTACAAACGGCAGCGGGCGTGTCCTGCTGATGGCCGGCGCCACAGCGCGCCAAACCCGCGCCAACGGTTTCGACATCACAACGGGGCCGATCGATACGCATTCCGCAACCGCGCAGTCCGGCTATCCGGTCACGTTGATCACCCCCGGGGCCATTTCCACCGGTCCCGTAAACAGCTCAAACACCTCGGGCGCTTTGACAGCCAACAATTTGGGCGGAGGCGGCGAAATAACCATGGTGGCGGGCAGCTATTACAAGACCAATTGCGGCATCACGGTGGAAGGCGGCCTCAACTCATCCTCGACCGCCACCTATGCCTCCCCCGGACCCGGTGGACAGGGGGACGGCTCCGCCACCATTACGATTATCGGTTTGAGCGCCGGGGCCGACATCAACATATCCAACTCGAACGGTCCGGCCATCTACACCAAAGCCACGGGCCAATACAGCGGGTCCGGCGCCTTGGTTATAGCCACCCCCGGGGCAATCACCCTGGAAAACAACAGCTCCAACTCATCAAATGTTATCGATACCTCGGGCTCCCCGCTCACCACTTACGGCAGCCAGGTGTTTCTGGCCTCGGGAAAAACTCGCGGCCAGGCCGTCAATATTCTTGCCAACGGTGCCCCCGGAAACCTTGAGACCACGGGCACGGGCATAGGTGTCGGCGTTGTGTGGGTCTTGACCGCCGGAGGCTCCTTTACCCAAGGCTATACGGTCAATGGAGACCCCTCGGGCGGAAACAACTTTACCGATCTCGGGGCGAGCAAACCTCTCCAGCCCGGCACGCAACTCACTCTCAACTTCCAGCCCGGTTCCGACCCGAAGGGATACTGTCCCGGCGGCTACACGGCCATAAAAGACAATCGCACCCGGCCGATCAAGATCAATATCGTAGGATCGGGAAACAGGCAGCCGCTGGAGGTTCCTCTCATGGTAACGGGTGCGGTGGGAATCGACCTGATAAACCCGCAAAGTCTGATTACCTATCAGAATGACAATCCGGGCGCCAAGCAGGAGTACGACTCCACGATGAAATTGTTCAGCGCCGGACCGATTGTGGCACCAATCGGCAATGCCTATGCCGGACAAGGGTTTGGAGTCACAAACGCCATAAGCACCACTGGCAATATCGCGCTTTCCTCTCTTACCTCGCCGGTTTCCACATTCAACACGGACGCCACGCCGGGAAGCTTTACACTGACCTCGAACACGCCCATCATGAGTTTTGGCCAGATGGTTGCGGGAGAATCGATCAATATAAATACGACTTCAGGAAGCAATGCCGGCTTCCAGCTTTCTCCCATCACCGCATGGGAGTGCTTCAATCTTGCCAACCAGGTCAATATCACCACGGACGGCACGGGGGCCATTCAGGGGGATGGACAGGTTTATTGCGATAAAATGGTCCTGCGCTCCGATACCGGGGATATATCCGGGTATTCGGGGCCCGACTTCAATATCAATGCCGCGATGGTCGGGTTTAACACCTCCGGTGCGGTAAACATCTATGACGGTTTTCCCGCCGTCATATTGCAGCCCTCGACCGGATACCCGGTCAATTTTACCGACAGCGGCCCGGGACAAAATCCCGGCACTACGGAAATAACTGGAAATCACTGAGTTGGCGGGGTATTTTGGGGGTCGATGGTCCTTGCCGGCTTTCATGGAGAAAGCTGGCGGGGAATCGATATTGCGAGGTCACAAACCGGCGCCCTTACTTCGAGATGCATTTCGTTGCGTCCGGAGCGGGCGCCTTTGAAATTTTCAAAAGTCGCTCACATGGCGGGGGGCCAAGCTGTTGCCCCCCTCGACTCGGGGGATATCGCGAACATGGACTACGTTGGTTGGCTAAATGAACATTGCCCGCACAAGGTCGTAAGCTCCGATCGGGCCGTTTCCGCCATAAAGAAGGGAAGCCGCGTTTTTGTCGGCACGGGATGCGGTGAACCCCGACACCTCATAGAAGCCATGGTCGCGGACAAAAGACTCCAGGATATTCTGGTCTACCAGATGCTTTCCGGGGCACTTTCCGAATACGCCGAAGACGAGTCCTTCCTAAGCCGATTTTCCTTGAAGCTTTTCTTTATCAGCCCGGCGATGCGAAAAGCCGTCTTCAAAGGCAATATCGACTATGTACCGGCATATCTATCTCAAATCCCCGAGCTTTTTTCAAGCAAGCTCATCGGGCTCGACGTGGCTCTCATCCAGGTGAGTCCCCCCGACAGGTTCGGCTACTGCAGCCTGGGCATCTCCGTCGATATCACCCGCGCCGGGATGCAGAACTCGGCGGTGGTCATCGCGCAGGTCAATCCACGCATGCCAAGGACTCTGGGGGACAGCTTCGTTCACGTAGACGATATCGATTACCTTGTTCCTCATGAGGAACCGCTGGGAGAATACCTGCCCTTCGCCGCCGAAGAAAAGACCACACAACGGATCGGTCATTACATTTCGCAACTGGTAAACGACGGGGCCACCCTCCAGATCGGCTACGGGCGACTGCCTTACGCCATACTGAAGTACCTCGGAGACAAAAATGATCTCGGGATTCACACCCAGGTGATCACCGACTCCTTTTTGCCCCTCTTTCAACAAAAGGTGATAACCAACAGCCGAAAGACCCTCATGCCCGGAAAAGCGGTGGCCTCCCTTTGCATGGGCTCACCCAGCCTTTACGATTATCTGGACAACAACCCCATGTTCCACTTCTGCAGTTCGGACTTTGTAAACGCCCCGGCCGTAATTGCCCAAAACGACAACCTCATATCCATCAGCTCGGCGTTGGAAGTCGATTTGACCGGGCAGGTATGCTCCGATTCGGTGGGCTATCTTTTCTACAGCGGCATTGGCGACCAGGTGGACTTCATTCGAGGCAGCGCCATGTCCCGGGGAGGCTTTTCGATCGTAGCCCTGCCATCCACCGCTCTTGACGGCAAGACCTCGCGCATCGTTTCCCATCTAAGCGAAGGGGCCGGTGTGGCCACAACCCGGGGCGACGTCAACTTCGTCGTAACCGAATTCGGTATTGCCGAACTCAAGGGCAAAAGCATCTACCAGCGGGTGATGGAACTGGCCCAGATCGCTCATCCCAAGTTTCGCGAAGAACTCATTGAAGATGCCAAAAAGCATCATTACATATTTTCCGACCAGGTCACACCCCAACAGGAAGATCTGATTTTCCTCGAAGACTACAAGACCTCCTTTCAGCTAAAGGACGGCAGGACGATCGAATTTCGCCCCCTGCTAGCCTCCGACGAGTTCGCATTCCGCAATTTTTTCTACTCTCTTCAGGCCCAGTCCGTCTATCATCGGTTTTTTTACCACAAACAACTATTCTCCCATAAATCCCTTCAGGAGCAGTGGGCCAGCGTGGATTACCGCAGAAACATGTCCCTTATAGGCCTTATCTCCGTCAGCGGACACCAGGAAATCATGGCTATCGCCTCCTATGCCGAATCGGAAGACGGCCGCGCGGAGGTCGCCTTTGTGGTCGGAGACGGTTTCCAGGGGCTGGGCATAGGTTCCCGCATGGTCGAAATCCTTGAAAACATAGCCAGGAAAAACGACTACAAGGGCTTTTCAGCCTACGTGCTAAGGGAGAACCGCTCGATGATCCACATCTTCCGAAAGCGCTACGCGGCCTGCAAGATGACGCCCATGGGCGAAACCCTCCTGATCGAAATGGACTTTGAAGCCCCTCCCCAAGCTTAGCCGACCCGGAAACCTCTCGATATGCAATCACCCGGTCTCAAACGGCCCCGGTCAGACCACGAAGTTTTTCCAGCAGCGACTTGGCATCCTCTGCGCCAGGCGCCGGGGGCAACCGGCATAGAATGCCGAGCCCTTCGCCCCGGTCATGAAAATCCGCATCCGATAGAGAACTTACCACCGCCGTATTCGCCATTGCATTGACGCCGATAATTCGCCTCACCACCTCCAACCAATCGAGTCCTTCGGTAGTGGAATCGACAATTACCAGATGGGGGGCCGCGGTTCTAACCCTTTCCAGGGCTTGGGCCGCGGCGGCCGCCTGCTCCAGCCGGACCTGCGGGTCCTCGGAAATCCCTTCGACAAAAGCCCGGAGGTTTTCCCCCCGGGTCGTAATAAGAAGAATATTGAGCATTGGTTCTACTTTCCTCCACCCCCGCCGCAGGTAAAATCCGTGGTGAACTGCCGCAGGTCGCCTCTTAGAAAGCCGTCCAGGGCCTCTTTGACCGTCTGAGCCCCGCCGCCGTAAAGGACATCGATGCCCAACTGGTTGAAGCCCATGAGCGGCCTCATGCCCATGCCGCCGGCGATGAGCACGTGCACGCCGTTTTGAGCAAGGTGATTTACCGGCGCCATGCATCCGCCCTGCTGGTGCGGCACATTGGGCAGGACCCGGACTTCTTGAACCCGTCCGTCCTCGGTTATCTCCACCAGCGTATAGAGATCGCAATGGCCGAAATGAGCGCCAAGAGCCGAATCCAGCCCTCCGGGATTGCTTGATGGAATCGCCACGACTAAACTTTTCATCTTATCTCCTTGAATCGACCGACTTCAATACGACGGGCGGCAGGCCCGCCGGCTGTTTATGAATAAAGGACATGGGCGAGGCTATATAGCATCCGTTCCTACCTCTTGGCCGCAATTTCCTCGATCTTTTTCCACGTTTTTCGCACCTCAACACTAAATGCCGTTTCCGGCAGTTCGGTCACCACCCGGCCCCGCACCATCGCCTTGGTGACAACCGGATCATGGGGAAGCCGCGCGATCACCTCATAACCCCGAGCCCCGCAATAGGCTTGGATGCCCTCGGTCTCTTCGGGGTTTAGATCGAACTTGTTGATGATGACCGACAACCGTATCTGAAAATGGCCGCATAAATCCGCCACCCGCTCGAGGTCGTGGCGGCCTGACGGCGTAGGCTCGGTCACCGCAACCGCAAGATCGGCCCCGGAAAGCGAACTGATGACCGGACAGCCGATCCCGGGGGTCCCATCGGAAAGAATGAGCCCTCTACCCAGGGATTTGGCCAGTTTACGCGCCTGTTGCTTTAAGACCATGACCAGTCGCCCCGAGTTCGCCTCGCCAGGGAAAAGCCGGGCGTGCACCAACGGCCCGAATCGGGTGGAGGAAATATACCACTGCCCGCAGTGCTTTTCCGGGAAATGGATCGCCCCCTCAGGGCACAATGCGACACAGACCTTGCAGCCCTCGCACCGAAGAGGATCGACCGAAAAGGCTCCGCCCTCAATCCGTACCGCTTCATACCTGCACAGGGAAGCGCACAGGCCGCACCCCGTACACATTCCACCATCGATTCGAGCCGCGTGGCCCGAAAAAAATTCTTCCGTATGCTCGGGTTGGGGCCGGAGCAGCAGGTGCAGGTCCGGAGCATCCACGTCGAGGTCGCAGACCACCTTTTCCGAAGCCAGCTGGGCGAACGCCCCCGTAAGCGAGGTTTTGCCCGTCCCCCCCTTGCCGCTGACAACCACTATCTCACGCATGCGCCGCCTCCATATCGAGAGCCCCCGCGGCGAGTTCGAAAATCTTCGAATGGAGCGAAACGAAAATCTTTCGAAATTCCGGCGACAGATCCGCAATGACCCGGCCCTTGGAATAGCCCTCGGCGACTGCCCGCTCATCGGGGATCTCCGCCAGGACCGGAATGTTTTTTTCCTCGCAGAAAGAATAGAGCTCCCGATCTCCCGCCCCGGCACGGTTTATCACCACCCCCATCGGCTTTCCAAACGGGGAGAAGGCTTCCCAGGCAAGCTTGAAATCGTGAAGACCAAAAGGGGTGGGCTCGGTTACAAGAACGATCACATCGCTGTCGATTACGGCGTTAACCGCCGGACAGCTCACTCCGGGGGGAGCGTCTATGATCGCGTCCCGGTCGCTCGCGCAAACAATTTCCTTCAATCTTGATTTCACCTGGCGCATCATGGGCGGACTCATGGACTCACCTATTCGCAGACACCCCGCGAGGTATTCCGCGTTTCCGGCATACCCCCGGCTGATTTCTCCCAATTGCCGTTTGCCCGGTGAAATCGCTTTTCCCGGACAAATCGCGATGCAGCCTCCGCACCCGTGGCACATTTCCGCAAAGGTCAACACCACCGACCCCATCACGCTGATCGCCTTGAACTGACACAGCGCCGAACAGGCGAGGCAAAAGGTGCACTTCGATTCGTCAACAACCGGTGTTTCGATCCACGCCGGAACGATTTCCTCGATAACCGGATGCAAAAAAAGATGCAGGTTCGGAGCCTCGACGTCGAGATCCACAGCCACCAGGCGACGAACCCAAACGCGCGCCAGCGATGCGGCCACCGTGGTCTTGCCCGTGCCTCCCTTGCCGCTGGCGATTGAAACGATCATCGACCCGCCCCCCTGTTGGGTCCTTCGGCAAAACGCACCGCCCCCCGTTTATATTTTTCCACCGCCTGGCGTACCGTCATACCCTCATCGAGGTCTTGGACCACCTTGATCTTAACAGCCGAAAGCGCCTGAAAAGCCTTGGGCCCCACAAAGCCCGACAGAACGCAATCGACCCCGGCCCCCGCAACCAACTGCGCGGCCTGTATGCCTGCCCCTTGAGCCAATACCTGCGTCTGCCCGTTGTCGATATAACTGGTGTCCATGGTCTCGACATCGACAACCAAAAACCCGGCGGCCCTTCCGAACCTGGGATCAACCGGATCGTCCAAATCAGGGCCTTCACTTGTTATCGCAATTTTACTCATGGCAACCCCCTCTCAAGTTTGAACAGCCAACAGATCAAAAACCGGGCCATCAGCCACAAACAGCCGAGGAGCCGCAATCAGGCGTTGCCTCAGCTCGAAAGAGCGATCCGGTAAAGGGTGCCAAACGCCCCCTGTCCGACCGGCCAGGGGGCGGATTGTTTCCATTAGGGGCCGGGGAATGGCTCGCTTATCGGACCCTCAGGCTTTTTTGTGGTGCTCGATTGTGCGACAGGATTTTCATCGGGCGTTCAGGGCAATCGCATGGAATTCATGGAGCACCTGTATCCCCGATTTTGCAATTATGGCCGATCCGGCGGCAGAATCATGCTGATCAATTGAAAAATTCATTTTTGTTCGTTTGGCTATCATGCGGATTTAACGTGTATTTCAGCTTTTTTGGGTAAAAAATAACAGCATGAATAACAGCACGGGAACAGCATGGGAACAGCGAAGATAACAGCATGGATAACAGCATGCGTATCAGCATGGGAACAGCAGTGGAACAGCATGGGGAAAAATGGCGAAAAACGAAGGCGAAGACCGACGCGCGTAAATGGGCGATATGAAAGGAGGGCGGATGAAAATCGGCGTTTCGGAGGCGGGCCTGGTGAAGGGACGCGCCCGGGGTATGGGGAGGCGCGGGAGCCGCGCCTCCGGGGTCCTCGCGGCGAGGGTTTGCCGATGGAGGCGGGATGAGTGGAACCGGTTATTTGGTTTTCAAAGAACCATGTTATCGGGTCCGCGGGTGGAAAGGCCCTGGCCGGTCGATAAAGGTGGAATCCACGGTATTTCATATCACAAAGGGTTTGGAGCCGCAAAGCGGCACGCTGAAGCGGCAAATAGAGGCGGCAATATAAGTGGCAACCAGAAGTGGAAAATGGCGGGTTGGCATGCGCATAGCTCATGATACTTTTTTCCACAAAAATCTGCCGATATTCAATCTCAAGCGGTGAGGCGGGCTGAATATTCGCACCCGGCCCGAATCATTTCCATAAAATTTCAAAGCATTGGGGAATAAATTCGGGGAAAGAATGGTTTGTCCAACTTCTGAAATATAATTTTTTTTACTTGACATTCATTTTTGATCGCATTAGCGTTCCGCTTCACTTTTCCCGCTCCATTTGGCAATGCGAATTCATCTCATTTGGTCTCTACCTGGCAACACCAATTCGGCGCATCTGGTTCCATGTCGGTTCGAAGCGAAGGCCGTGCTTTGTGCAAAGCATGGCGGGGGCGAGGCTTCGAATGGTTGCGTATTGCAACCGCGATTTGTATATTCGGGGGGAAGTCATAGCGGTAAAAAGGTCGGCGGCGTTTGTAATCGTCATTTTCGTTCTTTTGCCGGTCCTGTTCGGGCCAAGGTTTGTGAGGCTGGTTGCGGGGACATCGACCGCCGATACGTGGAGCGCGCTGTGGCTTGGAGGAGACGACGGACTGGCAAAGCTTTCGGCCTCGGACGGGAGCCTTTCGGGCCAGACGTCCGGCCTGGAGGACGTGCGGGCGCTCGCGGTCGATAATGCCCGCATGATGGTTTGGGCTTATGGGGGCGGGACGCTTTCCAGCATCGGTTTCGACGGCAAGACGGTCTTTTCCGTTACCCTTGCGGGCGATGACGACGCCCGCCGGCATGAAGGTCGATCGGAACACGAAGACGGCCATGGCGGTCGAAGGCTTGTCGTGGACCCGCTCGACGGCGGGGTATGGCTGGCCGTTCAAAACACGCTCCAAAGGTTCGGGCCGACCGGAACCGCGGGTGCGGCCATCACTTTATCCGACCGCATCGAGGCGATTTCATTCGACGCGATAAGATCCCGTGTATGGGCGGGCCGCGGAGGGCAACTCGTCTCCTTCGACGAAGGCGGCCGGCAGCTCCAATCGATCGATATCGACGACTGGTCCGGGGTCCGGGACATTTCCTTCGATTCCATTTCCGACGATATGTGGGTTTCGACCGACGACGGCCTTTGCCGCTACTCGGGGGGGAGTGGAAAGCTCGTTTTCAAGACCGATTGGCATGACGGGGCAAGGATATCGGCAGACGGCCAGGGGGGAGTGTGGGTGGCCGGAGAGAGCCGTTTGAGCAGGCTGGACGCAAGCGGCAATGTTTTGTTCGAAGTGACGCCCTTTCCCGATCGAGACCATGGATGGAGATCCTGGCTCAAATTGGCGCCGAAGGCCTTCGCGGACGAAGACGATCGGGACCATGGCGGGAAAATTTTCGGTCTGGCAGTCGATCCGGCCGATTTATCGCTATGGGTCGCGGGCAAGCGCCGGGCGGCCCACGTGAGTCTTCTCGGGCAGGTAACGGCAACGGAGGATTTCGACTCCGCATTTGAAGGAAAGGTGTGGGCCTTCGGCTTTTCAACGGACGTTATCGCGCCCGTTTTAAACATCACCTCTCCTGGAAGCGGCAGCTTCATCAATACGGGCACTCCCGTTCTTTCATTCAGTTTTTCGGATACGGGAGGCTCCGGCGTCGATACGTCGAGCCTTTCGGTCAGTGCAAACGGCGCGGCTTTGCAGCTCTCCTGCACCTTCACACAGACGAGTGGGACCTGCACGCCGAAATCTTGCCTGGCAGACGGCCCCTACTCTTTTTCGGCGACCATAAAAGACCTTGCGGGAAATCAAAGCAAGGCCGCAACGTTAAATCTTACCATCGATACCACTCCTCCGGTCATAAGTGTTTCTTCGCCCGAGGACGGGCTTCTTACCAACCAGGCCTCCCAGAGCATTTCGGGGAGTTTGAGCGAGCCGGGAACGCTCACGATAAACGGCCAGGCGGTCGCACTTGATGCGAAAAACGGTTTCAGCCATCCGGTAACGCTCGTCGAAAGCGCGAACAGCTTTACCCTGGCTGCCACGGACAGGGCCGGGAACACGGCGACAAAGACCATCACGGCAACTCTCGACACGGTTCCCCCGAACCCCGTCAATACGAACCTCATCACGGTCACATCCGGAGCCGGAGGAGCCGGGTACACGGTTTCCGGCGGCGCGGGAAGCGCCGAGCCGGGAACGCTGGTGACGATAATCGACTTGAGGACCGGTCAAACGGCAACCGGAAGGGTCAACGCCGACGGCAGTTTTTCGGTGACCTTGGCCGCGCAGACGGGAGACGGCCTTTCGATAACGCTTACCGACGGTGCCGGAAACGTAAGCGGCGCGGTGACGGTAACCACGGGGCTTCCCGACCCGTCAACGGTGGCGACGCCTATCGATGCGACCGTTGCGACCCCAATGGGGTCCGCGACGGCATTTCTCTATACGGGCTCCAATCCCATCCAGACGGGTGTGGCGGCGGGTACGATCACGGCCCGACGCGCGGCGGTCATCCGGGGCAAGGTTACAGGCGGTGACGGCAGTCCTCTTGCCGGGGTTACTATCTCGATACCGGGCCACCCCGAGTTCGGCCAGACCTTCAGCCGGGGGGACGGCATGTTCGACATGGCGGTAAACGGCGGGGGACAGCTCACCGTCGTCTATGAGATGAGCGGATATTTCCCTGCCCAACGCCAGGTAAACGTTCCGTGGCGCGATTATGCGTTCGCATCCGATGTGGCGATGATAAAGCCCGACAGCCAGGTTACCGCGATCGATCTCAGCTCGGCGGCGCCCATCCAGGTTGCTCGCGGAAGCACTGTAACCGATTCGGACGGAACGCGTACGGCAACTCTATTTTTCAGCCAGGGGACGACGGCCACCATGGCCATGCCCGACGGTTCGACGCAGCCGCTTTCCACTTTGCACGTTCGGGCGACCGAATACACGGTGGGGGCGAACGGCCCGAGCGCCATGCCCGCCCCGCTTCCGGCAAACACGGGCTATGCCTACTGCGTGGAACTGAGCACCGACGAGGCGATAGCAGCGGGGGCGCTGTCGGTCACCTTCAATAGCCCGGTCGCCGTGTATCTGGACGACTTTCTCCATTTTCCGGCCGGGATGAAGGTCCCGGCGGGCTATTACGACCGCTCCAAAGGCCAATGGATTCCCTCGAACAACGGCCTGGTCGTCAAAATCCTTGGCATAACGAACGGCATGGCCGATCTCGACGTTGACGGAAGCGGCCAGGCTGCGAGCGCGACCGCCCTGGCAGCCCTCGGCATAACTAACGCCGAACTTACTCGACTGGCAACTCTCTACACTGCGGGCCAGAGCCTATGGCGCGTGCCGGTATCGCATTTCAGCCCCTGGGACTTCAACTGGCCTTACGGCCCGACGCCCGGAGCCGTCGCAGCCAACTCATCCGTAGGCCGCCCTTCAACAGACCATCCGTCCTGCCAGGGCGGCTCGATCATCGGCTGTGAATCGCAGACCCTGGGGGAAGAAGTTCCCATCGCCGGAACCGGGCTCAGCCTCTACTATCAAAGTGACCGGGAGGCAGGGCACACGGCGGACGACACGATCGAGATTCCTCTTGTCGGGGCAACCGTTCCCGCAGGTCTACAGTCGGTTACTCTCATAGTAACCGTAGCCGGACGGCAGTTTCAAAGCAGCTTTCCCGCCACGGCGAACCAGACGAGCACCTTTACGTGGGATGGCAAGGACGCATATGGACGCGTTTTGCAGGGGGCTCAACCCGTCACGATTCAGATCGGCTACGTCTATAACGGCGTCTATCTCACGCCTTCCGAAAACCCTCTGGATACAAACTCGAACTATGATGCGCTGTTCGGACACTTTTCCTACTACGGGACCCCGGCGACCGGAGATTGGGCGAGACAGACGGTGACTCTTTGGCAGACCATACAGGATAGTGTCGGCACATGGGATGCCAGGGGAACGGGCTTGGGCGGCTGGACGCTGGATATCCACAATTTTTATGATCCGGTCGAGCAAAAACTCTTTTTGGGCGACGGAACGCAGAGAAGCGCCAAGGGTATGAATATGGGTAAGCGTTCGGGGAACCCCATCTTTTCAGGAGAGCAGTCCTGTGGCAGTATCGCTGCCGCCATGGAGAAACCTGCCGGACGAGCGGACGACGGGCTATATG
>JAJYDE010000028.1 GCA_021777755.1 Deltaproteobacteria bacterium
GGCGTCGAGGTGGAAGGCATCATTGGAACTGTTTGTCGGCAAGTCCTCGGGCGGGTCGGGGTCGAGTGTGAAAGGTGCCGCGTCGATTGGCCCCGAGGAGGTTGAAACCGAAGGGGAAGCGTCCCGGGGGCGGGAATCGACGAAGAGCTTATCGATGGTGTCGTCCAGTTCGAGTTCCCCGGCGTCAAGGCCGAAGGCATCATTGGAACTGTTTGCCGGCAAGTCCTCGGGCGGGTCGGGGTCGAGTGTGAAAGGTGCCGCGTCGATTGGCCCCGAGGAGGTTGAAACAGGGGGGGAAGCGTCCCGGGGGCGGGAATCGACGAAGAGCTTGTCGATGGCGTCGTCCAGTTCGAGCTCCCCGGCGTCGAGATCAAACGCGGGGTTCGCAGGCTCGGAGGAGGCGACCTTCCGCGGAGTGGAACCCTTGGCGGCAGAAGCGTCGGCGACCGCGTTTTCGTCAGCCTTGCCAATGGCCGGAGCGAACAAGGAGTCGATTTCCTTGTCGAGTTCCAGTTCGAGGGTTTTCATTTCGCTATCCGCATACGTTTCGAATGGAGGAGCTTCTTTTGGAGGCATGAACCCTTCCTCTTAGACCGGATGTTGTTTAAAAGCAGACGGGCGCATTCTGGCAGACAAACTGCTCGTCGTCTCAGCAGGTGATCTGACCACCGACTTTTCGTATCACGCTCTTTACGGTCCGCTTGCATATTTCCCGCAGGGTTTCGTAGACGCCGTTTCCAACGGTTGCGCTGGCCTCGAAAAACGGAACGCGCAATCCACTGTTAAGATCGGACTCCAGTTCGGCCACCGGCAGCAGCGGTATGTTCGAATCCATAAGGTCACGTTTATTGTATTGCAGAACCAGAGGCATTTGAGAAACTGCGAGTCCTTCGTCGTTGAGATTCTCAATCAGGTTTTGCAAGCTTTCGACGTTTTTGTTTTTCTGAACCTTGAGGGAGTCGGCGACGAAAACGATTCCGTCAACGCCCCTCAGAACAAGTTTTCTGGTGGCGTTATACATGACCTGCCCGGGGACGGTGTAGAGCTGTATACGAATGGTCATATTCATGACTTTACCGATATTGAGGGGCAGGAAGTCGAAAAACAGGGTCCTGTCACCCTTCGTGTCGATGGTCACCATCTTGCCGCAAACCTGTTTTGACATGGACTCGTGAACGTAGAGCAAATTCGTGGTCTTGCCGCAGCGGCCCGGTCCATAATAGACAATCTTGGCCTGGATTTCGTTTTTGCTCAGATCTATGAACGCCACGGACCCGCTCCTTTGCGATCTTCGAATATCGTCGCCATCTGCTGAATTGCGCTGCCAATCTTGAGGCGTATGAGGCCAAGGGAGACGTTATCATTAAAAAGCGTTATGATGAGGAAATCCTTGCCAAGGCGGCTGAAATAGACATTGCGCCTGCCGCCTTTGTGGAACAGCAGGGCGAAGTCCTCTTCACCAATGAGCCTGGCAATCTCGGCGGTGGCCGCGAAGTTGGCCGCCGAAACCGCGGCCAGGGAAAAGATGTCCTCCATTTCCAAAGAGCCGCGCTCCATGATCAGATTGCCCGAAAGGTCGGTCAAAACGACGTGCTCGGCGCCCGAATCGAGAATGTTGTCAGAAATGATCTCCTCGAGTCTGCCAATTTCATTCTTTGTCAGTATAAGGCTCATTGTCGAAAATTCTCCAAGTTGTAAAACCGTTGAGAGAAAATAACATGCAAGATTAGTGCGAGGTGCCGCACATTTTTACGCGATGAGCCAGGAAAAAAGCGCCTGGCGGTCTGAACGCCGTTCCACTTATCCAATCCGAGCTTGGAGGCGACTGGAACAAGACGCGCCGGCATGCATCGGCCAGTTCATCATGAAGGTTTCTCGTCGTTACGGGCTGTGAAATTCATTTCATCTTCGAGGCGGCGCCACATGAGCAGGAGATGTTCTACCGGCTTGTCGATGGTTACAAGCCCGGAGGGGGTAAAGGGGTAGGCGATAAAGCGGCCGCTCTCCCAGCCGAGTATTTTCATCAGGGCTTCTTCACCTTCGAGAGTGTTCGTGTGAGCATGGAGCACCTTGCCTGAACCGATGTGTATATCACCACGGTTGTCTTTCGAATAAACCTCTATTTTAAGGTTGGAATGCGACAGGCACCCGATTTGGAGCAGGTCGGCCAACCGGATGGCCGTGATGGCGCCGTAAAAATCGGCATCGGAGTAGACCTTTTTAGGGTTGAGGTCGCCACTGCGATCCAGGATGGCTTCGGAAAGGTCAGCTCCGTCAAGATTAGCCAACTTGAGATTCACATTTGTAATTCTTGCCCTTCTCAGGTTGCATCCTTCAAGATTGGCGCCTTCAAGATCGGCGCCGTCGAGATCGGCTTCCTCGAGGTCGGCTTTTACAAGACTGGCCCCGATAAGGCCGGCTTCCCTCAAGTTGGCCCCGCGAAGAACCGCCATGGAGAGATTTGCGACCCGTGCCTTGGCTTTGGACAGGTTGGCCCCTTCGAGATTGGCAGCCCACAGGTTCGCCGAATTGAGATTGGCCATTTCGAGGTTTGCCCCTCTCAGGTTGGCGCGTCTCAGGTTGGCTCCGTCGAGGTCGGCTCCGTAGAGATCGGCCTCAACCAGCCAGCCGGCGCCCGAAAGGTCGATGGCGCTCAAATTGACGCCCCGCAGATAGGCGGGGCCTCTGCCGGAAATAACCGCCGCAAGGATCTGGAAGCGCTTGAGTTCAGCCATCCGAACTTCTCCTCGAAAATTTGCGCGGACAAGAGCCGGCGCAAGCAGGAAGCTGGATTCCATTTAGCCGACGGCTCGAAGCTGCCGATTTCGGCGTCCAATACTCAGGCCGGTTCAATTGCCCGTCGCGAGCACTTTCCGGTTAGCGCCTTTCATCTTTGTTCGCTCCCCGGGGAAACGGTGGATGAATTGTCATCAATTTGGCCCGATTGCTAGAGGTTTGAATATTAAATACAAAATGGAAATAGGTTTGTCAATCAACTCGGTTCGAACAAAACGGAAAAAATCCGGGGCGGTAAATATGCGAGGTCGAAAAGGATACGGGTAAATCGGGGATGGATTGGATATACAGGCAATAAAGCAGCCCGACGATTGATCTTTTAGAAGCCTATCATGTATGATGGCAGATTATGATTCTTCTAATAAATCCACCGCTGGTAAAGCCAAGTGAGCCTCCGCCGGGTCTTGCGCGCCTTTATGGGACGCTTGGAGCCCACGGGATCGGCTGTGAGGTGATCGACGCCAATATCGAGGGGGTTCTCCATCTGCTGGGAAAGGGGTCTTTGGAGCGCGACAGTTGGACCATGCGGGCCGTTAGAAACCGGGCGCGCAACCTGGAGTTGATACGCGAGAGCCGCTCCCGCCTGAACCGGGACCGGTACAAACGAGCGGTATCCGATCTGAACCGATTGCTGGGCAAATCGGCGGCAGGGCAGGCGAGGCTGACACTTTCCAACTATCAGGATCCCGGCTTGTCGCCGGTGCGCTCGGCGGACCTGTTGCGGGCGGCTGAAAAGTACGAATCAAATCCGTTCCACGACTATTTTTCGCAAAGGATTTCCAGGGCCATCGAGCTGAAAAGCCCCGGGGTGGTGGGGATTTCCCTCAACTTTTTGAGCCAGGCGCTGACGGCGTTTTCTATGATGGGGTTTATCAAGGCTCACTATCCGGGGATGAGGGTCGTTTTGGGGGGCGGCCTTGTTACTTCGTGGGTCCGCGGGCCTGACTGGAGGCGGCCTTTCGACGGCCTGGCCGATTCTGTCGTAAGCGGTCCGGGCGAGAGGGCGCTGCTGGGTCTGGCCGGGGTCGAGTGGAGCGGGGAGCGCCCCTATTCATACGCACCTTTCCATTGGGGCCACTACCTTTCGCCGGGGCGGATTCTTCCCTACAGCGCTTCTTCGGGATGCTGGTGGAATCGGTGCGCCTTTTGCCCGGAGAAGGCCGAAGGAACCCGCTACGACCCGGCGTCCCCCAAAGAGGCGGTGCGGGAGGTAAGGCGGTTATGTTCGACGCATCGGCCCGATCTCATTCATTTCGTTGACAGCGCCATGAGTCCGGCGCTTTTGAGCAGGCTTTCGGAAAATCCCCCGGGTGCGCCATGGTACGGGTTTGTCCGTATGACCCGAAGGCTTGCGGAGGAAGAGTTTTGCCGGGCGCTAAAGGCTTCGGGCTGTGTCATGCTCAAACTTGGAGTCGAATCGGGGGCTCAGTCGGTGCTGGATGCCGAGGGCAAAGGCATGGAACTGGGCCTTGCCTCAAAGATTCTTCACACTTTGAAAAAATGCGGCATAGGGACCTATGTCCATCTGCTTTTCGGCTCACCGTCGGAATCCGAGGCCGAAGCGCGAAAGACCCTGGATTTCACGGTGCGCCACGCTTCCTGTATCGATTTTTTGAATCTGGCGGTTTTCAATATGCCGGTCAACAGTGTGGAGGCGAAGTCATTGGGGACTTCTCCCCATTACGAAGGAGACCTTTCCCTCTACACGGGGTTTCGCCACCCTAAAGGCTGGGACAGACTGAAAGTGAGGCGTTTTCTGGAGTCCGAATTCAAAAAGCGGCCGGCGATCGCCGAGATTTTATCCCGCGAGCCGCCGCTGTTTACTTCCAACCATGCCCCGTTTTTCGTTTCATAATAAGGCGCGGACCGGGCGGTCGAGTGCGTCTTTCAGGAATGCCGCGGAGGTCCCGGCAAGTTGTTCTCATTTTTGCCGGTTGGTTCATGGCCGCCTTGTGCTGTGCAAATCAGAGCGGAAAATCGATCTGTTTCTTTTTCATTTTTTCGATGAGGGTGGTGCGGTTCAGCCCCAGAAGCTTGGCGGCCTTGTTTTTGACACCCCCTGTGCGCTGCAGTGCGTCCACAATCAGGCGGTTTTCGAGATTGTCGAGCAATTCCTTGAGGTTTATGCCGTCTTCTCCCAGTTCGATGGGCGCCGTTTCAGGCTCGGCGCACACAGGTTCACAAGTTTGCATGCGCTTTGGCAGATCATGGAGCTGTATCTCTTCGGAATCGGTCAAAATGACAAGGCGTTCGATGACGTTTTCAAGCTCGCGGACATTTCCCGGCCAGTCGTATTGCTTGAGGCTCTCGACGGCGGCATTGGACATGCGTTTGTGGGGAATGTTTTTTTTCAGACAATGCTGGTTTAGAAAATGGCGGATCAGCAGCGACACATCGCCCGCGCGTTCTCTTAGAGGGGGGACCTGGATGGGAATGACGTTCAGGCGATAGAAGAGGTCCTCGCGGAATTCATTTCCTGCGACCGCGCGCTCCAGATCCTTGTTGGTGGCCGCCAGGATGCGCACGTCGACTTCAACCGTCCTGGAGCCCCCAACCCTTTGAAACTTGGTTTCCTGCAAAAAGCGAAGGAGCTTGACCTGGAGTTTGGGGCTCATCTCGCCGATTTCATCGAGGAAAACCGTGCCTTTGTTGGCAAGCTCGAAGCGTCCGCGCCTTTCTTTGAATGCGCCGGTAAAAGCGCCTTTTTCATGGCCGAAAAGCTCGCTTTCCAGAAGTTCTTCGGGAATGGCTCCGCAATTGATGGGCACGAAGGGCATATCGGCGCGGTTGCTCTGGAAGTGGATGGCGTTGGCGATCAGTTCCTTGCCCGTTCCGCTTTCTCCGGTGATGAGCACCGTCGAATCGGTCCTTGCCACCCGCTTGATGATTCCGTAGAGCTGCTGCATGGGGGTGCTTTGACCGATCAGTTTTTCCAGGCGATGCTGCTCCTGGATTTGGGAGCGAAGGGCCACGTTTTGTTCCTTGAGGTCTTTATGCTCCAGCGCTCTTTTGACTGTCAGGACGATTTCGTCCAGATTGGCCGGTTTGGACAAATAGTCGTAGGCGCCGCGCTTAATGGCTTCGACCGCCGTCTCGATAGTTCCAAACCCCGTAAGAACGATAACCGGTGTGTCCGGGTAATGCTCGACGAAATGGGCAAGCACTTCCATGCCGGTGATGTCGGGCATGAAGAGGTCGGTGAGAACCAGTTTGAAGCTGCTGTTTTTGGCGGCCGCGATGGCTTCTTTTCCGCAGGAGGCCACCTCGATATCGTAGCCTTCCGCCTGGAGGCGTTCGAGCACGACCTCCAGCGTTACAGGTTCGTCGTCGGCAATGAGGATTTTGGGCTTCAGTGCCATCCGCTATGCCTCATGGTCTTCGACGCGTCGGGCCTGAAGACGCTGGGTACAAAGCTTGAGGCACTCCAGGCAGTCGGAGGTCTGGGCGCCAAGTTTGCAAAAACGGCCGAAAGCGTCAAACCAGTCATTTCCCGTGCGTGGACAAAGGCTCACGAATTCAAGGAACCTGACAAGCCGCTCGGTCGCCGCGGGATCGATGGCGTGTTCGATGCGGCATGCGTTGGCGTCGGCGTCTTCGACGCCAAGTTGCAGGGTGTTTTCAAAAAATTCCTTTAAGACTTTGTGGCGTCGGATGACTTCCCGCGCGATTTCGCGGCCCGAAGCCGTGAGGGTGATAAAACTGTAGGGGCTGTAGTTGATGAGGCCACGGCCCGCCAGGGCCTTGAGGGCGCCGGTTACCGACGCGCGCTGCACGCTCATCTGCTCGGCTATGTCCTTGGCTCTTGCAACCCGTTTGGACTGTTCGAGATGGAAGATGACTTCAAGGTAATCTTCCAGGCTGGCGGACAATCCCTCGCTGTTTTCGCAGCAGAGCATTTTCCCCTCTCCATTCTAGCCAGATACTTGCCATCACCACGACTATTCGAAAGATTACTTTATTTTTGTCCATTGCGTCAAGCAATTCGCACGGTTGTAATTCACATGGCTGCGGGATCGACCCCGCGGCGTGGCATGGACGAATCCGGCAGGGCACGAGGGGGGCTCCGGAGCCGGCAACGTTGTCGAGTCGGGTGACTCGACTGAAATCGGTGCCGCTCCATATGAAGCGACGATCTTGATCCCGGAGGGATTAAAGCCATTACCGTGAAAATCCATGGTTTCGAGGGGGCGAGCATTGGACAAAATTTACAAGGTCTTTGCCGCGTGGGAAGATTATACAAGGATTCAACTAAATTTACATTATTCGGGGTGAACGGTGGCTTCATGACTGTTAGCCGGTGGTGGAGGCCGTAAGGTCGATAACTGCGGAAAAGGGCTGAGCGGTCGCCAGTAGGGCTGTATTCCGCTTCGCCCTTCCAACAACTACCGCGATGGACTTGGCCGAAGGCAACGCTCGAATCCCAAGCGCCTTCCAAATCCTGCGGTTTCCGGATGGACACTCGACGGGGCGCGCTCGGTCCGAGCTATCCGCCACGGGCGGAGGGACGCCTCAGGTGGCTTTGAGTGCCGAAGTCGCAAATCCTCAACTATCCTGGTCGAATGGGCCGAGGTCGCAAAGGCCCGTCAGTGATTACCGTATGATATTTGTTCCTTGATACCGAATAAGCAATCGGCATTACGAGATATCTGATTTTTTATCCATATAATTGTTTTCCACGTTTTCAATGACTGACTGTCGGTTCTTGCCGGGAGCAATAGTTTTTCGGGATGTTTTGCGGATTTGAGCAGTGAAGGCTTCCCCTAAAATACGACTTCGGCAACCGTTCAGCGCGTCTACGTTAACGGCGGCTACTCCGTCACCACGGACGGCGGGGTAACGAAGAATCTTTGCGGGCGGAAAAAGAATCGCCTCCATAATCAACGGGGCCATTTATTATTATCACACGGATCTTCTCGGGAGCCTGAATGTTACGCCCGACAGCAACGGCAACCTTGCCGAAACCGTCACATACCACCCTTACGGCCAGACCTTGAGCGACACCGGAACGGTGAGTCTTCCGTACAAATTCACCGGCCACGAACTCGATTCCGAAACCGGCCTCTATTACTTCGGGGCGAGATATTACGATCCGGCACAGGGGCGGTTCACCACCCCCGACACCATCGTCCAGTCCCTTACCGATTCGCGCGCGCTCAACCGTTATGCTTACTGCGGGGATAATCCGCTGACTTATACCGATCCGACCGGGCACTGTTTCGAGATCCTCATTTACCTGATCAATGGCGCTTGTCTCGGTGCTACGACGGCGGCCATGAGCGGCGGCAACATAGGCCTTGGCGCATTGACGGGGGCAATTACCGCGGGAGCGTTCCTGGGTGCGGGATCCATTATCAACAGTATGGGGCTTTTGAGCACGGTGGGTGGTCCTTCAATGGGGCAGATCATGGGGGCATCCGCCATACACTTCGTAGCCGGGGCGGCCTCGGGCGCCGTTGATGCGGCGATTACCGGCGGCAACGCGGGCACGGGAGCGATCGAATCGGGAGTTTCGGCCGGGGTTGCCGAAGGTGTCGGAGTAGGGTTGGGCCTGCTTCCGGACGAATCCGGCGGCTGGCTGTCGAACCTGCAGCCTGTTGACAAATTCATCGCCGGCCTTGGAGTGACGACTACGTTGGGTTCTCTAGCGGGCGGCGTCACCGCGGAGCTTGAGGGCGGCAATTTCGGGCAGGGCATGGCACAAGGCGTCTGGACCGCAGCTTACGGGTTCATATTCAATTCGACGGTACACGGAATGGCTCTATTCATTCAAAACGGCAGGATTATATATTATGTATCTGGATACACATACTTTTTAAGGGGAGATTATCACAAGGCGCTTTTCTACGGGCTTTTTTTGATGCAAATCACTTCTAACCCGGAGGGAGTCCTGATGACCGCCTCCTCGTATTATTGTCTTGGAAATCGAGAGGCCTTCGACAAGCTCTTCAAGAAACTGGAGG
This sequence comes from Deltaproteobacteria bacterium, assembly GCA_021777755.1. GTDB lineage: Bacteria > Desulfobacterota > Syntrophobacteria > Syntrophobacterales > Syntrophobacteraceae > SbD1. The sequence continues at coordinate 8,757 of JAJYDE010000028.1, forward strand.
CGGACTCCAGAATAAGCGATAGGCTGCCCTGGATCATTCGGAACCTGAAGAAGAAATGCGGTGGGCAGGTAAGGCCGTGATGGCCAAATACGGAGTCTCGGCTGGGAGCCGCCCGAGCGAGACGCGAACAGATCGGGTATTCCCATAATACAAGCGCCTGGATTGTTTCCACCCCGGCGGACATGGAGATCGCGCCCGCTTGTGGCGCCGCGGCCCTTTCGAAAACCATCTTCGCCCATGAGCCGGGCACGAACCACCTTGCGTCCAAGACACTCTGCCTCGACACGAACAATCCATTCACCATTCAAGCATCCGGGATTCGAGACTTTGATGCTCTAAAATGTTCAAAAAGGTGATCCGTGGTCTGTGCCGCGGGTTCCCGGTTGTTTGAAAAAATGGATGACGAGATAGGTTGCGAAAAAGGCTCAAAGGTATCAAAATCAGCCCGTTTTCTCCTGAATTCAGCGAGATGTGAGAAGATTAACAAATTTTTACAAAACTTGTTTTGCCGGGACGATGACCGTGGACTAGGATGACGCATGAAGCCCCGAGGGGGGGCGGGAATAATTGCCGAAGGTGGGAAATTACCTGCTGATGCCAAGAAATGGAACTGTACTCCGACTTGGGTCGGGGTGATGGTCCGGCCGCAACGGGCGGCGGCAAGAGGTCTTTTAGCATGCCGCCGGCTAACATAGTGGATTTTCAAAGGTCGAGCCGGACTCTAGCCGAAAAGGTGACCAGATGAGGAATTTAAGGAAAGGGGCCGACGCATGCTCGGGGCCGACCGACGTGCCGTCGGAGCCGATTGCCGGGTCGATGGGGCCGGGCGCAAGGCGTCGGGGTTGGGCGTTGTGGATTTTCGGGGCCGCCCTTGTGATTTTTGCGAGTGTTTTCATGCTTTCGGGAAAAAGCGCGCAAGGCCGACGCCCGTCTTTTCAAATGAATATTCCGGTGGTTGCGGCAACGGCCCAAAAAGGGGATATCCCGGTATACATGACGGGTCTTGGGACGGTTACGGCCTTTTATACGGCCACCTTGCTCTCCCGGGTAGACGGCCAGGTGTTGCAGGCGCCTTTCAGAGAGGGAGATATCGTCAAAAAAGGGGCGCTTCTCATGCAAATAGACCCGGCGCCTTACGAGGCCTCGCTGCTCCAGGCGCAGGGGCAACTGGCAAGAGACAAGGCGCTTCTTGCGGAGGCCCAAACGGACTTCGCGCGCTACGAAATACTTTCGAAGCAAGATTCCATAGCCCGGCAGCAAAGAGACGATCAGCAATTCGTGGTGCGCCAGTATGAGGGGACCGTGAAGCTCGACGAGGGCTTGGTGCTGGGGGCGAAGGTGAATCTCGCCTATACGCGCATTACCGCCCCTTTTACCGGGCGAATCGGGCTGCGGTTCGTAGACCCCGGAAACATCGTTCACGCCAGCGATACCAGTGGAATGGCGGTTATCACCAAGGTGCAGCCCATTACCGTTATTTTTCCTGTTGCGGAAGAAAATGTGCCGGACATCATGAAAAAGCTCGGGGCCAAGAAAAGCCTCCGAGTCGATGCGCTCGATCGTGCCCAAAATCGACTGATAGCCACGGGGCGCCTTCTTACCGCGGACAATCAGATCGACACGGCAACGGGTACGGTCAGGCTCAAGGCGATATTCGACAACAAGGACAACGCTCTGTTCCCCAACCAGTTCGTCAATGCCAGGGTGCTGATGGAGACTTTGCGGGGCGTTACGGTTATTCCCGCGGCGGCCGTACAGCGAAGCCCGGAAGGCACTTTTGTCTACGTGGTGGGAAAGGACGACACTGTTTCAGTGCGCCGAGTCGGGACGGGTCCCTCATGGAAGGACGTCCAGTCGATCGAAAAGGGGCTTTCTCCCGGTGAAAAAGTGGTCGTGGAGGGGGCCGAAAAGCTAAAGGAAGGAAGCCGGGTCCAGGTTCAAACTTCCGGCGCGAAGGGAGCCGGGAAGAAGAGCCGATGAATCCCTCGCGCATCTTCATACTTCGGCCGGTGGCGACCACCCTGCTCATGGTGGCCATCCTGCTGGCGGGGGCGGTTGCCTATTATCAACTGCCTGTTTCCGCACTGCCGCAGGTGGACTATCCCACCATCCAGACCTTGACGTTTTTCCCCGGTGCAAGCCCGGATGTGATGGCTTCGACGGTGACCGCGCCGCTCGAGCGTCAGTTCGGCCAAATGCCCGGTCTAAAGCAGATGATTTCCAACAGCTCCAGCGGCAGTTCGGTGATCATACTGCAGTTCAGCCTGGACTTGGGGCTGGACGTGGCCGAGCAGGAAGTGCAGGCGGCGATAAACTCGGCGTCGTCTTTTCTGCCGGCAAACCTTCCGAACCCTCCGGTCTACAGTAAGGTCAATCCGGCGGATGCGCCGATTTTGACCCTGGCACTTACATCAAAGACCCTGCCTTTGCCAAAGGTGGAGGATTTGGCCGATACGCGGCTGGCTCAAAAGATCTCCCAGTTGCCCGGAGTGGGGCTGGTGAGTATAAGCGGGGGGCAGAGGCCGGCGATTCGCATCGGGGTCAACCCGGCCGCCCTTTCGGCCTACGGGCTGAGCCTTGAAGACATACGCGAGGCCGTGGCGGCCGCCAACGTCGATATGGCGAAGGGCTCCTTCGACGGTCCGAGGCAGTCTTCTCTTATAGGCGCGGACGATCAGCTCTTAAGCGCCCCAGACTACCGCCCCATGGTGATCGCCTATCGCAACAACGCCCCGGTGGTGTTGTCCGATGTGGCCGAGATCACCGACGGGGCTGAAAATGTCAACCAGGCGGCCTGGATGAACACCACCCCGGCGGTGATACTGAACATACAGAGGCAGCCCGGGGCCAATGTCATCCAGGTGGTGGACAGGATCAAGCGACTGCTGCCAACCCTTCGGAGCACGCTGCCGGCAGGCGTGGCTGTGCGGATTTTGACCGACCGCACCACAACGATTCGCAGCTCGGTAGGCGACGTTCAGTTCGAACTCGTGCTGGCCGTGGCCCTGGTCATCATGGTGATTTTCCTGTTTTTGCGAAACATTTCGGCAACCATTATTCCCGGAATCGCCGTTCCTCTTTCGCTGGTCGGCACCTTCGGCGTCATGTACCTTTTGGGGTTCAGCCTCAACAATCTGTCTCTCATGGCTCTTACGATCTCAACGGGGTTCGTTGTCGATGACGCGATCGTCATGATCGAAAACGTCTCGCGCTTCATCGAACAGGGGGATTCCCCCGTTGAGGCGGCGTTAAAAGGCTCCTCGCAGATCGCCTTTACAATCATGTCGCTGACGATTTCGCTCATTGCCGTACTGATCCCGCTGTTTTTCATGGGCGACGTTGTGGGAAGGCTGTTCCGGGAGTTCGCGGCAACTCTTGGCGTTACGATCCTCATATCGGCCGTCGTTTCGCTGACGCTGACCCCGATGATGTGCGCGCGGCTTTTGCGGTACACGCCCGAGGAGGAACAGGGCAGGTTTTACAGGAAATCCCAGGTAGTGTGGGAAAGGCTCATAAGCTTCTACGCAAAGACCCTCGACCGGGTGCTCGACCATCAAAGGGCGACCCTTGTGGTGGCGGGGGCAACACTGGTCGTGACGGTCTTTTTGTACATCATCGTGCCCAAGGGGTTTTTCCCCGTGCAGGATACCGGCGTCATACTGGGCATCTCGGAGGCTCCCCAGTCGATATCCTTTCCGGCCATGGCCGAACGGGAACAGGCCCTTGCGCGGATAATTCTGAAGGATCCGGCGGTCCAAAGCCTGTCCACATTCATCGGAATAGACGGCACGAACATCACTTTAAACTCGGGCAGAATGCTTATCAATCTGAAGCCGTTAAAAGAGCGCCGCATGAGTGCAAGCGCGGTAATCCGGCGGCTTCAAAAGGAAGTCTCCAAACTGGGCACCATTACACTCTACATGCAGCCGGTGCAGGATCTGACGGTGGAAGACCACGTGAGCCGCACCGAGTTTCAGTACACCCTGGAAGACCCCGATATAGGGGAGTTGAACAAGTGGACGCCCGAGTTTGTGGAGGCTCTGAGTAAATCTTCCGTGTTAAGCGATGTGAGCAGCGATTTGCAGGACCGGGGGGTGGAGGCGCGCCTATCGATCGATCGGGCCACCGCCTCGCGCTACGGAATCACCCCGCAGTTGCTGGACAATACGCTTTACGACGCCTTCGGGCAGAGGCAGATATCGACCATTTTCACCCAGTTGAACCAGTATCGGGTGATTTTGGAGGTAAGAAATCCATTCAAACAAAACCCGAACGATCTGCGGGACATCTACCTGCCGGCGCAGACAGGCTCGAATTCAACTTCGGCGGTGGCAAACCCCGTTTCACCCGTTCCCGCAACCCTTGGCCCGGTAACGCCCATAGCCTCCACGACCAAACCGGTCGCTTCCGCCGCCTCATCGGCGGTAGCTGCGCCGAGCGCGGTTACAACCAACTCGACCACGAGCGGTGTAATTACCGGCGGCGCGGAGGGACAAGTGCCGCTAAGCGCGGTGACACGCCTTTCCATGACCACCGCTCCGCTTATGATCGGACACCTTGGGCAGTTTCCCTCGGCAACCGTTTCTTTCAATTTGGCCAGGGGAGCTTCACTCGGTCAGGCTACCGACGCCATCGAGGCGGCCGCGGCAAGGCTTGGCATGCCCAAAAGCATCCAGACGAGCTTCCAGGGGACGGCCCGGGCATTCCGGTTGGCCCTGGCAAATGAGCCCATCCTTTTGCTGGCGGCACTCATAACGGTTTATATCGTGCTGGGCGTTTTGTACGAAAGCTACATACACCCGCTGACGATTCTTTCGACTCTGCCCTCGGCGGGGATAGGGGCAATTCTGGCACTTCTGCTCTTCCACTTGGAATTCAGCGTGATAGCGCTCATAGGTCTAATCCTGCTCATAGGCATCGTCAAGAAAAACGGCATCATGATCGTGGACTTCGCCCTGGAGGCGGAGCGAAAAGAGGGCAAGTCGCCCAGGGAGGCCATCTATCAGGCCAGTCTGCTCAGGTTTAGACCCATCATGATGACCACCATGGCGGCGATCCTGGGGGCTCTGCCCCTGGCGACGGGGAGCGGCATGGGGTCCGAATTGCGCCGGCCCCTGGGAATTGCCATCGTCGGGGGTCTGATCATCAGCCAGATCCTCACACTCTACACCACTCCGGTCATTTATCTGTGGTTCGACCGGCTGGGTGGAAGAGTGCGCGGGCTTGGTTCCCGAAACCGCGAAGGCGACAGCGGGAAGGGTTCGTTATGAACTTTTCCGAGATCTTCATAAAGCGCCCCGTGGCGACAACCCTTTTGACATTGGGGATGACGCTGGCCGGGGTGCTCGCCTTTTATCGCATGCCGGTGGCTCCGCTGCCCCAGATCGATTTTCCGACGATAAGCGTTGGCGCCTCCCTGCCCGGAGCCGATCCCGAGACCATGGCGACCTCGGTGGCCGCGCCCCTGGAGCGGCAACTCGGCCATATCGCCGGGGTAACGGAGATGACTTCCACTAGCACCTTGGGCGGTACGGGCATCGTGCTTCAATTCGACCTGGACCGTAATATCGACGGAGCGGCGCGCGATGTGCAGGCGGCGATAAACGCCGCGCGCAGTTACCTGCCCTCGAATTTGCCCATGAACCCCTTTTACCGGAAAGTAAATCCCGCCGACGCTCCGATCCTCATCCTCGCTCTTACCTCCAAGATGGTGAGCAAGGAGCGAATGTATGACACGGCTTCGACCATCCTGGCGCAAAAGCTCTCGCAGGTAAACGGGGTGGGGCAGGTCTTTGTCGGAGGGGGTGCGCTGCCCGCGGTTCGGGTGGAGCTTAATCCGGGATCGGTCGACAAGTACGGGCTGGGGCTAAATGACATATCCTCGGCCATTCAGCGCCAAAGCCTGTTTCAGCCCGAGGGGCAATTGGAAAACGGCTCGCAGACCATCGAAATCGTGGCCAACGACCAGCTCCACACGGCCGCGGAATACCGCAAGGTGATTGTGAAATATCAAAACGGGGCCCCGGTGCGCCTTAGCGACCTGGGGACCGTGGAGGACTCGGTCCAGGATTTGCGGACCGGGGGCGGGGTAAACGGTAAGCCAGCCATCATGCTCGTCATCTTCCGCTCGCCGGGGGCCAATATCATAAGGACTGTCGACCGGGTACGGGAAATGATGCCGCAACTGTCCGCCCTGGTACCGGGAAGTGTGGAGCTTTCCGTGGTTCTCGATCGCAGCCCCCCGATTCGCGGCTCTTTGCAGCATGTCGAGCACACACTGGTCGTTTCGGCCATACTTGTGGTTCTGGTGGTGTTCGCCTTTCTTCGAAACGTGCGGAGTACGCTCATTCCGGCGGTCGCCGTTCCGGTTTCGCTCATAAGCACCTTCGGGGTCATGTACCTTGCGGGCTACAGTCTCGACAACCTCTCTCTCATGGCGCTCACCATCGCCACGGGTTTCGTGGTGGACGACGCCATCGTGGTGCTGGAAAACATCACGCGTTACATGGAGCAGGGGCAGTCGGCGCTGGAGGCGGCCCTAAGGGGAGCAAAAGAAATCACCTTCACGGTGTTGTCGATGAGCGTCTCCCTGGTGGCGGTCTTCATCCCCATTTTGCTGATGGGGGGAATGGTGGGCCGGCTTTTCCGCGAATTCGCCGTGACCCTTTCCGTGGCGATTGTGATCTCTCTTCTGGTATCGCTTTCCACCACCCCGATGATGTGCGCGGCAATCCTTCGAAAGGAGGAGCCACGATCTCACGGACCGGTCTACAGGGCTTCCGAATGGGTGTACGAGCATTTGCGGATGGGCTACGAGGCCGGTCTTCGCTGGGCGCTGCGCCATAGCCTGATCATGGTTGTGATTACGGTACTTACGCTCGGGGGAAATGTCGCCCTTTTTGCCTTCATCCCCAAAGGGTTCATCCCGGATCAGGACACGGGGCGCATTTTCGGGGGCATGCAGGCTTCCCAGGACATCTCTTTTCAGAGTATGAACAAAAAGCTGACCAAGGCCATGGACATCATAGGCAAAGACCATGATGTGGCCGACGTTGTGGGTTTTACCGGAGGAGGAGGCTTCGGGGCGAGCACGACGAACTCGGCTCGAATGTTCATTGCGCTAAAGCCTTTTTCAGAGCGCAAGGCCACGGTCATGGCCGTTATCGGACGGCTGCGCAAGAAACTGGCCCGGGTCGCGGGGGCTCCCACCTTTTTGCAACCGGTCCAGGACCTGCGGGTGGGCGGGCATTTGAGCAATGCCGAATATCAATACACCCTTAGAGACGAAAACCTGGCCGAGTTGAACGCATGGGCGCCGCGCGTTGTGGCCGTGGCTTCCAGGCTGCCCCAGTTGCGGGACGTAAACAGCGATCAGCAGGACATGGGGCGGCAGACCTTCGTCGATATCGACCGAACGAGCGCGGCGCGTCTGGGCATTTCGACCCGCCTTATCGACAATACTCTCTACGGGGCTTTCGGCCAGTCCATGGTCGGGATCAATTACACCGCCTTGAACCAGTATTACGTGGTAATGGAGCTGGCCCCGCCCTACCTGCAGCGGCCCGACACCCTGAAGAGCCTTTACGTGCGCTCGTCAACGGGCGATGAGGTGCCTCTTGGCGCCTTTGCCCGATTCATCCCCAAGGCCACGCCCCTGGAGGTTAACCACGCGGGTCAGTTCCCGGCGATCACGATTTCCTTCAACCTCGCCCCGGGCGTCGCCCTGGGAGATGCCGAGAACGCCATTGAAGCGGCGACCCAAAAAATGAGAATGCCGGGAACCGTCCACGGAAGTTTCCTTGGCAGCGCGCAGGCTTTCCAGGCCTCCCTGGCAAACGAACCCGTATTGATACTGGCCGCGCTCATTTCGGTCTATATCGTGCTCGGAATTCTTTACGAAAGCTACGTGCACCCGGTGACGATACTGTCGACCCTTCCGTCGGCGGGCGTAGGGGCTCTGGTGGCGCTTCTCCTGTGCCGCATGGATCTCAGCCTGATAGCCGTTGTTGGAATCATCCTGCTGATCGGTCTGGTGAAGAAAAACGGTATTATGATAGTCGATTTCGCCCTGGAGGCCGAGCGAAGGGAAGGACTCGGCCCGGAGCAGGCCATTTTTGAAGCCTCCTTGCTGCGGTTTCGGCCGATCATGATGACCACGATGGCCGCTCTTCTCGGGGCACTGCCGCTGGCGCTGGGCTCGGGGGTGGGCTACGAACTGCGCCGTCCCCTGGGGATATCGATCGTGGGCGGGCTGATTTTCAGCCAGATGTTGACCTTGTTCACCACTCCCGTAATCTACCTGTACATGGACCGCCTGCGAGTTTTTCTGCTGAGCATGCGGGGCAAAGGCCGCAAAGATGGAAAACTTGAAACTGCCGGGATTTGAGCCCCCGGGAAAATGGGGTAAGGCCGCAAGGACAGGCAGAGGGCTAAGAGCTGTACTGAGGAGTGCGGGTTTAGGCTTCCTGCTGGTTGCCCTCGGGTCCTGCACGGTTGGCCCCGACTATGTGCGGCCCAAGACCGAGGTTCCCGCCACGTACAAGGAAATAAAGGGGTGGAAGAAGGCGCGGCCCCGGGACGAGATCTCGCGGGGCAGGTGGTGGAAAATCTTTGGCGATCCCCGGTTGGACTCGCTCGAAGAGCAGGTGAGCATCACCAATCAAAACCTTGCCGCGGCCGCGGCTCAGTACAAAGAGGCCCTGGCCGCGGTAAGCGTCGCCCGGTCCGGGTTTTTTCCGGTCGTCTCGGCGGGAAGCTCCGCCGGCCAGACGCTAATGACGGGCGGTTTTTCGAGCAGCGGCTCCTCTGTTGGCGGTCCGCAGGCCACCTCGGGGGGCGCGGTCTCCGATTTTCGGCTCTCGGGCGATGTGGCCTGGGAACTCGACTTGTGGGGCAAGGTCCGCAGGATGGTCGAGGCGAGCAAGGCGGGCGCGCAGGCGAGTGCGGCCGAGCTGGAAGGCGTTCGCCTGGCCGCCACCGCACAGCTTGCACAGGATTATTTCCAGCTTCGGGCCGAGGATTCCCAGCAGCGGATCCTGCACATGACCGTTGAGGCTTACAGGCAATTTCTAAGGCTTACGAAAAACAGGTATGGCGCGGGTGTGGCATCCCGGGCCGACGTGCTCCAGGCTGAGACCCAACTGAAGACCGCCCGTGCCCAGGAGATCGACATCGGGGTGGCCCGCGCACAGTTCGAGCACGCCATAGCGCTGCTCATGGGCAAGGCCCCTTCGGAGGTGAGCATTCCCGCTTCTCCCCTGGACTTGCGGCCTCCGAGCGTGCCGGCGGGGTTACCCTCCGAGCTTCTGGAGCGAAGGCCCGATATCGCCTCGGCCGAGCGCCTGGCGGCGGAGGCCAACGCGCAGATAGGGGTGGCCATAGCGGCCTTTTACCCCACGGTGACCCTCAGCGCGTCGGGTGGATTCGAGGCGGCCAACGCCGCCCAGTGGCTGGCCTGGCCGGCGCGGTTCTGGTCGCTTGGTCCCGGCCAGCTGTCCCAGACCATCTTTGAAGGCGGACTGAGGCGCGCGGAAACCGAACAGGCCAGGGCGGTCTATGAGGCCGACGTTGCGGCCTACCGCCAGACGGTGCTGAGCGCTTTTCAACAGGTCGAGGACAGCCTGGCCGCCCTTCGCATCCTGGAACAGGAGGCGCTGGTGCAGGGCGAAGCGGTTGAGGCGGCCCAAAAATCCGTCGTTGTGGAAACCAACCAGTACAAGGCCGGGATGGTGAGCGCTCTGGATGTGATCACTACGCAAACGATCGCTCTTGCCAACGAACTCAGCGCAGCCAAAATCCTTGGCAACCGGATGGTCGATGATGTGCTTCTCATCCAGGCCCTGGGCGGAGGCTGGGTGGCCGAGGCGCCCCGTCCCCGGCCGTAGCCGCGTTTTAGTCCATTTCCTCGAGTTTTCAGCCGGATAATTGAAAACCACGCATTGAAGCCCGAGGGGGGGCGGTTGCCTCCTTTCGGGCGCAAGCGGCCCGACAGGGCCCGAAGCCATTTTTTTGCGAACTTACCGGGCGTTAATGATTAACGGGGATTGACTAAAATGCTGTAAAAGTAATAGAGATATCGCAGTGGAAGAGAGCCGAGAATGCCGGTAGTCGGCGCGGCGAGCAAAAAACATCGGGGCCCGAATTCGTGGGTGGAGAAGGGTGGCGTGGAACCGGCCATGTTTTTCGGGTGGTGCGATGGTGTAAGGTCCCGTGGGCAAAATCGTCTGAACCGCGAGCTTTCCTCAATTGCAGAAGGTGTTTTATGGATAAAGAGAAGGCATTTATCGGATTGATGGCCGAAGCCAACAGGTACTTGAACCTGAGTGTTCGGGAGCAACCCTTCAAGGGCGTTTTTGCGGGCTTTAAGCCCAGGGAATATCTCGTCATCGATATTCCCAAAACCTCGGAAATGAGTGACTTGCTAAATGGAGCCGATACGGTCATCGGGTCCTTCTGCACCTCGGGGATCGTGGTACAGTTCGAGTCTTCGATTATCGATCTGATTAAAGGCTCCGCCTGGTTAATGATCATTTCCTATCCGAGAAAGCTTGAGGAAATCCACAACCTGAGGAAATCGTACAGGGCCGAGTGTACTTTCCCGTGCAAGCTGGTCACGGCGTCGGACCTCAAGGAATTCGCCGGATTAATGGCGAACGTGAGCGCGGGTGGCTGCAAATGCACTTTGCCTTCGACCCAACCCGGGGAGGCCAGAATTTTGAGTATGGAAAAGAAGGTCCTGCTCGAATTCAAATTGCCTGGCAGTCGCGGCAAGAAGGGATTACTAGGCGAAATATTGCACCTGGAGCGTTGCGGGCTGGAAATCGCCCTTGGCATCAGGTTCTGCACTGATAATGACATCGAAACCATGGAAGAGTTGGGAGAATATATCGCCCTCATCATGCGGTCGATTCCGTTATGAAGTGATTTTGTGCCTTTCCATTGTACAAGCATGCCGTGGCGCGACCTCTCGCCACTAGCCGGGCTGTCTTCAAAAACAATTCGACAATATCCACTTGACATGATGCATAATAAGTATTACCAAATCAGCTACTTGGAGAGAACGTGGCCAAGTTCGAATAAAAAACTTGATAGCAAAACCGGTTTTTAGGTTGGATCATTGACGTAAAGTAATGTATGAAGTGATACTAAGAGAAGCGGACGAGCCGAGGGGGGTTGAGGAGTTGCCCTGGGCTCGGTTGTTTGACAAAGGGTGGTTATCTTTTAAAACCAAAATCAAAAGGGGTGTATCATGAAAAAGTCGTTGCTTCGTGCATTACTCGTTGCCGGCCTTGGGATTTTTCTGGCCGGTTGTTGCTGCCATCACCCGGCTGTAGCGCCTGCTCCAGCTCCGCAAGTAGAGCCGGCTCCTGAGACCCCGCCGCCGCCGCCGCCGGCGCCCGCACCGAAACAGCCGCGCAACTAGAAAGCCGATTCGCCCCTGCCTGCCGTCGTATGGTGGGGCAGGGGCGTTTTTTATGATCCATTCTTAAAAGAAAAGTTCAGCACCAGTTGGAAAGAATGAAAAGAAACAGCAACAGGTACTTCTCTCGTATGCTATCGGCATCGCGGTTTACCACGAGCTCCGGTAAGGCAGCCTCACGCGCCGCGATAATAATCAATTTTCTTTTTGTTTTGCTGCTCTCCGCGGGGTGCGCCCATACCACGGCGAATGTCCAACCCAAGCCCGTAGCGCCGCCACCCAGTCCGGTGGTGGTTTCGCCGCCTCCCAAGCCCAAGCTGGCTGATTTCGACAACCAGCCGCGGACCCCGGACGCAAAGCACGTGGCCGACTGGGTAGTCAATTCCGGTGACAATGATGCAATGCCGTTCATGATTGTGGACAAGACGGCCGCAAAGGTTTTTTTATTCGAACCGGGGGGACATCTTCTGGGGGAAGCCCCGTGTCTTATTGGTCTGCACAAGGGTGACGTGTGCGACCCGAATATTGGTAACAAAAAGTTGTGGCAGATCGGCCCCTCGCAGCGCATTACGCCGGCCGGCCGGTTCGAAGCCTTTCTGGGCAAGGATTTGAAGGGCAAGACGGTGCTCTGGGTGGACTACAAAGGTGGAGTCGCCATGCACTGGGTGGTGACCAATAATCCGAAGGAGCGCCGCCTGGAGCGGATTGCCAGTCCCGATCCCGCCGAGCATCGGATTTCCTGGGGCTGTATAAATGTTCCCGGTGATTTTTACGCCGATCTGGTGAAGCCGACTTTTACAGGGAAAAGAGGCATTGTTTACGTGCTTCCCGAAGTGGAAACCAACCATATGGTGTTCAAGTCCTATTATCGAGTGGATACAGAGGACGAGCGCGCCGCTCGGTAGGCATCCGGATAAGTCGTTGTAAGAAGAGGTAAAATCAACTACAGGCACGGAATGCTCTTTTTGACCGGTCGGGAGAGCGCGGCCGGTCAAAATGTTGCACCTTCGGCCAATAGGGGGCGGGCGCGCCGATCCGCAGCGCCGAAGTCTGTTATCTTAGAAGAGCCTCGTAAAAATTTCGCCAGTTTTCTCCCATAATGCCTCGAATGCTTTGTTCCGGGTAACCGTGGTCGCGTAGCATCCGCTCCAGATCGTTTAGCCTCGTTATGTCTTCAAACCCCGCGTTGGTGCCTTCGAAACCGCAAAAGTCGGTGCCTATGGCGATATGTTCGGCATCGAAGGACTGTGCCATCCAGTCGATGTGATGGAAGATGTCTTCGATGGAAGCCGTGCCCGAAAGGGTCAGCATTTTGGGATCGGCGGCTATTCCGATTACGCCATTACGTTCGATAATGGCGGCCACTTGGGTTCTGGCAAGATTTCTCGGAATATCGGCAAGCGCGCGCATGCCGGTATGCGAGGAGATGAGCGGCCCGTCGAATATACGGACAAGGTCGCGAAAACCCGGCTCGGCAAGATGGGCCGCATCGAAGGCAAAACCTTCGCTGGCCAGTTCCTTTACCAGTTTTTTACCCTGTTCGCGAAGCCCTGCCGGGAAAGGAACGGCGTTGCCGTCGGCGAGCCTGTTTTTGCCCATGTGTGTAAGGCCTGCCACCCTGATGCCGGTTTGGGCAAGGCTTTGACGGTCAAACTCTATCAGGCAGTCGGCATTTTCGACGAGCAGAATCTTGCCGGGTCTTTTGAGCTCGATGCACTCGTGCAAGTCCCCGGCCGATTTTATGTGATAAAGCCCGGCGAGGAAACGTTGGCTGTAAGCTAGAAGGTGGGCGAGAAAATCCTTCGAGCCGTTCGCGTTATACTGGTCCGGGCAATAGAGCGCGCACACCGCGACCGCCAGATCGACGCTTCTGATCTTCTCGAGGGTCACGGCCAGATCGGGTAAATCCTCCCAGGGGATGTTGCGGTGCGATTCCAGCATTTCATAGAGCAGATCGACGTGTCCGTCGATGCGCACGACACTCTTGGGCCCGGCGGGCTCGCGATTACGATTAGGCGTCATCCGATCGAAAAAACCTCCTGAAAGCGTTGGCGGGCGGCGGGGAGCAAGTAGCGGGGAAGCAAGGAGCGTAGCGGGAGCTGTTTTTTTGCTCCACGCGTCCCGCTATTTGCTCCCCGCTACTTAAAGCTCCCCTGATTTTAAAGGTTCATTATCTCCGAACCGGAGACTCCGAGGGGGCATGTCAGGTAGGCACGACATAGGTTGTCCGCGCCTCATCGACTGCTGCCACAATGATCTTCTTTTCCACATCCTTTACCTGTAGCATCCGTTTCACCTCCTTTCGTTTCAGGATAAGGGTCTTGCCACTGCGCGAGAAGTTCGAGGCCGGTAAGGGTTGCTGCGGCTTCCGCGCATTCGGCGGCGAATTCGCCGCGCTTTTTATCTGCTCCGTACTTGGGATAAAGTTGATCCGCGATATCATTCAACGATTTTTCCCCGTCGCACAAGCCCAGAAAATCGACTCCGAATTCGTTTATTTCTCGAACCTTCGTCCCCCCCGGCCCCGGGGTGAAGGCGAGGGAAACAGGCCTTTGCGGACACGTTTGCGGAAAATGGCCGTATTTGAATTCCAAGATAAGGCTCGGGATATCGTATGTGAACCGCTCGAGCAAAAGCTTGCGATTTCTCAGCGGTTTGAGGCTGTCCATGCCCGAAGAATCGATCCTGAAAGGCGAGGTGCTTTGACTGTTTTCCACGGTCCGCAACAGGCATGTTTCATATCTTGCGAGTTCGGGGATGAAGGGGCGCTCGATGGCCGGGCGGCCGGCGAGGCGCCGGGCGATAAAGTCTTCGAAGCTTTTAATGCAGGAAAGGGGTGTGAGGCGAAGGGAGGTTGCGGTTTGGCCGTGTGCGGCCCGAGCCAGGAAGCTGAAAAAGAGGTCGTGGAGGGGCAGCTTCAACTCGAGGGCGAGCAGGAGAAAACTCCTCGGATAGAGGGCCGCTATTACGGTAAAATAGCTCGCGATATCATTTAGCTGTTCAAGGGTTGCGGCAGGGCAGGGCAGGTTGTAGAAGCTGCTGAAAATAAGCGGTTGCGAATCGATCAGCAAGTCGTCGCAGGCCAAGTGTCCGCCCTGATCGAATTCGATGCCAAGAGAAAAATAGGTGGCGACCTTTCGAACAAGCAGGTGAGAGTATTTGGTATGGAGTTCGGTGCCCGGCAAAATGGTGGCCATCTGTACCAAAACGTTCGTATTGCCAGTTGCAGCCGATCTAAGGGCGAGCTGAAGAGTCTGTTCCAGATCATCTCGGGTTTCTTCCGGAAATCCGATCACAAAGCTAAGCGTGGGGATTATTCCGGCTCCGGTGGTTTCCCTAACCCTTTCAAAGAGGATTTCACGGTCGATTTCCTTGTGAATGAAAGCCAGGGTCCTTTTAGAGCCGGAGTCGATGCCGTAGCACATGGTTTCGCATCCGGCTCTTCGCATTAGATCAAGAAGGTCTTTGTCCACGGTGTCGAGCCGGGAGATGCAGTACCAAGGAAGGCTGTTCAGGCCCGCCTCGATCAGTTCGTGGCAGAATTGCTCGGCAAAGCTTCTTTTCGCGGTAAACTGGTCGAAGGCCAGCAGAAAGCACTGGGCGCCGAAATGGTCGGCCAGGTGTTTCATCTCCGCGATGATTCGGCCTGTTGAAAAGGTCCTGGGCCTTCGCTTCCACATGATCGACTGAGAACAATAGACGCACCGGTGCGGACACCCCCTGCCGACCTCCAGGAGGGCGATCGAGCGTCCGATGCCACAGAGATCGCGGTATTCGCTGAAGGGGGAAACGAACGAATAATCGCTGGAGGGAAGGGAATCCAGGTTTTCCACGAGCGCACGGTCGGGGTTGCGGACAATACCGCCGGCGGAGCGGCAGGTAACGCCGGCGATCGGGTGAGTGGAGGCCGATGGGCTGTTGTAAGCCTCGATCAATTCGGCAAAGGTGATCTCCCCTTCACCGCGCACGACCGCGTCGATACACGGGAAACGCGACAGGGCAAGCTCGTCTGTGGATGATACGCCGGGGCCGCCGAAGACGATCTTAAGACCCGGATCGAGCTTTTTTAACTCCCGCGCGATATTAACCGCCGGGGGATATGTGGTGCATTGCACTGAGAAGCCGATCACACGGGGTGAAAATTCCAGGATCCGTCTGGCGCATTGAAGATAGATATGAGTGTCCAGGACCAGAGATTTGCGGCGGATATCAAGAGGAAAATCGAATATTTTTACTTTGTGCGCGGAAGGTTTGAGGAAGGAGGCAAGATTTATGAGACCCAGCGGAGGCAGGTTGTACATGGGTTCGAAGAAGAACGGGGGAAATACGAGAGCTATGTTCATTTCCTCTCCATGTGCAAGGCGACATGCATTTAAAAACCCGCTCCGACGAGATAGTCTAACAAAGATTGGCGGCTAATTCAACGGGCGGTGAATAATGGTTTCATGGCAACCGTATGAAAAAGCATTGGATATTATGACGCGCGTGTGAAATAATGAACAGTTGGGACTACTGGTGCTCGGGTTTTCAGATCTCGACGCACTTAGGAACATCGAGGGCGTTTTAGCACTACTCCACGAACAGACCCGAAATACCGCCAAGCCCCTTTGCCAAAGGGGGCTATCGAGCTTCGCGCTTCCGCGCCATCAGCGCCAGCCCCATTAATGCTGCGGGGTGCCAAACTGGCCGACCCATTTCCGACTATGGACAGAGATGAAGTATGAGGTCCCTGTCCCAATATTTCATGCGATTGTCCCGACAACGGTGCGATGGGTCACAAGAGAAGGGGAGGGGCGAGGGAAAATGTTGGAAATATTGAATTCGGCTGCCGTGATCACTGGAGGCGGGGGAGGCATTGGTCTGGCTCTGGCCCGATATTGGGTGAAAAACGGGGGTAAAGTGCTGCTGGCCGACGTGGGCGAGCCGATTCTGGAAGAGGCCCGGGTCCGGCTCAAGGAATGGGGCGAAAATGTTCGAACGATCGTCTGCGACGTTAGGCGTGAGGGGGATTGTTCGAGGATGGCCGAATACGCCATTGAACAATTCGGCGGGATAAACCTGGTGGCTCCCTTTGCGGGCGTAATAAAAGACGGCCTGATGGTTTCGATCGACAAAGCCACCGGCAGGGTCGAAAAAAAAATGTCGCTCGACCAGTTCCGCTCGGTTGTCGATATCAATTTGACCGGGGTTTTCCTGACTGTTAGGGAATGCGTCGAAGGGATGATCAATAACGGTTGCAGGGGTCTTGTCTGCCTGATCTCTTCGACCGGAGCGCTTGGCACGGCGGGCCAGCTCAATTATTCTTCCTCCAAGGCGGCCATGTCGGTATTCCCGAAGGTGCTTACGGCCGAGTTTTTTCGCCGCGGCCTGGCGGAGAGGATCCGTTGCGTGGCAGTTGCCCCGGGGTATGTTGGAACGGAAATGGTTCGAAAAATTCCCCCTGAGAAGCTGGATGCAATTTTGGAACAGGTTCCCATCGGCAGACTGATCGATCCCGATGAAGTTGTTTCCCTGATCGGGGAACTCTATCGCAATGAAGCACTGGCCGGAGATGTCTTCCACGTTCACGGCGGTTTGCGCCTCGGTTCCAGGGGGTAGCCCGCGCGCGGTAAGCGTCCACCCTGGTCTGTTACCCGGCTGAGACCCTATTTGTCAAATCAACCAAGGAGAGCGCAATGAATTGGGACAGTCAATTCGAGGCAATGATGAAAGGTTGGATTGATAGCCAGAGGCAAGTTTGGAACAATTATCTAAGTTCCATCCAGGGTTTCAACGAGTCGGAGCATAAACAGATGTGGGAATCGACCCTCGGGGTTGGCGAGGAGATGCTCAGAAATATTTTCAAAAACCAACTGCAGGGCTTGACCGCCTGGGTGGATGGACTTGCCAAAGCCGAAAACGCGCCGGCTCAGATTGTGGAATCGGCGCGACAATTCCAGGAAATGGCTTCACGATGGAACAAGCTCCAG
Organism: Deltaproteobacteria bacterium; assembly: GCA_021777755.1. GTDB lineage: Bacteria > Desulfobacterota > Syntrophobacteria > Syntrophobacterales > Syntrophobacteraceae > SbD1. The sequence continues at coordinate 26,145 of JAJYDE010000028.1, forward strand.
GCTGAAATGATCCAAAAATGGTTCCATGTGCTAAAAAAGTTCGCTCCCTCGCAACCCGCCGCCGATTGGGCGGAAATCCCGGAAAACATGTTCAAAACCTGGCAGGAATCCACCCGGGGCATCATGGATGTTCACAGCAAGCAGATGCATTCCTGGACGGAAAAGCGCGCAAAGAACGAAAATGGCTGAAACCCGCGAGTTGAAGGCCCCTCAGAGGTTTTTGCAAGCCGCGAGCAAGGGTTCGCCTTCAGCCCGTAAAAAAGGTGAAAGCCAGGAGGAGGGAGGGGGCCTGGCTTTCGGGGATCAGGTACTTCGTGAAACCAACTCTTTATGGAATTGATTTTCCAATTTTTCACAAAAGAAAACAATCAGGTGTAGACAGTAGTAGAGGCCGGGGCGATACAGTATTTTATGTATGGAGCCAAGGGGGAGTTTTCCGGAGGTTGTCGCTGGGGTATGGGGCAAAGCATTTTTGATGCACTTGACAAGGGGCGTCTTATCGCCGCTCACCGTGGAGCGCGCTCGATGGCTCCCGAGAACACTTTGGCCGCGGCGCGGCTGGCGCTTGTCGCCGGCGCGGCGATGTGGGAAATCGACGTTCGGTTGAGTAGAGACGGCGAACCGGTACTGGCTCACGATTTGGATCTGGCGAGGACCTCCGATGTCCGGGAAAAGTTTCCCGGGCGCACATCCTGGCCTGTTGACGAATTTGATTTGCGGGAACTCAAGACCCTTGATTTCGGCTCCTGGTTTAAAGTGAGCGATCCTTTCGGGCAGATCGCCGCAGGCCGGGTGTCTCCACGGGAACTGGAGAAGTTTGCCTGCGAGCGGGTGGTGACCCTTGAGGAAGCGATCCGGTTCACGGTTGAAAACGATTGGCTGCTCAACATCGAGATAAAGGATCTGGCGGGAAGACCGGGTCATGATTTGGTTGTGGAAAAGGTGGTCGGTGTGGTGTGCGGTTGGGGGGCGGCCGAAAGAATTCTGATATCATCATTTAACTATCAATACCTGGCGAGTGTGAAGAGGCTTGAGCCGAGGATAAGAACCGGGGTGCTCACGGAGGAAGTCCAGCGCGATCCCGCGGCCTTGATGAGCGAGTTGGATGCTTTCAGCTTCAATCCAGCGGTTCGCGCTTTCCGTCCCGTCCAGGTTCGAAGGCTGCGGCAAAAGGGGTTCGCAGTGCTGGTGTGGGTTTTGAATAATCCGGTTGCGGCGCGGGTAGTTTTCGCCCTTGGAGCCGATGGAATTTTCACGGATTTTCCAGGGAGATTTCGATGAAAATTCTGATCTTGTCCGCACTGCCCCGGGAATATCTTCCTCTTAAAAGGCTTTTTCCCGCATTTCGTGTCGTGAGGAGTGCGCCATACGGGAAGTTTTCGCTCGATCTGCCGGGTAAGGAAATCATTTTGGTTGAAACCGGCATGGGCCCGGGGGCGGTTGAGAAAGTGGCCAGGGAGGAACTGAAGGCGCAAGCCCCGGATCTGATGTTGTTTTCAGGATTTGCGGGAGGACTGCATCCGGACCTCTCGATTGGCTCCGTGTGCGTTGTGACAAGCACTCGCCATGTCGAGGCCGAAAAAAGGGTCATTTTCCATTTTTCAGAAGAAATGGTCCGTTTTTTGTACAAAAATCAGGTGAAACCTGTTCTTGCGCTTACAGCCAAGGCGCCGGAAAACAAGCGTCGCCTTTGGGCGCTTGTCCGCGGGGAGCCGGCCGTTTTGGACATGGAAACAGCTTGGGTTGCCGAGGCAGCCAGGTCCCGTGAAATTCCCTTCATCTGCTTTCGGGCGATAAGCGACCCGGTCGATCGGGAACTCGGCTTCGACCTGCAAGACATCTGCGATGAGAATTGGGAGGTGAGGCCTCTGCGCGTTTTGAAGACGGTGGTGAAAAGGCCGCCGACCATGTGGGCTTTTTACCGTTTGTGGCGCGGTTCGAGCCTTGCAGCCAAAAATCTGTGCTTGTTCGTGGCCTCCTTTCTTGAGCTTCCGAGCGAAGAATTTGGCCGGATGGCGGCCGAGATCAAATTGGAGCGAAAATAGCCCGCCGGATAGCCCTGGATTTTAACCCCCGCCCGAAGGCTTTGCCATAAGCCGTTTCATGTCGGGTTTTTCGAGCAGGATGAAGTTTCGAAAAAGCCCGAGGGCTTTCAGTCGCTCATCGCCCAAGTGAAAATCATAGCTGCTGAACAGGACATAGTCGGTTCGTACAGTCTGGCCGGCCATGACGCTCGCCGCAAAAGAGCCCAATATGGGCGCGATCAATTGGAGTTGAGTGTCTTGCGTTCTCTTCCGAGATTCCTTTATGACATACTGGCGGATGTAGTCGCTGAAATCATCTTTGGTCGGATTTGTATAGACCATAAGGCCCGACAGCGCCACCAAGGCAATTACGGTTGCGAACCATTTCATCAGTTTTGCCCGCCTTTTTGTCAGACCTCCACGGGAGGTTTTGATGAGATATTTGATGAACAGCCAGACTCATTTCCTCTTTTTCGTTGCGGCGCGCTTCTTGTTGCCGGTGTCCGCGGCCTTGGCTGCAACCGCTTCTTTCGCTTCAGCCCTGGCCAGTTTGCCAGCCTCCATGTACTTTTTCAAGTTTTCGGGAACCCCTCTTTTCTTTGCCGCTTTGCTCCTCGCTTTGCTCAGTGATTTTGCGGAGAGCGCCGTACCGGCCGAGAAACCGTACTTTTTCTTGTATTCTTTTACACTCAATCCATGGGAGATCATGTGCAATTTCGTAAGCTGCCTGAACTCCGAGCCGCATTCCAGGCAGATCACTTTATCATTTTGAATGGAATCCTCAGGCTTTGGCGCCTTTGCCGGTTCCGGTCCAAGTATTGAGCGCAAATCGATTTCCCCGCACTCCGCCCGGTAGAGTTCCCGGACCGTACTGAAAACCTCCCGAAGAGCCGAGCTAATGTCTTCGGTCGTCATGGCGCTCTTGGAAGCTTGAATATTGACGATTTCCGATGCGATTTCGATAAGTTTTTTGGTCATGAGTCAAAGCCTCGCTGTAAGTGGCATAAATTGGCACGATGATTACAAGCGTTATATTCTACCGGTAAAGTAGGAGAATGCAATCAATTAGTGAGGTATTCGGGCAGGAATGTCTTTGTTCGATCTTTCGGGATGTCTTGCCTCGTGTCTGTCTGTGCGCTATCATCGGTTGTTGTGTCGGCTGCCCGTATTCAAGATCAGGAGCTTATCGTGTCCGGTGTAAAGATTTGTTCATCACGGCAAATCGAGGGTTTTGGCTTTGGCAGAGTGGCCCTGGGGAGCGGAATTTCGATTCATTATGCCCAACGCGGGAAATGCGGCCCCTGCCCTGTGATTTTTCTCCACGGCTATGTGGATTCCTGGAGATCTTTTGCCGCGGTGTTCGAGCACCTCGGGCCAACCTGCCGGATAGTGGCGCCCGATCTTCGGGGCCATGGGAATTCGGACAAGCCTGAATGGGGCTACAGCCTCGACGATTATGTTCGGGATCTGTTGTTTTTAATGGAGGCTTTGGGATTGGAGAGAGCCGATCTCGTGGGACACTCGATGGGAAGTTTTATCGCTCAACGGTTTGCCTCGCGTTTTCCGGCTCGGGTGGGGCGGCTCGTACTCATAAGCTCCGCGGCTTCCATGGCTTGCAAAACCTCTTTTCTGGAATTGAAGCCTTCGATCGAGGCACTGGAAGACCCGATTCCGATGAACTTTGCCGCTGAATTCCAGGCGACCTCCAATCCGGTTCCGGCCGATTTCATGGAGATGATCCTCTCGGAGACCATTAAAGCGCCTGCCCACGTCTGGCGTTCGCTCTTCTCAACACTTCTCGAGGTGGACCATCGGCCCATTCTCGGAGATATTTCCGCTCCCGCGCTTATTTTGTGGGGAAATCAGGACCAGCTGTTCACCAGGTCCGACCAGGAAGTTCTTCTCGCCGCCATACCCGATTCCCGGTTCGAGGAGTTCGCCACGGGTCACTGCCCGCACTGGGAAAAACCGGGGCTGATGGCCGAAGCCATAGAGAAATTTCTGTGCTAGTACTCCCCGCAAGGCCATGTTCTGCCCGCTGCCGATTCTGAACGGGTGAGTGTTCCAAGTGACAGCCAAGTGTAACCTTTTTAGCTCGCATATTGATTGCCCCGCTTGTTCGTAAAACCTCCAACCGACCGGGATAAAAGCGCTTTGTCCCACGCCTGAAGCCGGCATGCAGTTGGCAAAATACCGGTTGGGCCCATCGGTTCAGAATCAGCCTTTATAGATGGGGAACAAGGAAACAAGTGGTGTCGATTGCGGCTGTCCTCGGGGTTTTGGACTGTTTGCGATCGGAAAGGGGAAATTATGTTGCTGTCCAAAAATGGAGCAACAGGGCGGAGAATCCAGTTCACGGCCAGCATTTTCACAACAGCGCTCCTGATCGTCTTTGTGCTTATTTGGCAGGGGGCGGCGGTTGCCAGGGAAACGGTTACCGAACAACTCCTCGATATCATGAAAGCAAAGCATGTGATTAGCGAAAGGGAGTACAAAGCACTGAAAAAAGAGGCGGAAGAAGAAAAGGCCGCCTTGAACAGGCAATTGGAAAAATCCATGGAGGTGCGGAAAGCGGCCCTTGCGCGGCAGGTGAGGGAGCAAATTGAGGAGCGGGAAAAAGCTCAAGCCGCGGGTATGGAGGCGCAGGTCAAGGCTGCGCAGGCCAAGCTGGAGTCGGAGAATAATCCCCATGGATTCCATACAGTCTGGAGAAACGGTATTGTTACCGAAAGCAACGATGGAAACTTCAAAATGCATGTTGGCGGCTACGGTGAACTCGATTTTGGCTCCATGAATGGCGATGCTGAATTAAGGGCCTTGGCAAGGGGAGTGGGCGCTGTTGCGAACGGCTACGGTGCCGAAGTAAGACGGTTTAGACCCACAATAACAGGGACTCTTTGGGGTAATATAGACTTTCAGGCTCAAATGGATTTTGGCGGTGGTACAACAAGGGTGACGAACGTGTGGGCAAGACTCAACGATATTCCCTTTCTCGGTAACGTTCAGATAGGTCATCAGAAGGAACCATTTTCTCTGGAGGAGCTGACTTCGGATGAATGGACCAGTTTTCTGGAGCGCGCCCTTCCCAATACCTTCGCGGTAGGCAATACAAACGGCGATTACAATACCGGCGTTAAGATATACAACCAGGAACTGGATAAACGAATGACCTGGGCGTTGGGAGGATTTATCAACCAGAGCAACAATTCGGGCAGCTTTTACGGCAATTACGCCAATACCGATCTGGTGGCAAGGCTGACCGCTCTACCCTGGTATGAGGACAAGGGTTGGGACATTGTGCACATCGGCTTCAGTTACTCGTATAAAGACCGAAAGACGAGTAATCCAACCCTGGATTATGACAGCAAACCAGAGTTTCATGTCACAAACCTCTATACGCTTGAAACCGGCCTGATCCCGACCACGGGGGCCAATACGTTCGACCCCGAACTGGGGCTTGGGATAGGTTCCTTTTCCCTCCACGCCGAGTATTTCAATTCCATGGTCGGCTACGATACCAGACTTTCCTCCAACACGGTCACCAACCTGGCAAAGACCAAAATAAACAATCCCGATTTTGACGGCTACTACGTCCAGGCCAGTTATTTTCTCACGGGTGAAAACAGGCCCTACGATCTGAACGAAGGAATTTTCACCAGGCCCATTCCACTTTGCAACTATAATTGGAACACCGGGGGTTGGGGCGCATGGGAACTGGTCGCGCGCTTTTCAAACGCCAATCTTACGAGTGGTGGGATTACGGGTGGTAACGAAAACGACGTGACCGCCGGTATCAACTGGTACTTGAACCCGAATTTGAAGCTTCAGATGAATTATATTTTTGCCATGCTAAGTGATCGGACCTATGTCGTCCAGACCGGGGTTGCGAAGGGCGGTGCGGCGATTTACGGCACGAAGGCAATCAATGATGCCGATGCCAACATAATTGCCATGCGGATGCTTTTCGACTTCTGAGGGGAAATGGCGGAAATGATGCGACGAACTTTGGTAAACGCAAGCCGGCGCAGGTTTGCCTCATAACACTTCCCCGATGACCTTGCCGGTGCAGGAAGATTCGTAACCGGGCAGGGCCGAGAGTTCGTCGCGAAGCGAGCGCGTTTGCAAAACGTCGAGGAGGACCTGTACTCCGGGCAGGGCCAGAAAGTCCGAGGGGATCACCAGGTCGCAGCGAACGGCCTCGATGGGAACGAAATCCAGGCCATGGGCGGCGGCCACGGCTCTTAGGCCCGGAGCGGCATCGGCCATATGGAAGGCGACCATCTGTGCGCACAGGTTGTGGCTGGGGAGCAGCTTGTCGTAGCCCTCGATCGAATCTTCGGGGATCCCGGCCTGCGCGAGTCGTTCATCCAGAAGAGTACGCAGCGCGGCCCCTGGCTCGCGGTTGACAAATCGTATGCCTTTTCCGGCCAAGTCTGCCACCGAGTGTATCTGAAGGGGATTTCCCCTTGCGACCATGAGACCTTCCTCAAAAAAGGAGAAGGCGATCACCGTCGCCCTGGCGCCCGGCAGCATTTTTCGGGCGAAAGTCATGTTGGACTCCACGGAGGGCAGATTATGGAGGTGGGTGCCGGCGATGTGAGCGCAGCCCTCGGCAACTCTTTCCAGGGCCAGGCGACTGGATGCGAACCGGCACTGGACCGTTACGTCCGCCGAGCGCAGGGATGCTCGCGCGGCGAGGATGGCAAAGGCCGGGTCGCATCCAAGCAGCAGAGTTTTCCTGTCTATCCTGCCTCCCTGGAGCAACTGAACCGAACCTGTGTCGGGCGAAAACAGGCCGTCGGCGGCCTGAAATCCATCGTTTAAAAGCCATTTGCCATCCAGCGGGTAAGCTACGAGCCGGTCCCGCACACTGGCGACCGAAACCCTGGTATTTGCCGCCGCGGTTCCTTCAACCAACGTTACGGGTTTTACATCTTCGGACTCCTCCAGGGCGAAGAGGGTTTCCACCTTGCAGCCCAACTCTTTGGCGATCAGAAGCGCAAGGGTGGTGTTTGGCACATAGCGGCCGGTCTCCATGTCGTAGACGGCCTGGCGCTTCACCCCGACTCTTGAAGCCAGTTCGCTCTGAGAAAGCCCTTTGGCCTGGCGAACCGATTTGAGATTGCAAATCACAGGCTCCTTCACGGTTTTCAAGGCTTAACCTCCCCGACGTTTGTTGCCGGTTACGATAAAAAAAACGGCAATGCAGTGTGACCGTTGATATCCGAACAAGCGGGTGGGCGCGAAAATCCGTGTCCATCCTTTCAAAGGATTGGAATATCATAGAACTTGAGGGACGTCACAGTAGTTTTAGCGGAAAATTGGGTAAATCCAACATGCAAACCTTGACATCCTTCGGAATATGCCAAAAATTCATGGTGGCAGATGTTGGATATGATCTTGAAACTTCACGAAGAGGAGAGCGGGGATGAAACTCAGCGCGAGAAACTTGATCAAGGGGAAGGTGACCGATGTCAAGGAAGGCCAGGTAATGGCGAAGGTGAAAGTCGATATCGGCAATGGAAATGTAGTCTCCTCCCTTGTCAGCGTCGAGGCGGTCAGGGAATTGGATGTGAAGGTTGGCGATGAGATCAATATTCTCATAAAGGCCACGAGCGTAATGTTGGCCAAATAGGCCGGGTGGCCGGAGTTTCATCCGGCCGTCGGCATTTAGATTATTTCCAGGTTTCTTGCGTATCCGGGGCCGATGAAAAAGTCCTGGAGGAAGATGGGTTCGAGACCGTCCCGGTCGGTGCAGAGCGGCTTTTTTTCCATCAATACCATGGCGGATGGACTCTTTACTTGGTGAAATAGTTTTCAGATCAGCCAGTCGGGTCATCATTTGCTGCCTTGAATGCTTGTTTTACTCCAGCAGTGCCTCCAGCAGCGAACGATTCACGATTTCTATCTTTGGACCGTCAAAGCGGACCGTGCCCTCATTTTCAAGCTCCTTTGCCGTCCTGTAGAATGTCTCATGAGTCATTCCAAGCAGGGTTGCGATGGATTTCCTGTGTGCCGGGAGGCAGACCGATTGGCTGTTCTGGATTTCGGCAAGGAACAAAATGTAGCTCGCGATCCGTGCCCCGGGGGGGTTTAAGGAAAGCTCCTCGATCCGCTGATGAAGGTGAATGACCTTGAAGGAAAGAAAGTGGAGCCAAGCGGTGGCGAACTGAGCATCATTTCGAATCAGCTCCAGGAAAGCATCTTTTCGAATCAGGCAGACCGTGCTTTCCTTCAGCGCCTGCGCGCAGCACCGGTACACATCCGAAAAAAGGCTTGCCTCTGCAAAAGTGTGCCCCGCACATGCGATCTCAAGGGAAATCTCCCTGCCTTTTGAGCAGACTCTATAGACGCGAATGGCCCCTTGCAGCACTGCAAAAAATCCATGGGCCACATCCCCTGGAGAAAAAAGGATGGCCCCCCTTTTTACCGAAATCTCCTTTGAGATGGCTTTCAGGCTGGAGAAAAGCTCTTCGGACAGATCTGAAAACATGGGAAGTTTTTCCAGCATGAGCTGTTCCTTTTGGTGCTTATTGCCTTCTCGATGAAAATCCGGCTAAAAATTCAAGAATATATGATTTTGATCATACCCGCGCTTGGCATTTTCTTCTATCATGAATGAGTAGTTTTGAAGTTGGCGAGGCCATTGTCTCGGTTTGTGGCGGAAAGCAAGTTTGTCGCCGCCGATAATGCGGGCAAGCGCCCAAAGAGTTTGGCCTGAAGGCTGGAAGGCGACTTGAATTGGACCAGAGGCAAAAGAAGTTGAATGACTCCGCTAAAAATCATCCTTCAAGGCTGAACCTGTTCGCTTCATTCCTAAGACTTGGCCTCACGGCTTTCGGCGGCCCGGCCATGATCGCATATATAAGGGAAATGGCGGTGGACCGGCACGAGTGGCTTGACGGGCAGACTTTTAAAGACGGCGTGGTCCTGTGCCAATCCGTTCCCGGTGCGACCGCCATGCAGAGCGCCGCCTATGTCGGCATGAAGGCAGGAGGAGTGCCTGGCGCGCTGCTGTCATATATCGGATTTGGTCTACCCGCATTCGCTTTCATGATGGTCCTGTCATCGCTTTATGCCGCCTATCATGGAGTTCCGAGGGTCACATCCCTTTTTGCCGGTCTCCAGGTGTTGGTCTGCGCTGTGGTGGCGAACGCCGCCTGGACTTTTGGCAGGAGCACGTTCAAGCATTACGAAGACATCGTTTTTGCCGTTGTGGCGGCTGTTCTTTTTTGGGCCGGGCTCAGCCCTTTCATTATAATTGTTGTCGCCGCCATGGCCGGGATTCTATTTCCGAGAAGCACGCCCGATCCCACTCCAGCCAAAGTTCAGAGCAACCCCGGCAGACATTATCTAATTCAAACGGCCGTGCCGCTGTTGCTTCTGGCTGCCGCGCTCCTTGCCTTGAACCTCATGGACAGGAAACTCTTCAGCCTGGCCGCGCTGATGATGAAGGTCGATCTTTTCGCCTTCGGCGGCGGCTTTGCCTCCGTGCCGCTCATGCTTCACGAGGTGGTTGGCGTAAGAGGCTGGATGGACAGCAAGACTTTCATGGACGGGATAGTCCTGGGACAGGTGACTCCCGGACCGATAGTCATCACAGCGACCTTTGTGGGATATTTGACTCATCGAATAGCAGGCGCAATTGTGGCGACCGCGGCGATATTCACTCCCTCTTTCCTTATGGTGATCACGATCACTCCGATAATGGACAAACTGAAGAGCTCGATTTACTTCCTCAAGGCTACAAAGGGCATACTCGCCTCATTTGTCGGTCTTCTACTCTTTGTGACGTTTAAATTTTCATTGGCTGTTCACTGGGATATCCTCAAGGTATTGCTCGGGCTGGCAGTGCTGGCCGCTCTGCTAAAAAAGGTGGACTTGCTCTATGTCGTGCTTGCAAGTGCGGCCTTGTCGGTATTCATATTTTGAAATTATGGAAAAGAATCCATGAACGGAAGCAGATTGCAGAAATCGGGGGCCGCGGGCCGGTTGGACGCAAACAGGCGCAACAGGTTACTTAAATCCGCCGTTTTGCTTTTCCCCTTTGCGGGACAAAGGGCACTGATCAACCTACGTTCCGGAAAGTCTTATTCTGGCGAGATAGTCAGACTGAACAGGCAAGCCGATACCGTCACCCAAGAGCTTGAAGTGGATGTTAAATTCGATCAACTGCCCGAACCTATTACAATCGGGGAGGAAACAGAAGCCTCTATTGAGATCGCGGCGGCGAAAGCAGCCATTTCAGCATCGCAGGCCACGATGTCTTCGGGGGGTTTGGCGGACCGAAAAGGAACGTCTCGGGAAGACCGATCGTGCAGGCGCACTATGAAATGGTGGCCAATGTTAAAATTGTCAGGCTGCCCTTTCGGTTACCGCCCGCATGCCGCCGTTCGGGCCTTTTACTCTAATATTCGGCCCTCTTGCCGACCGGTTTGGCGGTGATGTGACTTGTCTCCTTCAACACGTTTGCCGGCGGCGGCATCGGGAGGTTTGTGAATGGAAGAGTCCTCACCACCCGGGACTTCGGGGCGGCCTTCATCTTGGCCGCAGGCATCATCGGTTCGATCCTGCTTCGGTCTTCAAATGGGTCTTTCGCAATGATTCGACCCATGACAAGCACGGCGACCGGATCAGCCCGCCACCAATGAAACAAAGCGTTCAGGACCGGCGCGCCCGACAATATGGAGATTTTCATGTGCCGCCAGGTTCAATCGTCTTCACCACAACAACAGGTTTGGCCAGTGCGAGCCGCGTGCCATGCCTCGCGTCCCTCCTGGATGAGAAAATACACCAGACCGAGAGCCGCCAGGGGATCGGCCCACCACCAACCAAAGAGATGGTTGAGCATGAGGCCGGCAAGTAACGTGAAAGACATATAGGCGCAGGTCATGCTGCAGGCTGCGTCCGCCTTGAGCGCCGCGCTCCCGATGTGTTTGGCTATTCGGAGCTTGCCTTGCCATAACAGTGGCATTGCGACAGCCGCGGTCACTGCCAGGCCAATACCCCACCAGGAGGACTCTGGCCTGGTCCTGGCAAAAAGCGTAAACGCACTGTCGCTGACAATGTAAATGGCGAGGACAAACAAGCTGATGGCCGTAACCCACGAGGCGTGCCGTTCAGTCTGCTCGATCCGTTCAAGAGAGCCGCCCCGTTGTTCAACCAGCAACCGCCGCAGCAGGATGCCACCGGCAATCAGTTCAATGATACTATCAATTCCAAAGCCTTGCAGTGAAACGCTTCGGGTAGCAAAGCCAACGGTGATCGCAATGCCGGCCTCAACCGTCATCCACACAATGGTCGCCAGTTCAATCAAAATCCCCGACCGAAGCTGTCTTTTGCGAGTAGACTCAGGTTGTGCCACAGGTGCGGAGGTTTCCGTTACGCTATTCATCGCGATCTCTTTTCTGATTGCTCACGTGTTCCAGCCTGTTCGGGACGCCCGGATCAGTGAAGTGGTAAAAAAATCTGGTTAACCGAGAGGTGCCAGGAACGAGATTAAGTTTAAGCGCAAGCCGTTGGATTTGAAAGCTCTTTTCAGTGAAGAAAAGGATGGCCTCAAGGATATCCCGCGAGAGGCGACGCGGGAAGTTATCGAGCAGGAGAGGACGGGCACGCCTGGCGCGGGCAAGGGGGAGCGCTCCCCGGGCCGACCGGGATACCGTGCGGTTAAGGAGGAACTGTTGGGAAATGTTTGTAAATGACATCACGGGAAGATTGGAGAAGGGAAGTCAGGAGCCGCAGGTTTTCGATGTCTTCGAGAAGTTCCTTGCCTTTGGGGGTTTCGAGAACCATGGGGTGGTTTTGGAAGCGGGGATCGTTTAGAAGAAGTCCGAAGCCCCGCAGGCCGATTTTGCCTTTGCCGATGTGTTCATGCCTGTCGACGCGAGCGCCCAGGTCGGGCTTGGAATCATTCAAGTGGAAAAATTTCAGTCGGTGCAGGCCGATTTGGCGTTCGAGTTTTTCGAAGGTGAGCCGGTAGGCGGCCGGGTCGCGCAAATCGTAGCCGGCGGCAAAGCCGTGGGCGGTATCGTAGCAGAGTCCCAAGGCGTCGGCGAAGGCGGACATTTGCAAAATGAAGGCGATTTCTTCGAAGGTTGCTCCAAGACATGAGCCCTGGCCGGCGGTGTTTTCAAGCAGCACGCCAACCGATTGGACCCCCGAGGTGCGGATTGCGAGGTCGAGATTTTTCACCAGGCGAAGGAGGCCGGCTTCGGTCCCCTGTCCCGCGTGGGCGCCGGGGTGCATTACGAGATAGGGTATGCCGAGTTGGTCGCATCTTTTGAGTTCTTCGGCAAAGGCGGCCACCGATCGGTGCAGGATCGATTCGTCCGAGGCGGCAAGGTTTATGAGATAGGAGCCGTGGGCGGCAATGGGGGGGCGGCCGCACTGGTCCCGGCGGGCTTTGAAGCGTGAGATCTCTTCGGGGGCAAGAAGCGGTGAGAGCCACCGCCTCTGATTGGCCGTAAAGATTTGAAGTGCCCGGCCCCGGATTTTCTCCATACGTTCGAAGGCGAGATGAAGACCTCCGGCAACCGAGGTATGGGCTCCAAGGTAAGGCATGACCAACTCCTCGCGGGTTTGCCTTTCGGCGGATTTTAAATTATTCTGAGCTTGAACTGGAAAGTCCAATCTACCTCATGGGAGAATATAATGATAGATCGTTACAGTAATCCGGCGATGGCAGGGATCTGGACAATCGAAAACAAATACCGCAAATGGCTCGACGTGGAGCTTGCGGTTTGCGAAACGCTTTTCGAAAAAGGTGTGATCCCGCCGGAGGACTTCAGGGCCATAAAGGAAAAGGCGGGCTTCGATGTTGGAAGAATCGATGAAATCGAGCGGGAGACCCGGCACGATATCATCGCGTTTTTAACCTGCGTGGCTGAATTCGTGGGGCCCTCGGCAAGATTCATTCACGAGGGGCTGACCTCTTCGGATGTTTTGGATACGGCACTGGGGCTTCTTTTGACCGAGGCTTCGGAGCTTCTGCTGGAGGATATCGACAAGCTGCTGGGGGTTCTCAAGAGGAGGGCTTTGGAGCTTAAGGATGTGGTGGAGATGGGCCGCTCCCACAACGTCCATGCCGAGCCGATCACCCTGGGGCTTAAATTTGCCGTCTGGTATTGCGAGATGGAGCGAAACCGGGAGCGCATGGAGCAGGCCCGGGAATCGGTACGGGTGGGGAAGATATCGGGGGCCGTGGGGACCTTCGCCAACACGGCCCCTGAAATCGAGGAGGCCGTCTGCGGGCGCCTGGGACTAAAATGGGCTCCGGTCAGCACCCAAATCATTCAGCGGGACCGCCACGCCCAGTTTTTTACCACACTTGCCATAATCGGCTGTTCGATCGAAAAAATCGCCACCCAGATCCGGCTGCTCCAGCACACCGAGATCCGAGAGGTGGAGGAGTATTTTTCTCCCGGCCAGAAGGGTTCTTCGGCCATGCCTCACAAGCGCAACCCGATCTCTTCGGAAAACCTCTCGGGGCTTTCGCGGGTTCTTCGCGGCAATGCGATGGCCGCGATGGAAAACGTGGCGTTGTGGCATGAGCGCGACATCAGCCATTCATCGGTTGAGCGGGTCATAGGGCCGGATTCGACCATTTTGCTCGACTACATGCTGCGGCGCCTGACGGGCGTAATCGACCGGCTGACGGTGTTTCCGGAGAACATGAAGCGCAACATGGCCGTTTCGGGAAATCTGCTTTTCTCCCAGCAGGTGCTGCTTGCTCTTATCCAGAAGGGGCTGAGCCGGGAGGAGGCCTACCGCATGGTCCAGAAAAACGCCATGGAGGTCTGGAGCAAACGGGGCGATTTGAAAGATCAGCTCAAAGCCGACCCGGATGTCAGGGGTTACTTTTGCGAAGAGGAATTGGACTCGATATTCGATCTCGACTATCACCTCAAGAATGTGGACGTGATATTCGGGCGGGTCTTTGGAGAGAAATCGTGAGTTTTAAGCCGGAACTGCTCGCCCCGGCGGGCAATATCGAATCTTTTTTCGCCGCGGTGGAAAACGGGGCCGACGCGGTCTACCTGGGGCTCAAGAAATTCAGCGCCAGGGCGAGCGCATCAAACTTTACCATGAGCGAGCTGGCAACTATCGTCCCGTTTGCGCGAAAGCGCGGTGTGCGGGTCTACGTGGCCGTAAACAACCAGATCGTTTCGGGGGAACTGGCCGAACTGATCACCACTATCGACAGGCTTGCCAGAATCCACCCGGATGGACTCATCGTTTCGGACCCGGCCATTTTCCATCTTGCCAGGCGCCATTATCCCGATCTGAGGCTTCACGCCTCCACTCTTGCCTTCGCGCACAATTCGGCGGGGGTGAGGACACTGATGGGGATGGGGGCGTCCCGGGTGGTGACGGCGCGGGAACTCAGCCTCGAAGAGATCGAAAAAATATACGACAACACGGGGGCCGAACTGGAGATTTTCATCCACGGCGCCCTTTGTTATTCCTACTCGGGGCTCTGCCTTGCGAGCAGTTACCGGGGCGGACGAAGCGGGCTTCGCGGCGAGTGCGTCCAGCCGTGCCGATTAAAATTTCACCAGGGGAGCAAGGGCGGTTTTTTCCTTTCCTGCGGGGATTTGTGCGGACTGCCGCTCGTTCCGAGGCTGAAGCGGGCTCATATCGCCGCACTCAAAATTGAAGGGCGCATGAAGCCTGCTTCCTGGGTGGCCGGGGTGGTAAGGGCCTACCGCATGGTGCTGGACGCCGAGAGCGCGGAGGAGGAAAAGCGTGCCTTGTCCGAGGCCAGGGAGTTGCTTGCGCAGAACCCGTCGAGGCGGCTCAGTTGCGGGCGGCTTGGAAACCTCGGGGCGGCCGAGATTTTAAGCCCTTCCCGGTCCGGGTCCAACGGCCTTTGGATTGCGACGGTAAAAGGGGTTTACGAAAACCGGGTGCTTCTCGATGTTCGCAGCCCTGTTTCGAAAGGCGACCGGCTACGGCCCGAATCTTCGGCGGGTCGAGAGGAAGAGGCTTTCACGGTTTTGCAGCTTTTCGACAAAGCGGGGGGTGCGATCGAGTTTGCCAAGGCGGGGACCGCGGCATACCTTGCCTGCCCGAAGCCGCTCAAGGCTGGGGAAAGGCTTTTTAAACTCGGGTCCAAGACCGAGCCCGCGGCGGCGATATGGAAAAGGATAAAAGAGCAAGTCCCTTCGGCGATGGCGATAAAATCCGCTCCTGCGATTCGGGAAATTATCGGGGAATATGAAAAACCCGAGGAGTCAGGAGCAAGAGCGCAAGAGGCGCTCACGGTCAAAATCGATTCTCCCGGCGACCTGGTGGAGGCGCTCCAGTCTTCGGCCTCCTCGGTCTTTCTGCGTGCAACCCGGCACAACCTCGAACGGATCGCCAGGCAGCGGTTTTCGACTTTTCAGAGGAAAAAGCTTGGTTTGTCTCTTCCTCCCGTCATGATGGAAAAAGACAGCGAGTATTTCAGGGCGGCTGTGGAATGGTTTATAAACCAAGGTTTTGCGCTGTGGGAGATCAACAACTGGGGCCATTTCGACCTGGTGGGCAAGACCAGGGGGCTTCGCCTTGTTGCCGGAGCGAGGCTCAACCTCAGAAACAGCGCCGCTTTCGAGCAGGTTTTCGAAATGGGTTGCGAGTCGGCGGTGTTTTCGCTCGAAACCACCAAAGTGGAACTGCAGGAGGCGGCCGGGCAAAAACTACGCTCCCGCCTGGCTGTTACGGTTTATTGCCGGCCGCCTCTATTCACATCCTGTCTCGTTCCGCCCATTTACATGGACCGAGCGTTGGTGAGCCCCCGAAAGGAAGTCTATTATCCGACCGCGCAGGCCGGTCGGGCCGAAATTTACGCCGACCGGCCGGTCAGCTGGCTGGAGCAACTCCCGGTCCTGAGAGCCTTGGGTTATCGGCGATTCCTGATCGATTTGAGCGAAGGACCCGCCAAGCGGCCGGGATTGAGTGAAATCCTCAGGGGATTCGCTTCTTGCCGCACCAGGGGGGGCTACTCGCTTTTCAACTTCGAAAGAAGGCCCGAGTAGGGTGTTTCAGGCCGCCTTTTTACCCGCCAAACCGAGCATCTTCAAACAGGCATCGACGAAGGCGGGAATATCGGAGGGCCTCCTGCTGGTAACGAGGTTGCCGTCCACCACCACCTCTTTGTCCAGATAATCGGCCCCGGCATATTTCATGTCGCAGAGCAGGGATTTCCAGCCCGTGGCCTTGCGGCCCTGGAGTTTTCCGGCCGAGATAAGGAGCTGCGGGCCATGGCAGATGGCGAAAACCGGTTTGTCCCGCTCCATGAAATGCTTTACGAAGCGAACGGGGCCCTTGTGCGCCCTCAAGTTATCGGGGGAGTAGCCGCCGGGGATTAGCAGAGCATCGAAATCGTCCGGGCCGGCAGAGTCCACTTCCATGTCAATTTGCACAGGGGTTGCATGCTTTTTGCCGGTGACCGTTTCGCCCTTCTTCAGGCCAAGGTGAACCAGGCGGCACCCGGCATTTCTGAAAGCCCGGGCGGGTTCGCTGTATTCGGAGTCCTCGAAATCCTTTCCGATCAAAACCGCTATGGTAGTCATGTCTGCCTCCTGAAATTAAGAGTTCACCTTTAAATATTCGACATGACTGGGTAATTTGCAAGTCCCGCGGTCGCGGACAAATTCGGGATCAACTGATGAGTCTTCGACGCATGACGATCAGGGCCACGGGGAAGGTAAGCACAAAGACGGCGGCGATGTAGAGGACGCTCCAGGTGAGGTCGAGGGCGGCTTTGCCCAGGCACAAGGCGCGGCAGAGGTTTACAAGGTGAGTCAGGGGCAAGGCGAGGGCAAGTTTTTGCGCCCAGCCGGGAAGAGCCGTGGTGGGGAAAAAGGTGCCGCTGAAAAGAAACATGGGGGTGATGAAAAGAAAGATTGGAAGATTGTACATATCGATAGTGGGGGTAATGCCGGTAAAGATCATGCCCACGGTTCCGAAGGCCAGGCCGCCCAAAAAGGACAGGGGCAGTATGAGCAGTCCGAGGGGAAAAGAGACAAGACCGAAGCAGGCGATCACGGCGAGCACTATGGCCCCCGCGATGACCGATTTGGTGGCGCCCCAGACGATTTCACCGGCAATGATGTCTTCGAGCGAGAGCGGGGTGGCCATCATTGCATCGAAGGTTTTCTGATAATACATGCGAACGAAGGAAGCGTAGGTGTTTTCAAAAAAAGCGTTATACATGATGGTAATGGCGAGAAGGGCCGGGGCGATGAAGGCGACGTAGGCGATGGGCGCCCCCTGATAGTCCACCTGTCGGATAAAGGAGCTCAGCCCCACGCCGAAGGCCGCGAGGTACATGAGGGGTTCGAGCAGAGGCACGAGAAAGTTTACGAACCAGATCTTTTTATAGACCACCACATTGCGGTTCCATACCAGGATGAAGCGCCAGGAGAGATTGCCGATTCGAAGATTGTCCCTCATTCGCGAAGACCCCTTCCGGTGAGTCTGAGGAAGACGTCTTCAAGGGTTGCCAGTCTCTTTATGCAGCCATCCCCGCAGAACCGCTCCCCGATAAGGTCGAAAAGCTTGTCGCCCTCTTCGCCGTAGATGATGATCCGACGATCCAGAAGGTCGTTCTGGAAGCCGTGGGTATTGACGAAATCTTTCACCTCGTCGTCCGGTTCCATGATTTCCACCACGTGGTCTCCGACATGGGAATGAATGATATCGGCGGGTGTGCCTTCGACCAGGATCTTGCCCTGGTCCATGATTATCAAGCGATCGCACAACCGCGAGGCCTCGTCCATGTAATGGGTGGTGAGGAGAATGGAAATGCCGTTGGCCTGAAGCAGTTCGAGTCTTTCCCAGAGCTGGTGTCTGGCCTGCGGGTCAAGGCCCGTGGTGGGTTCGTCGAGAATGAGAAGTTCGGGACTGTTAATGAGGGCGCGGGCAAGCACGAGCCTGCGCATCATTCCCCCCGAAAGGCTCGTGACCTTGTCATCCTTGCGGGTGTCAAGCGATATGAACTTCAGAAGCTGCAGCGCCCGATCCCTGGTTTCTTTTCGCGGGATGTTGAAATAGCGGGCGAAGACTTCGAGGTTTTGGAAAACGGTGAGGTCCGGGTCGAGATTGTTGTCCTGCTGGCAGACACCGATTTTGGACCTGATTTTACGCCCGGCGGTATTGATGTCCAGGCCGAAGATCTCCAGCCTGCCGGAGGTAATCGGAGAAAACCCGTAGACCATGCGTATGGTGGAAGTCTTTCCGGCGCCGTTGGGGCCAAGGAGTCCCAGGCATTCGCCGGGGGCGAGATGAAAGGACAGGTTGTCGACCGCCCGGAGGCCGCCGAACTTTTTCACCAGGTTCACTGCGTGTATGATATGCGGGTTGTCTTTACTCATGGAGGCAGGATAAATTGTAATGCGCTCAAGCTCAAGGAAAATTCCACCACCAGGCAGTGCGCGCAGGCAACTCCGGCAGACAATGTTGTCCGGCCTTGACGGCCGCGCGCAACCGGTGGTAGTTCTGAACAGGTTTATTCAATAAGAACTCGATGGAGGTTTTTTGATGGCAGCTGTTTTTGAAAGCGGCAAAATTGGGGCAATGGGTTTGTCGAACCGGTTCGTGCGGTCGGCGACCTGGGAGGGAATGGCCACCAAGGAGGGCGCGGTCACGCCCGAGTTGATCGAGACGATGGTTGGGCTTGCCCGGGGGGGCGTGGGGCTTATTATCAGCGGCCATTCGTATGTCAGCCCCGAGGGGCAGGCCACCCCATGGCAGCTTGGAGTCTACCGTGACGATCTGGTCGGCGGGCTGAAGCAGATGACGGAGGCGGTCCACGGGGCGGGTGGAAAAATCGTGATGCAACTGGCGCATGCGGGATTTTTCGCCCCGGAAGCCCTTACCGGAACCCCCCCGCTTGTGGTAACGGATTTCGAAGGGCTTTCCAAGCGGCCCCTGAGGCAGATTTTGACGGCTGATATCGAAAAAATCGTCAAGGCCTTTGCCGATGCGGCGGCAAGGGCGGTTGAGGCCGGTTTTGACGGAGTACAGATTCACTCGGCGCACGGCTATCTTCTGAGCCAGTTTCTTTCGCCGATCTACAACAGGCGAGAGGATCAGTACGGGGGAAGCATTGAAAATCGGGCCAGAATCCATCTGGAGGTGTTGGGGGCGATTCGGGCGGCCGCGGGCCCGGATTTTCCGGTAATGATCAAGATGAACTGCCGGGACTTTGTCGATAACGGCCTTGGACTCGAGGATTCGGTGCGGGTCGCCTCGCTTTTGGCGAACGCGGGTCTTAACGCCATCGAGGTGAGCGGAGGGATGCTAAACGGCGGAAAATTATCTCCCAGCCGCCCCGGAATCAATTCCGAGGAAAAGGAAGCCTATTTCGGGCAGGAACTGCGGGGGTTTAGAAAAGCGGTGGATATTCCTTTGATCCTGGTGGGCGGGATCAGGTCCATGGAGGTTGCCCAGAGGCTTATCCAGAGCGGGCAGGCCGACTATGTGTCCATGAGCCGGCCGTTAATCCGGGAGCCGGGGCTGGTCAATCGCTGGAAAGCGGGGGATCTTGGCCGGGCCCGATGCGTTTCGGACAACCTTTGCTTCAAACCCGGCATGGAGGGGCAGGGGATTTTGTGCGTGAGCGAGAAACGGGGGAAATAGTTCATTTTCTCCGCTCCTTGTTCCCCGATTATTTTTGTTATTCCCCGATCCGGGGGGAAATCCGTTCCTCGATGGTCCAGTCATCGACGTCGATGTATCGGAAGGCCCCCGGGCCGTCGGGAAGAATGACCCGGTTTATGCCCGCGTTTATGATCACCCGTTTGCACAGCAGGCAGGGGATTCCCGGAAAGACCAGCTCGCCCGTTTCGACCTCGATGCCTACCAGGTAGAGGTCCGCGCCGACCATGTCCAGGCGCGAGGCATGGATCACGGCGTTCATCTCGGCGTGAACCGCCCGGCAAAGTTCATAATTCTGGCCGGGGGGGATATTCCTTTGCTGCCGCAGGCATTCCCCGAGTTCGATGCAGTTCGTGGTCTGGCGGGGGGCACCGTTATAGCCGGTGCTGATGATCTGATCGTTTTTTACGATCACCGCTCCAAACCGGCGCCGCAAACAGGTGCTCCTCATCGCAACCGCCTTGGCGATATCCAGGTAATACTGGCTTTTAGTCGGTCTTTTCACTTTAGCCTCATGTTCCATGATTTTGCCGTTGTTGACGAAACGCCCCGGCGGGCGGTTTATTGCCGCCTCCAAAGTTTTTTTTGAAGCCGCCGAGGTGATATTTAGAACACCATGCGGTGGGAATTCAACCGGAAAATGAGGGGGCGGATTTTACAATTGACATTCACCGGACCATCACATAAGCAGAGCGTGGAGCGGGAGGCAATTCTGACATCCATGGGAAAGGCGCTGAAATGGCTCAAAAAGACACCTATGACGTTATCATAATAGGGGGAGGCCCTGCCGGTCTTACGGCGGGAATTTACGTCAAACGCGCCGCTCTTGAGGCCGTGCTTATCGAAAAGGGAGCCCCGGGAGGACAGGTCTGTATTACCAAAGGGGTGGAAAATTATCCGGGATTTACCGATATCGGCGGTTTCGATCTTTCGGACAGGTTTTTTCAGCATGCAAAGTCCTACGACCTGGAGACGATCCAGGATGAGGTGGTGGGGATCGAACCCGGGAAGCAACTGCACCGGGTTCGGCTGGCCGGAGGCCAGGAGCTCAAGGCTCACAGCGTGATAATGGCCGCCGGCGGAACCGCACGAAAATTGAACGTGCCCGGCGAGGGCGAAAATTTCGGCAAGGGTGTGTCCTACTGTGCCACCTGCGACGGTTTTTTCTTTCGCGACAAGGTTGTGTGTGTGATCGGGGGCGGGGATACCGCCCTTGAAGACGCGCTTTACCTCGCCAAGATCACAAAGCGCGTCTATCTTATCCACCGTCGGGATGAGTTTAGGGGAAGCAAAATTTTACAACAGCGTGTTTTCGCCGAGCCTGCTGTCGAAATCATTCTGAATACGGTGCCCACATCGATTCTTTCCGATGAAGGCGGGGTGACCGGGGTAGCTCTTAGAAACACGGTGACGGGCGAAGAGCGGGAACTCGCGGTGGACGGGGCCTTCATTTTCGTCGGTTTTTCGCCCAATAGCGCCCTGGTTCCATCCGGGGTCAAAATGAGCGACTCGGGCTACGTGGTAACCGACGACAAATGTGAAACCACTATTCCGGGGATTTTCTGCGCAGGGGATCTTCGGCGGAATTTCGCCAAACAGATCGTGATCGCGGCCTCCGAGGGCTGTATCGCCGCCCTTGCGGCGGCCCGCCACGTGGAGGCACAAAAGGCGCGCGCGCGGGTGTCGGCCGGTTAAACCACCGATGTTCCCTCTGGATTATCCGGGAAGTGGGTCCATGGCAAATCGGGGTCGCATCTATCGGAAACGGCTTTATCTGTTGGCCTTTGCGGTATTGTTCGCAGGTCTTGGCTGTGCGGGACTGGCGTACCGTCAAGCCGCGAAATCGCAAGGAAATCGGGCAGGGGTTTATGTGCCCTCGCCAGATAATTCCAAGCAGTACCTTCGGGAGTTGGAGCTTTACGGCGGCGGGGCGAATGTGCTCGCCTACCGGCTGAGAACCTGGTTTGGCGGTTTATGGCATGGAAAATCGCTCGCTTATATGTTAATATCGATCACTTTCCTGATAGTTTTGATGATTTTCTATTTTGCCCGGCACCTGCCTCTTGCCATGGGACCCGAGTGTGGGGGGGAAGAGCGTGGAAGTGTCGGGCGGGAACCGAAGCGATAGATTGAAGCAGATGTTTTCGAAACGTCGATTTCCGTTGATTGCGCTCCTTGCGGTCGTTATCGCCGGTGGTTTTGTCTACTGGCTCACCAACCGGCCCCAGTCGATCGTGCTTACCGGGATAGTGGAAAGCGACGAGATCGAGGTTGGCCCGCTCGTACAGGGGCGCCTTGAAAAACTGCTTGTTCAGCGCGGAGATGCGGTTAAAAAGGGTCAATTGCTTGCGGTCATCCAGCCCCGGGAATTGAAGGCCGACTCGGCTTTCTACGAAAACAGCGAAAAGCAATACGCGGCTCAGGAAGAGCAGGCGAAGGCCGATCTGGAGTTCTTGCAGGCCCAGACGCGCGACCAGATCCGGCAGGCGAAAGCTAGCCTTGCCATGCATAACGCCGACGTGGACCAGGCGCAAGCCGACCTGTCTTACGCCAGCCATAATTTGGACCGGGCACGAAAGCTTCGGGCAAGTAACGCCAATTCCGTGCAGGACCTCGATCAGGCCCTTACCAATTACAAGGCCGCAAGTGCCCATGTCGATTCATTGAAAAAGCAGGTGAAGGCCTCCGAGGCCGCCTTGGCGCTGGCTGAAGCCAACAAGGTGCAAATCGAGGCCAAAAAGGCGGCCCTTGCCTCCAGTCTCCATCATTTGGCGGCCGCCAGGGCACAGACGACGAAGGCCAACGTGGTGCTCGGCTACACCGAGATTCGGGCGCCCATAAGCGGCCTGGTTGACGTCAGAGTCTCCCTCCAGGGCGAGGTGGTGACTCCGGCCCGGACCATTGTCACTCTTATAGACCCCGACGACCTGTGGGTGCGTGCGGACGTGCCGGAGAGCTATATCGATCGGATACATCTTGGCGACAAGCTCACCGTGCGTCTTCCTTCGGGGGCCACCCGGGAAGGCACGGTGTTCTACCGGGGCGTAGACGCCGATTATGCGACTCAGCGTGATGTCAGCCGCACCAAGCGAGACATCAAGACCTTCCAGATCCGTTTGCGCTGCGACAACCGGGACCGCGCCCTGGCCATGGGGATGACCGCCTACGTCATCCTTCCGGTGAGGTAGGGCATGGCGGTTTCGGCATCCCGGGATTTCCCCGGCACGGCTCCCGCCGTCGAAGTCGAGGAACTCAGCAAGAGTTTCGGGGACTTCATTGCCGTGGATCACCTGAGCTTTACGGTGGGCAAGGGCGAAGTCTTCGGCCTGCTTGGGCCAAACGGCGCAGGCAAATCCACGCTCATCCGCATGTTGACCACACTTGTTCCGCCGACTTCGGGACATGCGCGCATTGTCGGCCATGACGTGGTGAGTTCGGCCAAAGAGGTGCGGCGCTCCATCGGGGTTATTCCCCAGGCAATGACATCGGATCTGGATTTGAGCGCGCTCGAAAACATGTCGATATTTGCCAAGCTCTACAACATAGCGCGCGACAGGCGGCGCGAGATCATAGAACGGCTCCTTGGGGCGGTCGATCTCCTGGCGTGGGCCGATAAGCCGGTGAAGATGTTTTCGGGCGGAATGAGGCGAAGGCTCGAGATTGCGCGCGGTCTGGTAAACGAGCCGAAGGTCTTTTTTCTCGACGAGCCGACCACCGGACTCGACCCGGTTTCGCGCGTCTCGGTTTGGGAGATGCTTTCCCGGCTCAAAAAGGAAGGCGACCTCACGATCATCATAACAACTCACTACATGGACGAAGCCGACAGGCTCTGCGACCGCATTGCAATCGTGGATCACGGTAAACTCGTGGCCCTGGATTCTCCGCTCAAGCTGAAGGCCTCCGTGCCTGGCAGAAACGTGATCGAGGTCAGTTTTTCCCACACCCCCGAGGGTTGGATAAGCACGCTCGAGAGTCTTCCCGAGGTTGCCGAGGTAAAAGCCGAGGACCACGTCTTTCGCATAGCCTCCCATAACGGCTCCCGCACCACGGTGGCGCTCATGGATGCGGCCAGGAGCCGCGATGTGGCAATCGCTTCTCTTTCGGTCCAGAGCACCACCCTGGACGATGTTTTCGTCCATTACACCGGCAGGCAGTTGCGCGATGCCCTCCAGGCTCCCCCGGCGGGTGAGAGCCGGTTTCTCATGAGGCGGGAATGAGCATGATGAAGGATTCCTGGAACCGCATAGGGGCGCTTATCGAACGAGATCTTCGCCGCTTTCGGCGAAGCCCCACCCTTATGATCGTATCGATGGTCCTGCCGCTGGTTCAACTCGTTGTTCTAGGCTATGCGTTCGGGGGGAAAATCAAAAACATCCGGGTCGGTGTTGTCGACCAGGATTATCGGGAGCCGGCCGTGCGGCTGAAGGGGATGTTAAACGCCGTTTCGGCCAATGCGCGCACCTTCACCCCCATTGCTTACCATGATCTCGGGGTGGCGATGCGGGACTTGAGAGAGGGCAGAATCAGCGCGGTGGTCAACATTCCTCCCGATTTTTCACGCTACGTTCTTTCGAGTGCCGATCCGCAGGTCGCCTTGATCATCGACAATACGGATCAGTTCAGCTCTTCGGCCCTGTCTTCGAGCCTTGGCGAACTGCTCCAGGCATACGACGCAAAGGACCCGGTCACGCGCCGAAGCGCCGTGGCCACTCTTTCCGTTGTCGAAGTCTACCCTTATGTGCCCTATATACAGTTTCTTCTGCCGGGCTCCATCGTGCTGGCCATTTTCGTGTCCTGCATGATCGGGGGTGGCATCATCTACATCGACGACAAGGCTCGAGGCCTTCACGAGGGCTATCTGGCCACTCCCCTCACAAAGTTCGACCTTATCATGGGGTTCAATCTGGCCGGGACCATCAAGGCGATTTTGTCGGGGCTGGTGCGCCAAGAACGCTTGAAACTGGTTGAGGCCTTGACGTCGGATGCCCCGAAGACGAAGCAGTTGCTTGCTGTGCTGACTGGCATGGGCGCGGGCAGCGCGCTGATCG